>NZ_CP094846.1:0-600000 GCF_022832975.1 Ornithobacterium rhinotracheale | reverse complement strand
TAGCAAGTTTATTAGCTATTGTGCTTGATTTTGCGTATAGTTTTGCAAAGAAAAAGATTAGAGAGTTTAAAGATAATAGAGATGAGTGATTATTGTACTATAGTTATTGATAATAGAAGATTTCGCGGGGAATATGTTTGCGAGAAAGCTTCTTCTGTTGATTTGTTTAGGAATTGTTATTATCAAGTGGGAAATCAGTTGTATACGGCTAATGGTTTTAAAAAATATCTGGTTGATAAGTCTGATTTTTTGATTTACAGGCGGTTAATACCTGTAGATGGCGAGGCGGTGAAAGATTTACCAACATCTACAGATGAAGAAAATTCTTCTTTAAAATATTACCTAGTGGGTACATATTATGATGGATTTGCAGTGACTAAAACTCGTGATCGGTATCGTTTCGCAAACTATTCTGCGAAATTTGTTGGGGTCTATCTTGATGTATCGGACGCGTATAGCCATGTAGTATGCCAATTAGAGCCAGGGCAAGAGTATCATTATGCAGGTACTGGACCATTTATGTTGTACGACGGCGATGAAGAAATCAAAGGCGTTGAGTGATGAGCCATAAAAATGATTATTCGTGTATAGTTTTCGGAGCTTTTGGAGTGTTCAAAATGCAGTATGTGCATGATTTATACAGGTTCAGCAAGTGGCTGGATGGTTCTAAGTTTGCTGATTGGAAGTATTTTAATGTGTATGACCGAAGGAATGCGCAGTACTTGGGGAGGTTTTATAAGGGGAGTTTTGTGCCGAGATTTTTGAATTAATTTGTTTATTTTTTTCATAGCATATTTTTACTAATGGGGTGATGCGTTGTGCGCATTGCCCTTTTTTTTTCTTTTTTATCTTTTTGCTTTGCACTATTTGGCATTTGTTTTGATAATGGTATTAACATATTTAAAAATCACTTAAAATTATTATCATGAAAAAAATCTTACTATCATTTGGACTATGTTTGGCTGTAACCGCTGGATATGCACAAAGCAAGGAGGCAAAAAAAGAAATTAGAAAGTACTACACTGAAAAACAGATTAAGTATATAAATAAAATGTTTAGTGTGAATGTTAAAGAATGTGACGACCTTTTAAATATAGTACATGCATTAGACGAGGATTTGTTTAAAGATAGAAAGCATTTAGACGCTTATTTTAGTTTTTTTATTGAACCTTTTTATGATGATATTTGTACAAAAGGTGATGTTTTTGGGTATCAAATGAAGTTAAATCATTTAATACAAGGTGAATAATGGCACGGACATTTAAACATTTGGATTTGCATGATAGAGCAATGATAGAGGCTTATTTAAAAGCTGGTTGGTCTATTTCGAAAATAGCTAGAGAATTAAAAAGGTCAAAATCTACGATAAGCCGTGAAGTGAGGAGGAACCGAACGAAGAAAGGAAAGTATAAAGCAAAGACTGCACAGACGCTCTATTCTGAAAAGAAGGAGCGTTTTTTGCGTTATAGACGCTTTACAAAAGACATTGAGAAAAGAGTAAGACAATTTTTGTATAAAAGATATTCACCGCTCCAGATAGTGGGTTATTGTAAAAGGCTGGGGCTTGCTATGGTTTCGGTGGAAAGGATTTACCAATATATAAGGGCTGATAAATTGAAAGGAGGTAATCTGTACAAATATTGCAGGCACGCTTTGAAAAAGAGAAAGGCACAGGTTTCTAAAATTGTTGGGAAGATAAAAAATAGAACTAGTATAGATGAACGCCCGCAGGTTGTGAATGAGCGTAAGGAGTTCGGACATTGGGAGGGTGATTTAGTACAGGGCAAAAATCATAAGGGTTATTTGCTGACACTTACGGAAAGAGTATCAAGGTTTTTATTTATTAGATATATACCTAATAAAAGTGCTGATGTTGTGGCAAATGCGATGATAGATGTTTTGGTTCCGTACAAGGGGGTGGTTAAGTCTATTACGGTGGATAATGGTTTGGAGTTTGCACAGCACGAACGGGTGGGGAAGAGATTGGGGGCGCGTGTTTTTTTTACGCACCCTTATTCTAGTTGGGAAAAGGGACAAATTGAGCATATGAACAAACTTGTTAGACAGTATGTAAAAAAAGGTTCGGCAATTACAAAAAGTAACGCTAACAAGCTGAAATCGGTGCAAAAAGAGATAAACGATAGACCGTTTAAAGTGTTAAAGTTTTGCAAGCCTCGTGATGTTTTTTTTAATTTTGTGGATAATGTTGCATTTAGGGGTTGAATGTGCCAAAAGTGGGTATATTTTAAATTTAGTTATCTTTGTGCATAATTTATTGGACAAAAAATGATTTTACGAGGCGAACATTTAATCAAAAGTTACGGAAAGAAAAATGTGGTAAAAGATGTTTCTCTTGAAGTAAAACAAGGCGAAATCATCGGGCTTCTTGGTCCCAATGGTGCGGGAAAAACCACGACTTTCTACATGATTGTAGGGCTGATAAAACCTACCGAAGGCAAGGTTTTTCTAGACCAAGACAACATTACCAAAAACGCTATGTACCGCCGTGCGCAAAAGGGAATTGGCTACTTGGCGCAGGAGGCTTCTGTCTTTAGAAAACTTACGGTGGAAGAAAACATCATGGGGGTTTTGCAAATGGTAAAAGGCCTATCCAGCAAGGAGCGCAAACAAAAATGTAACGAACTCATCGAAGAGTTTGGGCTCGAGCATGTGCGCAAAAACCGCGGAGATTTGCTTTCTGGTGGGGAGCGTCGTCGTTGCGAAATTGCGCGTGCCTTGGCCGTAAATCCAAAATTTATTTTACTCGATGAGCCGTTTGCGGGAGTAGACCCCATTGCGGTAGAAGACATTCAGAAAATCGTTCGCTCGCTCGTAAAGAAAGATATCGGAATCCTTATCACCGACCACAATGTGCAACAAACGCTCGCCATTACCGACAAGACTTACATCATGTTTGAAGGGCGTATCCTAAAAGAAGGCTCTCCCGAAGAGCTTGCCGATGATCCAGATGTGCGCCGCGTATACCTTGGAGAAAACTTTAGATTCGAAAAAATTTAATTTTTAGCTATTTTTTTAATGAAACGAATATTTGTAACTGCATTATTTAGCCTATTTTCTTTAACCATGGCTCAAAAACAACAACTTACGCCAGAAACACTCTGGCAACTCGGGCGTGTAAAAAGCATTAGCCTCACACCTGACAATCAAAACCTTATTTATCAAGTGAGTACGCCAAACATGGCAGAAAACAAAATCCCAACGGAATATTTTAGCCTTAATTTAAAGGATAAAACATCGCACAAGGTTTCGAAAGAATTTGCGAAAAGTTTTGACAAAAAAATCTCGCCAAATGGCGAATTTGAACTTTTCACCAAAGAAGTTTTGGTCGAAAAAATTGAAGCCAAAGACATTTATCCAGATTTAAGCAAATCCACAGGATATTTGTACAGCGACCTGCAACATCGCCACTGGGACACTTGGAACAATGGGCATTTCACACATTTATTTATCCGAAATTTAAAAACAGGCGAAGAAATAGAATTGCTCAAAGATGAGCCTTATAATATCGTAGAATTTACTTGGAACACAGACGGAAGCAAAGCCGTATATGTGTCCAAAAAATTATATGGAAAGGCTTACATGACTTCTACCAACACCGATGTATATGCCTATGATTTGAAAAGCCAAGAAACCGAAAATTTAACTAAAGGTATGATGGGCTATGACACGCAACCTGCTTTCAACGAACAAGGCGTGATGGCGTGGACAAGCATGGCAACTGATGGCTACGAAGCTGACAAAAACGATATTTTTATTTTGGCGAAAGGCAAAAAAATCAACTTGACTAAAGATTGGGACGGCACAGTAAATAGCTTTATTTGGAACAAAAAAGGCGATAAAATCTACTTTGTAGCACCTACGCCAGGCGAAGAGCAAGTTTTTGAGATCAGGGATTTGTATAAAAAGCCAAAAGTGACTCAACTTTCAAAGGGAATGCACAACATCACGCACATTGTGGGCGAAGTGGGCAACCAATTGATTGTAGAAAAAACCGACATCAATCATGCCGCAGAAGTCTTTAGCTTTGATTTAAAATCAAAAAAATTAAGTCCACTCACACAGGTGAATGATGCTTTTTATAGCCAAGTTACACCTCCTAAAGTAGAACAAAGATGGATCAAGACCACGGACAACAAGCAAATGCTTGTAAATGTGATTTTTCCACCAAATTTTGATAAAACCAAAAAGTACCCAACCTTACTTTATTGCCAAGGCGGACCTCAGTCTCCTGTAAATCAATTTTATAGTTTCCGTTGGAATTTTGCTCTTATGGCTGCAGAAGGCTACATCGTTGTGGCTCCAAACCGCCGAGGGCTCCCAGGTTTTGGAGTAAAATGGAACGAAGATATCAGTGGCGACTGGGGCGGACAAGCGATGCGCGACTATCTTTCGGCGATTGATGCGCTTGCCCAAGAGCCTTATGTAGACAATGACCGATTGGGTGCTGTGGGCGCAAGCTATGGTGGATATTCTATTTACTATTTGGCGGGCATTCACAAAAAGCGTTTTAAATCATTTATTGCACATTGTGGCGTGTTTGATTTGCGCAGTATGTATGGCGAAACCGAAGAACTTTTCTTTATGAATCATGATGTAGGTGGTCCGTACTGGGAAGGGCACAAATCTTATACTGCCTTCAACCCCATAGACCATGTAAAAGATTGGGACACTCCGATTTTAATCATTCACAATGATAAAGATTACCGCGTGCCGATTAGCCAAGGCTTGCAAGCTTATACGGCTGCTCGATTGATGAACATTAAATCTGAATTATT
This sequence comes from Ornithobacterium rhinotracheale, assembly GCF_022832975.1. Classification (NCBI taxonomy): domain Bacteria; kingdom Pseudomonadati; phylum Bacteroidota; class Flavobacteriia; order Flavobacteriales; family Weeksellaceae; genus Ornithobacterium; species Ornithobacterium rhinotracheale. Next base: position 595,204 of record NZ_CP094846.1, on the reverse strand, counting down.
GTTCTTCCCAGATGAAAACCACTGGGTAACACAGCCACAAAACGGATTGTTCTGGCAACGAACTTTCTTTAAATGGCTAAAAGATACTTTGTGAAAATTTAAAAGACTTGGAGATAAATTTTTCCAAGTCTTTTTTTTCAATTAATACTTGATTGCATAGAGTGTTCCTAGCCTCACCATCAAATCCTGGTCTTTAGGACAACCGACTATCACTTTTGAATTATTTTCATAAATTTCGTAATTTGCTTGAACATTTTCTAATTGCTCCTTACGCAGCAAAAACTCTTTTTCGCCTTGTGCATATTTTTTAATATCATACTTGGGGGTATTAATTTTCACAAATCTGGCCTTTACTTTCAAAAAAGGCATACCTCTACCCTGAGAGCTTTCACACAAAATGGGCGAACCATTTTCTAGGTTATAAATATCGCCATAAATTAAAATGCTCCTTCCCTCTCCTTTCACGAAACCATTCGTAAAATAAAACGATGAATCACTGTTCACTTCTTCCCACTCGGGCTCTTTTGAATCCTTTAAATTCCACCATTTACTACTCGATGAGTTCGCTAACTTTTGCCACATAGTACCATCGTAATAATAGTAACCACGCTCATCAATAGTGTTTACTTTAACGCTCGCGCCGTTGTACTGCAAATCTTCCACATACAGCAAAGTCCCCTCCACGGGCTCTCTAATATCAGCCACACGCTGCTTTCCTAATTTAGGCGCAATAATTCCCTCATTGGCATACAGGTTCTGCGACGCCTTCACTTCTAAAGTAGCTGAAGGCTGTTCTACATTGATTCCTACCCTACCAGACGGAGCTTCCTGAGCCCTAACTATCTGAATCCACAATATCAATTTAATTGATATTTTAAACCATTTCTTTTTCATAAAAAAACAAATAACCAATATTAAACAATTATTATAAATAAATATCCATTTAAAGTTGCTTAAATTAACTTTAAAAAATTAGTGCGCAAAAATGAAAATATTTTTCGACATTTACAAAAATATTTTTTAAAAAAAAGTCCCCTTTAAAAATTTAAAGGGGACTTTTTTTTTAAATATATTAAAAACCTTAATTCACCATAATTTCATCTACAAAAATCCATGCGTCGCCCCCCTTAGGTGGATGTGCAATGTTTTTGAGGAAGATTTTTATAAATTGCGCTTTTTGTTGTTTAAATTTAAAAGTAAAGTCCTTTAAATCGGCAAAACCATCTTCTTTATAAGGCAATTTAATATCTCCCACTTTTTTGAAATTCTTGCCATCGGAGGAAATATACGCCACCACTTCGAGCGGATAATAGATACCAGAACTTTGTTTTTGCATTGTTCCCACTACCACTTCGCTGATGTCGATTGGCTTGTGCAAATCAAGGGTAATCGTCGCATCATCTCTCAACCATGCTTGCCATTGCCCGTCATGGAAATCCACTGTTCCACGGAGTAAATTCACCATATTGGTCTCGTGCTGGCCTTGGTAGCTTTTGTGATACATCGGCTCGTAACTTACCGTAGCCCCTACTCCTTTATGGAATTTAAATGTTTTTTCGTACAAATTATTAACCGGCTTTCCATCTTTGAAAAGAGAAGCACGCACGGTACAGTCTTTCGTAATCTTAATTGGGGAATTATATTTTTTAGCATTTTTGGCTAAATTTTCATCATCAATGGTATAACGAATGTCCATCGCTGTCGGGATTTCATTGGATAAAGTCAGCCAAATCGTACGCGGATCTTTTTCATCAATTTTTTCTTTGCCCGTAACTTCGTAAATACTTTTTGCATAATTGATGCCCAATCGATCGAAACGATCCATCATCACATACACACGAGAAAAGAAATCCTTGATGTCTCGCTGTTTTGGCGAAGACCACAACACTTCCGACATGGCAAAAAGACGCGGATACAACATGTATTCCGAATGCTTTTCATTTGGCACAAACTCCGCCCATAAATTGGCTTGCGCTCCTAAGATATGATGTTTTTTATCGGGTGCAATCTGTGGCGGAATTGGATTAAACTCATAAACTTTGCTAAGCGTTTTGTATCCACCAATGGCCAAAGGCTCGTTTTGTGGCGTTCCTTGATAGGCATCAAAATAGGCATAGTCTCCTGGCGTCATCACAACATCATGTCCTTGATTGGCCGCTTCGATTCCGCCATCAAAGCCACGCCAGCTCATCACTGTAGCTTCGGGAGCGATACCGCCTTCCAAGATTTCATCCCAACCGACTAATTTTCTGCCATGCTGGTTCAAATATTTTTCAATTCGTTTGATGAAATAACTTTGCAATTCTTTTTCATCTTTTAAGCCTTCTTTTTTCATTCGCTCTTGGCAGTGTGGACAAGTTTTCCAGTTGGTTTTGGTAGCTTCATCGCCACCAATGTGAATGTATTCTGAAGGGAAAATCTCCATCACCTCGTCCAAAACATCTTCCAAGAATTTAAAGGTTTTTTCTTGTCCCGCGCAATAAATATCGGTAATTGGCCACAGACCGCCAGTTGGCACTGTAACGGGTTTTCCTTGGCAAGAATATTCTGGATAGGCTGCAATCGCACTCGTAACATGCGCAGGCATTTCAATTTCAGGCACTACATTAATGCCATGCTCGGTGGCATAGGCTACGATTTCTTTCAACTCTTCTTGGGTATAGAATCCGCCATAAGTGGCTTTTTCCCCAGGTTTTTGTTGTGGGCGCGCATCCCAGTGCTTGTCTTCATGGTCTACGCGCCAAGCCCCTACTTGAGTGAGTTTTGGGTATTTTTTAATCTCGATTCGCCAACCTTGGTCATCTATTAAGTGCAAATGAAGCGTATTCATTTTCAACAAAGCTAAACGATCGATAGTGCTTAAAATATAATCTTTAGAGAAAAAATGTCTTGACACATCGAGCATCACGCCACGCCATTTAAATTCAGGGAAATCGGTAATATTTTGCGCCTGCACCGCCCATTGCTTTTTGATTAAATTTTCAGATTCTATCGCAGGCGGCAGCAATTGGCGTAACGATTCGTAGGCGTGCACAAATCCGCCGCGGTCGCTGGCCTTTAATTCTATAAAATTTGGATTTACTTTTAAAGTATAATTTTCTGGTTTTAAATTGGCATCTTCTTCAAAACCTATAAAATTCGTTTTTGGTTTTTGGGTAACGATTTTTAAATCATAGCCCATTGCAGGCTGAAATTTAGCCTGAATCAATTCTGCCACATAACGCTGATTTTCGTTTGAAATATAAATTTTGGTTTCAGGCGAAAATACAAACGCACCCTTGATGTACTCCACTTTTTGTGGCACGGGAATGATTTGGTCTTTGTGAATTGTGCTAAAATCTGATTTTTGGGTTTCGGTATTTTTCTGTGCCGTGGTGCACGACAAGATTAAGCCCAAAAAACCAAGACAAAATAAATGTATTGTTCTCATTTTTGTCAAGTTTAGAAAATAAAAAAAGAACCAAAAAAGGTATTTTTCACCCTTTTTTGATTCTCGGTTAAACTTAAATTATAACGAATGTTCTTTGGTAAATTGAATCAATTCTGAAATATGCGCAAACGCCAATCCCACATGGGTATCTGCCGCGCCATAATAAATTGCGATTCTATCTTTTTCAAAATCGTGCAACGCTGCACAAGGGAACACGACATTTGGTACATCTCCTACCAATTCATAAGGTGCCGCAGGGCCTAAAATATAATCTTGTGTGCGATAAAGCACTTTGCTCGGATCGTCCAAATCCAGCAGAGCAGAACCCATTGCATAGCGATAGCCGTTGCAAGTGCGGATAACACCATGATAAATCACCAGCCAGCCTTCTTCGGTTTCGATTGGCACGGCACCTGCACCTACTTTTAGACATTGCCAAGCGCTGTCTTCAAACGGAGTGGCACCGAACACAAAACGATGCTCGCCCCAGTATTTCATATCTGGGCTATAGCTTAAGAAAATATCGCCAAACGCTGTGTGCCCGTTGTCGCTTGGGCGGCTGAGCATACAATATTTTCCGTTGATTTTTCGTGGGAACAAAACGCCATTTCGGTTAAATGGTAAAAAGGCAGTTTCGCACTGATAGAATTTTTTAAAATCAAAAGTGTAGCCCACCCCGATTGACGGCCCATTGTAGCCATTGCACCAAGTAATCCAGTAGCGATCTTCGATAAAAGTAACACGCGGATCGTATTTGTAATCAGAGTGAATCATCTCGGTATCAGGATCCTTGGCAAAATCAATCGGGTTGTGCTCAATCTCCCAATTCACCGCATCTTTACTAAATCCTGCAAAAATGTTCATTTGCACTGCCTTGTTATCGCAACGGAACACGCCCGCAAAGCCATCTTCAAACGGCACAACGGCGCTATTGAAAATACTATTGGAACTAGGAATGGCGTAACGGTCTATGATTGGATTTTGGTCGTATCGCCACACGACATCTTTGGAGCCCTCTGGACGATCTTGCCATGGGATTTGTACTTTGTTTTGCATTATCTATATTTTTTCATTTATCACAAACAAAGATACAACAAATTTAAATGTGTTTTTCTATGATTTTTGTGGGTGAATTTTAGGCTAAAAGTAGCAAAGGAGCGAACAGAAAAATAAGAAGAATTACGATTTTTTTCATATCCACAATTTAAAGAAAAAAACGCTCAATTGCTTGAGCGTTTTGATTTTATTTTAAAACATGTTTTTCGACTACTTTTCGCATCGAGCGGAAACCAATTTTGCTTACATCGATTTCATCTTTGCTCAGCCACATCACATCTTGGATTTCTGAATCTTCTTTTTTGAGCACCACATCATGGTCGAGTACAATTTTGAAGATGACATCTAGCGTGCGATACGGAATATTTTTAAATAAATAATCGTTGGCCTCGGTATCGATTAATTGCAAATCATCGATACTTAAATCTAAATCCAATTCTTCTTTAAGCTCACGCACCACCGCCTCTGCCGCAGTTTCCCCTGGATCTACAAAACCACCTGGAAAGTCCAATTTTCCCTTGGCTGGTTCGTTATTTCTTATGGTGAAAAGATATTTTCCGTTTCGCTCAACAATCACCATTACAGCTGCCGCCATGTTGTGGTAATAAACGAAGCCACAATCGTTGCATTCAAAGCGGTGAGAATTGATAAATTGGTGATTTTCAGACCCACAATTGGGACAATATTTAAATAATTCTGCCATTTTAATAGGTTTATTCAGGCTGCAAAGTTAAGCTATCTTTCTGACTTTCGTTCAGTAAATTAGCATTTTTTACTTTTTCTAAACTCACGGGATATTTTCCCAAAACGCCTGCCAATGAGAACGCCGAATACACGGAACGATTTCGCTGATTGCCAAGTGCAATAATAGTGAGCGTGTCTTGCTCGCCACGCACATAAGTGGTGTAATTTCCGTGCCACCAGCCGTTGTGATACAACAACTTTTCGCCCGAATCCCACTGCATCATTCGAATGCCCAATCCGTAGTTTTTCACTCCTTTTCTTTCGTTGCTGTAGCCTTGTTTCATCAAAGTTTTCAGCTCTGGCGTCAAGAAATTATCGGCGTACATTGCGCGATCAAGCTGCAGGATATCTCGCGGTGTTGAGTAAATATTTTTATCTCCGTAAATGGCATCCAAATCGCTCTCTGACCACAACTGACCTTTAAATGTATACGATTTAGAAACTTCGCGCGGATTTTTGTAATCAAACACAAAGGTATGATTCATCCCAAATGGCTCAAAAACCATTTTTTGCATGACCACAGGATAGCGCTCACCCGTTACTTTTTCTATGATTAAAGCTAAAAGTGCATAATTGGTATTGCAATAGCTGAAATTTTTATTAGGCTGATTGTATGCCTTGCTTAAGCCATTCGCCAAATATTCTAGCACATCGTGGTTGGATTTCATTTTTTCTTCACGCCAAAAGCGCTTGTGCGGCTTAAAATAAGCATAGTTTTGCAGACCACTACGATGGGTGAGCAAATCACGAATCGTAACATCCTTGTACGGAAAAGCAGGCAAAACATTGGATACAAATTGGTCTAATTTCAATTTGTCTTCCTGCACCAATCGCAGCAACGCTACGGCCGTCAGCACTTTAGAAATCGATGCCAGATGAATCGGTGTGTCTTTGTTTAATGCTTTGTTTTTTTCTTTGTCTGAAAAGCCTAAATATTTTTCGTAAATTATTTCTCCATTTTTTGCTACAAGCAATCCGCCACTTACCTTATTTGCTTGCCAATAATCTTTGTAAAATGCCTCCAAATATGGTTTTTTAACACGCTTAAATTTAGATAAAATGCGTGAATTGTAAGGCAAATTCACTTCTGGCTTGGCGTAAACGGGATACGGCAAGGGTTCATTAGGGGTGTCCGCGGGTAGTTTCGCATCGTTTTTGGAATTACACGCAAAAAGCAATGCAACGCATAGGGTATAAAAAATCAATCGCATGGAGTGGTCTTTTACATTCCCATTTCGGCTTTAAATTGTTCTAAGAATCGCACATCGTTTTCGAAGTACATACGAATATCACTGATTTGGTATAAAAGCAAGGCAATACGCTCTAAACCAAGACCAAAAGCAAATCCGCTATATTCTTCTGGATCGATATTTACATTTTTAAGCACATTAGGATCTACCATACCACACCCCATGATTTCGAGCCAGCCAGTACCTTTCGTCATTCTATAATCGGTTTCTGTCTCCAATCCCCAGTAAACATCTACCTCAGCACTTGGCTCAGTGAATGGGAAATACGATGGACGAAGTCTGATTTTTGACTTACCGAATAGCTCAGTCGTAAAGTATTGCAAAGTTTGTCTTAAATCGGCAAAAGATACATTTTTATCAATGTAAAGCCCCTCAATCTGGTGAAACATACAGTGCGAACGCGCAGATACCGCTTCATTTCTATACACACGACCTGGCGACAAAATTCTAATTGGCGGCTCGTTGTTTTCCATATAACGAATCTGAACAGACGATGTGTGCGTGCGCAACAAAACATCTGGATTTTGCTGAATAAAGAAAGTATCTTGCATATCCCTCGCTGGGTGATATTCAGGTAGGTTCAGTGCAGTGAAATTGTGCCAATCGTCCTCGATTTCTGGCCCGTCTGATAGGGCAAAACCGATTCTTTTAAAAATCTCGATAATTCTATTTTTTACAATACTGATTGGATGCTTGCTTCCTAAAATAAACGGTTCACCGGGCTTGGTATAATCCTCTTTTTGGCTTTGCGACTCGCCACCAACATTTTGCGATTTTAAGGCGTTGATTTTTTCGGTAGCTTTTTGCTTTAATTGATTAAGTGCTTGCCCCACTTCTTTTTTCTCTTGGTTGGGCACTTCTTTGAAACGAGCAAAAAGATCGTTCAACAAACCTTTTTTAGCCAAAAATTTTATTCTAAATTCTTCGATTTCTGCTGCTTTTTCGGAGCTAAACTGCTCAATCTCCTGTAAGTAAGATTTTATTTCTTCTATCATCTTTTGCTAGATTAAAGCCCAAAAATACAAAATTCATACTTAATTCATTGGGAAATGCACATAAAAAAAGCCGCTCGAAAAACGAACGGCTTAATTTTCAACTAATTATATTACTTAGTTTCTGCCACAACATTCACTTTCAATGATACATTGTCACGAATCACGACACCTTGCTTTCCTTCGAAATTAACACCAAAATCTTTTCTGTTAATGCTAAATTCTTCTGAATTCAATTGCAATTGATTACCTTCTACAGAAACATTTGCTTTTACGGTGATGTTTTTCTCGATTTCTCTAAGCTTTAAATTTCCGCTGATTTCTGTATTGTACTCCCCTTCGATTGGTTTTACAGAAGTGATTACAAAAGTAGCTTCTGGATATTTTTCAACATGCAAGAAATCCTCAGACTTTAAATGCCCGTCCAATTTTGCTTTGCTATCTGGATCATCATTTAAGTCTAAACTTTCCAAACTCGCTACATCGATAGTGAATGTTCCCGAAGTCAAAGCTCCGTTTTCTACTCCTACTTCACCCGATTTAAATTTAAAAAATCCGTTGTGCCCTGCTTCTTTGTTTTCAGATTCATAGAATTTAAAGGCACGCCATTCTACATTTGATTTTTCAGTATTTACCGCAAAAACAGTTGCGTTCTCGCTCGGCTGATTGGTAACCTCCACGGCATCTGTGGCCTCAACTGCTTGTTTTTTCTCGCAAGAAGTGAAACCTACTAAACCAGCTGCTAATACTACTAAAACTGATTTCTTCATAAATTTAAAAATTTTGTATTTTCACAAAGATAGTAAAAAAAGTGATATAAATCATAACACTTTCAATTAAATCTTTCATCTGGTAGTGGCACGGGAGTTCCTGTCGCCTTAATTATAGGCATTTGCGCATGAGTTTGGCGTAAATATTTACTCAACTTCACAGCCAGTGATTTGAGTTTTTCGGGATATTTTTGGGCTAAATTATATTTCTCGCCTATATCATCTTTTAAGTTAAACAATTCGAATTCTTGCGTATCGTGGTAATAAATCAATTTGAAATCCCCTTCTCTGATGGCACTTGATGGTGCTAAATGCAGGGAACGAAACTTAGGATTCCAATTGTTTGGCGCGTGCCAATACAAAATTCGATTTTGGGGCATTTTTTCATTTTTCAAAACGGGAACAAAACTTTGCCCATCTATGGGCTGTATGGTTTTGTAATTTTTGATTTTAGCTAATTCTAAAATTGTTGGGAAAAAATCTTCAATGATTACTTTTTGATTGGTTTCTGAATTAGGTTTTGTATGGTTTTCCCAGAACACAATCATAGGCTCTCGAATTCCCCCCTCTCGCAAAGAGCCTTTTCCACTTGACAATGGCGCGTTACACGTGTTTGTTGAGCGTCCTCGATTGGAACGATCCAACCCTCCATTGTCTGACATAAAAAGTAGAATGGTATTTTCTTTTAAATGGTTTTTCTCTAAATAATCCATCACATCCCCCAAACTTTTATCCATACCTTCAATTAAACTTGCATATTTTGCTTCTGTTTCATTGAGTCCTTTATCTATATATTTTTGCAAAAATCTCTTATCGCCCATAATGGGGATATGCACTGCATAATGTGACAAATACAAGAAAAATGGTTTGTTCCGAGGTCTACGATCGAGCTCTTTGAGGGCTTTTTGCGTGAGTGCCTCGGTCAAAAAAATATCTTTTCCATAAAATTCCTCCAATCCCGGCACCGATTGGTAACTAAACATTTCTGGTGTATTTCCAAAGTTTTCAAGTCCTTCATAGCTTCTAAGTCCGCCCCCTGCATGGCCGGCTATATTTACATTAAAACCTATATTTAGTGGATCTGCATCAGGGGTTCCAATAGCACCAAAATGAGCTTTCCCTGCATGTATCGTATAGTAACCATTGTCCTTTAAAATCTGAGGTAGTGCGGTGGCATGATAAGTATTGGGCACATTGGGTTCCGTACACATTCCGTTCATATTCCACGCTGGCTGTTCAAGCGTCTGAGATGGGTAATGATTTGAAACATTATATTTTAATGTCCAAGCAATTACTCTATGGCGCGCTGGATTTGTGCCCGTCATCAAACTTACTCGCGTGGGAGAACAAACAGGTGCAGCATATGCTTGCGTAAACTTCAAGCCTTGTTTTGCTAGTCGCTCCATATTGGGCGTGTGATAGATGTCGTTCAAAGGAGTGCGCTCTTTCCAAAAAGGAACAGAAGTATCTTGCCAACCCATATCATCGACCAAGAACAAAATAATATTGGGGCGTTTTTTATCTTTATCGATGAAATTTCGGGAATAATCTTTGGATTCTTTTTTCCAAACACTTACACAACTCATACAAAGGCACGAAAGTCCTATGATTATTTTTTTCATGGTTTAAAACAAATCTTCACACCAAAGATAACTAAAAAACCTTTGATTCTATTTTTTTACTTGGTAAATCGTTTTATTGAACACAAAAAATCAATTTTATCTATTTAAATAATGAGAAAATCTATTTAACTTTATTTCCTAATACCACTTATAATATTTATTTTTACCTTTGCATAATACAGATTTATCTATGAGTATTACAAAAAACTATATAAAAGACATTTTCGAAGCCATGGGGCTTATGCAGTGGGTGAAAAACCTGCAAATTATGGGAGATAAAATCATGATTGATGCGGAGTCCCCTTCGCCTACTATGCACGACAAAAAGAAATTGGAAGAGGCACTTACAGCTGCCATCAAAGATAAATTACCTGAAGCGGATTTGGCAATCAAAGTTACTGCAAAGCCTACCCCAAAACAGGCTCCCGTTTCGCCTGAAAACCCAAAGATTTTAGGCAAAAAATTGGACGGCGTTCAAAACATCATCGCAGTTGCGTCTGGTAAAGGAGGCGTAGGGAAATCTACCCTTTCATCTAACCTTGCGATTAGCCTTAAAAACATGGGCTTTTCGGTGGGGTTGCTTGATGCCGACATCCACGGGCCGTCTATCCCGTTGATGTTTGATGTAGAAAATGCTAAACCACAATCGGTTGAAGTAGATGGCGTTTCAAAAATTCAGCCTGTAGAAAGTTATGGCGTAAAATTGCTTTCTATCGGATTTTTCGCCGATCCTGAGCAAGCAATCGTTTGGCGTGGAGCAATGGCTTCTAAGGCTTTACAACAATTAATTCACGAAGCAAATTGGGGAAAATTAGATTTCCTTATCATTGACTTACCTCCAGGAACAGGCGACATTCAATTATCACTTGTTCAGCAACTTCCTATCACAGGTGCAGTTATCATCAGCACGCCACAGCAGGTGGCACTTTCGGATGCCAAAAAAGGAATTGGCATGTTTAAACTAGACGCCATCAATGTTCCTGTTTTAGGTATTGTAGAAAACATGTCTTACTTTACGCCAGCGGAATTGCCTAACAATAAATATTACATTTTTGGCGAAAATGGGGCTAAAAACTTAGCCGAGCAAAACGGCGTTCCGTTCTTAGGCGAAGTGCCAATTGTTCAAAGTATTCGTGAGGCGAGCGATGTGGGAAGACCTGCCGCATTGCAAGGCAATACCATTGCAAGCGAGGCGTACCGAAATATCGCTAAAAACATGATTGAAAGCTTGGCAGAAAGAAACACAAATTTACCACCGACTGAAATCGTGCGCATTACCACGATGGCTGGATGTTCAACCCAATAAAATTTAATTTATGCAAGAAGATTTAAAAATTAAAGTTGAAAAGGCTCTAGATGAAATCAGACCTTTCTTAAAATCAGATGGGGGCGACATCGAACTCATCGACATTGCCGATAACATTGTAACTGTGCGCCTACTCGGGGCTTGCATGGGCTGCAGTGTAAACCAAATGACACTAAAATCTGGCGTGGAAATGACTATCAAAAAACATGCGCCAGAAATTAGAGAAATCATAAATTTACAATCGTAGTGAAAACAGAACTAAAACAAGTAGTAATCCTCTTTGCTGGAGATTCGGGTGATGGTATGCAGCTCACGGGCTCACAATTCACCAATACTTCTGCACACATTGGTAATGACATAAGTACATTTCCAGATTTCCCTGCCGAAATCCGTGCCCCAGGTGGCACCATTGCAGGCGTTTCGGGATTTCAATTGCATTTTGGTAGCGTCAAAATCACCTCGCCAGGAGATGGATGCGATGTTTTAGTTGCCATGAACGCTGCGGCTCTCATCAAAAATCAATTTAAATTAAAACCCAACGGAATTGTAATTGCCAATACCGAAGGCTTTAATGCTAAAAATTTAAGACTTGCCAAAGTGGAAAATAATCCACTTGATGAGGTGAGAAAACATGCCAAAGTCTACGAAATCGACATTACGCAACAGACTAACGAAGCTTTGAAGGATTCTGAACTAGGCACCAAAGACAAAGACCGAACTAAAAATATGTTTGCGCTCGGTTTTGTGTACTGGCTATATAGTCGTCCGTTAGATTTCACGATTGACTTTTTGAAAAATAAATTTGGCAATAAACCCGAAATTTTAGATGCCAATATTAAGGTTTTAAAGGCTGGATATCACTTCGGAGAAATCAGCGATACATTCACAGAAAGATTCGAAGTAAAGCCCGCCAAGATGCCCGCAGGAAAATACCGAAATATTACGGGAAATCACGCATTAGCCATTGGGCTTGTGGCAGCTGCACAAAAAGCAAAACTAGATTTATTCTACGGCGGATATCCAATTACGCCAGCCTCAGATATTTTGCACCATTTAGCTAAATATAAAAATTTAGGCGTAAAAACATTTCAAGCAGAAGATGAAATTGCTGCCATGGCATCGGTTATTGGCGCTTCGTATGCGGGAGATTTAGCCGTTACTGCCTCATCTGGACCAGGAATTGCGCTAAAAACAGAAGCCATAGGACTTGCCATTATGCTTGAATTGCCTGCTGTCATCGTAAATGTTCAGCGTGGGGGACCTTCTACTGGATTACCAACCAAAACGGAACAAGCCGACTTATTGCAAGCCGTGCACGGCCGAAATGGTGAGGCTCCGCTCGTGGTTGTGGCTGCAAAATCTCCCAAAGATTGTTTCCAGATGGCGTATGAGGCTTGTCGCATTGCGCTTGAGCATATGACCCCCGTGATGTTGCTATCCGATGGCTATTTAGGTAATGGTTCCGAGCCTTGGAAATTCCCAACTGCCGAAGATTTACAAGAAATTCATCCAAAAACAGTTTCTCCACAAAACAAAGACCCTTTCTTGCCTTATTTAAGAGATGAAAACGGCGTGAGAGATTGGGCGATTCCAGGCATGCCAGAATTGGAACACCGCGTGGGAGGATTAGAGAAACAGCACTTAACTGGCGATGTGAGCTATAATCCAGATAACCATGAATTTATGATTAAGCAAAGAGCTGAAAAAATCAACAAAATTCAGGATTTTATCCCGCAAGCAGTTTACGAATGTGGCGATGAAAATGCTGATGTATTGATTTTAGGCTGGGGAAGCACATACGGCTCTATTTTAGCAGCCACCCCTCTACTCGCTCAAGATGGAATTTCGGTGGCGCATGTCCAGTTGAATTACATATGCCCATTCCCTAAAAATTTAGGCGAAATTTTAGCTAAACATAAATATGTAATTATCCCTGAAATTAATCAAGGGCAATTGGTAAAATTGATTCGCGATGAATTTTTGGTAAATGCTTTAAAATTGAATAAGACCAAAGGTACACCATTCACAGCTTTAGAAATCTATGAAGGAGTGAAAAAATTAATCGAAAGCTAAATCATCACCAGTAGATTTTCAGCTACATAAATCTTGGCAAAGAGTTTGCCTTATATTAAAAAAACAATAATTGATGAAGAAATTATATTTTATAGTAGTTACTTTTTTAAGTTTTTTACTCCAAGCTCAAGGTATAGCCGATAGTGAATTTCTAAAATACAGAGTTCACTATGGATTTGTGAATGCTGGTTTTGCCACTTTAAAAATTAAAGAAGTAAGCTACAATGGTCGCCCACATTGGCATGTAATAGGCAAAGGGAGTTCTAGCGGTGCTGTGAGAGTTTTCTTTAAGGTCGACGACCGATACGAAACCTATATAGATAAATTCACTTATCAGCCTAGTAAATTTGTAAGAAATATAAACGAAGGGGGGTACACAAAAAATAAGACCTTAACTTTCGACCACAAAAAAAGATTTGTGTATGAACACAATCTTGAAAATGGAAGAAAAACGACTTATCGATATAATACAGATGTGCAAGATATGCTTTCTGCATTCTACTATTTAAGAACAATGGCCAATACCGATTTTGCCATAGGAAGTGCTAAAACAATCAATGTGTTTATGGATGGACAAATCTATCCTTTTAAATTAAAAATTCTGGGTAAAGAAAACATAAAATCTAAATTCGGAACCATTAAATGCATCAAAATGCGCCCTTATGTGCAAAGTGGCCGTGTGTTTAAAGAACAGGAAAGTGTGACCATTTGGGTAAGCGACGATGCCAATTTAATCCCTATCCAGCTGGAGGCTGAACTAGCCGTAGGATCATTAAAAATGTCTCTTTATGAGTACAAAAACATCAAAACGCCTTTAGCCTTTAAATAATGCTAAGTGTAGAAAAACTTCATTACAATTATACGCCAGAAATTGATGTTTTAAAAAATATTGATTTTGAAATAGATAGCACTGAGCGAACTTGTATCTTGGGAGAAAGTGGAAGTGGAAAATCTACTTTACTGAAATTAATATATGGTATTTTGGACCCTGATAGTGGCAAAATCATTTTCAATGGAGATGAAATCAAAGGTCCTAAATTACAGCTCATTCCTGGGCACGACGATATGAAATATGTGGCACAAGATTTCGATTTATCGCTATATATGACTGTGGCTGAAAATGTAGGAAAACATTTAAGCAACATTTATCAAAACAAGAAAAAACAGCGTGTAAGCGAAATTTTGGAAGTGCTCTCGCTTTCAGAATTTGCCGACAGAAAACCCGTTGAATTAAGTGGTGGGCAGCAGCAGCGTGTTGCCATTGCGCGTACCTTGGCAAAAATGCCGAAAATGCTAATTTTGGACGAACCATTTAGCCATCTAGATGCTGCATTGCACATCAAAATTCGACAGCAATTGATGGAATATTGCGAAGAACAAAACATGGGCGTACTCTTTTCTTCGCACCGTGCCGATGATGCACTTGGCTATGCCGATCGCTTAATCATTATGCGAGAGGGAGAGATTCTACAAATCGGTACGCCAAAAGATGTGTATCTTTCTCCAAAAGATTTGTATGTAGCCGAGCTTTTTGGGAAAGTGAATTGCTGGGACGAGACCGACTGCCAAAAATTAAACATCCATAATCCCAACGGAGAGAAATGTTTAAGCTATTTGCATGAAATCAAAATATCGAATTACGGCGTTTCTTCTACCGTGAAACACAGCAGATTCGTAGGGCGAGGTTACGAAATCACACTTGATGTCGATGGCACGCAAGTAATTTGCTATGCCGATGAGCTGTACACCAAAGGAGAAACTTTATCTATCGAGATTCAAAATTATCGTTTTGTAAAGAATTAAGCCCTGAAAAACTTTTTTTAATTATAGTAAAATAAAAAATTAAGTTTAATCTTAAAATTGTTTAAATTTGCCACTTATCTAAAATAAATATATGGTTAATATCAAATTACCGGACGGAAGTGTTCGATCGTATGAACAGCAAGTCACTCCATTAGAAATTGCACAAAGCATCAGCGAGGGCTTGGCAAGAAATGTAATATCTGCATTAGTAGATGGAAAACAAGTAGAAATCACCACGCCTATCACGCAAGATGCCGAAGTGCAACTATTAACCTGGAACGATGAGCTTGGTAAAAAAGCCTTTTGGCACTCTTCTGCGCACTTGTTAGCGCAGGCTATTTTGGACTTTTACCCCAACGCAAAACTCACTATTGGGCCTGCCATAGAAAATGGATTTTATTATGACATTGACTTTGGCGACGAAGCAATTTCCGAAAAAGATTTCGAAAAAATCGAAAAGAAAATGCTGGAACATGCTAAACTTAAAAGCGAGTTTAAACTCTATCCCGTGAGCAAAGAAGAAGCGTTGAAAGTTTATGCTGATAATCCTTTTAAAACCGAATTAATCGAGAATTTAGAAGACGGCTCTATCACTTTCTGCACGCACGAAAACTTTACAGATCTTTGTCGTGGTGGGCATATTCCGCACACTGGTCTTGTAAAAGCTGTAAAAATCTTGAACGCTGCTGGTGCCTATTGGCGAGGAGACGAAAAAAATCCACAACTTACTCGTGTTTATGGAATTTCATTCCCTAAACAAAAAGAGCTAAAAGAATATTTAGAAAATTTAGAAGAAGCTAAACGCCGCGATCACAGAAAATTAGGTAAAGAATTAGGAATTTTCACTTTTTCAGAAAAAGTAGGTGCAGGCTTGCCATTGTGGTTGCCAAAAGGAGCTGCTTTGAGACGCAAACTTGAGGCGTTCTTACAAAAAGCTCAGCAAAAAGCGGGCTACGAAATGGTAGTAACGCCACACATTGGGCACAAAGATTTGTATGTAACTTCTGGACACTATGAAAAATATGGCGCAGACAGTTTTCAACCCATCAAAACACCAAACGAAGGAGAAGAGTTCTTGCTAAAACCTATGAACTGCCCACACCACTGCGAAATTTATAATTCAGCACAATGGTCGTATCGTGATTTGCCAAAACGCTTTGCGGAATTTGGAACCGTTTACCGATACGAGCAAAGTGGTGAGCTTCATGGGCTTACTCGCGTGCGCGGATTTACGCAAGATGATGCGCACATTTTCTGTACACCAGACCAATTGCTTGATGAATTTAAAAAAGTAATTGATTTGGTATTGCATGTATTCGGTTCGCTTGGATTTGAAAACTTTACTGCACAAGTATCGCTCAGAGACCAAGAAGACCACTCAAAATACATCGGTACAGAGGAAAACTGGACTAAAGCAGAAAACGCCATTATTACTGCAACTAAAGAAAAAGGCTTAAATTATAAAATTGAATACAACGAAGCGGCTTTCTATGGCCCAAAATTGGATTTCATGGTAAAAGATGCACTTGGACGCAGCTGGCAGCTAGGAACCATTCAGGTAGATTACAACTTGCCTGAGCGTTTTGATTTAAGCTATATTGGTAGCGACAACGAGAAACATCGCCCAGTGATGATTCACCGTGCGCCATTTGGCTCTATGGAGCGTTTTGTAGCGATTTTACTCGAGCACACTGGCGGAAACTTGCCACTATGGTTGGCTCCAGAGCAGTTCAAAATCTTGCCAATTAGTGACAAGTATTTGGACTATAGCTACAAAGTTTTAAATGAATTACAAGATGCCAACATTGCTGGAAGTGTAGATGCTCGCGCCGAAAAAACGGGTAAAAAAATCCGCGATGCAGAAATCAATAAAGTGCCTTATATGCTAATTGTAGGCGAGCAAGAGGAAGGAAATGGAACCGTGTCTGTTCGTAAACATGGCGAGGGAGATTTAGGAAGTTTCAGCATTAGATATTTCAAAGCACTTTTAGAAAAAGAATTAAATGTTTAAAATCAGTGATTTAATATTGTAAAATTTCTTAAATATTACGATATTTGCCATCACAAGATTTAAACCAAGTATAACCAAAACTTTAAATATTATCGCAAAAAAAAGATTCGGAGGGTTTCGCCCCTCTAACAGAAACGAGGACCAACACAAGATCAACGAGAATATCCATGTGCCTGAGGTGCGTGTAGTTGGTGATGTAGAAGACATAGAAATAGGTGTTTACAAAACTAGCCAAGCCTTAAGTTGGGCAGAAGAAAGAGGCCTAGATTTGGTACTTATCACAGAAAACGCAAAGCCACCTGTCGCTAAAATTTTAGACTACAAGAAGTTCCTCTACGACGAGAAAAAGCGTAAAAAGGAAATGAAGGCTAAACAGTCTAAAGTAGTGATAAAGGAAATTCGTTTCGGCCCTAATACCGATGAGCACGATTACGAATTCAAGAAACGCCATGCAGAAAGTTTCTTGAAAGATGGTGCTAAATTGAAGGCTTATGTATTCTTCAAAGGTCGTTCAATTGTATTTAAAGACCAAGGCGAAATTTTGCTTTTAAAACTTGCTCAGGATTTAGAGGAATTTGGAAAAGTAGAACAATTGCCAAAATTAGAAGGTAAGCGTATGATCATGATGATGGCGCCAACCAAAACTAAATAATAGCAATTTTCAAAAACAAAAAAACCTTAAAAATATGATTTTTAAGGTTTTTTTCATTTTAGGGTTTCTAATAATTGATAATAAAATGTAAAATGAGTTTCATTGATGAGCTCTTCGATCTTTTTAATCGTCTCTTTTTTCTGACGAGACGAACAAAAATAATATCCCACAAAATGATACAATATGGTATAATATTTCTGCCACCCTGGATTGATGAGTGATAAATTTACTGCCTTAAAATAATTTTCGGCTAGTGTTTTCTCTCCCGTATTTAAATAAACATAGGCTTTTAAAATCTTCCAAGTCTCGTGTTGGCTCGTTTGCCTACTAGAGGCTGTAGTATCAGGATTCACCTGAGCCAAAGTTGTATCTACAATATAGCGCATTTCTTCAAAACGATCCGTAAGGGCTAAATGTTCTACGATTTCTTGATCAAAGCTAAAAGCGTGATATTTAGAACTATATTCATACATTGGGCGCACTTTTAGCATTTCGTTGAATTTCTCTCTAAAACGCTTTTCATCTCTATACAACCATGCATGCAATAGAGGAACCCCGAATTTTCTAGCTGCAGGAAGGTGAAACACACCATTAGGTGGATAGGTAATAGGCGTATTTTCCATTTGCTGATAGTAAATATCTATAAATGGTCTATTTTCAGACAA
This sequence comes from Ornithobacterium rhinotracheale, assembly GCF_022832975.1. Taxonomy (NCBI): domain Bacteria; kingdom Pseudomonadati; phylum Bacteroidota; class Flavobacteriia; order Flavobacteriales; family Weeksellaceae; genus Ornithobacterium; species Ornithobacterium rhinotracheale. The sequence goes on along the minus strand of NZ_CP094846.1, from coordinate 576,830 downwards.
AAATGCCCCGATGAACAAAAAACCATAGGCAAATAAGCGAGATTCCAAGGTATATTTATATTTTAAATATTCTTGAAAATACATGGCATATCCCGTGCATATTAAATCTCGGAGTGGATGATTTTCTATAAAGTAATCACGAGCTAAGGGTAATTTCGTGAGTTTTTCTTGACATATAGCTACCATTTCCGGAGAAGATAACAACTCATAGCTTAACTTTTCACAAGCATCCCAGTAATCTTGCGTTTCAGCTTTTTCTGAAAACAAAAAATCTAACTGTGATTCTAAATTATCAGATAAAAAGTGATTAAAGTGATCGTATCCTACATAATTTGCAAAAGCATTTAACACTTCTAGCGAGGGCTTACTATCATATTTAATTAGTCCAAAAATCCTTCTAATTGTCTGGCTAGAAACAGGAACATTTTGAACTCTAATAAAATTAGCTAATTCCTGGCTATCTTTGTGCGTAACAATTGGCCGACCAAATTTCTTAACCACCACTTGCTTTAGCAAATCTATATGTATTTGATTGTAAACCATTTCACCTCTCCATTAACAAATTTCGATTTACAAAACTAAAACTTTTAACATTAAAATAAAAAACTTGTACAAACTTGTACAAATAGATTTACTCGGGATTAATTAAATTTGTGCAAATAAGTGAAAAAATGGGAGGTTTTATCGCATTCATATTGACTATTATAGGGCTAATTACTATAGGCAGGTGGATTTATAAAAAGAAGAACGAAAGAGATGCTTTCAATTCATTTAGAGATTTAAAGGAATTAAAGCTATTGTTAGATGAGGGAGCCATTACCCAAGAAGAATTTAAGGAGCAAAAAGAACGACTTTTCAAAGAACGAGAAGAAATCTCCAAAGCCAAATCCAATGGATGCGCTTGGGCTATAGGCTTTATTGTCTTCACGATATTACTAATCATTATCCTGATTATAAGAGCTGAAATAATAAGATAAAAAATTAATCGATTTTTAAAACTATAAAATTATGGGACTTTTAAATTTAATTGTAAAAAACAAAGGAATTATCATTAAGGCAGCTACGCTTATTCTGCCAGTTGTTGTTAAAAAACTAAATGGAGACAAAAAAAATAAAAAATAAATTTCAATATTATGACTAAACAAACACTAGAAATTGGAAAATTCCTACTTGAAACGCTATCTAATGAGGATTTTCAAAAAAAAGTAAAAGAAGGATGTGCTCTCGTTGACGAAAAAGCTCAAGAATTAAAGGAACAAGCTATGAAATCCTTGGATAAAGTAGAAAAACATATAGACACCGCAACCGCATGGATTGTAAAAAATACGGATAAAATGTGTACGGGATATTCAGGCATAGAAATTTTGGAACTTGATTTCTTGAAAAGCATGATAGATAAGAATAAGACGAATGACTCTGTTTACGCAGCTATATTGAATTTTGGCAGAAATAAAAAAGATGAACTCTTAATCTTTCTGCAATTGCTTGATGAAAACAAAAAATATGTTGAAAATACCGAGGTAGCCGCATTTGAATGCCAAGCACTCTCTAAAAATTTAAGAGACTTATTTAATAGTAAAAGCTTAGTTTTAATAAACCTCAAAAAATGATGAATACCAAACCAAATTTGAAAAAAGCAGTGGTAATTGTAGGGACAGCATTGCTTGCATATCTCATTTATAAAAGTCTAAAAGATATAAATTTAGAATCCTTAAAAACATCTGATATAGATTTACTAGATATAGATTTCGCTAAAAAACATTTTTCTGAACATAAGATTGAAAATAAAAATCTAAAAAAAGTAATTTGCAAATTAGATGAAGAAAATCTTGGGACTGAATACCAAGAGGAAAAAACGCAGAAATATGTACTTGCTTACTATGATGAAGTAAAAGAAGAAATCATTCCTGAAAAATCAATTGTTGTGATTCCTCAAAAAGTTCACATTAATTTGAGAGACGCATTTAACGATAAAAACATGATAATAATAGAAGATTAACCAATAAAAAATAAAAATATGATATCATTTTTCAAAAAAACCGCAAATTCAATTAGAGATTTAATACTTGCTGTATGGGAAAAACTTAAAAAGATTTTTATAAAAGTTTTAAATTTCTTCAAACATATTGGGGAATGGTTTAAAAGTAATTTAGCTAAATATAAGGGACAAAAGTCTATTAAAGCTATTAGTTACAGAATCGAAAACAATCTAAAAACTGGAAACTACGAAACTTGGAATTTATCCGAGTTGGAAAATTACGAAGGGGCTATTGTAAACACTTTTTATGATGAAGAAAAAGGTGAAATAATAGAAGAAAACACCGAAGTGATCGCTTATAAAGATTTAGATCAAGCCTTCATTGATAGATTTAAGGATAAATCTATGCTAATTATTGAACAACAATAATATGTTTGGGTTCATAAAAAGACAAATAAAAAAAGCAATTAATTTTATAAAAAAAACATTTTCTAGTGGGGGATTTAGCAAGGTAATTAAAAAGGATTATGAACAAAAAAATTACCATACAATTCACTTAGAACCAGAAATATCTGTTTACAAAGAAAAATTGTATAACACACATTAAGACTTAAAAATATGGAAAACCAAAATAATTTATCGGTATGGCTAATCATAGGTATTATCATACTAGGAGTTACTATTTATTTCTTATACAAAAACAGCAACAAATCAATACTTGATACTTTAACTCATAAAAATGTAGAAGAGTTTAATTTAGATTATATTAAATCTTATTACACAAATCACTTACCACCTAAAAATTGCAAAAAAGCAGTTTTGAAAGTAACACAAGATGACAAGTTTTACCCTCAAGAAGGAGCACAAGGCAAAGAGGTTTATTTACTTACCTTTTACAACGAAGAAACTCAGAGTATAGAGGAAAGTATAAGCGAAGTCATCTTAGCCGATAGAACTCACATTAACCTTAGAGAGGCATTTAATGGAAAAAAACTATTAATAATAGAATAAATGAATTCTGAAATAAACAACATTAAAGAATCTCTCGTGCCTTATGAATTGGAAGTTTTTGAACATGAGAAAGCAATCCCTATCCAAGGTTATACATGTGTAAAAACTAAAGAATATCATCTTTTTCTACATGACAAACTAGCAACAGACAATGAGCTACTAAACAAGGTAAAAGAGAGAGTTGCAATTGCTGGAAAGAATAAAAAAGGTAATTTCTATATCTGTAAAAATTCAGATGAAATAGAGAAAACTAAAAAAGAAATTCTCAGAAAAGAAAAAGCAGAAGAAAACGCAACTATATTTATTCCTCAAGAACCAAAATATAGATTAGAAAGAGTTATTCTGTCAGAAAATACTCGAATTGAAATTGAAAATGCAATTACTCTAATCAAAAATCAACAAAAAATTTACGAGGAATGGGGATTTAATGAAATAGAACAAAACCCCAAACTTATTTTGAATTTTTACGGACCTCCTGGAACAGGAAAAACGATGGTTTCCCATGCAATTGCCCATCACTTAAGTAAAAAAATATTAGTGGTAAACTATGCAGAAATTGAATCTAAATTTGTAGGAGACTCCCCTAAAAATTTATTATTAGCATTCAACACAGCAAAAGAAAATGATGCTGTTTTATTCTTTGATGAAGCTGATTCATTTTTAGGGAAAAGAATTGAAAATGTTTCAAGTAGCTCAGATCAAGCCGTAAATTCATTAAGAAGTCAAATGTTGATATTACTAGAAGAGTTTAAAGGAGTGGTGATCTTTGCTACAAATTTAGCAAAAAACTATGATAAAGCTTTTGAATCAAGAATTTTGAAACATATACATTTCGACTTACCCGATAAAGAAAATAGAGAAAAAATCATTAGTATAACAATACCTAGTAAGGTGCCATTTTATCAAGTGGATAAATTTAATTTATGTAGGAAGTTAGCCGATATATCTGAAGGTTTTTCAGGAAGAGAAATCAAGAATGCTGTTTTAGAAGGGCTTACAATCGCTGTTCAAAGAAAAGAAGATTTCATTGATGAAAATCCTTTCATAGAAGGATTTCTGAACACAAAAAACAAATTGGATAAACTACTTGAAGAAAATAAAGGAAAAAAGCTACCCGAAGGTATTGGAAAGACAATTATAGAGAAATTTAGGAAAGGAGAATACACCACAGAAAAATTTTAATTAAACCTCCCCTCTTCCACAATTAAAATAAAATTCGTACATTTGCACTCCGTTTGCTTTTGTGCGAATTTTTCGTTCAAATACAAGCGGATTAAAGTTCAGTTTAACCAATAAGTACACAGAAATGCCAAAACAAAAAACAAAATCAGGTGCTAAAAAGCGTTTCAAACTTACAGGAAGTGGAAAAATTAAGCGTAAACACGCTTACAAAAGCCACATCTTAACTAAGAAAGAAACTAAGCAAAAGAGAAATCTTACCAAAATGGGTCTTGTAGACCAAGCTGATGTAAACAGTGTAAAACGCCAATTAGGATTAAAATAATTTTTTGTTTTTCAACAAAACACCAATTATATAAAAATCCGGTTTATTAAAATGTTTAACCCAAGCGAGGGCAGAGAAAAAGAGAAGTCTTATTACACTTCCGCCTACGCTTAAAAAATTTAAAAATTATGCCAAGATCAACCAATTCAGTAGCGTCTAGAAGAAGACGCAAAAAAATTATCAAATTAGCGAAAGGATATTTCGGACGCCGTAAAAATGTATGGACTGTTGCTAAAAACGCAGTTGAAAAAGCAATGGTTTATGCTTACAGAGACCGTCGTCAAAAGAAAAGAAACTTCCGCGCGCTATGGATCCAAAGAATTAATGCTGGTGCTAGACAACACGGAATGTCTTATTCTAAATTCATGGGGGCTCTTAAAAGCAATAACATCGAGCTTAACAGAAAAGTGTTAGCTGATTTAGCGATGAACCATCCAGAAGCTTTCAAAGCAATTGTAGATAAGATCAAATAAATTTTAATCATTAAGCTGAACTTTACAAGCTACTCAAAAATTAATTGAGTAGCTTTTTTTATTTCATTTACTAAGTTTAAGTGTCTAAAATACAAGGGATAAAAATCATTTTTATTTTTTTCTTGAAATAACAAAAATTTCATACTTTAGCTAAATAATTAAATTTTTAATCTAAAATAGAATGAAAAATTTTAGCATTATTGGAATTTTTGCGTGTATTTTCGCATTGATTTTTAGTTGTGCCGAGCAAAAGGTTGCCACTGCCCCCGTTAAAAAAGGAGGAGTTTCACCAATTGTTTTACCAGTTCCTAAAAGAGCACCTGGACAAACCGATGTAATCAACCTTGTTACCCCTAAACTAGAAACCGTAAGAGTAGGTTTTGTAGGGCTAGGCATGCGTGGACCTGGCGCTGTGGAGAGATTCACTCACATTCCAGGAACAGAAATAATTGCGCTATGCGATATAGAAAAAGACCGTGTAGCTAAAGGGCAAAAAATCCTCGAAAAGGCAGGAAAGAAAAAAGCAGCTGAATACTATGGCTCTACCGAAGCGTACAAAAAAATGTGCGAAAGAGACGATATCGATTTAATCTATATTGTTACCGACTGGAAACACCATGTGCCGATTGCACTTTATGCAATGGAACACGGAAAACATGTCGCTATCGAAGTGCCTGCCGCTATGAATATGAAAGATATTTGGGCTTTGATCGACACTTCTGAGCGCACTCGCAAACACTGTATGATGCTCGAAAACTGCGTGTATGATTTCTTTGAACTTACTACTTTAAACATGGCGCAACATGGCGTGTTTGGAGAAGTGCTACACACAGAAGGTTCATATATTCATAATTTAAAAGATTTCTGGAAAGCTTATTACAAAAATTGGCGTCTAGATTACAACAAAGATTTCAGAGGAGATGTGTATCCTACGCACGGAATCGGTCCTGCTTGCCAGTTGCTAGACATTCACCGTGGCGACCGCATGACTTATTTGGTTTCAATGGACACTAAACCTGTAAACGGACCAGCTGCTTGGAAAGATATGTTTGGAAAAGATCCAAAGGACTTTAAAAACGGAGACCATACAATGACTATGATTCGCACTGAAAACGGAAAAACAATCCAAATTCAGCATAATGTAGTAACTCCAAGACCTTACTCAAGAATGTACCAACTCACTGGAACCAAAGGATTTGCTAATAAATACCCAGTACAAGGTTACGCGCTTGAAGAAGTTTCTAGCGACCTCAATCCAGACCACGAAAAACTCGACGCACATGGATTTGTACCAGAAGATGTAAAAAAAGCTTTAATGGCTAAATATAAACATCCTATTCTTGAACAACTAGAAGAAAAAGCTAAAAAAGTAGGAGGCCACGGTGGTATGGATTTCATTATGGACTACCGCTTGGTTTATTGTTTACAAAATGGGCTTCCGCTTGATATGGATGTTTACGACTTGGCTGAATGGTCTTGCTTAACCGAACTTTCTGCCCTATCCATCGAAAACGGAAGTGCTCCAGTTGCCATTCCAGACTTCACGCGTGGCGCTTGGAAAAAGGTAAAAGGATTCCGTCATGCTTTTGCTGATGATTGGGCTAAAAAATAAAATTCATTGAGGACTTTTCATTGTTTGTATTTTTAATTATTTACTACGAATCCACAAATCACTATGATTTGTGGATTTTTTAATTACAATGAAAATCCATTTTTTGATTAATTCAAAAGCCTTATCACAGCATTATTCTTTTCATCGGTAAAGATTTTGTAGTTGTAGCGACGATTTTCTGCTACAATTCCGATTTTGGCGGTATTGGGCGGCACATCACCTAAATTATTAGCCACAAACACCAATTGATTTTCTCCTTTTTTTAGTTTTAAAGTAAATTCCTTCGCCTGGCGGCCAATACGCATTTCATTGGCAATTAATTCGTTATTAAAGAAAATACTCACCGTATCATTATCAATTTCGCCATAATCATAAATCAACAATTTAATCTCCTTGATTCCATTTAGCTGAATATTTGCCACTATTTTGCCATTTCGTTCATTTTTATGTTTAATAATTTCAGGTTGAATGCTGTCCTTTTTAGCGACATCAGATTTATTTATCTCCCCAGCATCGGTTACAATGCTTTTATATTCTACGGGTGTTTTGGCAATCTCTTCAGGCGTCATAGGTCTTTGCTCTGGCTCAACGATGGGCTTATCGTCCAATTTTGGTCGTTGATAAGCGTATGGCGCATATTTAGTATCTACTTTTTTGTATTTAATCTTCTGTTTGGGACTCGTAGATTCAAGCCCAAAGACCTTTGCGATACGCGACTGAACATCAAACATATCCACCGTTTGAATGGTTCCCACTAAATATTCGCCGTCTTTCTCTTTTGTATATTTTAAATCAAAATGTGTAGCCGTATGATTGGGTGATTTGTCGATAAGCTCCACATCTTTAGCCTTAAATCCTTTCGAATCAATATCAAAATCCCCCTCTAGCCAGTATCTGCAATAGCCTCCATTTTCACGATCATATGAGTAGCCTCCATACATCGTTCCTCCATTATGAATTAAATTCAATTCGGCATAGTAGTCGGTATCATTGCTTGGGTTTACCACCACCCATTTTCCTGTTAAATCTTGCGCATTAAGCACCAAAGAGAAGATATTTAAACATAAAAAAAGAAATGCTTTCTTATTCATTTTTAATTTTTTAGCCTACCAAATGTAAACTTTTCCACGAATCTTGCCTTACATATTAACGCATTTTAGTACATTTGAATTTAATTTTTTTAGTTATTATGATTCAATCTATGACCGGATTTGGAAAATCCGAAGTAAGTTTAGAGAATGCGAGCTATACGATTGACATTAAATCTCTGAATAGCAAAAATTTAGACCTAAACATAAGACTACCTTTAGATTTAAAAGACAAAGAATTAGAAGTAAGAAAAATCGTCGGCGAGTCGCTTAATCGTGGCAAAGTAGATGTTTTTGTGAATTATACGCACAACGGAATCACCAAAATTCATCAATTAAACGCACCTTTAATCAAAGAATATATCGAGCAATTTAAGGCAATCGATGAGCGTCTTTCGGTAGATACACTTTTTAAATCTGCGATGAAAATGCCTGATGTGTATATGTGCAGGAACAAACCGAAATCTCAGAAGAAGATTGGAATAAATTTACAAGCGAATTGCAAGAAGCGCTCAATCAGCTTAAAAAATTCCGTACCGATGAAGGAAAAGTTTTGGCCGAAGATTTTAAATTAAGAATCCATGAAATTTTGAATTTATTGAGCCAAGTACCTAATTACGAGCAAGAACGCATCGACAATATCAAGGAGAGAATGCAAAAAGGCTTAAACGAAATTAAAGAAGTGGATCTAAACCGATTTGAGCAAGAATTGATTTTCTACCTTGAAAAATTGGATATCACCGAAGAAAAAGTTAGATTGAAAAACCATTGCGAATACTTTTTAAAAAACATTGAAAGTGCAGAAAGCAATGGAAAAAAACTAAATTTCATCTGTCAAGAAATTGGTCGAGAAATCAATACGCTCGGCTCAAAATCCAATCACGCCGAAATGCAAAAATTGGTAATTAAAATGAAAGATGAACTAGAAAAAATAAAGGAACAAGTGCTCAATGTGCTTTAAATTTTAAATCATGAACAGCGGAAAACTCATCATATTTTCAGCGCCTTCTGGAGCGGGCAAAACCACTTTGGTAAAACATCTCCTTAAAACAAGAAACGATTTGGCTTTCTCTATTTCGTGTGCTACGCGTGCGCCCCGCAAGGGCGAAGTAGATGGTGTGGATTACTATTTTTTAACACCCGAAGAGTTTAAACAAAAAGTGGCAAATAATGAATTTGTAGAATGGGAAGAAGTCTACGAAAATCACTGCTACGGCACTTTAAAATCAGAAATTGAGCGTATCTGGAACGCAGGAAAAAATGTAGTTTTTGACATTGATGTTCAAGGTGGCATCAATCTTAAAAAACAATTTGGCGACAAATCTCTTTCTATTTTTGTGCAACCACCAAGCGTGGAAACTTTGGTGCAACGACTACGCGACCGCAACACTGATTCGCCTGAAAAATTGGAAATGCGCATTGCCAAAGCCACCCAAGAATTAGAATTTGCCAAGGATTTTGACACGATTTTGGTAAACGACGACTTGGAAGTTGCCAAAAAAGAAGTGAACGAAATTGTAGAAAATTTTATTTCTAAATAAAAGATGCTTTTAGATAAAATCCAATTTCCCGAGGATTTAAAACAAATCCCGATGCGCCAGCTACCTGCGTTGGCACAAGAAATTCGTGATTTTATTTTAGACATTGTATCCACCAAGGAAGGCCATTTAGGTGCGAGCCTTGGCGTGGTGGAGCTCAGCATTGCACTGCATTATTTTTACGACACGCCACGCGACATCCTTCTTTGGGATGTGGGACACCAAGCCTATGTGCACAAACTGCTCACGGGACGAAAATCGGATTTTGATACTTTACGACAACTCGACGGCATGAGCGGTTTCCCCAGCCGAACAGAAAGCGAATTTGATGCTTTTGGTGTAGGGCATTCTTCTACAAGTATTTCGGCGATTACGGGTATGGCCTATGCCGATAAACTAAAGGGCGAAAAGAAAAAACATGTGGCTGTGATTGGTGATGCATCTATTGCATCGGGCATGGCTTTTGAGGGGCTTAATCATTTAGGTGACACGGATTTAGATGTTTGCATTATCCTAAACGATAACGACATAGGCATCGACCCTTCGGTAGGTGCTCTGAAGTCGGTCTTTAATCACCCAGAAAATGCCAAGGCTTTTTTCGAATCGCTTGGATTTCAATATTTAGGCGGCATTAACGGGCATGATTTCGAGGCTTTGTTTAAAGCCTTGAATTGGGCTAAAAATATCAAAACGCCGAAAATTATTCATATCAAAACTATCAAAGGCAAGGGCTTTGCCCAAGCCGAAAAAGACCAAGTGCTATGGCATGCGCCTGGAAAATTTGATAAAATTTCGGGCGAAAGGATTAAATCTAAATCCACCAAAACTTACCCGCAAATCTTAGGAGAATCTTTGCTAAATATTCTTGAAGAAAAGCCTAACGCTTGTGCCATAACACCCGCAATGCTCACGGGAAGCGCATTGATAGATTTAAAACAAAAATTCCCTGACCGCGTTATAGATGTAGGCATTGCAGAACAACACGCCGTGACTTTTTCAGCGGGGTTGGCTTGCCAAAATATGATTCCGTTTTGTGTAATTTATTCCACTTTTTTACAACGAGCTTATGACCAAGTGATTCATGATGTGGCGTTGCAATCCTTGCCCGTGATTTTCTGTATCGACCGAGCAGGACTTGTGGGAAACGACGGAGCCACGCACCACGGCTATTTTGACATTGCCTTTATGAACGCTATTCCGCACATGATTGTGGCTTGCCCTATCGATGAGCACGAACTTAAACAAATGATTTCGCTGGCGGTGCAACTTAAACAGCCGATGAGCATTCGCTATCCTAAATCTGCGATTTCAAACCAAGATTTGGGTATAGAAAAAATAAAATGCTTTAAATCTAAAATTTTAAAAAAAGGTGAAAAAGTTGCTGTTTTAAGCACAGGAACCATTGGACAAAATATTTCAAAAATCATTCAAAATATGGATTTTGCTTGGGCACATTTTCCATTTGTAAAACCACTAGACACGCAAGCATTGGATACCATTCTTAAGAAATATAAAAAAATCGTCTGTGTAGAAGAAGGCGTAAAATCAGGCGGCTTTGGAGAATCAGTCGCTAGCTATGCCACAAACCAAGCCTATAACGGAAAAATAATCATCAAAGCTCTACCCGATGAATTTGTAACACACAGCAGCACCGATGAATTGCTGCACCTCCACGGGCTTTCGGCGCAGGCACTTTCAGATTTTTTCTCAGAATTATAAAAATTTCGATTTTTTCGTTTTTTAGAAAGGTTTAAATTCTTTAATTTTACACCTATGACCATACACGAAACCATCAAAAATCAATTTTCTAAAGCTCTAGAAAAAGGCACCATCAGCCATGCACTCCTACTCGACGGAAAAGCGGGGTTCGGAACCTTGCCTCTGGCTAAATGGATGGCAAAACAATTGCTTTGCTCTAATCAAAATGATTCGTGTGTGCACAAAGTGGACTCGCTACAACATCCTGATTTGCATTTTTGTTATCCCGTAGCGAGTGCCAAGGACACTTCGCTCACCACTTACCAAGAAGAGTGGATTCAATTTAATAAAGAAACGCCTTATGGCTCTTTGTTTGAATGGATGGAACTCATCGCTAGCGAGAAAAAACAAGGCGGAATCAATGTGAGCCAAATCAATGAAATTATTCATGTTTTAAACTTAAATAGTTACGAAGGAGGCAACAAAGTCATGCTGATTTGGAATGCAGATGCTATGAATACACAATCTGCCAATAAGCTTTTAAAAATCCTAGAAGAGCCTCCTAAAAAAACTTATTTTATCCTCATTACCGAGCATTACAATGAGCTTTTGCCTACGATTACTTCCCGTTGCCAGCGAATCCAAGTGCCGAGATTGTCGGAGGCAGAATTGGCAAGTATTTTATTTAAAAAATATGAGATGGACCAAGCCACCGCTGAGCAGTTTGCAAAAAGTGCGTATGGAGATATGTCTATTGCAGTAGAACAAATTGAATCAAAAACTGAAGAGTTTGAGGAGCTTTTCATCGATTGGGTGCGTTATGCTTTTATGGCTAAAACCAAATTGAGTGCCTTGCAGAAAATCCACGAATGGAGCATGAACATCGGTAGCTGGAATAGCCGAGAGAAACAAAAATTGTTTCTTACTTATTGCATCGACATCTTTAGACAAGCTTTGTTGCAAAACTATGGCAGCCAAAACTTGGTGAATATGCCTTTGCAGAAAAATAATTTTAAATGGGAAAGTTTCGCTCAATACATTCACGGGGCAAATATCGAAGCGATTCTCCAAGAAATAAACGAAGCGCATTATCACATAGAGCGAAATGCGCTTGGCAAATTGGTTTTTCTAGATTTGGCGATAAAAATGACTCGCCATTTGCACACGAGAGAAAATTAATTTATTTTACGGGATGCATAATTTTAAACAATCTTGATTTTTCTGTAATAAATGCTACCGTTCTCGGAGGGCAAGTGTAGTGTCCATAAACATCGCAAGTTTCAAAATCATTTTCTGTATCAAAAACCTTGTGGAATCGTTTATTTTTTGGCAATTCAAACGAAAGTGGCTCCCAGTACATGTTCATAATCACAAAAACATGCTCGCCATATTTGGGTGCAACGATTTCGCAGGAAAGAGCTCGGCTATCAAAACTTGTGTCTACTTCGTTTAGTTTCACCCCGTGAAAGCGAATGTAAGGAGATGTAGGGTTTTCTCTTTTTAAATAATCAAAGTCTTTAGAAAATTCTTTAAACTGCTTCGTTAAACGGATTAAATTCCTTACAAAACGATAAATTTCTTTATTTTTTTCTAGTAAACTCCAATCCATCCAAGCAAGGGGCTTGTCTTGGCAATACGCATTGTTGTTACCATATTGCGTGCGCAGAATCTCATCTCCCATGGTGATCATCGGAGTTCCTTGCGAAAGGAGCAAAAGCGAAAAAAAGTTTTTCACTTGCTTGTGTCGTAATTTTACAATCTCAGGATCATCTGTGTACCCCTCCACCCCACAATTCCAGCTATGGTTATCATTGTGCCCATCGCGGTTGTCCTCTCCATTGTCAAAATTATGTTTGGCATTGTAAGAGACTAAATCATTCATGGTAAAACCATCGTGGCAGGTAATGAAATTAAGGCTTAATTCTGGCGAAAATAATTTGTGTCTTGGCTTCACCTCATATGGGCTTCCCATGATTCTATTAACTATTTTTTCCACTTGTCCCGCATCTCCCTTCACAAAACAACGCATAGCATCTCTAAACTTATCGTTCCAAATTACCCAACGATCGCCCGAAAAATTACTTACTTGGTACAAACCTGCGGCATCCCATGGCTCGGCAATGATTTTGGTTCTAGATAAGACGGGATTAGAGTCTATAGACCACAAAACAGGAGAGTTGTATAAAGGATTACCATTTTCATCTCTTGACAAAACGGAGGCTAAATCGAACCTAAATCCATCTACATGCATTTTCTCTACCCAATAATTGAGGGAATCAATAATCATTCTTCTTACTACGGAATGGTTAGCGTTTAAAGTATTACCCGTTCCTGTAAAATTTAAAAAATGGGCATTTTCATCCATCATGTAGTATGAGGTATTAGCAAAACCTCTAAAAGAGAGTGTGGGACCATTGTTAAGTCCATCATTTTCCGTAGTGTGATTATATACTACATCTAAATACACTTCGATATTGGCTTCATGAAAGGCTTTTACCATTGCCTTGAATTCGTCAACTATTTCTTGTGGCTTATTAGAAGAGGCATAGGGCGCATGCACAGCAAAGAAATTAATCGGAGAATAACCCCAATAATTTTTCCGATCTGCGGGAGCGTCTTGCTCATCAAACGCAAATACAGGCATCAACTCTACTGCGGTAACACCTAAATCTTTGATATATGGAATTTTATCTATCAAGCCTCTATAGGTTCCCCTTAGCTTTTCTTCTACATTAGAATTAGGATTTTTGGTGTATCCAGCGACATGTAGCTCATAAACAATGCTAGAGGTGAGCTCATGGTTAGGAAAAGCCTCATTTTCCCAATCGAAAGCATCATCGTTTATTACTGCGCTTTTTAAACATTTTTTAATATTACTTTTCCCAAAAATAGTGGCATCTCTACGGCTATACTCTCCCACGATTGCTTTAGCGTAGGGGTCTACCAATACTTTCGAGGCATCAAAATAGTATCCACGGCTTGGGTCATAAGTTCCGTTGATTCGGTAGCCATACAATTGATTTTCTTTAAGACCTGGCACAAAAATATGCCAATAGTAATAAGATTTATTTTCAATTGGGTCTAAATCTATTATTGTAGGGGTAACGTCATCTACATCATCAAAAAGCAACAATTCTACAGCGGTAGCCCTAGGAGAAAATATACAAAAATTAACGCCCTCAGGTTCTAGAGTAGCACCGAGTTTAAACGAATTTCCTATATGTGTAATCATGATTATTTTGTTTTTTGATGAAACGCTTCTTCCAAGCTTTGATAATTTTCTTTAAATTCTGGCAAGCTACAATCCGCTATTTTATTCCCTTTATTTAATACTAGAACTCTATCACATAGCGCCTCCACCTCTTGCATAATGTGGGTGGAAACAATTACTGTTTTTCCTTGCCCTTCTTGCTTGATAAGTTCTCTAATTTCCAAAATCTGATTAGGATCCAGCCCATTAGTCGGTTCGTCCAAAATTAAAATTTCAGGTTCGTGGATAATGGCTTGCGCCAATCCTACGCGTTGTTTGTAGCCTTTAGATAATTGTCCGATTTTTTTATTTTGTTCAGGCGTGAGCCCTACTCGTTCCACCACATCATCTACTTTCTGCGGCGATAGATTTCTAATGTTTGCCACAAAGGTTAAATATTCGCGCACATACATTTCGTAATACAGCGGATTATTCTCTGGCAAATATCCTATTTTTTTTGCAATCTGTACTTGATGATCTTTCACGCCCACCCCATCGATCCAAACAGCTCCCTCCGTAGGTAATAAAAGCCCCACAAGGCATTTCATAAAAGTAGATTTACCTGCACCATTAGGCCCCAATAAGCCTAAAATACAATTTCCCTCCAGATGTAGAGAAACATTATTAAGCGCTTTTTGCACACCATATGTTTTAGTTATATTTTCTACTTTTATAGCCATAAATTGGGATTAACTTCTAGCGTTCAAATGTATGAATTTTAGTTTTGAATTATCTATTGAAATAATTTTTTTAGCATTAAAAATATCTTAAACTCTCGTTTTTAAAATATTATTCGTTAATTTGTAGTACAAAACTGAAATAATGAAAAATTATAATTTAGCGGTTTTACTAAAAGAGCAATTCACTAAGTATGCTCAGAAACCATTATTAAAAATACATAGACAAAAAAAGTGGATAGAACACACAGGCAAACAATGCCTTGAAACTATTGAAAAAGTAGCCTCTTCTCTTTTAAACGAAGGACTAAAAAAAGGGGATACCGTGGGAATATTCTCACAAAATATGCCCGAATGGACTTTGGCAGACATCGCTGCGTTAAACATTGGGTGCCCTACCATACCTGTTTACGCTACCAATTCTGCAGATCAAGTAAAGTATATACTGAAAGATGCTAAAACCCGTGTAGTTTTTGTGGGTGAGCAAGAACAATATAACGAACTGCTAACTGCGCTAAAAGACCAAGAATTAGAACTTAAAAAAATTATCGTTTTTGATGAAAATGTAGCTTTAAAAAACGATATTTCGGTATATTTTAAAGACTATGTAGCACAAGGTAATCCAGCGCAATTCAAAGACGAATTAGCGAAAAGATTCAATGAGATTGATCCAGAAGACACCGCAACTCTAATTTACACATCGGGGACTACGGGAAAACCAAAAGGAGTAATTCTTACACACACTAATTTCCTTGCCGCAATTCAAAACCATAAAGAGCGTTATGCCCTGACTGATAAAGATGTTTCTATGGCTTTTTTGCCGCTTTCACATATTTTTGAGCGCGCTTGGACCTTTCTAGCGCTAGCCTTTGGCATGACAAATATCTACAACAAAGACCCAAGAAGCATAGCTGAAATGCTCTTGATTGCTAAACCTACTGCCATGTGCTCTGTACCAAGGTTGTACGAAAAAGTATACCAAATGGCAATCAACACTATGTCTAAATCCAAAGCACCTGTAAAAAAACTATTTTTCTGGGCGCTAGAAGTGGGCAAAAAACGAGAAAAGTATGCGCGTGAAGGCAAAAGCATTCCACTTGGTTTAAAAATAAAAGACCAAATTGCAGAAACTTTAGTTTACAAAAAATTTCGAGACAAATTAGGCGGAAACCTTTCATTTATACCTTGTGGGGGCGCTTATGTGGGCGACGAAGTAGTAGAATTTTTCCGTGCAATGCGCTTGCCTATCCTTGTGGGATATGGGCTTTCCGAAACCACTGCGACCGTTTCGTCATGCCAATTAAATGATTACGAATTGGGTACTGTGGGCAAACCGATTAATAATGTTGAAGTAAAAATCGGCGAAAACAATGAAATTTTAATTAAAGGTAAAACCGTAATGAAAGGCTACTATAATCGCCCTGAAGAAAACGAAAAATCCTTTACCAAAGATGGCTGGTTTAAAACAGGAGATGCTGGCAGATTTGACAAAAAAGGGAATTTAATCATCACCGATCGTATCAAAGAGCTTATAAAAACGGCAGGAGGCAAATACATTGCTCCTCAAATGGTAGAAAGTATTTTGACTAAAGATCAAACCATCGCTCAAGCAGTGGTATACGGAGAGAGAAAACCTTACGCCGTAGCCTTAATTACTCCGAATTTTGAATGGCTTACAAATTGGGCAAAAGAGCAAAATATTAAGTTCCAAAATATGGTAGAGCTTATAAAAAACCAAAAAGTCATAAAATATTTTGAACAAAAGGTTCAAGAACTACAAAGTGAACTCGCCCACTATGAGCAAGTGAAAAAAATTTATTTATTAAGCCAAGAACTTAGTATGGAAAATGGAGAGGTTACCCCTACGTTTAAACCCATCAGAAAAGCAATTTTCGCTAAATACCAAAATGAATTAGAAGGCTTATATCACTAAGCCTTCTTTGTTTTTTGGTTTGCTTTTTTAATGATTAAAAAGCCGAAAACACCTGCAATAGCAGAAGCCATTAAGATTCCAATTTTAGCCTCCATGTCATAAATCGGATCATTGAATGCCAAACCTGAAATGAACAACGACATAGTAAAACCAATGGCTGCCAATACAGATGCTCCAAATAAATGAAGTAGATTCATTCCATCAGGCAGTTTGGCTAATTTGGTCTTGATTAAAAGGAAAGTAATACCAAAAATCCCTGTTACTTTTCCAATCAATAAACCTAAAATCACACCCAAAGTCACAGGCGACAACAGCAGTTCTAAAAATTCGCCTTCGATGGTAACGCCAGCATTTGCAAATGCAAAAATAGGCATCACTACAAATGATACAAGTGGATGCATACCATGCTCCAAACGTTGCAATGGTGGCAAGGCACTTTTACTCATCTCGCTCATTTTGGAGACCACATGCAATTGATCTTCAGTCAAAGTAGGCTGCCCATTTGGGTCGAGCGCATTGAACTTGTGCAATAACTTCTGAATATTATTGGTAAATAGGTTTTCAGGCATTTTTGCAGTCGATGGGATTGTAAACGCAGCAATCACAGCAGCAATCGTAGCATGCACGCCAGACATTAGAAAAGCTGTCCAGAGCCCTACAATCCCTACAATGGCGTAAAATAAGGTATTTCTCACACCGATTAAATTAGCCGTGACCAAAACACCTAAAAACGCGGCACCCGTTGTTAAACTCACAAAATCAATATTAGAGGTATAGAAAAATGCGATAACCAATACCGCCCCGATATCATCGGCAATGGCAAGTGCTGTTAAAAATATCTTTAGACTTGTCGGAACATTTTTCCCAAGCATATAAAGAATTCCCAATGCAAATGCAATATCTGTTGCCATCGGAATCCCCCAACCTTGCGCTGGCTCTCCGCTTGAGTTGAATAGCATGTAAATCGCTGCTGGCACGAGCATTCCTCCCACGGCTCCACAAAGTGGCAAAATTGCATTTTTTGGGTTGCTCAGCTCCCCTGCGATTACTTCTCGTTTAAGCTCTAGCCCTACCACAAAAAAGAAAATCGCCATCAATCCATCATTGATCCAATGGTGCAAATCCTTATCGATCATAAAATCATCAAAACCGATTTTAAAATGGATATGCCACAAGTCGTGATACCAATGAGAAAGCCCTGTATTGGCAATAATCAATGCAAGAAGTGCAGAAATAAACAGCACAATTCCACTTGCTGTACTATTATTGATAAAGCCCAAAATCGGGTCTTTGATGTAAATGTCTACTAATTCTTTTTTAGGTTGTTGAATATTGTTCATATATGTATTTTTACCAAAAACTTGATTTTTACAAAAATACGAATTTTTATTTTTTTAACCTAATAAACACAACCAATGTCATTTAGCTTAACCTTTGAGTTTATCGGGATTGTGTTTTATATACGCACCCCAGCCAGAATACGATTTCACCTCGTCGCCCTTTCCTCGATTGAAATGATGGCACACCGCTGCCGCTAGCCCATCGGTAGCGTCTAGCCTTTTAGGAATTTCCTTTAAGCCCAAAAGATTTTTGAGCATTCCCGCAACCTGCTCCTTACTTGCGTTTCCGTTTCCTGTGATTGCCATTTTTATTTTCTTGGGCGAATATTCTGTAATAGGGATTTCGCGATATAATCCAGCCGCCATTGCTACGCCCTGCGCCCTCCCGAGTTTAAGCATAGATTGCACATTTTTCCCAAAAAAGGGCGCTTCAATTGAAATTTCGTCTGGATGATATTCATCGATGAGCGCAAGTGTTTTTTCAAAAATCTTTTTCAGCCTAAGGGCGTGGCTGTCTAATTTATTTAGCAATAATTCATCTATCATAATTAGTTTCATGCGATTGCCTTGGCTTACAATCAATCCAAATCCCATGACATTGGTTCCTGGGTCTATTCCTAAAATTATATTTTCTGCACTCAAAATTCTCTTAATCTATTTTTAGTTTTCAAACTTAAATAAAATATTATTTATTTCTTTAAATAAATTGATATTTTTAACTTAGCAAAAATTTTAAATCCTATGAAAATCGCCGTTTTAGTTTCTGGAAGTGGAAGTAATTTGCAAGCAATCATCGACGCTGTTCAGCAAGAAAGGCTTACCGATGTGGAAATCGCCTGCGTGATTGCTGATAGAAATTGCTATGCCATGGAGCGCGCGCTAGAAGCAGAAATCCCTACTTGGTTTGTTGATAAAAAAGAGGAAGACATCAACCAAGCCATAGATGAGATTTGCAAAGAAAACAGCGTGGATTTAATCGTTTTAGCAGGATTTCTTTCTATTTTAAATAAAAATTTTTGCCAAAAATGGGATAAAAAAATCATTAATCTTCACCCTTCCCTATTACCAAAATTTGGCGGAAAAGGCATGCACGGAATGCATGTGCACAAGGCTGTGATTGCTGCCGGCGAAACAGAAAGTGGCGCAAGTGTGCATTATGTAACGGCCGAAATTGATGAGGGCGAGGTAATTGCTCAAATGCGTTTTGACATTCCAGCAGGTAGCGATGTGGCTTTTGTTGCAGGAAAAATTGCAGAAATTGAAAAACCTCTACTAATTTCTGTCATCGATAAATTGTCTAAAAAATATTAATCTAAATATTTCAAAAACTCTTTTCTTGGGATTAATCGTGCGCCAAGTGAGGCTAAATGCTTTGTATAAACTTGACAATCTATTAAATCTAAATGTTCTTTCATTTTTTGAACGAACCAGATAAAACCTGCCTTAGAAGCATTACTTTCCTTGGCAAACATACTTTCGCCACAAAATACTCGATTGATTTTTACGCCATACAATCCTCCTACAAGTTCTCCCTCTTGGCTCCAAACCTCAACACTGTGAGCTAAACCAAGATTATGCATTTTTACATAATTTTCTATGATTTCTTGCGTAATCCAAGTTCCGTCCTGTCCTTCGCGATAAATCTTTTGGCAATTTTTCATTACTCCTAGAAAATCTTTATTTATCGTAAAAGTAAAAGTTTCATCGCGAAATACTTTTTTCATGCTTTTACTTGTCTTCAACTCATTAGGAAAAAGCACCATTCGCGGATCTGGACACCACCAAATCACGGGCTCTCCTTGATTGTACCAAGGAAAAATGCCAAGATGATACGCCGTAATGAGGCGAGGAAGCTCCAGCGACATACTGAAAGCTAAGATTCCATCGCTATCTGCCATCTCTGCAGGCGGAAAAGGCTGATTTCGTTCTAAAAACAACATACCCAAAGATAATAAAAAAAGCTCTCTCTACCAATGGTAAAGAGAGCTTAAATTTAAAGTTGAATTAAATTATTTAATCACAACTGTCATATCTACTCTTCTAGCTTTTGCAGCTGGAACATTTTTATCGATTCCAAAGAAAGCTGAGTATAATCTATCTCTAGATATCCCTCTATCGGCTAAAGCCTTTTTAATAGCTTCTGCACGTTTCATAGAAAGTTGATTATTGTATTCCGCGCTTCCAACATTACTAGCGTAACCTTCTAACATTACAGAAAGTTCAGGGTTTTGTTTAAGCACTTTAGCTACATCATTAATGTATGCAATATCATCACTAGAAACGGCATAAGAATCGTTTGCAAAGAAAACTTGTCTTTTAAAGTTTTTATATTTTGCAAGAAGTTCCTCTAATGCTGAACGGCGCTCAGGAGAAATGTAAGATGAATTTTGTAAGCTTTTAAGCGAATCCAATCTTTGTTCTAAAGCTGAGATTTGAGATGATGTCCCATTATCTAAGTAAGAAGTTCCTTGTCCTGGCACTACTACATTAGACGCTCCTCCTTTGCCAATTAGGGCTAGCATAAGATTATCTAATCTATCATTAACTTTTTGCACTTGACTAGCTAAATCATTCTTTTGGCAAGAACCGCAAGATTTTTGCGCTCTGCGTGGCATTGGAGCTACTGCATAGTAGTTTAAAGAATCAACATCTTGTTTTTTAAGTTGTTCTAATCTTTTCTCCGCAACCATTTTCAAGAAAGATTTAAGCTCATCTTTAGACATCACAATTTGGCTCTCAGTATCCTTATATTTGCTCTTTTTGTTTTGTTGAGCATTACCTGTAAAGCCAATTGCCAGCAAAAAGCTAAGACCTAAAACTTTATATTTATTCATAATGTTTTGTTTAAATGATGTTTATTGATTATAGTCCGAATTTATAACCTATAGAAACTTTGTTAAAGTCTGCAAGGTTCAACGCGGTGTAATCAACATATAATTTACCATCTAATACATTGAATGAAGTTCCAACTACTAAGTTTGCACCAAACTTAGATTTATCATCTAACTTGTTGTAACCTAAACCAGCACCTAAGTAAGGTTGAACGATAAATCCTCTATCTATATTAAATTTGTAGATTGCATTTGCATTTGCCCCGAAAGAACCTTTTCCAGCAACACCTACATAAAGGTTTGGTTGAATTTCCCAGTTTGAATTAGTGAATCCATAGTGTCCTCTAATTCCTATAGCACCAGATGTTCCACCTCCAAAAATAGGAGCTAAATCAATAGAAATCCCCTCATTAACGAACATAGATTTCACAACACCTGTTTCACCTTCTTCGTTTGTAACAACTTGTGGAGTAGTAGTTTGCCCTTGAACTACTTGAGCTTGACCTGCAGGTGCTACAGTAGCTGGTTGAGATGGAGCAACTACAACTGTATTGTCATCTGTTCCAGTTCCAGCTAGCATAGAAATCTTATCTGAATTTCTATCTACTTTGCTATTTAGATCTCTAAGTTCATTTAAAATTTCTTGTGTTGCATTATTTTGCAAGTTACCTCCTTGGTAGTTATTGTAATCGTTTCTATTTACTTCTAACAACAATCTTTCTAATCTATCGATTCTTTGATTTACATCACCAGATTCTTTTCTAGATTTTTGATTTGTATACTCTTCGTTTACTTCATCAATTGTTTTAGAAACTAATTCTTCTAACTCTTTTGGAGTAAGAACTACTCTATCTCCGTTTTGGTAACCTTTCTCTAATTCTTGTTTTTCTTTAATTACACGAACAGCTTTGTCTGAATCATTTTCTTTGTAAGCTCTTTGTAATTCAGCTTCAAGTTCAGAAATTCTATCTTTGTAAACTTGCTTATCTGAGTTTAATTTTCTTTCTAAAACAGCATCTTCATTTGCTGGAGCTCCTAATTTAAATCTTAAACCAACATTATACATTTGGCTTTGTTTAAGCTCGCTTGGTCTTTGGATTTCTTTTAAATCCTCAGCATCGTTCACATTTGTTGTGTAAAGCAAGTTAGCTGCTCCAAAAACGTCTAAATAAGTTCCAATTGGCACATTCAAACCTAAACCTCCTTTAACGAAGTAGCTACTTGGATCTACTAAAGATGGTCTTTCGCCTTCGTAGCTAGAATAAGCATTCAAGTAACCTCCACCTAATGTAATATAAGGTGTTAATCCTCTTGCTACATTCAATCTAGCAACGATATCAGCACCATACATTGCCAAATCATCGAATTGTTTAAATTCTTCGTTTTTGGTTGCTTGATAATAGAAACCTCTTAAACCAACAAATTGATTGAAATCAAATCCTGCAGTACCCCCTACTAAGTAAGTATCTTTAAAGTTTAAATCATCGTTGAATTTAATTTGAGCAACTCCTGGCTCGATCACGAATTTAAATCCGCTCAAACCTCCAGAGAATTTTCTCAAATAAGCTCTATCTAATTCAGTAAGAGTTCCAGGCTCTCTACCTCCTAAATAAAATTGCAAACCAGCCAATACAGACCAGTTGTACATTCTATCGTCTTTAGAATCTTTGATTAAACTTTCAAACTCAGAAGCATCAGCAGGTCTGAAAAGTACATTAGTTTTATTTAAGTTATATGCAGTGTTTTTACCTTCTAAGTTCAACACAACGCGATCACTCAAGTTAATTTTAGTACCTAAACCTAAGCTTAAGTAAATTTGCTCGTCTTTCAATCCATCATGTTTAAGTTTTTGAACACCAGAACCTAAAGTAACATATGGAGCCAAAGAACCACCTGTAGGGATATTTGCTTTCATTTCCCCTCCAATTCTCTCAACATCTACGTCTCTAGCCTCGAATTTTTCTTTAAACTTATCCCAATCTTTACCTTGAATATCTAACTCATCAATTTGAGATTTTACGTCTACAGATTTTTCATAAAGTGCTCTTAGCTCGAAATATTCACCAAAGCCAAACCCTACTCTACCTCCAATCATCAATCCATCTTTAATAGCTGAATTGTTATCGAACCAGTTATAGCTTGCGATTGGAGAAAGCGTTACACTTACATCCTCAACTTGCGCATTTGCTTGGATTCCGAGAAATGCCAAAGCAGAACAAATAATTGTTTTTTTCATTCTAGTTAAAATTTAAATTTTTATCTTATTTATTTTTTTGTTGCAAAAAATATGCCTAAGCATAATTTTGTTATATTTATTTATGTTAAAAAGGCAAATCATCCGCCTCATCTCCACCACTTAAGTCGTTGAAATCCTGATTGAAAGACTCAGCCGATGGAGGAGCAGGTGCTGCTGCTGGCGCTGGACTCACCGCTTGCGGTTGAGCCGCCAATAATGGCTCTATTCTCCAACCAGTAATAGAGTTAAAGTATTTTGTCACCCCCTCAGGATTCACCCACTCTCTACCTCTCAAGTTAATTGAAATCTTCACTTCATCACCCTCCTTATAATTAGCAAGCAAGGTCACTTTATCTTGCAAAAATTCAATAGCAAGTGTTTGGGGATACTGCTCTTGTGTTGTCAAGATCAATTCTTGTTTAGTAAACCCACTACTGAATGTTTGTGGCTCCTGAATTTTTTTAATTTTACCTATAACTTCCATTACATCCATTTATTATACTTTATTTGAACGCAAATATATAGAATTAAATATTTTATTTAAGAGCCTTTTTTCATAAATAAAATACAAATAATACATAAAATCACACATTTAGAGCCTTTTACCTAAGCTAGATTTAGGCAAAACTATTTTTTTCATAAAAATTTGTCACTATTAAAAAAAAGCGTATATTTGCACTCTCAATTAAGCGGATGTGGTGGAATTGGTAGACACGCTAGACTTAGGATCTAGTGCCGCGAGGTGTGGGGGTTCGAGTCCCTTCATCCGCACTTAAAGGAGCTAAACAATTTTGTTTAGCTCTTTTTTTTATTTAAAAAATCTATATTACGCGGTTTTCCTCAATCCACTGCATGATTCTCTGGGTTGCACCGAGATTTCTATTAAACACTGCTTGGGTTTTATCTTTATAAATCGCTAAATCTTCAGAAATCAATTTTTTGATGATTTTTTGAAATTGCGTATAATCGCTCACCGAAAAGAGTGCCCCTTCCGACATTAAATCTTTCACTTCTTGAAATTTAGCATAATTCTGCCCAATCACGACAGGCACACCAAACACGGCAGGCTCCAGCGTATTGTGCACGCCACTTTTATTAAACCCTCCGCCTACGTAAGCAATGTCTGCATAGGCGTAAATTTTGCTTAAAAATCCAATCGCATCGACTATTAAAATTTTAGCTTGTGCTAAATTTTCTTGTTTTTGGTAAGTCGCCACCTCGTCATTAAACCTTTCTTTTAAGGCTAAAATCGAATTTTCGGTCATTTCGTGTGGAGCAATGATGATTTTCCAATCGTGCGGACATTCTTCGTTCATCCATTTCACCCAAAAATCTTCGTCCTCTTTCCATGAACTACCTACCACGAAAAGTTTTTTATCTTGCTTAAAAGTTTCCACCCAAGGCAATCTTTCGGCTTGGTCTGCCACTTTTTTCACTCGGTCAAATCGCGTATCTCCCACCGCACTTGCATTTGAAATACCAATTTGAGACAACAAATCCACCGATTCTTGATTTTGAACAAAAAAATGGGCTAAATCGGTTTTTAATTTTTGGGCAAAAAACTTTCCATACGACTTAAAATAAGATTGATTTTCTCTAAAAATGGCCGAAACCACAATTATCGGAACGCCTGCTTTTTTATATTCGTCCAAGAAATTGTACCAATAATCGTATTTTACCAATACCCAAAGTTTCGGTTTTAGAATTTTAATTAATTTCTCGGCATTTTCGGGCGTATCAAAGGGCAAATAAAACACAGCATCGGCTTCTGCATAGTTTTTTCGCACCTCGTAACCTGATGGCGAAAAAAACGAAACGGCAATTTTCACTTTAGGGTATTTTTCTTTAATCGCCTCTATCACGGGACGCCCCTGCTCAAACTCACCGAGTGAACTGCAATGCACCCACACCCAATCATCGTTTGGAGTGATTTTTTGGTTCAAATATTCCCAAACATTTTCTCTCCCTGCGATGGCTTTTTGCGCTTTTTCGTTAAATCGCGAAGCTATTTTCATGCCGAGCGACATTGCTTTGATGCCGAGTGTATAGATTTTTTGCATGAGACAAAGGTAACTTTTTATTCTTTAATTGTGTTTAAAATCAAAATACAAATTTGGGCGTTTTTAATAGACTTTCAACACTGAGAAAAAATACTAACATTTTTCATCCTATATAATTTCATCATCTAATGATTTTTAAGTAATTTTACCCATTGAATAGAGATTATCACATAATTATGCAAAAAATACAAATGGTAGATCTGGTTTCGCAATATCACAAAATTAAACCAGAGCTCGATAAAAAAATTATTGAAGTAGTTGAATCTTCGGCCTACATCAACGGCCCAGAAGTTAAGGCTTTTCAACAAGATTTAGAGGAGTACCTTGGTGTAAAACATGTGGTGCCTTGCGCCAACGGAACCGATGCTCTACAAGTTGCGCTTATGGCTCTTGGTCTTAAGGAAGGTGACGAAGTCATTACTGCGGATTTCACTTTTGCGGCTACCGTAGAGGTGGTAGATTTATTAAAATTAAAATCTGTTTTGGTGGATGTAGACAAAGATACTTTCAACATCAATGTCGATGCTCTAGAAAAAGCCATTACGCCTAAAACTAAAGCAATTATCCCAGTGCACCTTTTTGGGCAATGTGCCAATATGGAGGAAATTATGGATATTGCCGAGAAGCATAACCTTTATGTAATTGAAGATACCGCACAGGCACTTGGCGCTGAGTTTCGCTACTCAAACGGAACGAGCAAAAAAGCGGGAACCATAGGACATATGGGCTGCACCTCTTTCTTCCCGTCTAAAAACTTAGGTTGCTATGGAGATGGCGGTGCCATTTTCACTAATGATGATAATTTAGCTCACAAACTGCGCGGCATTGTAAACCACGGAATGTACAAAAGGTATTATCATGACGAGGTGGGCGTAAACTCTCGTTTAGACAGCATACAGGCAGCGATTTTAAGATTAAAATTACCTCATCTGGATCATTACAATTCGGCGAGAAATGCGGCTGCTGATTATTACGACAAGGCTTTTGCCCATCATCCAAATATTATAACCCCTCAACGCGATCCAAAAAGCACGCATGTTTTCCATCAATATACTTTGAGAATTTTGAATGCAGATCGCGACGCACTACAAAAATATTTGGCAGAGCACGACATTCCTGCAATGATTTACTATCCTGTGCCGCTTCACCAGCAAAAGGCATATGACCATGGCGAGTATTCCGATGAGGCTTTCCCTGTGACTATGGAACTTATTGACGAAGTAATCTCTCTGCCAATGCACACAGAACTTAGCGAGGAGCAATTAGAATATATAACAACAACCCTTAAAAATTATTTTAAATGAGTAAAAAAGTACTAGTTACCGGTGGCTTGGGCTATATTGGCTCGCACACCGTAGTCGAATTGCAAAACGAAAGTTTTGAGGTGGTCGTAATCGATGATTTATCTAACTCAGAAGAATTTGTACAAGAAAGAATAGAAAAAATCACTGGAAAACCAGTTGAAACTCACATTTTAGATCTTAAAGACCAAGAAGCTGTTGATGAGTTTTTCAGCCATCAAGACATTCAAGGGATTATCCATTTTGCGGCTCACAAAGCGGTGGGAGAATCTATGGAAAAACCTCTGATGTACTACAGAAACAACATTTTAGGTCTTTTAAACTTGCTTGAAGCTGCTAAAGAAAATAATGTAGACAACTTCATCTTTAGTTCGTCTTGCACCGTTTATGGACAGGCAGATAAATTACCAATTGATGAAACTGCTCCAATCAAAAAAGCAGAAAGTTCTTACGGTAAAACTAAACAAATGGGCGAAGAGATTTTAGAAGATTTCTCTCGTGCGTTCAACAAGCATGTGATTGCGCTTAGATACTTTAACCCAATTGGAGCCCACCCAAGTGCTTTGATCGGGGAATTGCCTAAAGGCGTGCCAAATAACTTAATCCCATTTGTAACTCAAACTGCAGCAGGCATCAGAGAATGTCTTTCTGTGTTTGGAGATGATTACCCAACTCGTGACGGAACAGCGGTAAGAGATTACATCTATGTAGTAGATTTAGCCAAAGCCCATGTGAAAGCGTTGAAACGCCTTGTAGAACACAAAAACAAAGAAAACTACGAAGTATTCAACTTGGGAACAGGAACAGGCTCTACTGTACTGGAAGTAATTCAAGCATTTGAAAAAGCAAATGGTGTAAAATTAAATTACAAAATTACTGAACGCCGCGCTGGAGACATCACCGCAGCTTATGCCGATAACTCCAAAGCATCTAAAGAGCTTGGCTGGAATCCAGATACGCCACTTGAAGAAGCATTACGCACTGCTTGGGAATGGCAAAAGAGCTTAAAATAAGAAATTTTTCATAACTTTGTTTTATACATTAAAGAAGCGGCTTTCATATATGAAAGCCGTTTTTGTTTTAATTAAATCTCATTATCTAACTCTAAAACTATCACTTCTCCCCTTTTCAGCGATTTGGGAACATTGATTAATCGTTGATTTTCACTACCACGAAAAGGCAGATCTTCATTTTTTAATTTCAGGATAAAATTCCCATCGACTAGCACATCGATATAAGGTAAAATTTGGGCTAAATTCGGATTTTGAATTATTTTCTCGAAAGTATAGCCCGTGTAACACCAAATATTTTTGCCTGTTTCTGCCTTTATCTTTTTAGCTAAAAGACTAAAACCTTCAACTTGAAACAAAGGGTCTCCACCACTAAAAGTGACATCATCAAATTTATTTTTCGCCACAATTTCGAGCAAATCTCCCACTGGAGTCCACACGCCATTTTCTATACACCAAGATTGCGGATTGTGACAGCCCTTGCAGCGAAAACCGCAGCCCGCCGCATAAATCGATGTACGAAAACCTACCCCATCTACGCAAGTACCTTCGATGATTTTTAAAACTGAAATTTCCTTAGTCATGCGTTACACGCGCGTTGAGCTCAGATAATTTAGCATTATTCCATCGGTTGGTGGTTCCAACGAGATAACCTGTAATTCGTTGTAATTTATCTATGCGTTCGCTATCGCATTTTGGGCAACGCGTTAAATCTTTTTCAGCGTTTTCGTAACCACAATCTAAACAACGATTTCTGTTGTGATTCACTGAACCATACCCAATATTATTAGCATCCATCATATCTACAATTCGCATGATTGCTTCTGGATTGTTCGTTGCATCTCCATCGATTTCCACATAAAAGATGTGTCCGCCACGAGTGAGCGCATGATACGACCCTTCAATTTCAGCTTTGTGCGCCGCAGAACATTTATAATACACAGGCACATGATTTGAATTGGTATAAAATTCTCGATCGGTAATTCCCTTCAATTCACCAAAAGCCTTGCGATCTCGGCGCGTGAATCCCCCCGAAAGCCCTTCGGCAGGCGTTGCCAATAGACTATAATTATGCTGATATTGCTGGGTAAATTCTTTGGTTTTATCGCACATATGGCTTACGATTTTTAAGCCTAATGCTTGTGCTTCTTCGGACTCTCCGTGATGTTTTCCTATCAACGCCACCAAACATTCCGCCAAGCCAATAAATCCAATACCTAAAGTTCCTTGATTAATGACGGCTTCTATGGTATCATTTGGCGAAATCTCTTCGCTGCCCACCCATAATTTAGACATCAAAAGTGGGAATTGTTTTGCTAAAGCTGTTTTCTGGAATTCAAATCGCTCGTGCAATTGTTGTGCAGTAAGCACTAGCATCTTATCTAATTTTTCAAAAAATGCCGAAATTCGTTTTTCTTCATCTTCAATATTCATACACTCAATGGCTAAGCGCACGATATTAATCGTTGTAAAAGACAAATTACCTCTACCCACCGAGGTTTTTTCGCCAAAATTATTTTCAAACACGCGTGTGCGGCAGCCCATTGTTGCCATTTCATATAAGTAGCGTTTAGGGTCGTTTTCTTGCCACTTTTCGTGCTGATTAAAGTCCGCATCTAAGTTTAAAAAATTCGGGAAAAAGCGTTTTGCCGTTACCTTGCACGCCATTTTATATAAATCATAATTTGGATCATTTTTAAGATAGCTCACGCCGCGTTTTTTCTTCCAAATCTGAATCGGGAAAATCGCCGTGGCACCATTTCCCACGCCTTCGTAAGTGCTTCGTAGCAATTCACGAATCACGCATCTACCTTCGGCCGAAGTATCTGTACCATAATTTATGGAGCTAAAGACCACTTGATTTCCACCACGAGAATGAATGGTGTTCATATTATGGATAAAAGCTTCCATGGCTTGATGCACACGCTCAGTCGTTTTATTCATGGCGTGCTGCAATACTCGCTCTTCGCCTTGCAATCCGTCTAATTCTTTGAATAAATAATCCTTGAATTCTTTTTGATAAAGGTGCGAAAAATCTTGTCCGTAAAGTGTTTCAAGCGTTTTTAATTCTTCGATAAAACTCGAGCGAACAAAAGGTGCTAAATAAAAATCAAACGCCGGAATGGCTTGTCCGCCATGCATTTCGTTTTGCACCGTTTCAAGCGAAATACAAGCAAGCATACTCGCCGTTTCAATTCGCTTGGCGGGACGAGATTCTCCGTGCCCCGCATTGAATCCTTCTTGCAAAATCTTGTCTAAAGGATGCTGAACGCAGGTTAAACTTTTGGTGGGATAATAATCTTTGTCATGAATGTGGATATACGCATTTTTAATCGCCGAGCGCACAGGCTCCGTCAATAAAAAATCGTCTACAAACGGCTTGGTGCTCTCGCTGGCAAATTTCATCATCATCCCCGCAGGCGTATCGGCGTTCATATTGGCGTTTTCGCGCGTAATATCGTTGGATTTGGTTTCTATAATCTCTAGGAAAATATCGCGGGTTTTAGCTTTTCGGGCGATGTTTCGCTGATCGCGATAAGTGATATACTTTTTGGCTACATCCTTGCGCGGACTTTTCATCAAGTGCATTTCGACTTGGTCTTGAATTTCTTCCACACTCATTTGCTCCTTAGAAGCACAAGCGATGTGATTGGCAATTTTTTGGATTAAAGGTTCGTCGGCGCCTGCATCGGTGTGTAGCATAGCTTTGCGAATCGCAGTGCATATTTTTTCTTCGTTAAAACCTACGATTCTCCCGTCTCTTTTGATTACAGATTGTATCATTTTTTATAAATGTGCGTGTTTTTTGTCCCTTTAGACTAAAAACATTTAAACAAATCATTATCAAGTAGATAATTAAATTTCCCGTTTAAATATTTACACAAATATATAACTTAGCATGCGGGCAAAAGAAGTTTTAACCGTGATATAAATCAGCTAAATTTTGAATCACTACAAGTAGACATTTGGCATAGATTTAGCGATTACAAAAAACGCAAAAAAATCGGATTTTAATCTAATTTTTTGGTAAGTTTACCGAATTGTTTTTGAGGAGTTTTATTTTGGTATAGAATTTTATATACCGCTTTCAATATAGGCATTTTCAATTCATTAGCTTTCGCTATTTGCTGGATCCCCTCTGTCGCGTAATAGCCTTCTGGCACCATGTTCATTTCCATGAGCGCAGATTTCACGGTGTAGCCTTTTCCAATCATGGTTCCGAGCATACGATTTCGGCTAAAATAAGAATATCCCGTTACGAGCAAATCGCCCAAATACACCGAATCGTTAACATTTCGCTTAACAGGGCTGATTTTTTTTAAATATTTTTTCATCTCGCGAATGGCATTACTCATCAGCACGGCTTGAAAGTTATCTCCATATCCTAGCCCGTGAGCAATTCCTGCAGCGATGGCAAATGTATTTTTGATGACTGCTGCATGCTCTATCCCATAAACATCTTCGCTAGCGTTTACATTTACATAATCACAAGTGAGAATTCTTTTAGCAATATAGGCTTTTCGTGGATCGGTAAACCCTACCGTGATGTAAGAAAGTCTTTCGAGTGCAATTTCTTCTGCGTGGCATGGCCCTGCAATTACCCCTAAATTTTCCTCTGGAACCTTCAACTCTTCTTTTAAATAATCTGTAATAATTCTACCTTGCTGAGGAATTAAACCTTTAATTGCCGTAACTACAATTTTATTTTTTAGGGATTGGTTTAAATCTTTTAATGCATCGAGCAAATAGATTGAAGGAACCACGAATATTATGACATCGCTATTGCGAACTAATTGATTTACACTGGTAGTGAGCTGTAACTTTTCTACATCGAACTCTACAGATGACAAATAATTGGGATTGCGGCACTCTTGCTGAATATAATTTCGTGTATAAGTATTTCGCACACACCAATTCACTTTTGGTAAATTTTCGCACAAAATCTTTACAATTGCAGTCCCGAAACTACCGCTTCCTAATACGCCTACGCGTAAATTCGATGTAAAAGTTTCCATATGTAAATACAAATATAAAGATTTCATTTGTTTTTTTCTTTGTATTTCCAAAAAGAAAGTACAATTTTGTAGCTTTAAAATTAATATTTTGTACAAAAGACTTATTAGCGAAACCGTAATTTATGGTATTGGGGCAATTTTACCAAGGCTTATAAATTTCGCCCTTACACCATACTACATCAAGGAATTGGACACAGTAGAATATGCTGTTTTCACTAATTTATATGCTTTAATTTCGTTTGTGAACATCGTTTTGACCTTTGGATTTGAAACAGCTTTTTTCCGATTTGCGGCAGAATCAGACCAAAAAATGAAGGCCCTCAACACTAGCTCCATCTTCCTATTTTTTAATGCCTTATTATTTTTAATCATCTGTATGGTTTTTGACCAAGGAATTGCCAACATGCTTGATTTCAGCTCTCACCCAGAGTACATTCGCTGGTTTGGCTGGATTGCATTTTTCGACACCCTGTGCGTCATTCCGTTTGCGTGGCTACGATTCAATAATCGCCCCATTCGCTACTCGGCGGTGCGCGTAACCTCATCGATTGTACAAACGCTTTTGGTTTTAAGTTTATTCATCGTAATTCCGCTAGAAGTTTCCTATTCATTTGGCTTAAGGGATAAAGTTTCGTTTCCGTTCTTTAGTAATCTTTTTGGCAGTTTAATTTCGTTTTTACTGCTTTCGCCTATTGTGGCTAAAGTGAACTTTAAATTTGACATAGGTTTATTTAAACGAATGATTAAATATGCTTATCCTGTAATGCTAGCAGGTTTAGCTTTTATGGTCAATGAAAATTTAGACAAAGCCATGCAGCGATTTGTAATCTCGGACACGCACGCAGGAGCCTATGGTGGCTGCTACAAATTAGCCGTTTTGATGACGCTTTTCGTTACCGCTTATCGATTAGGCGTTGAGCCGTTTTTCTTTAAACAAATGGAAAAAGCCGATGCCCGAAAAACTTATGCCCGCGTGACAGAATATTTTGTAATCGCCGCAAGTTTTGCAGCCCTAGCCTTAATTGCAAACATCGGCTGGCTGAAAGAATTATTTATCCGAGATAGAGCTTACTGGGTAGCCATCGATATTGTTCCGATTATTGTAATTGCCAATCTATTTTTCGGAATTTATTACAACATGTCCACTTGGTACAAAGTTACCGATCGCACTCAAATGGGAACAATCATTTCATGGGCAGGAGCTGGTGTTACGATACTTATGAATTTACTTTTATTGCCCTACTTTGGGTTTATGATTTCCGCTTGGGCAACGCTACTCGCCTACTTTGTAATGATGTGCCTGAGCTACATCTTAGGGCAAAAATATTACACAATACCCTACCGAATGAAAAAAATTCTCTTATATTTAGGGCTGTGTATAGCATTTAGCGTTATAAGCTATGTAGTATTTAGTGCCAATTTCTGGATAAGCAATTTGTTATTAATTATTTACGGAGGCATTATTTTTGTCATAGAATATAAAACACTACAATTAAAATTAAACCGATGAAAATTAAAATAATCAACAAATCAAAGCATTCGTTGCCAGAATACAAAACAGAAGGAGCCGCAGGCATGGACTTATATGCCAATCTAAATGAGCCAATTACGCTGCAGCCACTTGAGCGAGCTTTAATCCCTACAGGGCTTTTCATGGAAATCCCGAAGGGGTATGAGGCGCAAGTGCGACCAAGAAGTGGTTTAGCCTTAAAACATGGGCTCACATGCTTAAATTCTCCTGGAACTATTGATTCCGATTATCGTGGCGAATTGGGCGTGATTTTGGCAAATGTTTCCAACGAGCCTTTTACGGTGAACGATGGCGAACGCATTGCTCAGCTCGTGATTGCAAAGCACGAACGCGCAGAATGGGAATTGAGCGAAACGCTTTCGGACACCTCTCGCGGCGACGGTGGCTTTGGTAGCACGGGTAAAAAATAAAAATCATTAAAAATCGATTTTTTACCGATTTTTTTAATACTTAAAAAATTAATTATGAAAAGATTACTCACCTATATTCTTCCGCTTACGCTGATTTTGAGTGCATGTGGACCGCAAAAAAATGTCGTGAAAGCGAGAGGCGAAGCCAAAGAACAGACTTTGACTACTTTTTATGCTAAATACGACAGCCAATTACCTAAATTTAAGCAAGTTCAAATCAAATCAAAAATTCATACCGATATGAATGGTAAAAATTTGAACGCCAATTTGCGTCTATATATTAAGAATCAAGAAAGAATTTGGGCAAATGCCTCAATTTTAGGGATCACTGGTGCAAGAATCAACATCACACCTAGTAAAGTGCAAGGATACAGCGTTTTAAGCAAAGAATATGTAGATAGTAATTTTGATTATTTCAATGATTTATTAAAGGTAAATTTCATTACCTATGATCGTTTGCAACAACTACTTTTAGGTCAGTTATTTTTAATCGGCACTCCGCAAGATTACAGCTTGGAAACTACCGACGATAATCAGTATATTTTGAGCTACGACAAAAATGCTGAAATCGAGAAATCGCCTAAAAAAAACCAGTATATTCATAATTTTTATTTAGACAGCAATTACCGATTGAGAAAAGTAGAAGTGAAAGACCCGACTTCACAAACCAACATCGAGGTAACTTATGATGAGTGGCAAAAATTCAATGATCAAAACTTCCCGAGCTTTGTTAAAATTTCAATAAATGGAAAGCAAAAAGACCTCATTGAATTAGATTACACTAATTTTGTTTTTGAAGAAAATAATCCACCATTTAACATTCCGAGTGGATACAAAGAAAAAAAGATTAATTAAAACATCTTTCACCTAAAAATTCATGAAAAAACTAATTCTATTCATATTACTGCTTTGTGTGGGTATCGGAAACGCTCAGTACAACAAGGAAAAGCTGAGAAGAGAAAGCCGTGCCCTGCAAAATCAAATTGCAAAACTGAACAAAAGTTTGAACCAAACTCGTTCCGAGTCCAAAAAATCAATTCTTTATTTAAAACAGCTGAAAGATAAAATTTCGGCACAAAACCAGCTAGTGAACACAACGGCCAAAGAAAAACAAGCAATTGACGACGAAATTTACCTCTCACAATTAGCCATCAACAAATACAAGCGTGAACTCACTGAACTTAAGAAAGAATACAAAAGTGTACTCGTGAATGCGTATGTAAACAAATCACTCCAAAACAAAGTACTTTTTATACTTTCGGCAAGAAACTTCACGGAAGCATTTAGAAGAATCGAATATTTGGAAAAATATTCTGGATTTCAAGGGCAAAAGGCTGAAGAAATTTCACAAAAACAAGCCGCTATAGAGAAAGAAAAAGCTCAACAACAAAAGGCTAGAAACGAAAAAGAAGTCTTATTGGCGCAACGCGAAGTCTTAAAAGAGAACATGTTGCGTGAGCAAGAAGAGCAAAATAAGATTTTAGCCGAATTTAAGAAAAATGAAAATGAAATTTCTGCTCAAATTAAAGATAAAGAAAAACAAAACAAAGCACTAGAGGCTAAAATCCAAGCCATAATTCAAGAAGAAATTCGCATTGCAAAAGCCAAAGCAGAAGCGGAAAGAAAGGCACGAGAAGAGGCCGCACGAAAGGAACGTGAACGCCTTGCGCGTTTAGAAGCAGAAAGAAAAGCGAAAGCCGAGGCAGAAAGGAAAGCTGCTATTGCTGCTGCCAAAGCTAAGGCACGAGAAGAGGGTAAAAACCAAGCAACAGAGGTGGCTAAAGTGGAGAAAAAATACGAGGAAATCAATAAAGTAGCAGAAGAAAAATCAAAAGCGGAAGTTGCCAAAACTTATGAAAATCGCACAAGCAACGAGGCACTTTCAAGCAACTTTACCTCAAACAGAGGTCGCCTACCTTGGCCAGTGGCAAGCGGTGAAGTTGTAGGACGATTTGGAACTCAGCCACACCCGCTTTTACCACAAACTACCGTAAACAACGCAGGGGTAAAAATTGCCACTAAAAAAGGCAGCCCCGTGCGTGCCGTGTTTGATGGCGTAGTTTCGCGAGTAATCTCTATCCAAGGCGGGAACAAGGCTGTGATGATCTCGCATGGGAACTACTTTACTGTCTACAATAATTTAAGTACAGTAAATGTTTCGCAAGGGCAAAAAGTAAGCACTAGACAAAACATCGGTACCGTATATACCGATCCAGACAACAATACGATTCTAGATTTCCAAATCTGGAACGGAACATCGAAACAGAATCCGGCTAGCTGGATTTCTGGTATGTAATATCTGATATTAAAAATTATTTTATAAATTTGTAAAAAACCAAAACGCATATGTTAGCAACCGTATTTTTAGGTATGTTAGGTTGGAATGAGATTCTAATCATCGGTCTTATTATTTTGATTCTTTTCGGGGGTAGAAAAATCCCTGAATTGATGAAAGGATTAGGCACAGGAATTAAAGAATTCAAAGACGCGACTAAAGAAGAAAACAAAACCAAGGAAGAGAAAAAAGAGGAAATTAATCAACAATAATTTAAAAATTTAATTGTAATGGGAATTTTATTCAATCACAATAAAAATTTGGGATTTGCAAAATTCCCATTTTTTTTAATCATCATTTTGCTTTTTGTATCTTGTGGCAAAAAGTCTGAAAGTTCTGAGCCCTACAGAAAGCCATCATCTGGACCAATCAACTTGGTTTCGGTGTTTGCTAGCGATGACTTATACAAAGAAATTAAACCTACACTTGAGGATTCTTTACTTTTTGGTAGAGTGTTCCCGGGCATTTACTACCCTGCTGAAATCATGTTTGGCTCTCGCCATTTTGAGGAAAATACGCTCGACCGCTTCAACTCTACTCGATTAATTTTAAATTTAAAGCTAGGTGCGCCTGAGTTTATTGCTGAAAAAAACAAGTTTGCAAAACCGCAAGGCTATGTAGAAGTGCACGGAAATAATGCTCAAGAAATCGCCGACCTTTTGCATAAAAATCAAGACAGTATCATCAATCTTTATCGCTGGGCTGATAGAGCTTTTTTGCTTGAAAGTTATATTTCTAAAGCCAAGGCAAGTACGCCTAATTTAGATGCTATGGGCGTCTCTCTTTTGATACCAAAAGACTACCAAATTGCAAGTGCTGAGAAAAACTTCGTTTGGTATCGCAAAGACCAAGTCAATACAATTACCAATCGTGATGCTAAAAACAATTTAGTCAATAAATCATCCTTCGATATCATCAACATTTTGGTGTACAAAGTTCCGTTCAATAAACCTAACCTTGATTTACAAGAATTCATCAAAATTAGCGATTCTATCACAGGACTTTACACCGAGGGCGGAAAAGAGCCCAAATTTGAATACATAAAGAATGGAAACGACTCCATGCGAGTGGAAGTGAAAGACCATGTAATGGTGGAAAAAAATCCAGCTTTTATGGATTCTTACGACTTTACGCCTCTGCCTAGCCCTGCGCCAAATGTATTGGCATACGAGTCTCAAGGATGGTGGTCTATGACGCTCTCTCAAATGGGAGGACCATACACAAGTAAGATTTTGCTTGACCAAAAAAATCACACACTTTATATCGCGCAAGCTATTTTATTTGCACCGCTTAACCAAGGTAAGAGTAAAAAGAGAGACTACCTCACTACCATGGAAGGATTATTTACAACATTTAAACTGAAACAATGAATTTGACGAAAAACGCTTGGAAAATTTTTGAACAAAGTATTAAGGATTATCATTTAAAAGACGATGTTTACGCTACGCTCAACAATCCATATGAAAGTAGTAGCCTAGACCACCTATTGTATCGCAAAAACTGGATCGATACTGTACAATGGCATCTAGAAGACATCATTCGTGACCCTGAAATTTCGCCAGAAGAAGCTTTAAAAATCAAACGCTGGATCGACCAATCTAATCAAGAAAGAACAGACACTGTTGAATATATCGACAGTTGGTTTTTGAACGAATTAAAAGCTATTAAAACCTCACCAGAAGCTAAAATAAACACCGAAAGCCCTGCATGGGCAATTGATCGTTTTTCTATTCTTGCTTTGAAAATTTACCACATGCGAGAGGAAGCTAATCGTGCTGATGCGAGCGAAGAACACCGCAAAAAATCTCAAGAAAAACTTGATGTGCTTTTAACCCAAAAAGAAGATTTGGGCACTGCTATTGAGGAACTTATTACTGATTTGCAAAATGGCACCAAGAAAATGAAAGTGTACAAGCAAATGAAAATGTACAACGACGAGGAGTTTAACCCAGTTTTATACAAAAAATAAAAATATAGCTATTTTTTTATGTCTTTAAAACAAGCCCAGCAACAAGTAGATGAATGGATAAAAAACCATGGCGTTCGCTATTTCAATGAGCTCACCAATATGGCACAGCTCACCGAAGAAGTAGGCGAAGTGGCACGCATTATTGCACGACGCTATGGAGAGCAAAGCGAGAAGGAATCAGACAAAAATAAAGATTTAGGCGAAGAGTTGGCAGATGTAATTTTTGTGGCAATTTGCTTGGCTAACCAGACAGGTACAGATATCGATGCTGCCTTTCAGCGCAAAATGGAACTCAAAACCAAAAGAGACCACGACAGACACGCCAATAACCCAAAACTCCGTTCTTAAATTATGAAACTTATCCACCACTCTGCCGAAATTTTTGGAGAAATCGAAATCGGAGGCTCAAAAAGCGAAAGCAACCGCTGGCTGATTTTAAAAAAGCTATACCCAGAAATCAAAGATATAGAAAACATAGCCGACGCCGAAGATACCGAGGTTTTGCAAAAAGCACTACAAAAAGACTCACAAGAAGTAAATATTCACCACGCAGGTACCGCTATGCGATTCCTGACTGCATATTACGCTTTTTCAAAAGTAAAAAAAGTGCTTCTCACGGGCTCAAAAAGAATGCAAGAACGCCCCATAGCCCCTTTAGTAGATGCTTTAAAAAAAGCAGGAGCCGATATTGAATATGTAAACAAACAAGGCTATCCCCCACTCAAAATCACAGGAAAAGCTATTCAACCAAAAAACATCGAAATTCAAGCCAATTTAAGCAGCCAATACATTTCTGCATTGATGCTCATTGCCCCCAAATTAAGACAAGGTTTAGAAATAAATTTCACTACTGAATTAACCTCTAAACCCTACATTGAGATGACTAAAACTCAATTAGAATCCGTGGAAATAAAAGTTGAATGGCTAGAAAATGAAAAGGGAATACGCGTATTGCCATGTCGCAAAATACAAAGAACTAATGTAATCGTGGAATCGGACTGGAGCTCTGCCTCTTACTGGTATAGTATTGCTGCATTATCCAAAGACTGCAACATTACGCTTTCCACCTATAAAAGAGACAGTTTACAAGGAG
The DNA here is from genome assembly GCF_022832975.1 of Ornithobacterium rhinotracheale. NCBI lineage: Bacteria > Pseudomonadati > Bacteroidota > Flavobacteriia > Flavobacteriales > Weeksellaceae > Ornithobacterium > Ornithobacterium rhinotracheale. Next base: position 537,936 of record NZ_CP094846.1, on the reverse strand, counting down.
ACGCTCGGCTAGTCCCGATATACGAAAAATATTTTGGCGTAATGACACTTTGGCGAAACAATAAAGTAATTTTACGCAAAAAAACCGACTACACGCCGCCAGAGATCATTCGTCTAGACTTGAACAGAAACCCAGATTTGGCACAAACAATAGCTATCACTTGCGCTGGTTTAAAAATTAAAGTTAAACTTACTGGCTTGCATACTTTAAAAATCAAGGAAACGGATCGATTAGTTGCGCTTAAAACAGAACTTAAAAAGTGTGGTGTAGAAAGCATTATCACAGACGATTCTATTGAACTCGTAGCTTTTGAAGATGTTTGGCAAACCCCGTGTATCGAAACATATGAAGACCACCGAATGGCTCTAAGCTTCACCCCATTAGCCCTTACGCGTGAAATGGAAATCAAATGTCCAGAAGTGGTAAACAAATCATATCCAAAATTTTGGAGAGACTTAGAATATGTCGGATTCAATATTCAACCTTAATGCTTAAACCAAAATTGGAAGAGGGAGATTATTATCTTTCGCCTGAGGGGTTCAAAATTAAGACCGAAAAATATTTGCTCAAACGCGGCTATTGCTGCCAAAGCGGATGCAAACATTGCCCTTACGGCTATGATAAAAAACTCATTCCTTTAGAAAAAAAGATAAAAAAATAGGATTTTGAGATATTTTGGGTTAATCTATAAATCTTTGCTAAAAAACTAATGCTTAACGAATTGGAATAATTGTTGTTATTGGGCTATTATAACTAAACGAATTACTTATGAATAGATATTTATCAATACTTGGAATGTTCATGCTATTGGCATTGACTTCCTGTGGAACGGTGAGCGTGAGCAGTGACTACGACAGAAATGTGAATTTTCAGCAATTTAAAACTTTTGCTTTTCATGAAAAAGGTTTAAATAATTTAAAAATGAATGATTTAGACAAGCGTCGTGTAGTAGCAGCAGTTCAGCAAAATCTTGAAGAAAAAGGTTTGACGATGGCAAATTCTGAAAATTCTGCCGATTTGATCGTAAACCTCGTTGCTAAAACGCAAAAACATGTGAATGTAGATGTAGACCCATGGTATAATCCATGGTGGGCTGGTCCTTGGGGACCTTATGGCTACAACGGCTACTGGGGTGCACCGAATGTGAGAAAATACCACGATGGAACTTTGATCATCGATTTGGTAAATCGCAAAAACAATACGCTTGTTTGGCAAGGAATGGGTGAGGGATTAAACTTGTATAAGCTTTCTGACAAAGTAGAACGAATCCCGAAAGCGGTAAATGAAATTTTGTATTTCTACCCGCCTAAAAAATAAATTTTTATCTATAAAAAAATCCGTGTTCAGAGATGAGCACGGATTTTTTTGTGTTTTGAAAAATCGGATTTTAATATGATTTTGCAAACAATACGCGTTGTTTACTTGGCTTGCCTGTCAAGATACATTTTCCTTCTTCCAATTGATTATCTAAAGGAATACAACGAATTGTAGCTTTGGTCATCTCTTGAATTTTCTCCTCGGTTTCCGTAGTTCCGTCCCAGTGAGCAGACACAAAACCTCCTTTGTTTTCTAAAATATCTACAAACTCTTCCCAAGTATCGGCTTTGGTAGTATGCGTTGCACGATATTCCACCGCACGCTTAAATAAATTATTGTCGATTTCTTGTAAAAGATTTGGCACTAGATCGGTTACCTCATCGGTCGCGATGAATTGTTTTTCAAGCGTATCTCTCCTTGCCACTTCTACATGTCCTTTTTCTAAATCTTTTGGTCCGATTGCGATACGCACTGGCACACCTTTTAATTCATATTCGTGGAATTTCCAGCCTGGCTTATAGGCATCATTGTCATCGTATTTCACGCTAAGCCCTTTAGCTTTTAATTCATCGTGCATTCTCAAAGCTACCTCATCGATTTTAGCTTTTTGCTCATCGTTGAAATAAATTGGAACAATCACTACTTGAATCGGTGCCAATGTTGAAGGCAATACCAACCCTTGGTCGTCTGAGTGAGTCATGATTAAAGCTCCCATCAATCGCGTAGAAACGCCCCAAGAAGTTGCCCAAACATATTCTAATTTACCTTCTTTTGAATTGAATTTAACATCAAAAGCCTTCGCAAAGTTTTGTCCTAAAAAGTGAGAAGTTCCTGCTTGTAATGCTTTGCCATCTTGCATCAACGCCTCGATACAATAAGTTTCATCTGCTCCTGCAAAACGCTCTGCTTCAGTTTTTAAACCTTTAATTACAGGAATTTTCATATAGTTTTCTGCAAAATCTGCATAAACTCCAATCATTTTCTCTGTTTCCTCAATTGCCTCCTCGCGAGTAGCGTGTGCTGTGTGCCCCTCTTGCCATAAGAATTCGGCAGTTCTCAAGAACAAGCGTGTACGCATTTCCCAACGCACCACATTTGCCCATTGGTTTACCAAAATTGGCAGGTCACGGTACGATTGAATCCAGTTTTTATAAGTATTCCAAATAATGGCTTCTGAGGTAGGACGCACTACGAGCTCCTCCTCCAATTTTGAATTTGGATCTACTTTTAATTTTCCTGGCTTCTCGTCATCTTTTACTAAACGGTAGTGCGTAACCACGGCACACTCTTTGGCAAATCCTTCTGCATTTTTTTCTTCTGCCTCAAACAAACTTTTTGGAACAAATAGCGGAAAATATGCATTTTGGTGTCCAGTTTCTTTGAACATTTTGTCTAATTGAGCTTGCATTTTTTCCCAAATGGCATAGCCATAAGGTTTGATTACCATACAACCTCTTACTCCTGAATTTTCTGCTAAGTCCGCTGAGACCACAAGTTCATTATACCACTTGCTATAATCCTCATTACGAGGCGTTAATTTTGCCATACTCTTATTTTTTATTAAATATTTGCCAATATTTTTTTTGAAATTGTAAATCTTTCAATATTGGCATATGATTTGAAATTTACACTTTGAAAATTAAAACTACAAATTTAATTATTTGTATATTTACATAAAACTTTTATGTCATGAAAAATAAAAATAAAATATTAAACTCAGCATTTCTGCGCATAATCCCGCTGGGATTGTTGTTTGCAGGGGTTTCTTCTTGTACTGTTTCACAACCTATGGCAAGGGAAACCGATGGAATTTATTACGATCCATCTGTGGACGTAAGAGAAGTTGCCGTGTATGACAGCGATGGCGATGAAGATATTTATTATGATGCAAGATATTATAATCCAAAATCTTCTAAAGATGATTTAGTAAGAATTGGTGGAAAATATTTTGACGAGAATGGTAATGCGCCTATTTCGGATTACAGAACGGATTGGCAAAGAAAAGATCGAAAACCAAATTCTAAGTATTCAACTTGGGGGGATGTAGATAAGGATGTGAATGTTTCTATCAATTACTTTGGCTCACCGTATTATTCTGGTTTCGGCTGGGGATTAGGTTTTGGAATGGGCTACAATTGGTATTCCCCTAGATTCTATGGAGGATATTATCCTTATGGCTATTATAACAACTATTGGGCATGGAATGACCCATTCTACGGAGGTTATGGATATTATACTCCATACTATGGATACTATAACATGTGGGCTCCTTATTCACCATATTATTACAATAGATATTATGGATACTACAGCCCTTACTACTACGGAAACGGATACTATAATGGATATTATGCACCATATTATGTGAAACCTGTACCTGTTAAGAGAGGAAGTGTAATGGGTAACAACGCAACTATAGCACCAAGAAGAGCAATTAACAATAATGCTTATAATAACGGAGCCTATAGAAACAACAATTCTTCTTACGACAATTCAAGAAGCGCCTTGAGAGTTAGAAATAACCAAACAAGAGGTAGCGTTTATAATCAACCGAACAATAGAAGTTATGATAGAAGTGCTAGAACTTCCGATGATAGAAGCACTGTTCCTGCACGTAGAGCTCGTGTAAACTACGACTCCCCAAGAAGCAACTCTAGCTGGAACAACAATAGCAGCTGGGGAAATAGCAATAGTAACTGGGGTGGCAGCAGAGGAAGCTACTCTAGCCCCGCAAGAAGTGGCGGAAGTGGTCGTGTTTTTAAATAATAAATAAAAGAAATTAAAAAAATGAAAAATAAATTTATACAACTAAGTTGCCTTGGCTTTTTATTAGCCTCTGGAGCTTTGAGTGCTCAGCAACTCAACACCAACTATATTGAAGATCTATACCAATTTACAGATAACCACGCATTATATGGAACGGCTAGAAACCAAGCATTAGGTGGCTCAATGGGAGCCTTAGGGGGAGATTTATCTGCAATGGCAGATAACCCTGCAGCCGCTGGTGTGTTCCTAAACTCAGAAGCTAGTTTTACAGCTGATGTAAGTAGTAATAATCTAAAAATAAATTATGCAAACGGCTCAAACAATGACAAACAAAACAAGTTTAATCTTGGGCAAGCTGGCGCTGTGATGGTTTTCAATACAGGATCACCTAATGAAAAATGGAAAAATTTTGCAATAGGATTAAATTATAATAAAAATTCTCAAGTGAATGAAAAAATTGATTTACCTGTTGATATTCAATCCAAATATGGAAGCCTCAAGCAAATTTATTCTGAAAAAGAAGGAAATTCCGATGTTACTAATTTGAGTTTCGCTGCGAATTACGACAACAAATTATATTTAGGACTAGGATTAAACTTTCATCAATTTTCAAGCAGTAGATTAGATGGCCTTGTTGAACTAAATCAAGACGCTAACCAAACGGCTTCATATATCAAAGATTACACTCCATATGACAGAACAGGAACTGGATTCTCTGTAGGGGTAGGGGTTATTGGAAAAGTAAATAAAAACTTACGTTTAGGTTTAGCTTACGAGTCTCCAAAATGGTATCGCGATGTTGCTGAAAGCGCCAATGAGTATGGACTAACAGATAGTAATCAGGCTTTCTATGTAGTGAGCCAAAGAAATTATGGAGAAAATAGTTTTAATTCAGCTCAAAAATTCACAGCATCTGGAGCTTTAGTTTTAGGAAAAAAAGGGCTAATCAATGTAGACTATACCTACAACGACTTTGGCTCGGCTAAATATATTCCAGAAAATGACAATGTATTTCGTGGAGTAAACGATTATCTCAACAATTATGTAAAAGGTAGCTCAAGCGTACGAGTAGGAGCAGAAACAAGAATCCACGATTTAAGTTTAAGAGCTGGGTTTAGATATATTCAATCTCCGTTTAAAGAAGTTTCCTTTGAAGGTGTAAAAAACACTTACAAACCATTTGGCGATTTAACAGGGCTCTCAGTTGGCCTTGGCTACAACTTTGGAAACTTCTTTGTAGATGCTGCTTATAGCTATGCACAAAGAGATAGAAATTATTTGATAAGTGGGTTATATTTCAACAATCACCCTAATGCAAATGTTCGTTTCAGCGACATTGCACCAGGGGTAACAGATCCTAAAGATCCGAGATTAGAAAATGGGGCGAGAGAAGCACTAGAGCTTAACACTTTTGCCGAAGACAACAATAATTTCGATGGTACTGGATACGCTTCCTCTGTACAAGATGTAAAAGAAAAATTAGGTAATTTCTCTTTATCACTTGGTTTCAGATTTTAATTAGCATCAGCTTTTTCAGTCTATAAAAAAGCCACTCAAAAATTTGAGTGGCTTTTTCTTAATTAAGCTCTTAGAGGATTTTATTTATTTCTAAGTAAATCTCTAATTTCTGCTAATAATTCTTCTTGTGAAGGACCCGCTGGAGCTTCTGGTTGTGGCTCTTCTTTTTTCTTAGAAGCGTTGATTCCTTTAATCATCATAAACAATGCAAATGCTACAACAATAAAGTTGATAATTGCTGCTAAGAAATTACCATACATCACACCATTCCAACTTAAATCTGCAATTTTATCTACACCTGCAGCTTTCAATGCTGGATTTAAGATAAGTGGAGTTACTAAATCATCTACAAAAGATGAAACAATCTTACCGAAAGCAGCTCCAATGATTACCGCTACGGCTAAATCTACAACATTTCCTTTTGTTGCAAATTCTTTAAATTCTTTTAACAATGCCATATTTTTTTATTAATATTTGATGCAAATTTATAAATAAATATAATCTTACAAAACTTTATTTTCTTAAAATTAAGAATTTGTTTTCCAGCTTAATTTAGTCACACCTTCTTTTACACCCCATTTATCTGCGCTTCCTCCATTTACTTCTAACACATAACGATAAGGCGCTGTCGCTGGATAATTATGCTCATCATAGGGTTTTGCATTTTTTTGCACATTGATTACCGTGCTATCTTGGCCCACAAATATGATATCAAGCGGAATTCTAGTATCTTTCATCCAAAAACCAGAATTATTGTCTTCGTCAAAAACAAAAATCATCCCTCTATTTTCGAGCATGCTGCTACGATTCATCAACCCAATTTGACGCTCAGAATCTGTGTTTGCCACCTCAACATCCAATTTCTTGATGATTGAATCATTATTTTTCAACACTAAATCGCCTTCTTTAATAAATTCTATCTCGATAGGTGCATTGTTTGCCTCGATTTGAGTCGATTTTTTTTCGCATGAAACTAAAAAAGCTCCCGTAGCCAAAAGGCTTAATAATTGTATTTTTATTTTTTTCATATTCTATTTTTTATTAAAATATCCTTTGTTCGACAAGTACATCACCACAAGTCCAATGATGATAAATGGAATGCTCAATACTTGCCCATTGTTTAAATCTACTTTTAATGTCTGAGCCACCCACTCTACGCCTTGGCTTTCTTTAAAAAATTCGATGATGAATCTGATACTGAAAAGCAGGGTAAAAAACAGCCCAAAAATATACCCGTTTTGGTATTTTTTATTGGTTTTATTGTAAATCCACCAAAGCAGGATAAATAGCAAAATATAAGCAAATGCCTCGTACAACTGTGCTGGGTGTCTCGGCACGATTTCGCCATAGCTTAAACTCTGCTTCTCGAACAACACCGCCCAAGGCATATCACTTGGTTTGCCCACAATTTCAGAATTTACAAAATTTCCTAATCGCACAAAAGCCCCCCCTATGGACACACAGATGGCCAATCGATCAACGAGCCAAAGCATATTCTTACCTGGTAAATACTTTTTGGTGTAAAGATATGAGCTTATCAAAAGCCCCACCGTAGCACCATGACTTGCAAGCCCTTGAAATCCAACGAATTTGTAATTTTTAATTAAGCCAAAAAGAAACTCGCTCCCTGGCGAATATTGAATGGGTAAAAATACCTCTAGCGGACGCTCAATAAATGCGCTTGGATCATAAAACAAAAATTCCCCGATGCGTGCTCCCAACACAGCTCCAAAGAAAGTGTACATAAATAGCGGGTCTAGCTTATCCTTTGACACGCCATCGATTTTAAACATTTTTGCCATAATGTACCAGCCTACGACAAAAGCGGCTAGCCACATTAAGCTATAAAAATGTAGGGGTAATCCGAAAATCTCGATTCCTTCTGAGCCTTTGTAGGTAATGTATGCTAAAGTTTCTTTCATTATTATTTTTCTTTTTTGGGAACAGGATCTTTGCCACTACCGCCCCATGGGTGGCAGCGCATAATTCTCCTAATGGTTAAATAACTGCCATAGAAAAATCCGTGCGTTTTCAGTGCCTCGATGCCATATTGCGAGCAAGTGGGCGTGAATCGGCAATTGCGACCAAGCCATGGCGAAATAAGCATTTGGTAAAGTTTTATCAAACCAATGGCGGGTAAAACAAGAAATTGCTGAATGATTCTTGACATAGGGCAAATATACTGATTTTTAGTTTTCAGGCTAAAGATTTCTCTAAAATTTAGCCTAAAGCCTTTCCCTGCTATTGTTTTACAAAAAAAGCACAAGTGATTTTGTGCAAAATCACTTGTGCTTTTAGTAAATATCACTTAAGAAATTAGCTAAAAGCTTTTCTACTTTTTTTCAAGATTTCTTATAATAGGTATTCCAGCCTTGGTTGTGATTGGCTTTGTAATCAAGTGCTGGAACGGGAAAATTAAGTGCATCTGCCCTATCATTTCGTTGCTCTTTAAAAATTTTGATGGAGTCCCCTCCTAATTCTTTAATAAACAGAACATAGCAAACGCCATCTTTGTCAAATGCTACAATTCTATTTTCCTCTGGCACCACGGTATCCACCCGCATTGTATATGCCGTGTTTACAGCACTACCGTTTATTGCATAGCTTATGCTATCGTTGCCTAATTGATACTCAACATGGTGCTTTAGCCCTGGCATGGGGTAGAAATCTCGCTGCCATACAGAGTCTCCTTTAAATAATTGATTTCCTTTAGGAGAACATGCTACGATAAATCCCAAACAGAAACTTAAAAATATTAATTTTTTCATTTTTTTTCAATTTAAATAATGAATGATTATCGCCACAATGGGAGGTATGAATCCTAATGCAAAGAAGATGAATCCTCTTTTCTTAAAACTATTTTTGCCCGAAGCTATGAACAAGCCCGTTACCACGATTATGATAAGTGCCACCGAAAATATATCGGCAAACCACCGCCAAGCTTTGACATTGTTTCTATGCAAAACATTGGCTTCATAAAAGACTGGACGGCGGGTAATCTGCTCATAAACGCCCATTTTTTTTATTAAAATCTACATGAAAGCTTGCATCTTTATAATAGATTTTCACTTGATAGGGCGTGGGAAAATCATAAAGTTTGTATTCCTTCTCGCCACAAAGCTGGCTCAGCTCGTGAGCCGTCTTGTCTGAAAAATGTGCCTTGTCTAATTCCTGTTTTATCTGAATTTCTTTTTTGTTTAAAATAAAATCAGGGTTCCAATCATCTATATGATTAAAGGCGATGCCCGATAGACAATAAATAATCACTAAGCCCGAAAAAAAGTATCCCAAGTCGCGATGATAATCTCGATTTAGTTTTATAAACTTTTTGTATCTACGGCTTTTAGTTTTCACCTTTATTGATTTTATCTACATATTGTTTAGCAATGTCTACTACCCAATTTTCTACATTTTTATCTGGCAAAATAGCGTCTGGTTTATATCCTACTTTCTCTTTATTGTCTGCTACTTTGTCTATTGCCCCTCCTATGATTTTGACTTGAAAGTTTTCATCGTGAGCCACCAAAACAGGAATTACAATATCTCTCTTTTTTTGTTTTAAAATCTCTTCTATTGCCTTTTGTGTAGGCTCTGAGCTATGTACGTCGTCAAACTAAAGTTTACTGAGGCTAATATAGTAAACAATTAAATAAGTCCAAAACAATAATTTAATTTTCTTTGATTTAAAGTATTTATTTTCACTTGTTTTCTTAGTTTTAAGATTTGGTCTTGTCTACCTAGGTATACATCTTCAGGGGTTAAATTATTTAAAGCTTCGTGATATCTTTGCGAGTTGTAATATTGCACAAATTTATCAATAGCCCTTTCGAGTTGCTCGGGAGCATAATAATGGTGTAATTTGACTACATTTTTCATGGAACGATGATACCGCTCGATTTTCCCTTGTGTTTGCGGATGCAATGGTTTTCCATGTATGTGTCTAATTCCATAAGTGTTCATTAAGTAATCTTTGAGCTCCTTAGCAATATAACAAGGTCCATTGTCGGAGAGCAACACTGGCGGTTGCCTTCTATTTTTTATTTTGGCTTTACTGATGGCGTTATCAATGGTTCTTTTGACGTCTTGTGCAGTCATACTAGGACATAGTTCCCAATGAACGATATATCGGCTGTAGTCATCAATGACGGTGGATAAATAATACCATCCCCAACCGATAATTTTGAAATAAGTAAAATCCGTTTGCCACATTTGATGCACGAAATTGGTTTTGGAATGAAACTGATCTGCTGCCGCCAAGAACCTATGCGGTGTATCGGCCAATAATCCCTGTTTTTTCAAAATGCGATAAACGGATGATTCTGATATGAAAACGCCTTGTTCATCAATGAACCTTGTGGCAATGAGCCTTGGTGTTTCCTGGGGATATTGCAAGGCAATCTCAACGACCATTTGTTTGATTCTATCGGGAATGCTATTCCATTGTTGCTTTTGATTACGTTTCGCTTTAAGGCCATCAATACCATTTTGGCTGTAGGCGTGATACCAATTATAAAAGGTTCTTTTGTGAATGCCTAATTGCTTTAAAGTCCTATTAACGCCTAATTCAGAGTTTTTTACCACCTCTATAATCTCTGCTTTTTCTTCTGCCGTTAGTCTCATATATTTTTTAAATTGAGGGGTTAATCCAACAGATTTAAGCTTTTTTTTACAATGTCATAACGAATAACCAAATCGGCCAAAGACTCCTTCAATACGGTATTTTCTCTGCGTAAATCTTTGACTTGCTCACTGGTAGCTTCTCTTGTTTCGTTACCCGAAAGACGTTTCTTTCCTGCTTCAATGAACTCTTTACTCCATTTGTAATAAGTAGCTTCGCTGATGCCATATTTTCTGCACAGCTCTGCTACACTGAGCTCTGCACGTAAGCCTTCCATGACGATTAAAATCTTTTGTTCTGCATTGTACACTTGGCGTGTATTACGGCGAACTTCTTTAATAAGCTTTTCGCTTTTTGTTTGTTTTTTTACCATGTTCTAAGTGGTTTTTGTAAAGTTAGTTTTTTCTTTTTTTAACTATACTATTTTTAACCTAAACTGGTAAACTTTTTGCTGACGATTTACACTGAGCTATATCCAGCAATATGCCCACACCATGCGTAGTTTAAATCTGTAACGCCTAAACTATCTTTAATGCTTTCTCCTATTTTTTTAAACAGCTTGTTCCATTCTGCCTCATAATCCTTATCGCCATAGCCCACAAGCGTAACGCCTTCTTCTTTGGGCTGGGTAGAGAGTGCTTTTACTCTTCTCAGTACATTTTTTTCGAGAATATTACTAAAATCTAAAAGTGGAGCTATATGTACTTTTGCCTTGGCTGGATATCGTTCAATATTTTCAATTTTCAAAGTTTCCATAGACGAAGGACTTTCTTTAAGTCCCACGATGGTAGGAATGTCCTCAAACGAGTGCGGACTCACGGTTAAGAACACGGGCACAATCAACACATCGGTATAGCCTTCTTTGTCAAATTCCTTCAGGCGTGTAGCGATTGAAGGCTCGTTATATTCCATAAAGGCGGTTTCTACGGCTTGGACTGGCGTGTCTTGCAGTATTTCTTGTTTGGTGCTTTTTTCTAAATCTAGTAGTACATTTCGCCAAGTTTCTGAGTGCGAACCATGGCTCACTAGTAGAACTGCAATCTTTTTTTGTCCATCATTCTCAGGTGTTGTGGTATTTTCTTGCTTCTTGCTACAAGCCAGTGTGAGTAGCAATGTACTGCATAATAAAATGTAATTTTTAATTCTTTTCATGATTATAATTAGTTGTTTAAGTTTATACTTAGATAGTACAATGCTCCATCAATCATGGGATTGTAGAAATTGTAATTTTTAGGTTTATAATTAAGTATATTTCGCACGCCTAAGTTTAAACGGGCATATTTTTTATATTTTAATGTTGCATTAAGCCCCATAACATAGTAGGCGGGATAATCTTGATAAAAGAATTTATTGTAATTATCCTTTACCCAAAATTTGATTCCGCTGTAATAATTTCCATTGCACGAAACTGATGTGGCCAGACTTGGACTAAGTTTGGCCTGATACTCCACATTGTAATTGAATGCATGTGGGCGCGTGTCTGAGGTGTTTTTGCCGTTTATTTTCATTTCATCTTTGGTGTACCCGTAGCCTAGATTGATGTTTACATTTTTAAGTACAGAAATTTTAGACATAAAATCTATCCCCCAAACATTTTGCTTTTCAAAGTTTTGATATTGCAGCGTATCTTGGTGCGCATTTTTATATCTTAAGCCCAATTTTTCTTTAATATCTGTTTTAAAGAAATTGATGGCGTTGTAAAACTTTTTGCCATTTTGCTCAATTGTAAGCATATAGTGCTTGCTGCGCTCTGGCTTTAAATCTGTGGAGCCTATGATTCTAAACATGCCTAAATGATCCCAATCGGTGTAAAGCTCCTTGAGACTCGGCGAACGAAATCCTGTGGAAAAGTTCCAGCGTGCACTTATGTTTCTATAAATATTATGTTTAAAGGCTATTTTGGGTGTAAATGCCGTTCCGTAAAATTGGTGAGACTCTAGCCTTGCTCCCGCCAGCAAAAAAGCGTTTTTGCCCAGTTGCCAATCCAACTGACTGAAAAAACTATACGAATGCACTTGTTTGGTTCCATTTTCTTGAAACATGTAAGTTTTCAATCTTTGGGAGAAAAATTCGGCACCGCTCAGCACTCCGATTTTGTCTTTTTTATAATTCACGGCGTATTTAGCATTGAAAATACTACTGTTGTAATGATCGCTTATGTTATCTTTCTTTAGAAAAACTTCCCTTTTCTGGTAGGTATTTATATTATAACTAAACTGATGATCCCAATGATTTCGGCGATAATTTACTCGTAACACTCCTGCATTATCGCTAAAGGTATTTTTTAAAATGCTTTTTTCTGCGCCTGTGCTTTTTCTATCTTTGGAAAAATGAGAAACATCTACACTTGCCTCTAGATTTTCATTGAATTTATATCCTACAATTTGCCCCACTTTCCAGAAAAATTGCTCGGGTGCAAATGTTGTATTGAGCGTTTTATCTTTTTTGATTTCGCCATTTTCATAAGTTCTAAAGGCTAGCTCTGAGTCTTTAAATTCTTTTTCTGCCCAAAAATCATAATTAAATATTGTTTTTGTGCTTAATTTATCGTTTGAATACGAGAGATTCAAATTGTTTTTAGACTGTTTCTGAGAATTATAAAGACTCGACAAACCTAGATTGAATCCTCTAAGCGGCTTTTTTGTAATGATATTTATTACTCCGCCCACGGCTCCAGAACCATACAAAGTGGAGGAAGCTCCTTGCAAAACTTCGATTCTATCTATATCGTTTAGATTTATTTGGTTATAATCCACATTATTTCTTGTTTCGCCAGCTAGCCGCTCTCCATTTACGAGCACGAGCACGGAGTTTCCGCCCAGCCCGTGAAACTTTATATTGGGCTCTCCTGCATGATTTGTAAAACTTATGTAGGGAATTTCCTGCGTAAGCACTCCTTCCAAATCCACATTTCCCGTCGCATTGATCTGCTTTGAGGTTATAACTCTGGTATAGATGGCTGATTTGCTCAATGGCTTAGGCATTCTAGTGCCTGTAATCACCATGGGATTGAGTGAATATTCTTGCTCCTTGCCTTGCAATATCACCCATTGTTTTTTTCAGAAACTTCCACTGTTTTGTCCGAAAAGCCCTCTTTTTTAAATTTTAATTTAGCACCTTTTTCGGGATAAAAAATAGAATCTCCTTGGGTGCATTTAAAGGTTTCTCCTTGATAAGTTACCCAAAAATCATGTATCTCTTTGCCCTCCTCTGTCTTTACGATAAAATTATGCGGGCATTGTGCCTCTAGGCTTAACCCGCATAATGCTATGAAAAATAGAAAAAACTTTTTGGTAAACATTTTTATTTTACTAATTTTCTTGAGCCATTAGCTTGGTAGAAGTATTTCCAAGTAACCACAATTTTTTCTTTATTATCTCCTATATAATTCAAAAATTGGATTTTGGCATATTTTCCGCTAGCTGTTTTTATCACAAATACATTTTTGTACAATGTGTATTTTGGCGGAGGTGTACTAATATCAATGTTTAGCCAAACAAGTTGCTCATTTTTGGATCCATCTGGTAGTGGTGTCATTTGATGAGTTTTGATATTGTAGGATAAGATAGGGGCTTCGACATCTTTAGTATATCCACTCTCTGGTGCTTCTATCACTGTTGCAAAATCCGTAAGTCTTTAGCTTAATCGCCTCTCCTTTACCTTTTCCAGATGCTCCTCCATTTAATTTCACATCTCCACGGTGAAAGGCTATATCCCAAGCTAGGGATTCTTTTGGATTTTCAACAGCCACTTCCTTTCCTTGCTCAATGGAATAGTATGTCCATTTGTCATAAGATTTTGCATTGGTTTGCACTTCTACAACACCTGCATTGCCATCTACGACTTTTTTGCCATTGTCGTCGTCCGAGCTGCTGCAGGAAAACATTACCAATGCTCCTGCAATTGCTAAAATTGATTTTTTCATATTCTTTAAATTTTGACACAAATCTATTTTTATTTATTCTAAATAAAAAGTATTGAATTTATTTTTCACATTATTTATGACAAAAATCACAAAAGACAACAATTAGAAAAGTGTTTTTAAAATATATTTACAATCTTACAAGCTATAATAAAAACCCCACAAAATCGGATTTTGTGGGGTTTTCATTTACTTATTATTCTGTAATTTTAATCTAAAATCTGTGGGCGAAATGCCTATAAGTTTTTTAAAAACTTGAGAGAAATGCGAAGGGGTTTGAAAATTCAATTCGTAGGCAATTTCAGATATTGATTTGCCCGTCTGGAGAAGTGTTTTGCTGTAATCTATGTCTATCTCATTGATCCATTGCTTGGGTGTTTTTCCCGTTACTTCTTTTAGACATTTGTTTAAATAATTCTCTGTTAAATGGAGATGATCTGCATAAAAACTCACTTTTTTTTCTTGCTTATGATTTTCGTGCAAGAGGTTTCTAAATTTTAATGTAATTTCAAGAGATCGGCTCACTTTGGTAGGGTTTTGATTTCCCTGCTCTATCATTTTCAATAAAACGGCTCTCAGCATAGATAGCACAATCTCATTGTCTTGATATTGATTCACAAAGAGTTCGTATTCCATCAGTTTTAAAACCTTGATAAAACTTTCTAATCCTAAATTCTCTGAACTAAAATAAGGGGAAATGAAAAATAAATTGGGGTGTTTTATCGTAAAGTGAGGCGAAGTAAATATCTCGTTTTCAAACAACAAAAAGTATCCCTCTATATCCTTGGTGATTTCTAAAGTGGCTGTGATGGAGCCTTGCTTTATGTACAAAAATTCTCCTTCGTTCACTACATATTCCTCGCCATCTAAATATTGTTTAAGCCTTCCTTTTTTCACAAATAATACAAAATTAAATGTGGTGCGATAGGGCGTTACGGGAATGAGAATATTGCGCAAATAGGATTCTAACCGATATAGTTGTATCGATGATTTATTATTTAAAATTAAATCTGATACATCGGGCAGAAAAGATTTTTTGTATTCTGTGTTGGATAATATTTTGATTGAATTTTCTTCGCTCATAGTAAAAAGACAAAATACCAAAGATTGTGCTCTTTTGGTATTTTGTTCTAATTAATTTTGATTAAAATTTGAATGAAACTCCTAATTTCATAAAGAATGGTGTACCAGGAGTATACGCCAAGTCGGTGATAGGCTGGGCTTCTCCTCTAAGCTGAGTTTCTGTGGCAAACTGCGCTTCGTTCCATTCTACATTGAACAAGTTTTGAATTTGCAAGTTCACACCCCATCTTTCTTTGTTATAATTTAGCAATAAATCATTTACAAAATAAGATTTGGTTTTGATTGTATTATCTTCATTTGCTGGATTTTCTCCCATAAAGCGGTATTGTAAATTGGCTGAAAAACCATTTAGGAAGTTCCAACCGATTCCTCCAGTGCTCACCCAAATTGGTGCTAGCGGAATGTAGTCTTCGCCCTTAGGATCGTCGATAGAGCGAGCGTGTGCATAGCTCACATCTGCATTAAAGTATAAATTCTCGGTTGGTTGATATCTCACACTCAAATCTGCTCCCAGTCTTCTTGTTTTGCCAGATGGCTCTACTACTGCCTCGTCTCCTACATACACAAACTCTTGTTGCAAATATGTGTACCACAAAGTAGGGGTTATGATCAAGTTTTGCAATGGTCTTAATCTCACGCCAAAATCTGCCCCCAATGAGTATGGTAAAATTTCTTTACCATTTTGAGCAATCACTACTCTAGCATCGTTTGAGTGGAATCCCATGCCTGTTTTTAAGAACCACAACGCATTTGGGCTTAGCTCATAAGACATGTCTAATTTAGGGCTCACTCGAGTAGCTTCTTCTGATTTGTCGATAGGCAATTCTTTGTCTAAATTTCCTAATTCTGGATTTGTTCCTTTCAGTAAATTTTGAAGATTGAACATGAAATGATCTACCCTTAAAATTGGATTGATTGTAAATTTCCCTGTTTTGTATCTAAAGCTTGTATAAGCATGCAGATTAGATTCTGTACCTTTAACATCTGATAATCTTCCGAGCAATTCATCTCGCTGGAACACTCTGTTGAGTTGTAATTTCCCAATATTGTCGAATCTAAATCCTACGCCCGATGTCCATATTGCGTGAGAATTACCAAAATCTAAATTTTTGATATATTTACTTTCTCCGCCATAGATATTTCTATCATCTGTTTGCTGAATTTCGTCGCCTTTATTTTTGTCTTCTTTATAGAATGTAAAGTTTGAAAACAAATTAAAGGCGTATTTGCTATACCATAAATTACTTTCAAATCTCTCGGTATCGCTCAAGATGTTTTTGTATTGAAGCAAGGCGTTGATTCTCGAAGTGTTCCCTCCCTCGGTTGGGTCTATACTGCCGAATCTACCTATGATTTTCTGCTCCACGGCGCGTGTTGGGATTTGCCCAGACGCGTTCCAATCGGCATTAAATGATGATAATTGTAAATTTACATATTGCTTATTATTAAACCATTGGTTGTATTTCAAGAATAAATTTACTCGGTTAAAGTTTTGTTTCACATCAAAAGGACCGTCGGTATAATTATATTCCGCTGCGGCATAAGCATACTTTCTATCTTGATGATTGTGCAAAAGGTTTAATTGAGTGTAAAGTCTTTTGGTATTAAAGCTTCCGCCTTCAATTTTCACCATGGATTGATCGATTGAGTTTAAAGTCTTAAAATCAACATATCCTGCGGTATTGAAATCCCCTCTGTCTGCGTAATAACTTCCTTTGCCGAAATCGATGTAATCAATTGTTTCTGGAATCACAAAGTGCAAATCTGCATAACCTTGCCCATGGGCATGAGATACGATGTTCACAGGCATTCCGTCTGCATAAACGGCTACATCTGTCCCGTGGTCGGAGTCAAAACCTCTCAAAAAAAGCTGTTCTGCCTTTCCCCCTCCAGCATGCTGAGCGATGAATAGACCTGGCACTTTTCTAAGTAAATCCTGTGCTGTGTTTACGGGAACTTTGTTTAAATCTATTTTTGTAATGTTTTTGATAAAATCACTACTTGTTACTTTTAAATCATTCAAATGTACCATTTTACTATCATGAATGGTATCATTTTCAAATTTAGCTTGGGTTTCTTGAGCCTTCATGACTGAGTTTAGCCCAATAAGCCCTAAAACGCTTAATAAAATTCTTTTTTTGTTCATTTTTATGTTTTTAGAAATCAAATGTAATTTTTGATAAAACTGGATCTAAATATTTTTTAATGATTAATGTAATCCATGTGCCTGCAACAAATGGGAAGGTGAGCACGCCTCCAAAAATGTCTAGAGCATTGCTCTCGACTAGGACTATGTCTATAAACCATGTCAATAAAATGGCTACCAAAACCCAGAATCCGTCTATTTTCTTAAATCCTGCAAATACAATGGCTGAAAGCACAACATTGAATCCAAATAATCCCATATGGATTTGCTCCATGCTCTCGCCATAATGGTGCGAAAGTGCCGCCCCCAGCAATGAGGCGAATAAGCCATAAAGTGCTGCGGCTGGATTGCTAATAAATACTGCCGCAAAGAATAAAACGCCAGACCAAAAACCTCCTTGAAAAATCACTTCGCCAAATCCATTGATTGATGTGGCAAAATCATCTAAATCATCGATTTTAATATCTGCCGACAAAACATCTGATGGCGGAATGTCTGTAAATCTGTGCAATAAGAAAACTACAACCCATGTGATGATGATGAATGGAAGTGTGAAAACGGGAATATTTTTTCTTATAAAAAAATGCTGAACAACGGTAGCCAAACCTCCTCCCAAAACGACTAAGACCCAAATAATCACCTGAGATTGAAACATAAAAGTCAATGCAACGCCCACCAATGCGGCACTGAACCCATACAATCCCTGATTGATTTCTTCGGCAGGGTACTTTAAAAATCTTGCCACTAAAGTTCCTGCCAAGGTAGCCAAAAGTCCGCCTACGCCCATTTGCCAACTTCCTAAAAATATTCCGATCAAGAATAATAATCCTGTGAGGCTATTTTCTTGCAACATGATTTGCCCTATACCTTTTAAAACTTGAGTAACTAGAGCTTCTTTTTTTAATAAATTCATTTTTTAAATTCTATTTTTTTATAGACCAAAGAATACTACTCCCACACCACAAAGCGTAACCACGGCTCCACTTATTACATTCATGTATTTTTCAAAATTTTGAGATTGAATGAGTGTATAGCCATATCTTCCGAGCATTACCATAAGTAGCATTGTGAGCACAGTGCAGGTAGTGAAACTCACGATTAAAACCACAATTTCTGTAACCGAACGGTTTATCCCTGAATAAAACAACAAAGGAATAAGCGGCTCGCTAGGTCCCATGACAAAAATGGCAAAAAGCACCAATGGCGTAACTTTAATTCTATTTTGTGGCATCACAATTTCGCTATGATTGTGCTCGTAGACATATACATCCTCTCCCATTACATCAAAATGCTTGTGTGGCTTGTTTCTCACCACTTGGATTATGGCATACACCAGATAGGCTACTCCAAAAATCAACAAAGCCCAACCAGATACATTTCCTCTTATGTCCTGAAACCAAGAAATCTTGTTAAGTTGCCAACCTAAAAATACGCCCACTAGCCCTAAAAGCACAGAACTCAAAACATGTCCTAAACCGCAAATAATCATGATGAATGTTGTTTTGAGCATGCTCCATCTTTTAGATTTAGAAAGCACAATGAATGGCAAATAATGGTCTGGACCCGAGGCGGTGTGCACAAAACTGATTGATATAGATGTAATGGCTAATGCCAATAAAGTAGTATTCATAATTAATTTTTTTCCCAGATTAAATCTTGTATTTCTAAAAAGAAATTATACATAGCTTCTCCTCCTTGCCCCAAGGCTCTGAATACAAAACCGCCTTCTTGCATCGCTGAAATTCCAAATTCTAATAAATTATTATCATTTGCCTTTTCATAAATTTTCTCTACCCATTCAGCAATGTTTTCGTCTTTATCGGTTGAGTAATATACTAGCGTGCCTTGGTGAGTAAATTCCTCCAAAATCCCGATGCTACTGATTGGAATTTGCTGAGGTTTTAAAATCACATTATCCTTCAGCACTAGCTGATCTTGGTATTTAATTTCCATTAAATTTTGAAAATGCTTGAATTTAAAAAGCTCCCCGTGGTGTTTTCTTCCACAAGTAATGATTTCGCTTAAAATCACACGGCTTTTCTCGCCCATTTTCACGCTTGTTTTGCTTTTAAATGTTGAATTTTCGTGTGGCACAATAGGATGCGGAACATAGGAAAAAAACGACTCATCGCCTACTTCCACCTGCATCGTTTGGCTTGCCTCTCCGTCCATATTAAATAATCTTTGATAGGACTGAGACTGGATTTGCAAATTGGTTTTGGCGTCTAGATCAATCTTTAAGTCATAATGGTCTCCGCTTAATATTCCTGGCGAAGAGCTCATAATCATGGCATAAAGTTTATTGTCATTTTTTCGCTGCCCCACGGGAACTAACCTAAAAGGACGCGTTAAAAACACATCTTTTAGGTAAGATTTTTCATTTTTAAAGCCTGCTTGTATATGTAGTTTACAATCCATTTATCTCACAAGATTGGGTTCTTCTACTTCTTCTAAGAGTGCATATTTTTTAATCCAACCGATGACTGACTGTAGCCCTTCATCTGTTTTTAAGTTGGTAAACACAAATGGGGCTCCGCCACGCATTCTTCTAGCGTCGCGCTCCATTACTTCTAGGCTTGCTCCTACATGTGGTGCCAAATCTATTTTATTGATTACCAACAGGTCTGAACGAGTGATTCCAGGTCCTCCTTTTCTTGGGATTTTTTCGCCCTCTGCCACATCGATGATAAAAATGGTAACATCTGCCAAGTCTGGACTGAAGGTGGCTGATAAGTTATCTCCTCCACTTTCAATTAAAATCAATTCTATGTCTGGGAAGCGTTCTACAAGCTCGTCTACTGCCTCTAGGTTCATACTCGCATCTTCGCGGATCGCAGTGTGAGGGCAACCTCCTGTTTCTACTCCTATGATTCTATCTTGTGGCAACAAACTATTTTTTGCCATAAATTCTGCATCTTCTTTGGTATAAATATCATTGGTGATAACGCCAAGATTATAAGTACCATAAAGTTGTCGGCTTAATCTTTCTAGAAGTGCAGTTTTCCCAGAACCTACTGGTCCTGCCACTCCTACTTTTATATATTTTCTTTCTGAATTCATTTTTGGTTGTTTTTTAATTATTTTAATTTTTATGACATATAAAGTCTTGAATATAAACGCTCATGCTGCATGCATCTGATATCAAATGCTGGGTTGCATAGCCCGATTTCTTCTTGCATGATTTGGAGCGTTTCCTCTGTTACTTCCTGCAAAATGGGCTGGAGCCTAAAAAGTATATCTTGCCCTTCCAATTGCCCTAGAGGCACCAGTTTCACGGCATTGGTTATCATACCAATGGCTGCGTTGTAATAGAAAGCAAAAAGTGCCTCTCTCAATGGAATTTGCAATAAGTATGAAAAGAGCCCAAATACTACGCTATAATTGGTATCTGCTTTTTTATTTTTCACAGCTTTTTGATACTCATTAATTAATTCAAAACTTTTTTGTCTTATGAAGATTTTTATTACTCTTATCCCTAGTTTTTGACTTGCTTCTCTGATTTCTTTTGGGCATTTTAATGCAGTACATTCTTTGTCTAGTGCCAAAATTTGCGCTAAATCATTGCGACTGGCTGCCTCGTAAGCAAATCTCACAAAGGCACCATCGTTATACTTCATGTTATGTTTAAGCATATTCACCACAAAGGTCTCTGCAGATTGTGCATCTTTCACTATTTTTTTCTGAACATAGGTCTCTAGCCCATTTGAATGGGTATAGCCCCCGATGGGTAAAGTGGGATCTGATAAGTGTAATAAACTTCCTAAAAAAGATGTTTGCATAAATTACTCTTTTGTTGAAGCTAGATTTAAAATTTTGGTAAAAAGGGAAGTGCCAGAAATTGCATGTGAATGTGGCTCCACATTAGACTTTAATAAGTTTAGCAATCTTTCCTCTCTTTTTTCAGGATTGTATCCACTGGCTTCTAGCCATCTAAACATAGGATGCTCATAAGGCATCAATACCTCATCATTCTGAATGAATAGTGGCATATGCTTATTTCCTATTTCATAACACACCGTTCCCATTTCTAGGAGAGATTTAGGGGATATTACAATGGCTTCGCAAGGCAGAATATTTACAACGATTAGTTTATTTTCATCTTCAAATAAAATATCGTGGTGATAAAGTCGTTGCCCTTCTTTTAAAAATTTAATGGCAACCTCCTCCCCTGCTCGTGTTCTTTTTCTTTGAATTTTCTTTGTGGCTTCAAACCATTCCAAATCCAAATAATCTACTTGTTTACTTACTGATGAAGGGTTTTCTAATTTCCCGATTGCCTGCGTGATTATCATTTTCTAATTTTAAAAGTTTTTGAAATCCCTGTTCCGAATGTAGCTCCACTTAGTCCTGCTACATAGTCATGGCTCCAGCCTGCATCTCTCTTGGTAGAAAGCATAGATAATTCTCCAAATTTGAATTTTAATGCCCATCCATTTCCTAAGAAAACGCCTAACATTGGATAAGCTCTTAGTCGGTATCCATCATATTTTTCATTATTTTGTTCGCCCCATACATAGTGTGCATCAAACTGAGCAATTAGCCCAAAATATTTGCCTAACATAACGGAAGGGCTATACCAAATCCCTACTTCGCTTTGTCTAGAATTTACATGGCTGTCTGCCTTTTGCTGAGCAAATGCAAAGTTTACCCCAATCAAATCATTGTTATTGATAAAGTACCCTACGCCTAAAGGAATGCTTGCATTGGGGCTTGTTCCAAATTCGCTGGCACTGCCCGCAGGCGTTACATTCTTAGAGTAATCTAAGGAACCATAAACTAGTATATTTCCTTTTGGCCCTGCCTCATCTTTTCCTATTCTCTGCCCAAATGACTGAGCCATAAGGCTAGCACTTGCAGCTAAGATTAATAATGTGTTTAATAATATTTTCATCATTTTGGTTTGTTTTTTTTAATAGACTTAAGGCTTAAAAAACAAGCCTTAAGTCTTGAAAATTCTACTAGAATAAATAGTATAATTGAGCTAATGGTAACTTTTCTGCTGGCTGGCATGTGATATGCTCTCCATCTACGCTTACTTTGTAGTTTTCTGGATTCACATCAATCACAGGTGTTTTATCGTTGTGGATTAAATCCGCTTTTGAAATTGAACGGCAATTGCTTACTGGTAACACTAATTTTTGTAAACCATAAGATGCAATATTTCCGTTTTCAATAGAAGCTTTTGAAACGAATGTAGCACAGGTTCCGAATTTTGCTTTTCCATCGGCTCCAAACATGTTTCTATAAATGATTGGTTGTGGAGTTGGGATAGAAGCATTTGGATCTCCCATTTTGCTAGCAATTACGAATCCTCCTTTTACAATCATTTCTGGTTTCACACCAAATAAGGCTGGTTTCCAAATTACTAAATCGGCAATTTTGCCAACCTCAATAGAACCTACATAATTTGAGATTCCGTGTGCTATTGCTGGGTTGATTGTATATTTTGCCACATATCTTTTTGCACGGAAGTTATCATTTTGGTTCTTTTCATCTTCTTCAAGATAACCTCTCTGATCTCTCATTTTGCTAGCAGTTTGCCATGTTCTAGTAACTACTTCTCCTGGACGCCCCATAGCTTGAGAGTCTGAACTCATGATACTAAATACCCCCATATCGTGTAAAATATCCTCTGCTGCAATGGTTTCTGGTCTAATTCTAGAATCCGCAAAAGCCACATCTTCTGGGATTTCTTTACTTAAATGGTGGCACACCATAAGCATGTCTAAATGCTCATCGATTGTGTTTACAGTGTAAGGTCTTGTAGGGTTTGTAGACGCTGGCAATACATTTGGATACATCGCTGCTTTGATGATGTCTGGCGCGTGTCCTCCTCCTGCACCTTCGGTGTGGAATGTGTGAATCACTCTACCATTGATTGCCGCCATGGTATCTTCCAAGAAACCTGCCTCGTTCAAGGTATCGGTGTGGATTGCGACTTGCACATCATACTCATCTGCTACCTTCAAAGCAGCATCAATAGTGGCTGGTGTAGCTCCCCAATCTTCGTGAATTTTCACGCCCAAGACACCCGCTTCGATTTGCTCGATGAGTGGCTGAGTGGCAGAACAGTTCCCTTTTCCAAACAATCCGATGTTCATAGGATATTCCTCACAAGCCTCTAGCATTTTTCTAATGTTGAATGCCCCTGGCGTGCAAGTGGTAGCATTGGTTCCATCGTTTGGACCAGTTCCCCCACCTATCATAGTTGTGATTCCGCTGTATAAAGCAGTTTCAATCTGTTGAGGGCAAATAAAGTGAATATGGGTATCGATTCCGCCCGCTGTTACGATGTAGCCATTTCCTCCGTGTACTTCGGTAGATGCCCCGATAACCATTCCTGGCGTTACGCCATCCATTGTATCTGGATTTCCTGCCTTACCAATTCCTACGATTTTTCCATCTTTTATCCCAATATCTGCTTTTACGATTCCCCAGTGGTCTAGGATTGTAGCTCCTGTAATACATAAATCTAGAACACCGTCTGATCTTTTTGCATTCACATTTTGCCCCATTCCATCGCGCACTGTTTTTCCTCCACCAAAGATGGCTTCGTCCCCGTAATGAACATAGTCTTTCTCTATTTCTATAATGATGTTGGTATCTCCCAATCGAATTTTATCTCCAGCAGTAGGCCCGAGAATATTGGCATACTGTCTTCTATCTACTTTTAAACTCATTTTTTAAGATTTTCAAATTTTAAACTTTCTACTTTATTCAAACTTTCGTTTTTAGTGGCTTCTGAAACTACTGAACCATTTACTAAATTATTGAACCCTACCACGCGTTTTCTTCCGCCTAGCTCAACAAGTTCTACTTCTTTTTCTTCTCCTGGCTCAAATCTCACCGCGGTGCTAGCCACGATGTTCAATCGCATACCGAAAGCCTCTTCTCGGTTGAATTTCATTGCCTTGTTTACTTCAAAAAAGTGAAAGTGAGAACCTACTTGTATAGGTCTATCTCCTGTATTTATAACTTTGATTTTGGTGGTTCTTCTGCCTTCGTTGCAGATGATTTCACCTTCTTTTACAAAAATTTCTCCTGGTATCATTTTTTTATTTTCTTTTGATTAACGAATTGGATTGTGCACGGTTACAAGTTTAGTCCCATCTGGGAAAGTTGCCTCTATCTGCACCTCGTGTACCATTTCTGGAACTCCTGGCATCACATCCTCTCGTGTGAGCACTTGCGCTCCTGCTTGCATAAGTTCCGCTACAGACTTTCCATCGCGAGCGCCTTCTAGTAAAAAACTACTGATTAATGCTATAGACTCTGGGTAATTAAGTTTTAAACCTCTGTCTTTTCTCTTTTGAGCCAATTCTCCTGCAAAGTGCAGCATTAGCTTCTCTGTTTCTCTTGGTGTTAAATGCATATTTGTATGATTTAGTTTTGATTTTTTGTTCTTTTTTTTCGGACATAGCCACGCCTTTTCTAGATGAAAAAATTGATTTTTTTCGTCTAGAAAATAGCATACAAAACCATTAGCTAAATCATAGATTTTAGCCTAAGTGAAATAAGAAAATTTAGGGTACAACTATTCTTTGCTAATGATTTTAAAAAATTAGCACGAGTATAGTCGAATAGAATGGAATAAAATATACACAGGTGTGTATGATAAGAGCTCTAAGTGCTGGCTCTTTACAAAAGGGTTTGAAGAACTCTCTTTATTTAATAACTGAAATAAGTAGAACTGCGCTAAAAACTGAGGGCAAAAATCTTCTTGCGCCAGCTCCTGCTGCTCTAGTTCTTGCTCATCTGTCTCAGATGCGTTTAGCAACACCGCTGTTCTGCTATTTGCAATATTAGTTTTTGAAGAATTTCTATGATGAAAAACTGTGGAGCGCGTACTTTCTCCTGCCAAGAGACTCGCGCCTCTCACAAAAGCGGTAGATGATAGAAGCATCATCATACTCATTAAAATACACAATATCTTTTTCATCTTTTAATTAAATACTTGGCAAAAGTAATTAATCTCATAAATAATGATTATTGAAAATAATTTTTATACTATCGAAAATCGTGATTAATTCTTCGTTTTGTTTTAAAGTATACTTAAAACACACGAATCAAAAACCCCACAAAATCGGATTTTGTGGGGTTTTAGGATAAAGAATATGACTTATTTTTAAAAGTAAATGTAATTATAATTTATAATGTCTTCTTTTTTACTTTCTTCGTCTCTCTTGCTTTCTTTTATTAGATTTCCGTCTTCATCGTAGGTGTAATTTTCAACTTTCAATGTTTCTCCTCGGCTATTTTTTTGTGTAATTTGCATTAAATTCCCGTTTTTTTCATCATAGGTATAATCGTGAAAAACATCATTATCAGGTCGTGTTTTACTTTGATGAGTATCAAAAAAGCTAATCATTTTTATTTTTTGACCTTTTTCATTAAATTCATATTTCTCCGTTTCGCTCCATTTCCTATCTGTTACCCAATCTATGAATCTCGTTAATTTAAAAACACACCTACCTTCTTCATCATATTTATATTCCTCTGTTTGCTCTTGGTGCTGACTTATTTTCGTAGATTTCTTAATCAATAAGCCTTTACTATTGTATCGATATTCATAAACACCTCCATTTTCAAAAACTTCTTGCAACAGCTGCCCCTCTTCATTTATAAATCTATAATGGGTGTTTTCTTCTTTTTCTTCAATCTCAAAAACATGATTTACATAGAATATTTTGATTGTTTCCAAGAGTTCATCGCCATCTTTGCCGACTTTAAAATTCTGCTCTTGGATTAATCTATTCTGGTCATCGTACTCAAATGTTTTATAAAAATGAGACTGCACAAAATCATCTCCCATGGTTTGAATGTAACTACTAGGCAAGTCCATGACCATCGAAAAATACCCCGAACGCTTAGGAGCGTAATCTAAGAGAATATCAATTTTTGTAATATTTCCAGACTCGTCGTAGACATATATTTTGTTGCCAGAACCACCAAACCCTAAGTTATGAACACAATAAACCTCATTGGACAATTGCTGCTTCTTATTAAAAATAGAGCTTTTGGTATAAAACAAACTTGAAGAACAATAGCTTTTATTTTTTGCTACCAATCTTTTGCTTAACATGTCAGCACTCATAATTATTCATTTTTTAAGGCTTTTTGAGCTATATCAACAAGAAATTGTATTTGCTCTATGCATTGACTTGCAAATCTTTTACTCTCCGCTTTTAATTCATTCCAATCATCAATTGTTAGAGATTCTAAGTTAAACCACAATGGATAATTAACTTCAAACTTACTTCTTTTAATCCTACCATTACAATCTTTCTTAGCTATTTCTAATTTGACATAATTATAGATTTTATCATATAAAGTACTATTTTTTGTATGCAAGCCATAGTAGTATTTGGTTTTATCATCATACCAATAATATATTTTCAAATCTTGTGGCAAAACTCCCCCGAAGACCGAGAAACAAATGTATTCTTCTGCCGCACTATCAAACTCGCATTGCATATTATTTTGCTTGAAATACTCTTGGATTTCGGGCATTAATTTTTCTTCTGCTATTTTAGTAAATACGGCACCATAGTTTTCGTAAATTGCCTTTGCTGCTACTAAATTTTCTTCGAGTTCTTTACAAACCTCTTCTTTATTTTTATCGTTCATATCTTGATGAGTTAATGTTTTTAAATGATTGATGTATTGTGCGATTGTTTCTCTGACAAATGGGTGGTTTTCGGCATGTTTCAAACAATTCTCCAGCCAATTAATTATCGTTTCTTTATAGGAAATTTTGATATACTCAACTACTTTCTTATCATTACTTGTACAACTTTGTGCAGACGCATCACAGCCGTCTAAGGTTAAATACACTATTGAATAATTATATCCATTTTTCTTTGCAAAACTTGCATACCTAGACAATTGCTGACTTTGATCTTGCGCATATAATTTATTCTCTATGATTAAAGCATTTTTGCCATCTTCTATAAGAATATCAATCCTGCCTTCAGGAGTGTAATATTCCAAAAATAATTTTGCTTTTTCCGTTTTTAAAGCCGTCACAGCCTCGTTGTTAGACAAGGATTTGAGCGTTTTTAAAAATTCATCTAAAAAAGCATTTTTTAAACCATGTGAACCTTTTGGGTTTAAAAATTCGCCCAAAATCCTTGAATGCATCAATTCATAATGTGCTACTCCACACAATCCAAAAACATTGAAACGCGCTCCCGTGGCATCCAAGATTTCGTCGTTGTGTTTTTTAATCTTTCCTATTTTATTTAGTAGATTTTTTATTTCATCCATGAGCTTAATTTTTAATTAATTAAATTTAGATAATTTTATTTTAATATTATAATTTCCACACATATTCACCACTTTAGTTTTTACACGATTTCAAATTGTAATTTTTAAAATCTATGTAATTTGCAATATCCCGCTTAGCAAAGAGCAAACTACTCGAAAAATCTAAAATATTGTCTCGAACATTATCTTCCTTGGTCAATAAATCAGTATGCGTGGCAAATTTTGTGAGATTATTGTACAAATCCCACATTTTGATATCTGTAATCACTCTTCTAAAAGGTCTTGTATTTTTAGCCTTTTCGTCTTTAAAAAACATTTCATAATCTTCATATGGCACAACTTCTTTCCAAAATTGAGAATCCATCTCAGGCAAAATTTGTTTCATAAAACGATAAGCGTTATAAACTTCATTGAGTGATGCTTGTGTTTCCATCGCTGCACGAGATTTTCGTTCATAAACTTCAAAGCCTCTGTTGACAAAACAATTCGAATTGACATTTTTAATTAGATTAAACCAATCTTCTTCCGACAGACTATGAATAGCGTTTACATCAATCTCTTTATTAATCGTTGCTCCGTTGCTACATATTTGCCTTACAAAATAATTCCCAGAGCTTACACTTCCTCCATCCCACTTTAAAAACAATCCATTTATTTCAAAAGACTCTGAATCTTTATTCGCAATGGAACGATAGATGGGTTTTTCTCTTTTTAGATAAAGAACAAAATGCATCCTTCCCTGCAAGGAGTAGACAACATTATCGATGTATGAGTTAGTAGCATCTACGAAAAACTCCACAAATTGATAAAAATCTTCAAGCGGAATAAATTCCTTCTTCGGGAAAACTATATCTACAATATTTTTGTTTTCTGGATCGGCCAAAAGAACCATCTTTTTATCATTTTTCATCCCTTGGGCTACCAAAAAATAATTTAAAAAACTAGCCTGTGTACCAGTGCCAGATGTTTCTTTGAGTAGTTTTAGCTGTTTTTGGCTTAAACCTAGTTCGGTTGATAATTTATAAATCACATATTCATCAAACACCAAATCTAAATCATTTGCCTTAAATAAATCTCCATCTACTTGATGGACTTCATTCATGTTTAAAACTTTATGCGGGAGCAAAAGCTCGCTAAACTCATTTTGTTTTGTTTTAAATGTTGCTAAATCCATAATTATTTATTTTTTAATCATTAGAAAAAAGTTGATCGAATTTATCGGAGTAATTTCTCAAGTTTTTAGAAATTTCAAAATAAGTCTGTCTCGTTTCCCTGTCTTTCTCAAGTCGCTCTACATCGTAATAAACATCGCCTTCAACGCCTAGATTATAATAAAGCTTCACCCCTACATCACCCCTTCTGTGTTTTGAAAAAACGATATACCTGTCTGAGTAAATATTTTTAGGATTATCAAAACGGAGCTCCATCATCGCTGTTATACTATGTTTCAATCTATTGGAGCCCATGAAATTTCCTGATTTTGTAACCTGCTGAATACTTAAAAATGTGGTATTGAGTTTTCTCTTGTTATCGGCTTTATTGTTTTGTTTAATCAAGGCTAAAATTCTACTCTCCGCCTCTTTCATTGTAATGTTTTCATCTTCTTTAATCATTCCTTGTAGCTCATAAAAAGAATCTATCGCTACGATATCCCAGCCTTCTTTTAATATTGAATCAATTAGATGTAAAACTTTTTCATTCTCATTATCTACCAATTTCTCATTTATGAATAGAATATTTATAAATTGAAATTTTGGAAATCGCTGAACATAAATAGCCAAATCGACCTCGTTCATCTCAGCACTTATAAATAATACACGCAAACCTTGATACGCTTGCATTAAATTTGCCAGCAAATCAAGCACTACCGTAGTCTTACCACTTCCAGGGTCACCAATTATCATATAATTTACACCTTTTGGCAATCCACTATAGGAACACAAAAGACTATCTAATGCTGTATTTGTTTCAAAATTTTCAAATAACGATTTTGAAAACGAAATATCACACATTCTTGTTATGTACGATGACTCACAAATCATTGTTATTGTTTTTAAATCTGAAACAAAATTAAATACGGGCTGCGCCAAACTAAGACACACCCCGTATTTTTTTATTAAACTAAAACACCAAATCTCAACGATGATTAATCAATTCTTCACGCCTTCAGCATCTTTTATAACTTCTAAGATAATTTCAAGTTCATTTTTTATAGCTTTCTTCATTTCTCCATTTAGTATATCCGTGAATGCTTTACTATCCCAATTTTGATATTCTGTAAAATATCTATAAGCCCACCTATCATTACCCTTGGTTCCATAATTTTCCTTAATCTTATCAAATGAAGAATCATCACAATCTTTACTTTTTAAGATAGCTCCAATAATTAAATTACGAAGTCCTATGTTTTGGAATTCTAAACGCATATTGTAATTTGGCGTATCAGGAATTTCAAAAAGAAATCCTGCCCAAGAAGTATTCACATAATTGCCTTCTTTGCTTACAAATTTAATATTCAACTCTTCTGCCACCTCGTGCATTTGTCTTAAAAATTCTGTATCTATTATGTGATTTTTTAAATTATCTATATTATTGGCTACTACAAATGACGCCTCTATGTTACTTTTCATTGCATCTAACACTTCTTCTTTACTTTTTGCATTCATATCTTGATGAGTTAATGTTTTTAAATGATTAATGTATTGTACTAAAGTTTCTCTAACTAATGGATGATAAATTGCGTGTTTTACACACTCTTCTAGCCACTGGACAATTGTTTCTTTGTAGGAAATTTTAATATAGCTTACCTCGTCCTCATCATTCACGCGACTTTGTTCTGATGCATCGTGACCATCAAGAGTTAAATAAACTATTGTGTAATTTTTAAATTTATCTTTTGCAAACGAGTCGTATCTATACAATTGTTGATTTTGGTCTTGCGCAAATAATTTATTCTCTATAATTAAAGCATTTTCACCATCTTCAACAAGAATATCAATCCTACCTAAACGATTCACATGATACTCCAAATATAGATTTGATTTTTCCGTGTTTAAAACAACCACATCGTCGTTATTAGACAAAGATTTAAGTGTTTTTAAAAATTCATCTAAAAAAGCATTTTTTAAACTATGCGAACCTTTTGGGTTTAAAAATTCGCCCAAAATCCTTGAATGCATCAATTCATTATGCGCCACACCGCACAATCCAATAATATTGAACCGCGCTCCCGTGGCATCCAATATTGCATCGTTTTGTCTTTTAATAACCTCTACTTTGTGCAGCAGATTTCTGATTTTTTCCATAATTATTTATTTTTTCACTTATTATACGCGTTAAACATATTTATCACTTTAGCTTTTATATGATTTCTGAGCCATTCGGGAGAGAGTATTTCCGCCTTGTCTCCCAGCGAAAGGATTTCTTGCATAAAATCGTAGGTATGGCAAATTTCTAACTGAAACAGGCTAAATTCCGAATTTTGCTCTATCTCTTTTTGCGAATGATGCAAGGGCAACGAACGCAGATATGGCACTTGCTCGGCTACAATTTTAAGTACAACTTTTTCTTTACTCTCCCCATTGGAGAGAATCACGCCATAGTAATCCTCAAAAAAATCGCTCAAATTCTGATTTTTGTCGTATTCAAAAGTTTTTTCCCTTTGCGTTTCAACATTCTTGATTCTATCGAGTGCAAAAATCAGCAACCGCTCAGGATCACGACTAAAAACTCCAATGAGATACCATCGATTTTTGAAAAACTTAATTCCATAAGGATTCAGAACATATCGTTTGCTGTCACAATCACTAAACTTTTGATATACAATTGATATAGGATGGTTTTCCTTAATGGCATTAATAATTTCAGGTAGCAATGACATTCCGTTTGGGCGTTCATCAATCAAAATTCGGTTTTTAATGGATTCGTTATCGAGCAAAAGATTACCCACCGAAATGGTTTCTAACAACCAATTTTTAATTCCTTTTTTAGCAATCTCTTCTTCTCCTTCCAAATAATATTTGTAACCATTTTTGGTTTCGCACTCAATGTTTAGGTTAAAAAGTTCCTGCACCTTATTTTTCCATCTATGAAAAGTCCTAATTGGCAAATCTTCCCCTTCACTTAAACTTGAATTTTTCCATTTTTCGTTGAGCTTTTCAAAGCTGATTTTCTTGGCACTGTAAATCGTATCTACAAGCCATATATATTGGTTAAGTGTATTTTTAGCCATATTTAAATCTTTAAATTGATTATCCCTTCACTCAAATTTACCAAAATCTAAAACATTCTCGCTTTTATTTTGTAATTTCTTAATTTTCGACACAAAGCTAAAAACAACCTATGCCAAATCGTGGCGCAGCTCATAGCGCATTTAAAAAACTTAATTCCACCCCATAATTTACCCCTCAAATCAAATCGTAGAAAAAATCGTATATTTGGGGTTCAAAACAGAAGAAAATGGCAGTACTAGTTATAGATGACGAAGAAAAATTACGAAACTTAATGTCAAAAATCATTAGTATTGAAGGTTTTGAAGTTCTACAGGCTAAAGATATAAAATCGGGACTTAAACTTATTGATGCCAACGATTTCGATGTCATCGTATGCGATGTAAAGCTTCCCGATGGCAGTGGAGTCGATGCCGTAAAGTTGATTAAGGAAAAAAATCCTTTGAGCGAAGTCATTTTACTCACAGCTTATGGAAACATTCCTGATGGTGTGCAAGCTATAAAAAATGGAGCTTTTGACTATATAACAAAGGGGGATGATAATAATAAAATCATTCCACTTATTTACAAGGCTTCTGAAAAAGTTAAATTAGCTAGAAAAAAAAATAAACATTAGTCATAAAAGTTCGTTTTCTTTTGAGAACATCATAGGAAAGTCTAGCGCAATATCGCAAGCCATTGCGCTCGCACAAAAAGTAGCAAAAACGCAAACTACTGTGCTTTTGACGGGAGAAACAGGAACGGGAAAAGAAGTTTTTGCCCAAGCAATCCATCAAGCAAGCTCTAGAAGCAACGAAAATTTTGTCGCTATCAATTGCTCTGCTTTTTCAAAAGATTTGCTCGAAAATGAATTATTTGGGCACAAAGCTGGCGCCTATACTGGTGCAGACAAAGAACATAAAGGGCTTTTTGAAGTGGCTAATCGAGGAACTATTTTTCTAGATGAAATCGGAGAGATGCCTATTGAATTACAGGCTAAGATTTTACGCGTTTTAGAAGCAGGAGAATTTTTAAAAATTGGCGATACTCAGCCCACAAAAGTAGATGTGCGTGTTATCGCAGCTACCAATCGCGATTTGAATTTAGAAATAGAAAAAGGAAATTTTAGGAGTGATTTATTCTACCGTTTATCAGTCTTTAGTATAAAGTTGCCAAGTCTAAACGAACGAAAAAAAGATATCCCTGCCTTAGTAAAATATTATGTTGATTTTTTTGCACTGAAGAACGAAATGGCAATTCCAGAGATTTCTCAAACTTATATCGAAGCACTTGAAAATTACGACTGGAAAGGGAATGTACGCGAGCTTAGAAATATTGTAGAGCGTAGCTTAATTCTTGCTGAAAACAATCTACTATCGCAGGATACTCTGCCTTATAATATTTTACAAACTACAGGCAATGAAAAACAATTATCGGCCTTTTCTATGGCAAGTGCCGAAAAACTCCACATCCAGAAAATTTTAAATTACACCAAAGGCAACAAAGCCGAAGCTGCAAGACTTTTAGAAATTGGCATTGCAACACTTTATCGAAAAATTGACGAATACCGTCTGTGAAAAAACTATATTTTATTTAATTGGAATTACTTAAAAAAGATTAAAAGAATCATTACTCATTGTTCTTAACCCCATTTTCCCATACACCTGCATACCAATACCCATCTTCCCATACACCGTTTTTCCATACACCATCTTCCCACACACCGTTTTTCCAGTTCCCAGCATACCATACACCTCCTTTCCAATCTCCATTTTCCCACACACCATTATGCCATTCTCCATTGAACCAATCTCCATCTTTCCACTCTCCCATGTGCCATGTACCCTTGAGCCAAATCCCATTTTTCCATATTCCGTTATGCCATACACCATTGCCCCATGTACCTTCCAACCACACACCGCTCTTCCATACCCCATCGTGCCAAGAGCCTTTCCACCACTCACCATCTTCCCATACGCCATTCACCCATGTACCTTCTATCCAAGAAAACAAATTTGAACTTTTGTCATAAAAAACAGAAGCATTCTCAGTTTCTGCATTTTGAAACCATTCAGGAAGAATTTCAAATTTCACATTGGATACCAAATCTGTGTGGTTTTTAATTTTATTATATAGCATTTTTATTCTTTTCTGGTTTAAAAAACATTGCAAAGCTATCTTATTCTAGGCAATTTTTCAAATTTTTAATTTTAATCTAAGCCACATCTCGGTATTTATAATTCTAAATTTGAATATTTTTACTACCTTTAACCTGCTATGAAAGAAGAATTAATTATTGCAACTATCGCCCTTGATATTGTATGGGAAAATCCCGAAGAAAATTTCAGACAAATCGATGAAATCATCAAAAATATAAATGCAGACATTTTTATACTGCCTGAAATGTATTCCTATGGATTTTCCATGAATACTGATAAAATAGCTGAAGAACCTTATGGGGCTTCTTTTCAATTTTTACAACAGAAAGCGATAGAAAAGCAAGCTGCTTTTTGTGCAAGCATCCCAGTTAAAGGGCGTGGTGGCTTCTATAATCGATTGTATTGGGTAGCGCCAAATGAAACTTTTGTGCGTTACGACAAGCGGCATCTTTTTTCATACGCTGGAGAAAATAAACATTACACAGCGGGTAATAAGCAAGTCGTGATTAATTATGAAGGTTGGCGTATTTTGCCACAAATTTGCTACGATTTACGATTTCCTGCTTTTTCGAGAAATTCAGTTTTTGATCCTTATGACATTGCACTATACATAGCAAATTGGCCAAGCTCTCGCTCTTTTGCGTGGAATACACTGCTGCATGCTCGTGCCATTGAAAACATGGCATATGTAGTTGGCGTAAACCGATCAGGAGAAGACCCCAATGGATTATCATACCTTGGGGATTGCCATATCATCGATCCGCTGGGTAAGGACATTCAGGCTTTAGACCAAAAAGAAAGCCTATCTATCTTTGCGATAAATAAGCTTTATTTAATGGAACAACGACAACATTTTAATTTCTTAAATGATGCCGATAATTTTACAATCCAATTTTAAAATCATTCCAGCGATCTTGTACTCGCATTACTTGCTCTATAACTTCTCGCACACAGCCATCGCCGCCATTGCGTGGCGAAATATAATCGGCTGCTTCTTGGGCTTCTACCACTGCATTGTTGGGCGCACAACCGATGCCCGCCGCCGCGATAACTTCCATGTCTAGCACATCATCGCCCATATAAAGCACCTCTTCTGGTTTTAAATCATATTTAAATAAAAAATCCTCAAAATCATCATATTTATGGTGCGATTGGGTATAAATATCGGTGATGCCTAAGGCTTTCAATCGCTGGCTCACCATGGGATCGGCTCCGCCTGTAATAATTCCGATTAAATAGCCTTTTTTAATGGCAAATTGCATCACATAGCCATCTTTCACATTCATGTTTCGCACAAAACTCCCGTCTGGAAAAAGCATAATTTTACCATCGGTAAGCACGCCATCTACATCAAACACAAAGGCTTTGATGTTTTTCATCTTTTCTTTATAATTCTCCATGGTAGGTTTTATTTATTGAATTGCTAATATCGTTGTACATATCTTTTAAGTAAGAATCTTTAATCAAACTTAAATGTTTTTCTATCGTGATTTGGTCGTTGCGCTTGGCTGGTCCTGTTTGCGCTTCAAAAGGTGTTAAATCCTCTATTTTCAGAGCAGTTTCTTCAATTAAAGGACGAAGATATTCAAATCCTAAGCCTACTTCCTCGGCGGTTTTCTGAGCGATGAAATACATATGATTTACAAAATTACACGCCCACACGGCAGAAAGATGCATCTGTGCGCGTTGCTCACTATTCAATATTTTGGCGCGATTGCTCACGCGCTCGGCGAGTGCTAGCAAGGCTTTTTCATCTTCTGGATTTTCAGCTTCTACAAAAAACGGGATTTCGCTATAATCTAATTTTCTATTTCGGCTAAAGGTCTGCATCGGGTACAAAACGCCTTTTCGGTAGTTTCCTTTGAGCGTGCTCATGGGCATTGCACCAGAGGTGTGCACCACCATCACGTCATTGAACGGAATGTGCATAGATAGCTCCTCTATCGCTACATCTGATGAGGCTATGATAAATAAATCGGAGCGTTTTAATTCTGAAATTTTATCGGTATATCTTATATTATTTGCTTCGCCTATGGCTTGTGCCTTGGACAAAGTTCGATTATATATTTGATTTACTTGCACGGTATTGCTCACAAATGCTCGCGTTAAATGAAATGCTACATTTCCTGCTCCTATGATGGTTACACTTTTCATAAATTTACTTTGAGCACAAAGATAGGAGTTTGCGCTTTCTTACATGGAATTTTTTTAAATGATTTTTGTGCATAAAAAATAAGATGCCAACTTTTATTGGCATCTTATAGGGGTTTTAATTTGCTTATCTAATTTGTTGAAAAATTCTCATTTAATCAAAGCGTTTAAAGTCTCCTCGATACTAGGCGCACTTGGTCTTGGGGCATCTGGATTTAAGATGTTTCCTTGTGCATCAATCAAGACAAATCTTGGAATTCCTTTTACTTCTAAAGCTTGAACAAAATCGTTACGCCAATCGTTTTCACTCATGATTTGGATTCCTTTCAAATCTTTTTCTTTTACAAACTCGATCCATTTTTCTTTAGTATTTGGCTCGTCTACAGAAAGGCTTACAAAATGGATTTTATCTCCATATTTTTCTTCTAAATTCTTCAATGAAGGAATTTCTGCTTTACAAGGCCCACACCAAGTTGCCCAAATGTCCACATATACAGGTTTTCCTTTCAAATCAGAAAGCGAAACTTTTTTGCCATCGATACTTGGTAATGTAAATTGTGGTGCTGGTTTTCCTACAAATTTTTCTTGAAGATTTTTTCTCTCCTGAACCATATCCGACAAGGAAACCAAACTATTGTTCAAACTCGTTTTAATCTCTCCTTTGATGGAGTCATTTACATTTGGATACTTTTGAAACAAGGCATCTACTTCGTTCAATAGTGTTTTTTTAGATTGATCTAATTCTTCTGTGCTTTGTTCAAGAAGCCCATCATTATCAAAGAAATTACCCGCTAACTTTGCAACTTCTAGCGATAATTTATTTAGTTCAATAGATTCGCCCTCTCCTTCATACACCAATTTATCATCGAATGCAGGATAATCGGTACTGATTTTAATTTCGTCTCCGTTTTTTAAATAAACTCTACCATACTCATCTCCAATTTTGAATATAAAGTGGCCTTCTTTCACTTTCAAAGTATCGCTAAAAGTTCCGTCTGGATTTAGCTTAATACTTTTGCTGTAATTAATTTCTGGATTGAACACATATACAGAATCTGCAGGAACATCAATATTTGTAACTTTTCCTGAGAATGTTGCGTAATCTTTTGGTTTGTTTTTACAACCGATTACGCTAGCGATTACAATCGCACTTAATAGTACTTTTTTCATATTATTTTTTTATTTAGTTATTGGTCTTAAAAGTCCTTCTTGTGCTACCGATGCTACAAGTTTTCCGTCTTGACTAAAAATACTTCCTCTTACAAAACCTCTAGCATTGGAAGCAATTGGCGAATCTACTGAATACAAATACCACTCATTGATATTCGCCTCTTGGTGAAACCACATTGCGTGGTCTATCGTTGCTAATTGCGTATTGCTCATATCTGCAACATGTGCGTGGGGCCTGAGTGCAGTCGTGAGCAGATTATAATCCGAAACATATGATAGAATCGCTCTGTTCATCAACGGGTTATTTTCGGTTTCACCTTTAATTTTAAACCAAACGCTGTAATTAGGTTCGCGAGGTTTTCGTTTCAACACATTTTCCAAAACCGTAGGTTTAAAGATAAAGGGGCGTTCTATGGAAAGAAATTGCTTCACCGCTCTTGGCAAATGTTCCTTGAGCTGATTATACATATCATCCCAGCTATAAAGCTCGTCGGGCTGAGGCACCTTAGGCATCTGTATTTGGTAATGATATCCCTCTTCTTTTTTCTGGAACGATGTGCCCATAAAAAAGATAATTTTATCATCTTGCAAGGCTTTTACGCGCCGGGTAGAAAAACTACCTCCATCGCGCACAAACTCCACTTCGTAACGAATGGGCTTAGTTAAATCCCCTGGCAAAATAAAATAGCCGTGTAAAGAATGTGCTATGCGATCCTCTGGCACACTCTGGCTCATGGCATAAAGCCCTTGTGCCAAAACTTGCCCCCCAAAGACGATAGGACTCCCGATGCTGTAATTCTCTCCCAAAAAAGTGAATTCATCGAGCTGATCCATTTTTATAAGTTGCTGAAGCGAAGACACTTCTTTCATTTTTTGTAAAATTCTAAGATTTCACAAATATATTAATTTTTTCGTAATTTACCTCATCGAAGTTTGAAATCACGACATCGGCCAGCGAATAATCTTGATTTTTACTGTGCGCACTTTTATATCCTATCGTAAAGATTCCTGCGCGTTTGGCAGCTAAAATCCCATTGGTAGAATCTTCGATTACTACGCATTCTTCGGGCTTAGCCTTTGCCATTTCGGCGGCTTTTAAAAATATTTCCGGATTAGGCTTTGATTCTCTCAGCTCTGCCCCACTGATTTTCCCAGAGAAATATTGTTCAATCCCAAATCGCTTAAAAACCCAATTAATGGTATTCATACTTGCCGATGATGCCAAGATTAACTTTACACCATTATTATATAAATCTTGAATCAATTCGTGAACACCAGGCAGTAAATCGAAATCCTCATCGTTATCAAAATAGTCTTTAAAATACTTTCTCTTGCAAGCTACCAATTCTTCTGGCGTGCAATCTAATTGATATTTTTCTACGATTTCTTGGCTCACAGGCAAAGTAGCTTTCCCTGTAAATGATTCGTAATATCCAGGCTCCATCTCGATGCCGTATTCAGCAAATGCTGCAAACCACGCTTTGCGGTGAAGTGGCTCCGTATCTACGATTACGCCATCCATATCAAAAAGAAGTGCTTTAAAATCCATTGATTATTAATTTTTCTGCAAAATAAACACGATTACTTGGGATTAACAAGGATTTAACTATCTTTTTTATGAGATGGAATAGTTGTTGCGATTTTATATAGCAAACATTTAAACAAAATTATTATGAGTAGTTTAGACGACAAATTAAAAGGGAACTGGAATCAGCTAAAAGGAAAAATTAAACAACAATGGGGAGATTTGACCGATGATGATTTAACTTATACCGAAGGTAAATCTGAAGAATTGCTTGGAAAACTTCAAGAAAAAACAGGAGAAGCAAAAGAAACTATCTCCAAATTCTTTGAAGATTTATTTAAAAGCGAAGATGAAACTAAATAATCGCTAAGATTTCAAATTCATAACAAAAGCCACATCATAAGATGTGGCTTTTTTGATTAAAATCATAGGACTTTTATTCCATAAATTCCGAAAAAAACCTTAATTTAGCTAAGATAAATTTTTAACTATGAAAATAACCAAAAATATCGCAGGAAAAGTAAACAATCAAGAAGTTACTAGCTACCTGCTCGAGAACGACAATCAAATGCAAGTTACGATTCTTAGCTTTGGCGGAATCATTCAATCTATAAAAGTGCCTGTGAATGGTAAAATGGTAGAATGCGTTTTAGGCTTTGACAAAGTCGAAGACTATTTGAGCGATGAATATCGTGAAGATTACCCCTATTTCGGTGCGCTAATCGGTCGCCACGCAGGTAGAATTTGCAAAGGGCATTTTGTGCTAGAAGATAAGGATTTACAACTTAGCGTAAACAATAACGGAAACCAACTTCATGGCGGTGTTCAAGGTTTTGACAGTAAACATTGGACAGTGAAAGATACTTTTGAAAATGCAGATAATTGCGGAATTGTTTTAACGCTGCATTCTCCAGACGGCGATGAGGGCTTCCCTGGAAATCTGGACGCAGAAGTAACTTATACACTCAATAATGAAAATGAATTAAGCATTAATTACAAAGCAAAATCAGATAAGACTACCATTTGTAATTTGACTAATCATACTTATTTCAATTTATCGCTAAATAAAGGTGAAACCGTGCTCAATCACCACGCACAAGTGCCATCTGACAAGTATGTGCCTATCGTGGACTGTATCCCAACAGGTGAAATCCTTCCTGTAGACGGAACTGATTTTGACTTGAGAGAAGGCAAAAAAGTTTTTGAAAACCTTGACAATTCATTTATCCGAAAAGTGGGTAGCGATGAAGTCGCAGCAGAGCTTAAAAACGAAGATGGCTCAATTGGCGTGCAAGTAAAAACTACACACCCAGTGGTTCATCTATACGCAGGATATTACATTTTACCTTTCAAAAATGAAAGTGTGAAAAAAAGTGGAAAAAACGCAGGGATTGCCATAGAAACACAAGGTTTTGCCGATTCGCTTAACCACAAAAACTTTGAACCAACGACTTTAAAAGCTGGCGAAAAGTATGAACATACGACTAAATTTAAGTTCGACTTTTAGCAACAAAAACTACTAAAAGATGACAAAGTTTGATCCTACCGAGCATCCTCATCGCAGATACAATCCGCTGCTAGATGAGTGGGTTTTGGTTTCTCCGCACCGCGCCAAAAGACCTTGGCAAGGGCAACAAGAAAAACCAAATACGGAACAAAAACCTCAGTATGTAGAAAGTTGCTATCTCTGCCCTGGCAATACGCGTGTGAGTGGCGATATCAACCCCAAATATACAGAGTCTTTTGTCTTTAACAATGATTTTGCAGCACTAAAGCCAGAAGTTGTCGAAGCACCAGATAATAGCAATCCGTTTTTCACCTCGGTGCCAGAGTCTGGAACGGCACGCGTGGTTTGTTTCTCACCACGCCATGATTTAACCTTGCCAGAGCTTGAACTTTCGGATATAGAAAAAGTCATCAAAACTTGGATTCGAGAATTTAAAGATTTGGGTAGCAAAGATTTCATTAATTATGTTCAAATCTTTGAAAACAAAGGAGCTACCATGGGATGTAGCAACCCACACCCGCACGGGCAAATCTGGGCTCAACAGCATTTGCCTACCAAGGTGGAAAAATTAGACAAAAATCAAAAAAAATATTTTGATGAGCATGGCAAAACTTTACTTGAAGATTATGTAGCGCAAGAGCTTGAACGAAAAGAAGAACGCATTTTGGCCGAGAACGAAACCTTCGTCGCCCTAATTCCGTATTGGGCGATCTGGCCATATGAAGCGATGATTATCCCAAAAAGAGCGGTGCAAAATATTTCAGATTTAACGGAGCAAGAAATTAAAGATTATGCCGAAATTCTGAAAGCACTCACCGTGATGTACGATAATCTTTTTGAAACTTCGTTCCCATATTCTGCGGGAATCCATCAAGCTCCTACCGACGGAAAAGACCATCCGCATTGGCATATGCACATGAGTTTTTACCCGCCACTACTTCGTTCTGCGACTGTGAAAAAATTCATGGTGGGCTACGAAATGATGGCAGAATCTCAGCGTGACCTTACCGCCGAACAAGCGGCAGACCGATTGAGAGCATTGCCAAAAGTGCATTATAAACAACAGAATCAATAAAATTCATGTTTTTTAAATTAAATTTAAAATCCCCGACCGCTTTGGCGATTGGGGATTTTTTTCACATAAAAACTCTAAACTTAAAAATTAAAATCTAAACCAAGATAGAAATTGGCTTTGGTAATCGGTGCGTAAATCATACCTGCGTCAAAGAAATCTCCAAACGGAGCATCTTGTGCGATGATTGGCTGATTTTGCGTATAATTTAGCAAATTTTCTCCGCCTAAATAAAGGCGTGCCTTCTTGCCAAAATCATATGCCACTTGCGCATTCAGCAAGAAATAACTTGGGCTCTCATTGTCCCAGCGATACGCTTCGGGATTCATACCACTATCGGGCAGGCGTTGCTTGCCTATCCACTGCAAAGTCGCATCGGCGCTCCATCGGTCTCTGCCCTCGCGGAGTTTTTGCTCGTATGATATATTCGCAAAGGCTCGCTCTTTTGGGGTAAAGATTAGGCTTTTTTCGCCAGATTGATACTGCGCCTTGGTGTCGTAATGCTTATAGGCCACGCGCAAATCTAGGCCACGCGCCAAGTGCGAGTCCCACTGAATTTGCCAAGCTTGGGCGCTGGATTTTGCAATGTTATAAAAATTGATTTGATGCGTAGATTCGTCTAAATCGGGAATAATCTGATTTTGAAAATCGGTGGCAAAAAAATCAAGCAAAATCGTATTTTTTTGATTAAAAATTTTAAAATCCTGCTGAAGGCTCACGCCATAATTCCAAGCTTCTTCTGGTGACAATCCATACACATCGCCCGATTTGTCCAGAATATTTACCTTACGATTTGAAACCAAATATTTTAAATTTTCGGTAAAAATATTCGCTGTTCTAAAACCTCGCCCTGCCGATGCTCGGAATGTGG
The DNA here is from genome assembly GCF_022832975.1 of Ornithobacterium rhinotracheale. Lineage (NCBI taxonomy): Bacteria > Pseudomonadati > Bacteroidota > Flavobacteriia > Flavobacteriales > Weeksellaceae > Ornithobacterium > Ornithobacterium rhinotracheale. The sequence goes on along the minus strand of NZ_CP094846.1, from coordinate 495,637 downwards.
TATTTCGCACAGGCTGGTATTTTACATTCAATCTTGGAGAAAATTGTGTTCCTGCCAAATTATGAAAATCCACACGCGCACCCGCTACCAATGTCCAAGGATCGGCATTGTAGCTATATTCTGCAAAGATTCCTGGAGCGGTTTCCGTGCGTTCAAAATTCGTATTTTGATAGTTTTCATTAAACGCATCGTACAGAAAACTTGCTCCCATCTTGTAAGTATGCTCGCGCGAACGACTTAACGGACTTTCGTAAATTAAATTGGCATAATAAGATTTCTCCACACCATTGTAATCATTTAGCCCCCAAGCACTTTTTTGTTCGTAATAATTAAATTTCTGCATAAACCCGATACTTTTGTACGGATTTTTCGGGAAGACAAAGCCTAATTTATCCCAAATTTTAAAATTGGTAATATCTGTATTGGCTTCGTAAGGATTGGGAACGGCACCCGCCATTTGTCCGCCCGAATTGTTAAGCGACACCAAATTGATGCCTAAATTATTGCCCCAGCCACTATTTGCCAAATCATCGTAATGTAGCAAATACGCCATATTGAGCTGCTTGCCCAGTGGCGTATCGATAAAGGTATCTTTGTTATCATCTTGCGCACTCACTACGGCACTGGCGTGGAGCAAAATGGCTTGCCCCCAATTCTCACCAAGTGGCGCAGAGAGTACTGCATTGCCCTCCACACGCCCCATTAAATTGGCATAAAAGTTTAGGTTATTCTGCTTTTTCATTCCCTTGTACCACTCGGTGTTAATCTGCCCCGTGATGGACTCATAGCCGTGTACTACGGAGCTGCCCCCCTTAGTAAGCTGAATGCCTTGAATCCAGCGCCCTGGGATAAAGTTTAATCCATAAGCACCCGAAAGCCCGCGCAAATCTGGAATTAATTCCGAGCTTAGGAGGGTGTACTTTTGGTCTAGCCCGAGCATTTTTATTTGCTTGGCACCCGTTACGGCATCAGGGTAGGCAACATCTACGGTGGCATTGGTTTCAAAGCTTTCAGAGAGATTACAGCACGCGGCTTTTAGCAGCTCCTTGCTTGAAATATTAAAGCTAAGCCCCGCAGCATTCTTATCAATCTTGGTGGCAGCAGTGTTGCCGCTTGCCGTAACGGATTGTAGTGTAATCTTTTGCGAATCCTCTTTTTCATATTTAAAGAGCAGCTCTTGTGGGTGCTCACCGTGGTGCGCCGTGGTGGCTTCTGCTATCTTCTCCCACGGGATTTCTCTATCATATTTGCAGCAGGGTGTGATATTGTCATACGCTGTGTCCTTTGATTTAAAGTATTCATTATCGTGCCCCACATCTGCCACTTTTTGCATCACCTCTTGCAGGCTTGTTTTTTCGGGATTAAAGTGCAAAGTCAATATTTTTGACTGTATGTCCCAAGTGCCATATGACACCTCTTTTTGATTAACGGCCTTTTCTATTCTTGTTTTACATTGTCCGCAATTTCCGCGCACCTTCACCTCTTGGGTAATAAATGTATTGTTTTGCGCCTGCACACCTAACATAAATAAGCATACAAGCATCGAAATTATGTATTTCATTCTTTTGATTTTTTAAATTAAATAAATGCATTTGCTCACTCCCCTAAATAAGGAGCTCGGCGAATATCCCTAAGCCTTTTAGCTTGGGATTAAGAGTATTCAATCAATGATTTATTTAATTTTAGGCGGCTGCCAAATGGCGTAACAAAGTTGCTGCACGCTCAATTCTTGATAATTGAAGTTCTTAGTTTCTCCCTCTCGGTTTTTGGGTAAAAATCCTTTGAAATTAACTTCTGGTTTTCTAAATGAAATCGTAAGCGAATGACTTGTGCAAAGTTTTTTCCCACAGCCATCATCACATTTTTTATCGCTGGAATCGCAACATTTTTTATTTTCTGCGTCCTCTGTTTTTTGCGTTTTATTTTGATTTTTAGCGCAGCACTCTGCCTGCTCACTCGTGCTGTGGCTGGGCAATACGCCCCCTGCCTGCCCCGCTTCCATTGGTGCAAAAATGATTAAAATTGAAAATAATAACGCCAAAAATCTTTGCATAAGACTGCAAACTTACAAAAGTTTTGAGTAAATCGCAAATCGGAGTTTTTAGTCCTAAAAAAATCGCATTAATAAATATTGACGTTCAATTTCATTTTCAGTCACATAGAGGTTTTCTTTGTAAATAAAAAAAACCCGCAAAATGCGGGTTTTTCTTTGATATTAGTTTATTACAAGAATTATAATTGTGGTCCTGCTTCAACTAATTTTTTACCTTCTTCGTTATCTGTGTATTTTTCGAAGTTTTTGATAAATCTACCTGCAAGATCTTTTGCTTTTTCCTCCCATTCAGAAGCGCTTGCATAAGTATCTCTTGGGTCTAGGATTCCTGAATCTACACCTGGTAATGCAGTTGGAACTTCTAAGTTAAAGATTGGAACAACTTTAGTTTCTGCTTTATCGATAGAACCATCTAAGATAGCGTTGATGATTGCACGAGTATCTTTGATAGAAATACGTTTTCCAGTACCGTTCCATCCTGTGTTTACTAAGTAAGCAGTAGCGTTGTTTGCTTCCATTTTCTTAACTAATTCTTCACCGTATTTAGTTGGGTGTAAAGAAAGGAATGCAGCACCGAAACATGCAGAGAAAGTAGGTTGTGGGCTAGTTACACCACGCTCAGTACCTGCAAGTTTAGCAGTAAATCCACTCAAGAAGTGATATTTAGTTTGCTCTGGAGTTAATTTAGAAACTGGAGGCATTACACCGAATGCATCAGCAGTTAAGAAAATAACTTTTTTAGCTGGTCCTGCTTTAGAAACTGGTTTTACAATGTTTTCGATGTGATAGATTGGATAAGAAACACGAGTGTTTTGAGTTACAGATCCATCAGTAAAGTCGATTTTACCATTTTCGTCTACAGTTACGTTTTCTAATAAAGCATCGCGTTTGATAGCTCCGTAGATTTCTGGCTCAGCATCTTTATCAAGGTTGATAGTTTTTGCGTAGCATCCACCTTCGAAGTTGAACACACCTTCATCATCCCATCCGTGCTCATCGTCACCGATAAGTTTTCTGTTAGGGTCTGTAGATAAAGTTGTTTTTCCAGTACCTGAAAGTCCGAAGAAGATTGCAGTATCACCTTTTTCACCTACGTTAGCAGAACAGTGCATTGCAGCGTATCCTCTTAATGGTAAGTAGTAGTTCATCATAGCGAACATACCTTTTTTCATTTCACCTCCGTACCAAGTACCACCGATTACTTGCATTTTTTCAGTCAAGTTAAATACAGTATAAACTTCAGAGTTCATTCCATATTTCTCGTACTCTTTGTTAGAAGTTTTAGAAGCATTCATAACCACAAAATCTGGCTCACCAAAATTAGCTAATTCTTCTTTTGATGGACGGATAAACATGTTGGTCACGAAGTGTGCTTGCCAAGCTACTTCAGTAATGATTCTTACTTTAAGTCTTGACTCTTCATTAGCTCCACAATATCCATCTACTACAAATAATCTTTTATCTGAAAGTTGTTTAGTGGTGATTTCTTTAAGGTGATTCCAAGCTTCTTGGCTTAGTTTTTTGTTATCGTTTGGAGATTCAGGAGTAGTCCACCAGATAGTATCTCTTGTTACATCATCTTCTACGATGAATTTGTCTTTAGGAGAACGACCTGTGAATTCACCAGTCATTACATTTACTGCTCCTAATTCTGTTACTTGTCCTTTTTCAAAGCCCTCTAGACCTGGCTTAGTTTCTTCTTCAAAAAGTTGTTCGTACGATGGGTTGTGTACAATTTCTTTTACGTCTTTAATTCCGTAACTTTCTAAAGCTTTTTTTAAGTTTTCCATGATTTAATTAAATTTGATGGTGTAAAATTATAAAGTTATTTTCTATTTACCACACAAAACACACCTAAAATAAATCACATTTTTGCAAGATTCTTCAAAACAAGAGATAGATTCTTTACAAAAACACACTTCTCATAGCCTGAAAATGCCTTAAAATAGGGATTTTACAAAATAACTAAAGGCTGTATGAAGCAATGAATAACTATGGTGTGAAAGCTCATTAAATATTGAGCCATCTAAAACATTTTTTATTTTTTTGGTGTTAATTCATCAAAGTTTCTTATTTTTGCCGTGTTTAAATTAAAAAGAAAAATTATGTCAGACATTACATCAAGAGTAAAGGCTATTATTGTAGACAAATTAGGTGTTGAAGAAAGCGAAGTTACTCCAGAAGCAAGTTTCACAAACGACTTAGGAGCAGATTCATTAGATACTGTAGAGCTAATTATGGAGTTTGAAAAAGAATTTGATATCCAAATTCCAGATGATCAAGCTGAAAAAATCTCTACTGTAGGACAAGCTATTCAATACATAGAAGAAGTAAAATAAGTAATTAATTATTAAATCTTTTTATGAAGTTAAAAAGAGTTGTAATTACAGGGTTAGGCGCACTCACTCCCATTGGTAATACCTACAATGAATATTGGAACAACTTGCTAAAAGGGGTGAGTGGGGCTGCGCCCATTACTTTGTTTGATGCCTCTCAATTCAAAACCCAGTTTGCTTGTGAGGTTAAAAATTTTGATCCTCTGCAACATTTTGACAGAAAAGAGGTGCGCAAGATGGATCGTACTGGGCAATTAGGTATTGTAGCAGCAAGAGAAGCTGTAGAAAATAGTGGAATTCTTGAAGCTAGCAACCTAGACAAAACCAAAATTGGGGTTATTTGGGGCTCTGGTATCGGAGGCTTACTTACCTTTGAGCAAGAAGTTTCTAATTACGCAACTGGAAATGGCACCCCTAGATTTAACCCATTCTTTATCCCAAAAATGATTGCCGACATCACTCCTGGATTAATTTCTATGGAATTCGGTTTTATGGGACCAAACTACACCACAGTTTCGGCTTGTGCGTCTTCTTCAAACGCCATTATAGATGCATTCAACTTAATCCGTTTGGGTAAAGCAGATGCGATTGTAACAGGTGGTTCTGAAGCGGCAGTCACAGCAGCGGGAATTGGTGGTTTCAATGCATTACACGCACTTTCTACAAGAAACGATGACCCTGCAACAGCCTCTAGACCTTTTGATAAAGATAGAGATGGCTTTGTAATGGGCGAAGGTGCAGGTGTTATGATTCTAGAAGAATATGATCATGCCGTGGCGCGTGGCGCAACCATCTATGCAGAAGTTGCAGGTGGCGGAATGTCTGCCGATGCTTATCACATGACAGCTCCACACCCAGATGGTCTAGGCGTATATCATGTGATGAAAAACACACTAGATGATGCCAATATTCAGCCAGACGAGGTAGATCACATCAATATGCATGCAACCTCTACTCCACTTGGTGATATTGCAGAACCTAAAGCCGTAGTAGATTTCTTTGGTGAACACGCCAAAAATATCCAAATCAATGCGACCAAATCCATGCATGGACATTTGCTTGGAGCTACGGGAGCTGTGGAGGCAATCGCTACCATTGGTGCTGTGTATAATGGTATAGTGCCTCCTACAATCAATCTACATGAAAAAGATGAGAAAGTAGCTGATTTGGATTACACGTTCAATGCTCCTAAAGAGAAAGAAATTCGCTATGCGATGAGTAATACTTTTGGATTCGGTGGACATAATGCTTGTGTTTTATTTAAAAAGCATTCTTAAAAAATGTTTCTCCAAAATTTTTGGAATAAGGCTTTTTCATCTCCTAAAAAAAAGGAGAATAAGGCTGATTTGCCCAAAAAATTATTGGATTTATTAGGTTTTACACCAAAAAACTCATCACTATTCATAGAAGCTTTGACTCCTCGAAGCGCTCAGTTGAAATCCGCTAAAGGTGAAGCGTTTAATTATGAAAGATTAGAGTTTCTGGGAGATGCAATGCTTAGTGCAATTATTGCTGAGTATTTATTCGTGAACGCCCCGAATCAAAAAGAAGGCTATCTCACTAAAATGAGAGCTAAGATAGTGAGTCGTAAACAACTAAATCAAATCGGGAATGACATAGGACTTCTAAGTTTAATTGATTCCGATGTGAAAAAAAAAGTAACGCTTGGGGCCAATATTACTGGAGACATGTACGAATCTCTAATTGGAGCAATTTACGAGGATCAAGGCTATGAAATCACCAAAGAATTCATATACAAAAGTGTAATTACCCCCTATGTAAATCTTGAAAGTCTTGAAAATAAAATTGCTAGCTACAAAAGCTTGATGCTGGAATGGTGTCAAAAAAATAGAGTAAAACTCCGTTTTAAAACTGAAGAAGAAGATAATGCAGAAAATATTAAAGTTTTTGCATCTATTTTATTTTTGGATGAAAAAGAAATTGCTAAAGGTAGAGCTACCTCTAAGAAAAAGGCAGAAGAAAAAGCAGCGAAACGAGCATATTTTAATTTTCAGAAAGAAATTTCAGAACAATGTCTATAAGCAATTTATTCTTTGAAGATGATTACGATGAAGCGTTTTCACTTTATGGAATTTTGTCTCCTAATATAATTGAACATAAATTCATATACCTTATAAATTATTATTTGGCGACGAGCTTCCATATGAAACCAGACATCGATGTTTATATTAAAGATTCTCCCGTAAAATTCGGAAACTATTTTTACTATGATCGGGATTCTAAAAATGATTGCTTTTTAATCCAAAATATTTCTAGATCTATCGAAAAAATTCAACCTCAAAACACCTTATTTGAAATGGTTGAAGAGCAATACTATTTGTTAGAAAGATATAAAAGATATAATTTCTTATTAAAACTTAGCGGTAACATAACAAAAGAACCTACATTTGCCTTATCTTTGCAGAAATTAAATTTTGTATACGAAACAGAATTATTAAATCTATCGAAAACAGAAAAAAGTCTATTAATACTATGAATAATTTCAATAAAAAAACCAAAATTGTAGCTACACTTGGACCAGCTACAGATTCCAAAGAAATCATCCGAGATATGATTATGAATGGGGTAGATGTTTTTAGGGTAAACTTCTCCCATGCTGATTATGAGGATGTAGAACGCAGAGTTAAGTGGATTAGAGAAATTAACGAAGAAGAACAAATCAATGTAGGAATATTAGGAGATTTACAAGGTCCTAAATTAAGAGTGGGCGTTGTAGAAGAAGGTTCTTTCCTTAAACCTGGTGACATTCTTACATTTACCCACGAAGAGGTAATAGGAAATAGTGAACGCGTTTTCATGACTTATGAACTATTTGCTCAAGATGTAAATGTAGGAGAAAGAATATTGGTAGATGATGGAAAGTTAATCTTTGAAGTAATAGAAACTAACAAGAAAGACCAAGTAAAAGCACGCGTAATACAAGGGGGAGAACTTAAATCTAAAAAAGGTGTAAATTTACCCAATACTAAAATCTCTTTACCAGCACTTACACCAAAGGATATTGAAGATGCTATTTTCGCTATGAAAATGCATTTAGACTGGATTGCCCTAAGTTTTGTAAGACACGCACAAGATGTAGTAGATCTTAAAAATTTAATTAGAAAGAACTCAGACCACAAAATTCCTATTATCGCTAAAATCGAAAAACCAGAAGCTCTTGAAAATATAGATGAAATTTTACCTCAATGCGATGCTCTAATGGTGGCTCGTGGAGATTTAGGCGTGGAAATCCCTATGGAAGAGGTGCCTACTGCGCAAAAACACTTGGTAGATAAAGCCAAATTAGCCAGAAAACCCGTCATCATCGCAACCCAAATGATGGAAAGTATGATTGAAAGCCTCACCCCTACACGCGCCGAGGTAAACGATGTTGCCAACTCAGTAATGGACGGTGCCGATGCCGTGATGCTAAGTGGTGAAACTTCGGTAGGAAAATATCCTGTACAGGTGATCAAAACTATGGCAAATATCTTAAGATCTGTAGAAAATGATCCGCACATTCAAGTGCCACCTCATAAGCCTACTGACTTGACCGATGATCGATACATCACTAATGTGATTTGTTATAATGCTGCAAAAATGTCTAAAGATGTAAACACACAAGCTATCGTTACTATTACCTATTCTGGGTACACAGCTTTCCAAATCTCATCTCACAGACCTGACGCAGGTATTTACATCTTCTCTCCAAATAAGCGAATTTTAGGCATGCTCAACTTGCTTTGGGGCGTGCGTGCATTCTACTATCGTGGAGATAAAAACACTGATGAAACAGTGGTAGAAGTAAATAAATACTTACAAGATCGCAAACTCGTAAAAAAAGGAGATTTCGTAATCAACTTAAATGCGATGCCTGTGTTTAGAAAAGGTATTACCAATACATTGAGACTCACCACAATTGTAGATTAATCTTAAGTGGAAAATCATAAAAAAATCCCTAAAAATATATATTTTTAGGGATTTTTCATTTAATAAGCAACTGTAAATCTCTCAAAATGATGATTTTCTTGTTCAAGTTCATCTACCATCGCCATAGCATAATCTTCTACAGAAATAAAGCTGTTTCCCGATACATCTAACAGCAAATCATCTTTGCCCACTCTGTATTTTCCAGTACGCTTACCAGATGATAAATTTCCTAAATTGGCTGCAGGAGATAGAAACACCCAATCTATTTGCGTTTCATTACTCAATAAATTTAAATATATCTCCCCTAAAGATTTAGCCCCAGGTTTCCAATCCTCAGGAAAATTAGGAGTATCTATCAATCTCACACCTGGCTCTACAAATAAAGTCGCAGCTCCCCCCACAATCAATAATCTTTTAACCCCTGATTGCTTCGCCGCCTCTATGATTTTAGGATAATTTTCTAGAGTTTCCTCATAAATCCTAGGATTTGCCCATCCAGGATTATATGCACTAATTACTGCATCTTTACCTTTGGACAGAGAAACAATTTCATTCACATTAGAAATATCAGCCTTCACTACCTCCAAATTTGCATTCTGAATTACAATTTTTTCAGGATTTCTGACTACCGCCGTTACCTGATGATTTCTATTCAACAATTCATTTAAAATAGCAGAGCCTACATACCCGCTAGCACCAATTAATGTTACTTTTTTCATTTTAATATTACTTTAGTCTCTATTTGAGTGCAAATCTCTTTTATAAATCTAAATGAAACAAGAAGGCACTTAAAAGTGCGATGGTTTCTTATATGTTACAAATACTAGAAATCAACCTATTAAAAAACTACAATTAACAATAATTTATCAATTTCAAAAATAAAAATATATTGGCTAACTTTGTGATTTGAATTAAATAAATGAAAAGAGAATTAACGGAAGAACTCTACCCTGATTGCCCTATTCGAAATATAATCACTAGGTTTAGCAATAAATGGGCTATTTTAATACTTTATTCATTGGAAAATCAATCGCCTATGCGGTTCAATGAACTTAGAAAAAATATTGCAGATATTTCACAGAAAATGCTCACTTCTAATTTGAAAACTTTGGAAGAGGACGGGCTAATTCATCGTAGGATTTTTGCCGAAATACCACCTCGCGTAGAATATTCTTTAAGCAAAAGAGGTAAATCTCTGATTCCTCACTTGAATGCATTGATCCTTTGGGCTAAGGAGGAAATGCCAGGAATTTTGTCCGATAGGAATAAGAAAAGCGGAGACATGGCTTAATATAAGCTATCTCCGCTTTTCTTAGATTTTATTCAGTATTATTTTTTATTTCAAGTAGTCGGTAAATTGTGAAATTCTACTTCCTATTTTTAAAATCTTATTGTTTTTATCAAGCATAATTAAGGTAGGTGTTCCATCTACTGCAAAATCTTTTACTGCCTTACCATCCCATTTGAGCAAATCACTATAATTAATCCAATCCACATCATTTACTAGAGGCATATAATCATTGGCGTCTAAATCAACAGCTACAGCAACTATCTCACCTCCAGACTTTTTGAAGTTTTTATAAAATTCCTTAATATAAGGTAATTCATGCTGACAATGTCCGCACCAAGAACCCCAGAAGACAATCAATTTCTTATTGGCTTTGATATCATATAAGCTTTTGCTGCCTTTAATCTTTTTATCAAAAACAATATTTGGTGCTTTTTTTCCTACTTTGATGTTTTCAGCACCTTGCAGCATATTTTTTAATTCAGGTGTAATTTCACATGTCAAAGCTTGCGCTTCTTTGGTGTACTTTTCTCCTAAATCTTTGAAATTGCTCGCTTGCAATAATGTAATCAAAGAGACCAATACAGATTGACCTCGTGGCGTATCTTCTCCTACAGCAGCCAACAATTCATCGCATGCCTTTTCGATTAATTTGCCCGCTTGCTGCTTGCTCACCGCTCCTTGATAAGAATGTGTAAGATACAACTGAACAAATTGTGGTAAAAATCCATAATTTTCTAATTCATCTGAATCATGGGTAAGATGTTTCAAAGCTTCATCTTTGATGGCTGTATTGGCTAATTTTTGATCTTCGTACACTTCGATTAAATCTTTAGTATCGATATAGTAAGTAAGCGAAGGATTTTTAACCACTACAGGCTTCATATCCGCAATGCGTTTGGATTCTTTTACAATCGCTTTATAAAAATCTTGATCTGGCGTATAAAAAGTTTCTAGTCCGGCGAGTGTTCTATCTTTTATTTTCAAATAATTTTGATAATCTATATAGTCTTGATACTCCTTATTGATGCCTCCTGTATAATTCACCCTATGATTTGGCTCTTTGATATCTAAGCTAAATGTAATGTCCTTATTATCACTTAAGATCTGATAAGCTCCACGCTGTAGCTCCATTTGGATTACCCCATCGTAAGCCATAGGAAATTTATAGGTAAAAGCTCCTTTTGAATCGGTTTTTACTCTTTGTAAAAAACGCATAATTCCATTCTCATATACTCTAAGAACTACGGGCTTATTATCATAATTCTTAAGTTCTCCTTTCATGGTGAATTGAGCATTCAGCGAAAAGCTCAAAACAAAAAGGCTTAAAAATAAATAAATCTTTTTCATACACATATTTTAAATTTAAAAAAACAAATGCAATTCTATAACTGCAAATTCTATCCTCTGCTAAAAAGCAAAAATCTGTCCAAAAATGAACAGATTTTTACTATTTATATAATTTTTGTTTTAAAGCTCAAGTGCTCTTCTAATTTCCGCATCAGAGGTTCCTCCCATAAGCAATTCAGCAGGATTTTCCACCGCTTCTTTCACTGCCACCAAGAAACCTACGGATTCTCTACCATCGATAATTCTGTGGTCATAAGAAAGGGCTACATACATCATCGGTGCAATGGCGATTCCTCCGTTTTTCACTACAGGACGCTCCACGATATTGTGCATTCCTAATATGGCGGATTGCGGCGGATTGATGATTGGGGTGGATAGCATCGAGCCAAATACGCCTCCATTGGTAATGGTAAAGGTGCCTCCCGTCATTTCATCTATGGTAATTTTCCCATCTCTCACTTTGGCGGCTAAATCCTTTATATTCTGCTCTATCCCTCTGAATGTAAGCATTTCTGCACTGCGCACCACGGGCACCATAAGCCCTTTGGGGCCTGAGACAGCTACTGAAATATCCATAAAATCATAGGAAATTTTATATTCCCCATCTATCATAGAATTTACATCAGGGTACATTTGCAATGCGCGCACGGCGGCTTTGGTGAAGAATGACATAAAGCCTAAGCCCACTCCGTGTTTTTCCTTAAATTCATCTTTGTATTTTTTTCTTAGCTCAAAAATTGCCGTCATATCCACCTCGTTAAAGGTAGTGAGCATAGCGGTTTCATTTTTAGCACTCACCAATCTCTGGGCTAATTTCCTACGCAGAGCGGAAAGTTTTTTGCGCTCACTCCTACGATTGGCATAGGAAGGGGCGCTGCCCATTGCTGGCACATATTGCTCGGCATCGGCTTTGGTAATTCTTCCGTCCTTGCCTGTGCCGTTCACCTCTTGGGGGTTGATATTCTTTTCAGCCAAAATCTTTTTAGCTGCTGGCGAAGCCGTTCCTGTAGCATAAGTTTCTTTTTTCTCTTCTGCTTTTGGAGCTGCCTCTTTTGGTTTTTCTTCTGCTTTGGTTTCTTTTTTCTCCTCAGATTTAGTGCCTGCAGGTTTGCTTGCATCGCGGTCGATTAAGCAAACGACTTGCCCCACCTCAACGGTGTCTCCTTCTTCTGCTTTTAGCGTGATTACACCACTTTCTTCGGCAGGAAGTTCTAGCGTAGCTTTGTCTGAATCTACTTCTGCGATGGGCTGATCTTTTTCTACATAGTCGCCATCTTTTACAAGCCAAGTAGCTATTTCTACTTCAGTTATCGATTCCCCTGGAGAAGGAACTTTCATTTCTAAAATGCTCATTATTTCTATTTTTTTATTTTTTATTATTAAGGTTAAATGTTTCGTTGATTACATTTTGTTGATTTTTGTACCAAGCCTTGAACGAACCTGTGGCTGGTGCTGCCGACTCATGTGGCGCAACCACTTCCCATGGCAATTCGCGTAGATTTCTTAAAATATAGCTCCAAGCGCCCATGTTTTCTGGCTCTTCTTGTACCCAAACTAAACTTTCGTGGTTTTTATATGATTTAATTAATTTCTTAATTTCTTCTATGTTTAATGGATACAATTGTTCTAGACGAATGATGGCAACATCGTCTCGCTTATTTTCTTTTCTATAATCTAATAAATCATAGTACACTTTTCCTGTGCAGAAAACGAGTCTTTTCGCATTTTTCTTTACCACAGTGTCATCAATAATCGGCTGGAATGTTCCTTCTGCCAATTCCTCAATACTTGACTTTACTTGTGGGTGTCTCAGCAAACTTTTTGGAGTGAATACTACCAAAGGCTTGCGATAATTGGTGTGCATTTGTCTTCTTAACAAATGGTAGAAATTTGCTGGTGTAGTACAATTAGCTACAAACATGTTCCCGCGTGCACACAATTGCAAATAACGCTCTACTCTAGCCGAAGAGTGCTCTGCTCCTTGCCCCTCGTAGCCGTGAGGGAGCAACATTACGAGCCCGTTTTGCATTTTCCATTTATCCTCTGCAGCAGAAATATACTGATCGATTACAATTTGTCCGCCATTGGAGAAATCTCCAAACTGAGCTTCCCAAATGCTTAAAGTTTTCGGTGCTGCCATAGCATAGCCATAATCAAATCCCAAAACTGCATATTCCGACAACAAAGAGTTGTAAATCTGCAATTGGGCGTTTTTGTTCACGCTATTAAGTAAAATAAATTCTTCTTCGGCATCTTCTGTTTTCACCAAGGCATGGCGATGAGAGAAAGTACCTCTTTCTACATCTTCTCCAGAGATTCTTACATTGAATCCTTCTTTTAACAAAGAGCCATAGGCAAGCAATTCAGCCATTCCCCAATCAATAGAGTTTTCCTTGAAAACCATATCGTTGCGCTGCTCATACAAACGCTGAACTTTTTTGATGAATTTCTTATCGCTAGGGAGTTTTGTAATAGTTTCTGCTATTTCTTTTAAATCTTTTAAATCTGATTTTGTCTCCACTGGCTCAAGCATGGTATCGATTCTTTTTAGTTCAAAATCTTCCCAAACTTCTGGCATAAATGGATCGAGCGTGTTTTTCTCAATTTTCTTGGCTTCCTCAAAATGGTTTTCAAGAATTTGTCTAAATTCTTCTTCCATTTCTCTTAAGAACTCATCGCCTACTACGCCTTCTTTTTCTAAATTGTCTTTGTAAATTTCTCGAACATTTGGATGTTTTGCTATGGTTTTATATAGCTTAGGCTGTGTAAATCTTGGCTCATCGCCCTCGTTATGCCCATATTTTCTGTAACCTAATAAATCAATGAAAACATCGGTATTAAACTGCATTCTGTAGTCTACGGCAAAACGCATCGCATGTATTACTGCCTCTACATCATCGGCATTGACATGCAATACTGGACTAAGTGTAACTTTTGCCACATCAGTACAATAGGTGCTGCTTCGCCCGTCTAGGTAATTGGTTGTAAAACCGATTTGGTTATTGGTTACAATATGGATGGTTCCTCCTGTTTTGTAGCCTTTTAATTTTTCCATTTGCACTACCTCATACACAATTCCTTGTCCAGAAATGGCGGCATCTCCGTGCAGTAAAATCGGGATAATTTTATTGAAATCTCCTTCGTATTCCAAATCTGCTTTGGCACGGGCAATTCCCTCTACCACCGCATCCACAGTCTCTAAGTGCGAAGGATTCGGCGCTAAATTGATTTTTACTTTTTTACCTTTTGGCGTTTCGGTGTAAGTAGTTGAACCTAAGTGATATTTCACATCACCATCAAAGAAATCATCTTCAAATTCTTTTTTCTCAAACTCACTAAATATTTGCGAATAATTTTTCTTAAAAACATTTGCCAAAACGTTCAATCTTCCTCGGTGTGCCATTCCCACTACATATTCTTGCACGCCAGCTTCTGCCCCACGAGTGATGATTTCGTCTAATCCTGGAATCACAGATTCCACACCTTCGCCAGAGAATCGTTTTTGCCCCACAAATTTCTTGTGCAAAAAGTCCTCAAACGCAGTAGCTTCATTTAATTTGTGTAAAACTTGTCTTTTTTCTTCAGTGGTAAGTTTTGGCTGATTCAAATTTTTATTCAACCATTGCTGAATCCATTCTACGATTTCAGGTTTTCTTATATACATGTACTCCACCCCGATTGATTGGCAATACATTTTCTCTAAATGGTCGATAATTTCAGCCAAAGTATGGTTTGAGCCCATGCCCAGCATTTCGCCCGCATCAAAAGTAGTGTTTAAATCTTCTTGAGATAATCCGAAGTTTTCTAAGGCTAAGGTAGGTCTATAAGTTCGGCGATTTCTCACGGGATTGGTCTTGGTAAACAAGTGCCCACGAGAACGGTAGCCATTAATCAAATTTACAACTTTAAACTCTTTTCGGATTTTTTCGGGCACGGCTTCATCATAAACTACTTGTTCAGAGAAATCGTCATTGCCATAACTTTGTTGCCCAAAATCAAATCCTTGAAAAAAGCTTCGCCATGAAGGATCTACACTATCTGGATATTTTTTATATTTTTGGTACAGCTCATCTATATATTCGGCATGTACAGCATTTAGGAAAGAAAATCGTTCCATTTTTTAGATTATACGGGTTTATATTACACAAAGATAATCATTTTAGCATTCAACTTTTGAAGTTGAAACTTAAAATAATGCCGTAAATTAAACATTTTTTAAACATTATGCCAAAAAAAAGTCCCCTAATCTAAGATTAAGGGACTCATTTAAACTGAATTTAATTTATGTCAATGTAAATAAATTACATTCTACGATTAGAATTGGTATCCTAAACCAACTGTAAATACTCCGTTTTTGAAATCGTTATCTGGAGATACATTTAAGTCAGCCAAAGAAGAATTATCCTTATCTAATACATTGGTAAGTCCTAAATCGTAACGAGCGTCGATTGTTAAACCAACTGGAGTTTTGTAACCAGCTCCGAATACTAAACCGAAGTCAACTTTACCCATTTTCTTGTTAAAATCATCATCTTTAGTAACTCCTACTTTTCCAAAAAGAGGAATATTAGATCCTGATGTTTCAAAAGTTGCACCCGTTAAAAAACCTAATTTTGGCCCAACTTGTAAGTTGAATCCATCCGCTACATATACTTTAGCTAAAATTGGAACATTGATATACTGAGTTTTCAATTTTTTCTCTCCTTTAACTCCTAAGAAAGACCCCTCCCATTTAGCTCCTTGTGTAGAGTACTGAACCTCTGGCTGAATTGAGAAACGCTCAGTTACAGGGACTTCTACAAACATACCTACATGGTATCCGCTAAGACCTTTGGTATCTACGTCATTTGCTGTATCTCCTCTTAATGTAGAATAGTTATATCCTGCTCTTGCGCCAATTTGTAAGCTTTCCATTGATTGAGCGTTCAATCCTACAATACCTGAAAATGCAATTGCTGCTGTTAAAACTAATTTTTTCATTTTTTAAAGTTTTATGTGTTATGCCTATTGATTAAACAAAGGGCGTGCCAAAAAAACTACTTTTGCGCAATCATTCCCTTATAACGATTAGCAAAAAACACTTAAAATATTATTTTTCAAACTTTTAAATGAATGAACATTCATACATTTTTTAATCAATATAAATAAAAAGTGCCTTTTGAAAAGCTCAAAAAACACTTTAAATCTAATATTTTGGGTATTTTCTTAGAGAAATGCGTAGCTCACGCCGATGGTAAATACACCATTTTTGAAATTATCTTTGGCACCAACTGCTTTTAGCGCATCTACCACTGTTTGATCATCGTTTACCACATTAGTCAATCCTAGGGTATAGCGAGCATCTACAGACAAGCCCACCAACGGCACACGATAGCCTAAGCCAAGCACCGCGCCAAAGTTGGTACCTTTAGCCATATCGCCATTGCTGATGTTTTTCCACGCATCAGTCACACGCGCTTTGTTGAATTTATAATCGTTTCCGGTGTTGAATGAAATTTGTGGTCCGAATTGTAAATTCAATCCGCTTACTATATAATATTTAGCCAAAAGTGGAATATTGATATTTTTGGTTTTGAATTCATCGCCTTGAGTAAATACTTCTTTAGCACCTTGGGTAGAATAATAAATCTCTGGCTGCACGCTCCATTTCCCTAACAATGGTACTTCGGCAAAAAGCCCGATTTGGTATCCGTTTCTTCCTTCCAATTTTAGTCCTGTTGAAGAACTTCCGCGTAGATTGGCATAATTGTATGCTCCTCTTACTCCAAAGTCTAGATGTTGTGCTTGCACGCTACATAATCCTACTACGGCAAACAAGGTGCTTAAAATGATTTTTTTCATTGATTTAAATTTTTAATTTGTTGAATTGATTCTTGATTTAATATATCTAAAACGGTGTCTTTGGTCAGTTCGTACTCGTTTGGTAGCTCATCGATGTTATACATCAATTCTGTAAACACCTTCTCGGTAAGCGAACGAAGTCCTCTTGCCCCCAAGCCTAATTCCATGGTCTTGTCTACGAAACATTCAATAGCGTCTGGCGTTACGCTCAACTGAACGCCGTCCATGGCAAATAATTTTTCAAATTGCTTAATTAAGGCATTTTTTGGCTGAGTCAAAATCGCATAAAGTGCATCTTTAGACAACGGATCTAAATGTGTAACCAATGGCAAACGACCTAAAAGCTCTGGAATTAAACCAAAACTTCTTAAATCTTGTGCATTTACATATTTAAGCAATCCTTTTTCGTCTAACTTCTCGGAATTTTCATTCTTAAACCCGATTGCATTGGTATTCAAGCGGCGCGCAATATCTTTTTCAATTCCAGCGAAAGCTCCACCTGCTATAAACAATATATGCTTGGTATCCACCTGAATGTATTTTTGGTCTGGGTGCTTTCTCCCCCCTTGTGGCGGAACATTTACGATAGAACCTTCAAGCAACTTCAACAATCCTTGCTGAACGCCTTCTCCCGATACATCTCGTGTGATGGACGGGTTATCGCCTTTTCTTGCAATTTTATCAATTTCATCTATAAATACAATTCCTCGTTGCGCTTTCTCCACATCGTAATCGGCTGCTTGCAATAAACGAGTAAGCAAACTTTCCACATCTTCGCCCACATAACCAGCTTCGGTAAGCACTGTGGCATCTACAATGGTAAAAGGCACTTGGAGTTTTCGCGCAATGGTCTTGGCTAGCAAAGTTTTGCCAGTCCCTGTTTCTCCCACGAGCAAAATATTGGATTTTTCGATTTCCACCTCATCTTCTCCTATTGTTTGCCCTAGGCGTTTGTAGTGATTATACACCGCTACCGAAAGAATTTTCTTGGCATCCTCTTGTCCAATAACATACTCGTCAAGCGCTGCTTTAATTTCCTTCGGAGACTTTAAATCAAAATCAAGTTGCGATTCTTTTTTATTATGTTTAAACACACCATCTGCCTCTAACATATTATATGCTTGCTCTACACATTGGTCGCATATATTTCCATGAATACCTGAAATTAATAATTCTACTTCATCTTGTGTTCTCCCACAGAAAGTACAACTTTTTTTATTGGTCATATTCCTCTTAAATTTTGAGCTACAAATATATGAAATTTAATCGTCAATAATTAATCTATTATTATTTGCATTGCAACCAGTACCTCTCCATACTTTTAAATAAACACTTAATAAATATAATTCTTAAAATAGATTTTGTAATTTGAATAAAATGGCATTACATTTGCAAAATGAACATTCATTCATTTTTAACATGGCAAGAATAACAGATAGATCAAAAATCATAAAAATTCAAGAAGCAACCATCAAAACTGTAGTAGATGAGGGGATTAAAAATGCTTCTGTAGCCAAGATTACCAAACAGGCCGAGGTTTCAATGGGATATCTCTATAGATTTTACCTCGGCAAAGATGATCTCATTCGCTCCATTTTTAAAGATTTATTTAAAAAAAGTACAGAACATCTTTCTCTTTTACTAAAAAACGAAAAAAGCTTGAAAATAGTAATTACAAAATTTATTTCCAACCTTTTTGAACAAGCAAATAACAACCCTAATCATATTCTTTTTTTGCTTAAATTGATGACTGATTACTCATTTCGTTTAACACAAGAAGATAAAGACATTCTAAGTAAAACATGTAAAAACGCCATAGAATTAGGACATAAAACAAAAGAGATAAACAATTCTATAACACCAGAAATTTTATATACTATAATAATCGGAACCACATTTTTCTTTATAAACTCAAGAGAAAGAAATATATTTAGCGCATCTGAATTTAATGAGGATGACGTTCAATTAATAACTGAAATTTACATGAAAGCTTTAGCTTAAAAAAAACCATGAAAAAAATTAAACAACTTCTATGTCCCATTTTGCTTACGCTTAGCTTAACGGCTCAAGCACAAAGCCTGAGCCTGAACCAAGCGCTCAACTTAATGGAAAACAAAAATGGCAAACTCAAAGGTTACGAGAAACAAGCACAAGCCGCTAATTTTGGTGTAGATGCTGCACAAGGTCTGCACCTGCCACAAGTGACTATGAGCGGAAAAATCATTCACATGAACGATGATCTTTCTCTTAATTTAAACAAGTATAAATACGCCTTGGCATCGATTGTGCCATTTTTAAATCCTAACAAAATGGGGGATTGGCGCGTTCCTTTTCAAGATGCCGATGTAATGACGCTACAAGCCGATGTAAAATGGCCTATTTTCACGGGCGGGAAAATCAAAGCGGCAAATCGTGCTGCCGAAATCAAAAAAGATTTGGCTGTAACGGAAGCCGAAGATGTGAAATCAAAATTGATTTCTGAAGTTTCTACGCGCTATTTCCAAGTGCAGCTGGCACAAGAAGCAGTAAAAGTGCGTGAGCAAGCCAAAGAAGCCGCCGAAAAACATTTTTACAACGCCGAGCAATTGGAAAAAAACGGAATGATTGCACCTGTAGAAAAAATGATGGCAGAAACCGCCGTTGCCGATGCCGATCGTGAATTGCAAGGAGCAGAAAAAGATGTAGCACTTGCAGAAGCTGCGCTTTGGGGAGCACTTAACACCGAAAAATATACCGAAGATTTAAGCACACCTTTGTTTGAAGTTGTTTTGCTAAAAGGGCTAGAATATTACCAGCAGCAAGCCAAAGAAAATTACCCAGAAATTGCCAAGGCTCGACTTAAAAAGCAATTAGCAGAGCAAGATGTGGCGCTTAAAAAATCTAAATTTATGCCCGATATCGCGCTTGTGGGTTCTAAATATTTATTGACCGAAAACTTGCCGATTACCGAGCCTGAATGGTATGTAGGAATTGGAATGCAAGTAGATGTTTTCACTGGATTTAAAAATAAAAAAGAATATGAGCAATCTATGGCTGTGAGCGAAAGTGTAGATTTCTTGACAAAGCAAGCCGAGCGAGACATTCAGACATTGGTAAAAAAACAATTTACCGAAATCCAGAAACAACAAGAGCAATTAGAAAGTTTGAAAAAATCTTTGGCCTTTGCCGAAGAGCTTGTGCGCGTGAGAGAAAAAGCGTTTTATGAAGGTTTTGCTAAATCTGTGGATGTGGTAGATGCCAACCTTTATTTAGCTTCAATCAAAATGAAAAAATTGCAAGCGCTTTTTGCCATGGACAAAGCCTTGACCGAAATGCTTGAAACTTGCGGATTGAGCCATACTTTAAATCAATACACAATTCAATAAAACAAAAATCTATTTAAATTAATTTTTTAAGAAATTCTATTCTTTAGTTATGAAAACAAAAGATATCATCAGCATCATCATTACACTTCTTGTTTTTGGAACAGTGGTGGGACTTTCAATTTGGTATTACAATCGTCCGCAAGATAATTACTTGCAAGGGCAAGTGGAGGCTACACAAATCAATGTGGCACCAAAAGTACCAGGCCGTGTGAAAGAAATTTTTGTTCAAGAGGGGCAAAAAGTAAAAGAAGGAGACTTGCTTTTGGAACTTGAAAGCACCGAAATTCAAGCCAAAAAATCACAAGCCGAAGCAGCAAAATCTGCTGCCGTAGCGCAAGAACAAAAAGCATACGCTGGAGCAAGAAAAGAACAAATCACAGGGGCTTATAATGTTTGGCAACAAGCACAAGCCGCCGCTAATTTAGCCCAAAAAACCTATCAGCGTGTGAGCAATTTGTATGAGGCTAAAGTGGTACCTGCACAGAAAAAAGACGAAGCCTATACACAAATGGTGGCGCTTCAAAAACAAGCTGCAGCAGCCAAATCTCAGTACGAAATGGCTAAAAGTGGTACTCGTATCGAAGACAAAGAGGCAGCCGCGGCACTAGTAGCCAAAGCCGATGGAGCCATTGCCGAGGTAAACGCTTATCTTGATGGAGCTAAAGTGTATGCCCCCTACAACGCAACCGTAGAAACCATTATCCCTACGCGTGGCGAAATCGTAAACGCTGGTTACCCTGTTATAAATTTGGTAGACACCACAGACGAATGGGTGGTTTTCAACATTAGAGAAGATAAATTGGGACACTACAAAGTGGGCGAAGTTTTCAGAGCCTTTGTACCCGCTTTGAACGACCAAGAAATCGAGCTTAAAGTGAAACACATGGCTGTGCAAGCTGATTTTGCAACTTGGCGTGCCACTCGCTCAAGTGGCGATTTCGACCGTAAAACTTTCCAAATTAAGGCTTACCCAACCAAGAAAGTGGAAGGACTAAAACCAGGAATGAGTGTTCTTGTGAAAGAATAAATTCGCTTTATTTTTTCATTCTTTATTTTAAATTAAAAAACACTCAATCGTATGAAAAATGGTTTTTGGAAAGTATTTTTCTATGAATTTAAGATTTTAGCGGGTTCTCCCAAGAAATTATTTTTAAGCCTTGGCTTGCCATTGATTTTATTTTTCTTCTTTGGATTATTATTTAAAGCAGGAACACCTAATAGCTTTAAGGTAGCCTTGATAGACTACGACAAAACCTCCACATCAAGAAAAATAATTAGAGCACTAGAATCTACCCCAGAAATAGAATTTAGCATCGCCCTCAACAACGAGGATGAAGCCAAAAAATTGCTGAGACGCGGTGATGTTTACGCCTTGGTGGTGATTCCGCAAGGGGTGCAAAAAAATGTACTTGATGGACAACAATCAGAGATTATTTGCTATACCAATGGGCAATTTTTATTGCCAGCGGGAAATATTCAAAAGGCTTTCAGTACCACTATCGCAATGGTTTCTGCGGGAATCGACATAGAAAAAAGAAAGAAAAAAGGACAAGAAGGCTACTGGGCACACGCCGATGTGCAGCCCATTAAGCTAGATTTGCATAATATGTACAACCCTTATTCCAACTATGGATATTATTTGATTACGCCATTTCTACCATTTATGCTGGAAATGCTTGTGGTTATTTTGAGTATCTACATCATCGCTACACCGCTTAAATATGGTTTTGCCGATAGCTGGTTGCGCATGAGTGGCGGCAATTCATGGTCAGCATTATGGGGTAAACTACTCCCCTACACGATTGTATTTTGCTTTGTGGGTTGGTTTATGAACTTTTATTTGTTCAGGATTATCGGCACGCCATTGCAAGTACCTATGTGGAATGTAGTTTTGCTTACATTTGTGCTAATTCTCACGCACCAATTACTGGCTGTATTCTTTGTAAATATTTCTAAGGATATGCGCTCTGCGCTTACCTTTGGCGGTGGTTTTTGTGCTGTATGCTTCTCGTTTGGAGCCTACACTTTCCCGATTGAAGGTTTGCCAAAATTCATTCAAGATGTGAGTAACATATTCCCATACACGCACTTTATCAAATATTTTGTAAATCGTGCCATAAAGGGAATTCCTGTGAATTATACTTTGCATAATTTAATCGCATTGGGAGCTTATTTCATTCTATTTTTAAGCTCATATCCATTATTTGTAAAAAAATTAAAAAAAGGAAGCTATGAATAGATTCATCAATAGAATCCACCTTGATGCTGGGAACTTTTACTACGCGATGATGCGAGAATTTAAAAATATTTTCTCGGATGTTGCGGTATTGTTTTCATTTATTTTGGTGAGTACCATCGTATCTTTCTTGTATGCTTATGTTTACTCGCACGAGGTTTTGACCGACTTGCCAGTGGCCTATATAGATTTGGACAACACCGTGCATAGCCGACAATTTATCCGAATGATGGATGAAACCGAGCAAGTGAGCATGAACCACCATTACGCGCAATTCCCAGAGGCAGTAAAAGCTTTTGAAGAGGAAAAAGTACGGGGGATCATCGTGGTGCCAGAAAACTTCTCAAAAAACCTTCAAAAATCTCAACAGCCCACAGTTTCTGTCTACACCGATGGGGCTTATATTTTGTATTATAAGCAAGTGCTCACCGCTGCCAAATACGCGGTAGCCTACATGGGAGCAGGAGTCGAAATTAAGAAAATCGAGGCTAAAGGAAACTTGCCCAAAGTGGCACAAATAGAGCGAGCACCACTCACGGGAAGTGCCGTAAACTTATATAACTCCAACGCAGGATATGGCACATTTTTGATCCCCGTGGTATTGGTAATCATCTTCCAAACCACGATGTTGCAAGCCATCGGAATCCTTGGCGGAACCATGCGAGAAAACCATAAAATTGTAAAATTATACCCTAATGCCAATCACACTTTCGGAATGCTACCAATTGTCATGGGAAAAGCGACAACATATCTCATCATCAGCCTTTGTATTTTAATCTACATGGTAGGATTTGTAATGCCTTATTTTAACATCCCAATGCGTGGAAACTTGCTAGAAACCATAGTATATATGATTCCTTTCTTGCTTTCAGTCGTGTATCTTGGCTTATTTTTACTGAATTTCTTTAGAAAAAGAGAAGATGCCATTTTAGCCATTATGTTTACATCGATTCCCGCTTTATTGATTACTGGTTTCTCCTGGCCTAGCGATGCTATTCCTTGGTACATTCAAGGTCTCTCCCACTTAGTCCCAACTACTTTAGGATCCAAAGGATTTGTAGCGATTACTCAAATGGGGGCAGACATAAATATACTTAAGACCGATTTTATTTACATGTGGCTACTCTGTATTTTTTATTTAATCCTAGCAGCTTTCACATTTAAAAGAATCTACCTGATTGAAATTGAAAGTCTAAAAAAACAAAAGAAAGTTTAATCTTAAAAAATCATTATATTTGGTTTTTTAAATTATCAATCATGAAAAAATTAGTATTACTTTGCTTAGCTTCCTTAGGAATTATTTCGTGTTCTAAAAAAACCGAAAAAACCGAATTTTCCCAAGAAGTTTTAAACCAAAATGTAACAGAGATTAATAGCACAAGCCAAACTACATTTGGCGAAATTTTAAATGCACAAAAAGGCAAAATCACGCTAGTAGAAGTTTGGGCTTCATGGTGTGGTGATTGCGTAAAAGCAATGCCTGAGATGACTAAATTTCAAGCAGAGCACCCAGACATCAATTACCTTTTCATTTCTGTAGACAAAAACGAAGAAGCGTGGAAAGGCGGCATCGAAAAATATGTAAAACCAAACAATTTAAAAGGTGATTTCATCTTAATGTCTGGTGGCTGGGGCAAAGGCACCGAATCTGCTTTTACCAAATACATCGACTTAGATTGGATCCCAAGATACATGGTGCTTGACGAAGATGGAAAAATCAAACAATATTATGCTAAATCCATCGATGAAGTAAAATTATAACCCTTAGGTTAAAGCATAAAAAAATCCCATTCTTGCAAGAATGGGATTTTTTGTTTTTAGCCTTAAAAATTATATCGGAATTCGGTTTTTCATTTCATCGGCAAATTCGGTTTCATCTACAATTTTCCAATGATAAATTTTAGCTAAAAGATAAATTTCTTCTAAGTTTTGCAATAGCTGCTCGTGTGCCTCTTTTCGCAAACTCGTTTGGTCGATGGTCTTCTCCACTTCTGCCACGGCGCGGCTTTTAATTCCGTTTAAATCATCTTTGCTAAACGCATTCATTTTACTTTGGTTCATTTCAAAAAAATCCACATCGGGAAACAGCTCAATTTGCAACGGCGGAATTTTCTGGATATAAATCGTTTGATTCACAGAATCCAATTTCACTTGCATTTTAGACAAATCATAAGACGCCTGCGCTTTTACCTCCACTTTTAGAAGCAAAGACTTGTCAAACGAGATTAAATTCCCCAAATAGCTACTCTTGCTTTTGTGCGAATAAAAGTTGGCATAGGTTTGCTCCGCTACCACCATTTTATTCAATCGCTGAATGCCATAGGCAATCGTAGAAGACGCCTCTTGTGCATGGTCTTTTTGCGTGGCTTTCATCACAAAAAAAGTGAGCAACGCCCCCAATACCAGCAAGCCTAAGTATTTTAAGTATTTCATAGATTTTGGTTTGAATTGATACAATCAAATATAATTCCTTTTTGAATTTATTTCAAATAAATAGGATAAAAACATCTTTCTTTTTTTAGCCTAATAATTTTCGTACCTTTGCGCCGAGTTTATGAGTGTATTGGAAGAAAAAGAAACATTAGAGCAATTTCATGTCATCGGCATCAGTTATGAAAAAGCCGATGTAAAAACACGCGGTGAATATGCTTTTTTTGAAGATTGGGAAAAGGATTTTGTTCTTAAAGCCAAAAATATAGGTTTGGAGCATTTTTTCATTCTATCTACTTGCAACCGTACCGAAATCTATTTCTTTGCTCAATCGCACCAGCCTATGATGCAATTATATTGCAAGCAAGTGGGCGGCGATTTATCGGTTTTTGAAGAAATCACTTTTATTAAAAAAGGAAAACAAGCACTCAATCATTTGTTCCGCGTTTCGTCTGGGCTGGAAAGTCAAATTTTAGGCGATTTTGAAATCTTGGGACAAATGCGCAAAGCCTTCAAGCGATTTAAAAAATTGGGTTGCTCTAATGCCTATTTGGAGCGCTTCATTAACACCGCAGTGCAAATCAGCAAGCAGATTAAAAATGAAACTTCGCTTAGCGATGGAGCCACCTCTGTGTCCTACGCGGCGGTGCAGTATATTTTAAGCCACATTCCTAACCTTGAACAGAAGAACATAGTGCTTTTCGGAACAGGGAAAATCGGGCGAAATACTTGCGAAAACCTTGTGAAGCACACGGGAAATAATAAGGTAACGCTTATTAATAGAACGCCTGAAAAAGCCGAAAAATTAAGCCAGAAATTAGATATAAAATTTAAGAAAATCGAAGAGCTCACCGAAACTTTGCAAAATACCGATGTGCTTATCGTGGCAACGGGTGCCAAAACACCGACAATAACCAAAGACATGTTGCCCGACAAGAAAATGCTCGTCATCGACATGTCGATTCCAGCCAATGTAGATACCGCTGTAAAAGAGCTAGAAAACATTGAACTCATCAATGTAGATATGCTCTCGCAAACCATCAACGAAACGCTCAAAGCACGCGAATCCGAAGTACCGAAAGTGGAAACTATTATCCGCCTGAATCTTTGGGAATTTGAGGATTGGATTGAGGGTAGACAATTTGTGCCTGCCATCGAAGCTTTTAAGGAGCGTATGCTGTTTTTGGCACGATACGAAAAGAAGCAACTTCGCAAAAAAGAGGAAATCAGTATTTGTCCCAAAGGCGACCGCTTGAGCCTGCGTTTAGCCCAAAAAATGACCAATCAATTTGCGGCTTATTTAATGGAACATCCCGACAAGGCGCACCAAACCATTGGGTTTATCAACGAAATTTTTCATTTAGATTTAAAAGAAGAAGATTAATCGCTTATGGCAACACTTAAATTAGGCACGCGCAAAAGTCCGCTCGCAATGTGGCAAGCACTCCAAGCGCAAAAAAGATTAGAAGAATTTGGGCATTCGGTGGAGATCGTGCCCATAGCCTCTGAGGGCGATTTAAAATTGAAACAACCCATTTACGAATTAGGAATCACAGGAGTTTTTACCAAAACTTTGGACATTGCCCTTGTAAATGGCGAAATCGATTTGGCCGTGCATAGTTTAAAAGATGTGCCTACACAATTGGCACAAGGGCTTCAGCTTTCAGCCTGCTTGCCACGCGGCGATCATCGTGATATTTTGGTATTTAAATCTTCGGACATTTTAGAAAAAGAAAAACGCACCATCGCAACGGGAAGCCTGCGCAGAAAAGCCTTCTGGCACAATCGTTTTCCGCAAGACAGCGTGGTAGACCTGCGTGGGAATGTGCAATTAAGATTACAAAAACTGCTCGACAACAATTGGGATGGGGCGATTTTCGCCTATGCGGGACTGAACCGTAGCGAAATCCTACAAAATTTAACCAAGCATAATCTGCAATACCAATTCATAGAAAATATGATTTCAGCCCCCTCGCAAGGCATCGTGGGAATCGTAACAAGACAGGATTTAGATTTAAGCGAAATCAGCGATACACAAGCCCAAACGGCGGGCGAAATTGAACGTGCTTTTTTAAGAAAACTCGAAGGCGGCTGCACGGCTCCGATTGGTGGCTACGCGCATATCGAGAATGAAAAAGTGCATTTTTCGGGTGCAATTTTAAGCCTTGACGGGACACAGAAAATTGAAATTTCCGAAACGCGTCCGCTGGGCGATGCACAAACTTTGGGCGAAGAAATGGCACAAATCTGTTTAGACCAAGGAGCGGGCGGAATCATTCAAGAAATCAAAAAACAAATTGGTGCTTAAACCAATTCGGAAATGCTGAAAATTCTTTTAACTAAAAAACTGAGTCCAGAGGTGTATCAAAGTGCTTTGCCCAAAGCGCAAGTGGATGCTATGGATTTCATCAGCACCGAATATTTTCCTGACCGAGAAATTTTGGCTAAAATTGAAAATGAAACGGATTTTATCGTTTCGAGCCTAAGGGCTGCCCAATGGGCGATAAAAAACCGAATTAAAGGGAATTTTTACTGCGTGGGCGAGAAATCGAGAAACCTACTCAGCAAAAATAACCCCGTACTCGCTACCGCTGGCTATGCCGAAGATTTAGTGCAAATTATCCAAGAAAAATATAGCCAAAAACGATTTTGTTTTTTGTGCAGCGACATTCGGCTAGACACTATTCCCAATGCACTGAAATCGGCAAAAATACCACTCACGGAAGTGCCCGTGTATCAAACCAAAAGCATTTCGCCCACATTAAATACAGATTATGATGCCTACGCATTCTTTAGTCCGTCTGGGGTGAAATCTTTTTTTAAAACCTATCAAATTCCGAATAATTCTTTTATTTTTGCGATAGGTGAAAGCACCCAAAAATCACTTGAAAATTTTACTAAAAACAAAATTTTCATTCCGAAAACACCTAAAACACAAGATTTAATAGATTTAATTAAAAATACATTACAATATGCCCAAAAATGATTTATTGCTAAAGGCTTTGCGCGGCGAAGAAGTATCAAGACCCCCTGTGTGGATGATGCGACAAGCTGGAAGATACTTACCTGAATTTATGGCACTTAAAGATAAATACGATTTCTTTACTCGTTGCCAAACGCCAGAGCTTGCTTCAGAAATCACGCTTCAACCCTATCGCAGATTCCCGATTGATGCCGCGATTATTTTCTCGGATATTTTGGTGATTCCGCAAGCGATGGGCTTAAACTTTGAAATGAAACCAGGCGTAGGCCCTTGGCTCGAAAATCCTGTGCGCTCGGCTGCCGACATCGAAAAACTGGCAAGTGGCAATGTAAACGAGAATTTACAATATGTTTTTGATGCGCTTGATTTAACCAAAAAAGAGCTCAACGATGAAATTCCGTTGATTGGTTTTGCGGGTTCACCGTGGACAATCTTCTGCTATGCAGTGCAAGGGCAAGGATCTAAAAACTTTGACAAAGCTAAATCTTTTGCTTTTACCGAGCCTGCCTTAGCACATAAACTATTGCAAAAAATCACGGATTCTACCATTCTTTATTTAGAAGAAAAAGCCAAACACGGTTGCGATGTTTTACAGATTTTTGATAGCTGGGGAGGCATGCTTTCGCCAAAGGATTATCAAGAATTTTCTTATCAATACATCGAGCAAATTGTAAATGCACTTTACAAAATCGCTCCTGTGGTAGTTTTTGCCAAAGGTTGCTGGTTTGCGCTAGAAAAAATGGCGACTTCTAACGCTTCGGCTCTGGGCGTAGACTGGACAATCACGCCACAAATGGCTAGAGAATTAACGGGCTACAAAAAGACTTTACAAGGAAACTTCGACCCGTCTCGTTTGCTTTCTCCGCCAGAGAAAATTCAAGAGATGGTAAAGGAAATGATAGAGGATTTTGGCACCTATAAATACATTGCTAATCTTGGGCACGGCATTCTGCCAAATGTGCCTGTGGAAAACGCCGAAGCCTTTATCCAAGCAGTAGTGAACTATAAAGCTTAATTAAAATTATTTAAATCAAATATTTTTTTTACTTTTATAGCTTAAGTAAGAAAAAATCAATAAAAAAACACAAATTATGAGTGGAATATTAAACGGAAAAAAAGGAATTATTTTCGGTGCGCTAGACGAAAATTCTATTGCTTGGAAAACAGCTTTGCAATGTAAAGAGCAAGGTGCAGAGTTTATCTTGAGCAACGCACCTGTGGCAATGCGCTTTGGGAAAATCCAGCAATTGGCAGAGCAAACTGGTAGCGAAGTTGTTCCTGCAGATGCAACCAATATGGACGATTTAAGTGCATTGTTTGACAAAGCAATTGAAAAATTCGGCAAAATTGATTTTATTTTGCACTCAATCGGAATGAGTGTAAATGTGAGAAAAGGCATTCCTTACACCGAAATGAACTACGACTACACCCACAAAGGATTTGATATTTCCGCACTTTCTTTTCACCGTGTGATGAAAACCGCTTGGGAAAAAGATTGTATGAACGAATGGGGAAGTATCGTGGCATTATCTTATATTGCAGCACAAAGATTTTTTCCAGATTACAACGACATGGCAGACAACAAGGCCTATTTGGAAAGTATCGCAAGAAGCTTTGGATATCACTGGGGAGATGCCAAAAAAGTGCGTGTAAACACCATTTCTCAATCCCCTACCCCAACAACTGCAGGCTCTGGCGTTAAGGGATTTGATGGCTTTTTAGGCGTTGCCGAAGAGCTTTCCCCACTCGGAAACGCAACTGCCGATGATTGTGCCCGCGTGTGTGTAATGATGTTTAGTGACTTTACTAGAAGAATCACAATGCAAAACATCTACAACGATGGCGGATTTAGTAGCACAGGTGTTTCTAAAGGCATCGTAGAAAAATTCTTAAAACAATAATTTTTCATATTACTTATTACTTAAAGGCGACTTTTTCAAAATTGAAAAGGTCGCTTTTTTATTTTTCAAGAATAAAGAATCCGTCATCGGCAGTAAAATGCTTTTGTTCTGCTTTGAATTTATGGACTTGCCAAAATTTACTAGCACCGTCAAAAATCAATTTTTGGCTGAATTTTTTATCATTTAAATCCGAATGCGATTGCGTGAAATAAAGAAAATCCACATTTTGAGGGATTTTCTCGCCCATAGGGTTGATTAAAATAATCTTTTGCCCAAATTGAATCAAACGATCCGACTTCCGAAAATCATTCATCGTTAAATTTCCCCCCCAAGAAAAATATTGAATATTACGAATTTCCTCCTCGGTGGCAAATGGCTGAATGATAAAATCTTTAGCCAAATCATCTGCTCCAAACACCCATAAATTTTGCCCTTCCCGATACGCCATCAAATTCTTTTGATATTGATGAAAAACAATGAATTGGCTTTTATTTCTTGCCTGAAAAACATCAACATAGCCAAAGGCTAAAAAGACCACAATTAAGGCTAAAAATTTATTCCAATTCGCTAAATTTCGGTTTTTCAATGCATAAGCAAACGCAAAAATCATTGCCCACCAAGCCAGCATTTGCCCAAAATTCCAATGGATATTTTGGATTAAAAAGGTATCGTTTTCTACACTTAAGTTTAAAACCTCATCGAAACCACCAAAAATAAAATTTGAAATTTGGACTAAAAAATCGGGCATAACGCCTAAACTCAGCATAAAAAATATAAGAAAACAAAAACCGACCAACAAGGCAGAAATTGGGAAAAACAATAAATTCCCAATCAAAAACAACCACGAAAACTGATGAAAATAGGCGATACTTATCGGCAAAACACCCAATTGAGCCGCCAAAGTAACCAGCACCAAATCGAACAAAGCGATTTTAAACTTCCCTCTTTCGGGGCTAAAAGATTTAAAATATCGCGTCGCCCAAACGATAAAAAACACCGCCGTATAACTCAATTGAAATCCCACATCGAACAAATAATTGGGATTAATAAACAATAAAACCAATGCCGTAAACGCCAAAACATGATAAAAATTTCCCCGTCGCTGAAAAATAAAACTCAGCGAAAAAATCGTGAGCATAAAAGCCGCTCGCACTACCGATGGCGTGGCTCCCACAAAATACGCATACGCCCAAATCACTAAAAGCGAGAGGATTATACGCAAATTTCTCCCATGAGGTAAAAATAAAATGGGATAAAAAATCACAAATAAAAAGCCGTAAACAATGCCTACATGCAAGCCCGAAATGGCAAACAAATGCGAAATGCCCGCCGCAGATAATTTTCGCCTAAAATCGGCGTCGAAATCGTTTCTGTCGCCCAATGCCAGCGACTGGATAAAAATTCTGCTCGTGGGACTAAAGCCTAAAGCTTTTAATTTTTGTTTAAACTGAGATTTAAAGACATTTAATTTATATTTAAAATCGAATTTTGAAGGATTTTTAGTTTGCAAAATCGTATCGCAAAACATTTGTAAGCCCACTCCCTGCCTAAACATATATTTCTTATAATCAAAAACATGCGGATTTTTCGGCATGGCAATGCTAGACAAATTTCCGTGGAGCCATAAAATCTGATTTTCATATTTTTCACCTTGATCCTTGGGCGTGTAAAGTAAAATCTTTTGGCGTGTTAGCCCCAAAGAATCTGATAGAATCCGCAGAATTTCAGCCTTGTATTTATAATATTTTGCACTGGGTTTTAGACTTTCTTCAATCCGCACTTCGGTTGTGGGTTTCAAAAAACCTTCAAAATCCGAATTTACATCTGCATTGATTTGCTGATACCGAAAAAGCCCCAAACAAACACAAAATAAAAAAGAAAAATAGGCAAAATATCGATTTTCTCTACGAAATAGAACTAGCAATAGTAAAGACAGCATCCCACCCGATATAGCCCAGCTCGGCGGAACATCAAAGAAATTGCCCACACCAATTCCAATACAGAAAAAAAATAACCAAAAAGCAAATGGGTGATATTTCATACAGCTCTGATTATGAGCTTAAATGTACGATTTTTTTTTAGAAAATGAAAATAAAAAAGTTGAATAAAAAGGATGAGATAATTGAGAAAAAAACAGCCACTGAAAACAAATGTAATCAATGGCTTTACTTAGTAGCGGGAGCTGGACTCGAACCAGCGACCTTCGGGTTATGAGCCCGACGAGATACCGACTTCTCCATCCCGCGCTATTGGATTGCAAATATACAAACAATTTTATTCCTACCAAATATTTTTTATCATTTTTATTGAAATTCAACCTTAAATTTTATTTTAAAAATTGATTTACAGATAATTATAATTAAAATTTTTTTGAAAATAATTTTTCATACTGCCTAAACTTTGCTTACTTTTGCACCGATATGAATGTAAAAGCAAAAAAACACCTCGGTCAACATTTTTTAAACGATTTAAATATTGCAGAAAAAATCGTGGAGGCACTCTCTTGGGAAGGCTACCACGAAGTGCTAGAAATAGGACCAGGTATGGGCGTGCTCACCCAGTTTTTGCTTAGAGACCAGCGTTCGGTTTCTGTGGTGGAAATTGACACAGAATCTGTTGAGTATCTGAATGAAAAGTATAACGGCATCAAACAAAATTTACCGATTTTCTCGGAAGATTTTTTAAAAATGGATCTGGGCAAACATTTCCCAAATCCGATTGCGGTGATTGGGAATTTCCCTTACAACATTTCTACGCAAATTATGTTCAAAGTGCTGGACAACAGAATACAAATCCCCGAAGTGGTAGGTATGTTTCAAAAAGAAGTTGCCGAGCGTATTGCCGCTCCGCACGGGAGTAAAACTTATGGTATTCTTTCGGTTTTGATGCAAGCGTACTACAAAGCGGAATATCTATTTACTGTGGATGAAAATGTATTCACTCCGCCTCCAAAGGTGAAGTCTGGCGTGATTCGCTTGACTCGATTCCGTGAGGAAATCGAGGGCGTGCCGTATGCTTTCTTCCTAAATTTAGTAAAAACTGGATTTAACCAAAGAAGAAAAAAATTAAGCAACGCGCTAAAGTCTTTAAACCAAAATGAATTGCTTTCTACCTTAAAATACAAGAATCTCCGCGCCGAGCAATTGAGCGTGGACGATTTTATTGATTTAGCTAAAAAACTTTACGCAGAAAAATAGCGATATTTATATATCGCTATCTTTATCTTCTGGAGTGATTTTTTCTACAAAAAATCTTTTCAACTTTAAGAAAATCGAACTAGGTTTAGGTTTTTCGTCTATGTATTCTATTTCTAAATCCTTGAGCTCTAATTTTTTATTATCAAACAGTTCCTCTCCCAACAGCAAGGACAATGGTTGCAGCCCAGCAACTCGTTTAAAGATTTTCTTGAGCATCGCCGTAAACGGAATGGAAAGAATCATACCTACAATGCCCCATAGTGCACCCCCTATGATTAAAGCAATGAAGGCTGCCAAGGCATTGACACTGGTGTTGCTCCCTACGATTTTAGGCGTAAGGTAGTTCCCGTCGATCATTTGAATTATAGCAAAACAGATTAAAATCGCTATTGCACTTGTTGGCCCCATCGTTACTAAAGCATACAGCACTGGCAAAGCCCCTCCTATGTAGGTGCCAATATAAGGAATCACAATAAGCAACGCCGCCAAACAACCAAACATAATGGCATAATCCACCCCAATAATTAGCATAAATGAGGAATTTAACACAGCCATAATCAGCATCACGGTCATAAGCCCTACGATATAATCTTTCCCTACACTTTGCACTTCATAAATAATGGTGCGCACATCTTCTCTTTGGCTCTTATGGAAAAACATCATAATCCCCTTTACAAGTCCCCTCCTATACAAAAGCAACAAGAAAACATAAACTGGAATCAATACAAAATTGGCCAAAAAAGCAGTCGTCTGCACCAAAGTAGAACCCAAAATATCTCCACCTGAATTTTTAAGAAAAGACTGCACCCTAAAAGCTACGCCTTCGGCATCGATTGGCGGAAGAAATGGCAAATTCTCGTTGTACATATTAATCACACTATCTAGCAACGGAGAAAGCTCTGATTTAAAGTTTTCAAAATCTGAAATAATACTCGCAATTTGCGATGAGAAGAAATAAGAAACTCCACTAAATACAAGTATTACAATTAAAAAAGCTATACAAATTGCCAAAACTGTTCCCGTTCCTTTTCTTTCAAAAAAACGAACCATGGGCACAAGAATGAATGCGATGAGTATCGAAAAACAAAACGGGATTAAAAAACCTCGCCCTAGATAAAGCCCTAGAAAACTTAAAATAAATCCGCTTATGATATAGAAAAAGTTTTGGGGTGAAAATTTTAAGGTAGTGAATTTTGCCATAGCATTTAAAATTTTTCGCAAAAATAAAATTTTTACAAGTCTTAAACCTTATTTATTTTGAATAATTTAATTATTTTTGTGGGAGATACTTAATTTAAATCATAAGCTATAATGGAAAATTTCATAGAGAAAGAAGATTTATACAATTTACTAATTACTCGCACCCCCAATTTAATGCTAAAACTTCTTTTTGATAGACTAAAAAAGAAGAAGATAACCATTACTAAAGAACAATTTTCTTTGCTCGTTATTTTATGGCAAAACGAAGGTTGCTCTCAGCAATTTCTGGCCGACGAAACTTTTAGAGACAAACCTGGCATCACGCGATTGATTCATCATTTGGAAAAAGCTAAAATCGTGGAACGCCGTACCGATCCATTCGATAGAAGATCTAATTTAATCTATCTTACGAACAAAGGTATTTTGCTAGAAAAAAAGGTGATGGATGAAGTGAGAGCTACTGTAGAAGATGCTTTGAGCTCAATTGATATTGAGGAGGCTAAAATATTTAAAAAAGTATTCATTGAACTGCACCAGCATTTTCTAGCATCTTTAAAAGAAAGTGAAAATGAAGAGACTGATGAATAAAAATCTATATTTTAGGGTATTTTCATAGCAAAAAATCCGCGTTATTTACGCGGATTTTTTTCTTTATCTATGTTTTCTAAAAAATTATTTAAATCGTATTTTTTTAAATCAAATTTCTTTCTCCGCATAATTAAAAACAGCGGCATTGCTACGAAGAAAAGCGTGAGCGTCCCAAAGCCATAAAACTTGTTTTTTAACTCGGGAAAATCTCCAGAAACATCACAATATAAACCTGCCACAATTAGACCTATGGCTATAAGAAACATCGATAGTGTTACAAATTTCATTTTATTAAAATTTTTTACTCATGAAAAGGAATTGAAGGTAAGGCGTTTTCGATTGGATGAAAGGATATAAAACCTTTCAGCAAAATAATAAAACCAAAGACAAACAACACAACCCCAATCCACTTTCTGATTTTATAAACGAGTGCATCGGTCAAGCGATCTTGAAATTTATGCGCCAAAAATATTTTAGACAAATCAATTCCCATAAAAGTGAGAATTGCAATGGCTATGAAAATCGCAAAATTCCCTCCTCCTGGGTATTTGAGTGTTACCCACCCTGCAACCACAAACCAGAAGCCCACGACTCCGATGTTGAGAATATTCATCAAAAATCCATTGACAAAGGTCTTTAGATAATTTTTCCCGACAATTTTGGCGTTTTTAAGGTGTAATTTAGGTTTGGAAAGATACATAATTCCACCATAAATCATAATGATAAATCCGCCGATTTTGTACAAAGCAGGATGCGCACCGATGTATTCTACAATGCCCCCTACTCCCGTGTAGGCAAAGGCTATACAGAGTAAATCTGCAGACACCACTCCAGCATCCAATGCAATGGCTGATCGCCATCCTTTAGTAATACTCGTTTCAATTAGCAGGAAAAAAGCTGGCCCAATAAGTACCAAGCTCAGCATAAATCCTAACAATATTGCGTAAATTACAAGATCCAATTTTTTGGTTTTAGTTCAACTTCTATTTTTGAAAGTTTGGCACATATAATTCCGTGCCAAACGGCTTTTCTGTATTGGTATTTATTTTCAATGATTTTAATCGATACGGCTCATCAAAAGACATTGTTTTGCTTGTTCCTCCAACAATTAGTTGAATTGCTCTGGCTAAAGTTTGATCTTTTGCTACATCTCCAAAAGCTCCAAAGGCAACGGTGTTTACATTATAATTAGGCTCAAGTCCTGTGTAGTAATTATCTTTTTGGGCATTTTTGTATGCTCCCAAAATTGGTTGCATAGCCCAATTGTGTTTTTTATTGATTTTCTCAAATGAATTATCTGGAGAATCAAGCAAGGTTACTGAAAATACGAATTTTCCCACAGTTTTCTCTCCAATAGTTACTACATCTATGTAAGGCTTTAAACAAGTAATCGTAAGCTCACTAGCAGAAGCAGTTGCATGTGAAGTTAAAACATATACTTTCTTCAAATTTAAAGTATTAACATCCTGCACACCTACTTTCTTATTATCTCCATTTATGAATTGGAAGACATCAATTTTACTAGGCAAATTAACTGATTGATTATTTTCTTTATTTTTTTCGTTATAGGTGAAATTGATGTAATTTTTACCAAATTGCCCACTAATCATTGCCCCCAAAGCCTCAGCTGCACGGGTACTCCCCCCACCATTATATCTAAGGTCTAAGATTAAATCTTGAACGCCTTCACTTTTCATTTGAGCAAACTTTTCATTCAGCTCATCATTATAAGAATCCACAAATGAATTGTAAACCAAATAACCTACTTTGTGAGAATCTGTCCCCAAGGTTTTATAAAACGCAACGGGGTTTTCTGCTAATTCAACCGCCGTGATATCAATCTCAAATTTCTCGTTTCCCAAATCAAGCCCTCTCTCATTTATTTTAGGATTTCTAGCAACTTTTGCTTTAAAATGATCAGAGAAAAGATTTCTGTAATTATTTTTATTGATGAGTTGCCCATTGATTTCATACACTACATCTCCACGCATCACTTTGGCTTTATCTGCTGGAGAGCCTGGAACTACGTAATTTACAAACCCTACAATATTATTTTGACGATCATCTGCATAGCTCAACTGAAGATTCATTCCGCTTTCTTTTGAAATTCCGTTTAGCCCGTTAAGCAATTTATGATAATCGTCTACAATCCAAGAGAAACGATCGACTTCCCCATATTTGTAAAGCAAACCATAAAAAAACTCGTTAGGTTTTTCGCTGCGCAATAAATTCACTAGCGAATTTTCATTTTTCAAATATGCATCACTTAATTTAGGTACATCTTTTTGCCAGTAGTAAAAATGATTTAATCTTGTCCAAATAAAGGTATTAATTTCGAAGTCTAATTGAGAAACTCCCGAAGTATTTACGCCCCCTTTATTTCCAATTTTATTATTTCCATCATCATTGCTATTGCACGAAAATAAACCTATAACAAGGAATAAAAGCCAAAAAGATTTTTTAATATTCATATTTTGATTAGTTTTGTTTAAAAGTTTTTAAAGATATGAAAAATATTAAATTCACGCATTTTTTAATTGCATTATTCTTTTCCATTTCACTATTAAGTTGCAAAAATACGGTAAAATCTCAAGATTTGAGTATGCCTTTAGTCATAAATCCAGAATATCACATCTACGACACGCATGGAGAGCGTGGCTATGAGGTGTCTTTTGAGCTAAGCAAAAAGTCGCCCCGCCCCGTAGCCATCGTACTAAACAAAATTAAGCAAGACATAACAAAAGACGATGTAAAAAAGGGCAAAAAATATAAAATTAATGTCATCAACTCTACACAAATTAAGGATTACAAAATAAAAGTATACAACAGCATTCCAAACGGATTGATTTACAAACAAAACGACACTTACTATCTGCAACCTGTTTTCTTTAATTTAAAAAAATAATCTTTTCTACAATTTTTAAAACAATTGGTAAAAAAATCAATATTTTAAGCATTTTTTGAAAGGATTTGGGCTAAAGAATTAAGAGGTTTTTAAGTCAATAAAAGAATAAAAACTCCTATATTCGCCCATTGAAAAAATAATTTTGAGCGATGAACAATCAAAAAAAATGGACTACAGAAGAAATTTTATCCATCTATAACAAACCCTTTATGGAACTGGTGTATGAAGCAGCCACCGTGCACCGCCAGCACCACGACCCAAACAAAGTACAAGTAAGTTCGCTTATCTCGATAAAAACGGGCGGCTGCTCAGAAGATTGTGGTTATTGTCCACAAGCGGCGCGCTACCACACCGATATCGAAGGCAATGAGCTCATGAGCGTGAGCCATGTAAAAGCGCAAGCCTTACGCGCCAAAGCTTCGGGCTCATCTCGTGTTTGTTTAGGTGCGGCATGGCGTAATGTCAAAGACGGCGAAGATTTTGAAAAAGTACTCCAAATGGTACGCGAAATCACCAATCTCGATATGGAAGTGTGCTGCACACTCGGAATGCTCACCGAAACGCAAGCCAAACGATTGGAAGAAGCAGGATTGTATGCCTACAACCACAACATCGACACCTCGGAAGAATATTATAAAGAAGTGATTTCCACTCGTGCCTTCGACGACCGTTTGGAAACGATTTCCAATGTACGAAAAACTTCGATTACGCTATGTTCTGGCGGAATCATCGGAATGGGCGAAAAATTAGAAGATCGCGCTGGTATGCTTAAAGTTTTGGCCAATATGACGCCACAACCAGAAAGTTTGCCTATCAATGCGCTGGTACCCGTAGAAGGAACGCCTATGGAAGAACAAGAACCCGTTTCTATTTTTGAAATGGTGCGTATGATTGCCACCGCTCGTATCGTGATCCCAACCACGCAAGTAAGGCTTTCGGCAGGTCGCACTCAAATGACCAAGGAAGGACAAACGCTTTGTTTCTTGGCAGGTGCCAACTCCATTTTTGCGGGCGATAAATTACTTACTACGCCAAACCCAGACATCAACGAGGACATGAAACTCTTCAACGAATTGAGCATTCAGCCACAAGCTCCTTTTGAAAAACACGCCAAAAGAGAGCCTAAAGAAAATCTTACACCACCAAAGGGCGAAAATCCAAAATGGACTCGACCTGGACACAAAATTGAACGAAATTTAAAAGCCGCAGAATGCGCCAAAGAACTCAAAAAAAACAATAAAAATTAATTTTTAGATATGAAAAATATTAAAATCTTCGGAATCCTATGTTTATTCTTTATAGGATTTTCTGTAACCAAGGCTCAAACAGCCTATACAGGAGCAGGTGATTTCAAAGCGCAAGTAGGATACACTTTATTCGGCTACGGAAACGGACTTACGGGAACGGTAGACTATGGTGCAACCGACATGCTTTCAGTGGGAGCTGGTGTGGAGCTTTATTTCGGTTCCAACAACAGCAACAATTTTTACCTTTCAGGGAGAGCCAACCTTCATTTAGGCGAAACTTTAAATATGCCATCAAACATGGATTTATACCCAGGTATTGATTTAGGTTTAAAAGGTAGTGGACTAGGGCTCGGCGGCCATATTGGTTACCGATACTTCTTTAATGAAAACATGGGCGTATTTGCCGAAATTGGTTCGAGGGGAAGTGTAGGGCTTAGTATAAATTTATAAAGGTTTGAAGAAAATAGCCATTATAGGAGGAGGTGCCGCGGGGTTCTTTTTGGGAGCCAACTTGGCACCTTCTTTTCATGTTCACATATTTGAAAAAGCGTCTGCTCCGATGCAAAAAGTGCGCATTTCGGGTGGCGGGCGTTGCAACCTCACGCATGCGTGTTTTGACCCAATGGCTTTGGTTGATTTTTATCCGAGAGGGAACAAAGAGCTCATCAGTGTGTTTGGAAAATTTCAGCCAGGCGACACCATGGGCTGGTTTGAGGAGCGTGGCGTTCCGCTGAAGATTCAAGACGATATGCGCGTGTTCCCCGCTTCAGACAATTCTATGGACATTGTGGAAACTTTGGTCAAAGAAAATCAAAAAAAAAATACGCAAATTCATTTAAATGAAGGCGTAAAAGCCATAGAAAAACAGCCCGATGATACTTTTAAAATCACCACTATCCAAGGAGAATACATTTTTGACCAAGTGGCTATCACCACGGGGAGCAGTCCGCATATGTGGCAAATCATTGAGAAATTAGGGCATGCGATTCAAAAACCTGTTCCGTCGCTTTTTACATTTAAATGTAACGACACTTTGCTACAAGGCTTGCAAGGCACCAGTTTTAAAGACGCTGAACTCAGCGTAAAAGGTACATCGCTTGAAAGTGTAGGCGATCTGCTCATCACGCACTGGGGGCTGAGCGGTCCAGCTGTTTTGGTGCTTTCGGCGTGGGGTGCACGAATTTTAAACCAAAAAAATTATAAATTCCAATTAATGGTGAATTTTATAGGTGAAAGCGAGGAAGATTGCAAATCTACTTTAAAAGCCTTTAAATCCGAAAATAGCAAAAATGCCATTGGGAAAATTCACCCTTATGAAATCACCAAACGCTTTTGGCTTCAATTATTGGAGGTATGCCAAATCCCTGCCGATAAAAAATATGCCGAAATTCCTGATGCGAAATTGTTTCTTTTAGCCCAAAAACTCACACAATCCGAATTTGAAATTACGGGTAAAAGCACATTTAAAGATGAATTTGTAACGGCTGGTGGCGTGAAACTCAACGAAATCAATTTTAAAACTATGGAGAGCAAAATCATTCCGAATCTATATTTTGCGGGGGAAGTGCTTGATATTGATGCGGTGACGGGTGGCTTTAATTTCCAAGCCTGCTGGAGCGAAGCATACATAATTGCAGAAGCTATAAATCAATAATTTAAGGCATTTAGGTAATAAGTTTTGGAATCTAAAAAAATTATGTATCTTTGCGGCTCGAAATAATTTAATTAAACATTAATCGAGGACAGAGTTCCTCAAAATTAAAACAAAATTTATGGCTGTAAAAATCAGATTACAGAGACACGGTAGAAAAGGAAGACCTTTTTATCATGTAGTAGTAGCAGATTCTCGTGTAAAGAGAGATGGTAAAATCATTGAAAGATTAGGTTCTTACAACCCAATCACAAACCCTGCAACTATCGAGCTTGATGTAGACAAAGCAGTAGAATGGTTACAAAAAGGTGCTCAACCTACCAACACTGCTCGTGCTATCCTATCTCACGAAGGTGCTTTATTGAAAAAACACTTACTTGGAGGTGTAGCTAAAGGTGCTTTTGACGAAGCCGAAGCTGAAAAAAGATTCAACGCTTGGGTTGAAGACAAAAAATCTCAAGTAGATGCTAAAAAAGAAAATTTAGCAAACGCTGCTGAAGAAGCTAAAAAAGCAAGATTAGAAGCTGAGCGCAAAATCGCTGAAGCTCGTGTTGCAGTAGAGGAAGAAGCTCCTACTGCTGAGGAAGTTGAAGCTACAGAAGAAGCTGCTCCAGCTGAAGAAGAAACTACTTCTGAAGAATAAATTTTAGCAAATGCAGAAACAAGATTGTTACTTACTAGGTACAATCACTAAGGCGATTGGGTACAAAGGGGAATTAAACTTATTCCTTGACACCGATGAACCTGAAACATATCAAAATTTGGAATCAATATTCGTGGAACAACACGGATTATTGGTTCCATTTTTTTTAAAAAAAGCAGAGCTTCATCGTGGCAACCACCTAAGGATCTTAATCGAGGATTGTCCAGAACCTGAGCGTATGATTGGCAGACAAGTGTTTTTGCCACTTTCTACCTTGCCTGCACTAGAGGGAAATAAATTTTATTACCATGAAATCATTGGTTTTGATGTCATCGTCGATGGTGAAAAAATAGGTGCCGCCAAAGAAGTGAGAGATACCACAGCACAGGA
The DNA here is from genome assembly GCF_022832975.1 of Ornithobacterium rhinotracheale. Taxonomy (NCBI): domain Bacteria; kingdom Pseudomonadati; phylum Bacteroidota; class Flavobacteriia; order Flavobacteriales; family Weeksellaceae; genus Ornithobacterium; species Ornithobacterium rhinotracheale. The sequence goes on along the minus strand of NZ_CP094846.1, from coordinate 454,103 downwards.
TTTATTAGTCGTTCAAACAAATGACGGTAAAGAGATTTTAATCCCACTTATCGATGATTGGCTACAAGAAGCGAATCGTGCAGAGAAAAGTATTTCTTTTGAGCTTCCTGAGGGCTTTTTATCTATTTTTGAGTAACGGCGTTAAGCCCCCTCTTTCAATATAAAATTCATTAATTGCTCAATGGCCATATCAGCCATTCTATCTGTAAATTCAGTGCGCTCATAATGTGGGTAAAATAGGCGAATGGCAGTAGCTTTTTGCTTAGAGGCTACCCCAATATAGGCCAAGCCTACCTCATTCCCAAACTTATCTTTATCGGACCCTGCAACGCCTGTGGTGCTCACGGCAAAATCTGCATTAAATTTGGCTACTGCACCTTTTGCCATTTGTATCGCGACTTCTTCGTTTACGACACCTTTGGCCTTCATCACCTCCGCAGAAACACCCAATTCTTGAATTTTGATTTGCGGATCGTATGCCACTACTCCACCCACAAAATAGGCAGAACTTCCAGAAACACTCGTGATTCTATGCGGAATCAATCCTGCGGTAAAACTTTCTGCCGAAGCGATTTTTAAAGATTTCTCGGTACATAAGTCCTTTAATCGTTCGGGCACATCTTGCTCATTCTCGGCATACACATTATTCGGAATTATGTTTTTTAGCTTTTGGGCTAAATCTTCCAGCTGTTTTTCGAGACTAGCTAAATCATCTCCCACGCCCGTAAAACGCATTTTAATTCGGCTATTTTTAGGCAAATAAGCCAATTTCACATTCTCGGGCATCTCATTTTCAAAGTCCGATAAAATTATGGCTAATTCGCTTTCGGGTACATCGTGCACACGCACATATTTGTGCAAACGATAATTTGCCGAAAAATCTTTTTTAATTTTTGGAATTACTTGCGTTTGCATCAAATGCCGCATCTCTATAGGAACACCTGGCAAATTGATAATTACGCTATTTTTAAATCTAGACCAAATCCCACAAGCCGTGCCCGTTTGGTTTCTAAGCGGCACCGAATGCTCTGGCAACAAAGCTTGATTTTTAGTCAGCTCGTTCATAGGGCGGCGCAAATTCTTTTCGTAATGCTCCTCTACCCATGCCAAGGCTTGCTCATTCATCACCAGCTTTTCGCCCAATAAATCCGCCACTACAAATTTAGTCTTATCATCTCTCGTAGGCCCAAGTCCTCCCGTTGTGATAACGATATCTGCCTTGCTCGCAGCCTCCTCTATTTTGCGCTGAATGAGCTCCTCTTCGTCATGAATCACACTGATTTCATTGAGTTGCACATTGATTTTATTTAATTCCTGTGCGATGAAATTAGAATTAGTATCGAGCGTGTCTCCGATGAGCACCTCGTCTCCAATGCTGATGATATGAGCGAAAAGGCTTTTCATTTTTAAAAAATCTTATAAAATATGTTTTTCTGCACGGTAAGAAGAACGCACCAGCGGACTACTTTCTACATGGCGGAACCCGCCTAATCCACGCGCAAAATCTTCTAATGATTTAAATTCTTCTGGCGTGATGTATCTTTTCACGGGCAAGTGTTTTTTAGTCGGCTGAAGGTATTGACCGATGGTAATAATGTCTACCCCCGCAGCGTGGATATCTTCGATAGTTTGGTACACTTCGTCAAGCTCTTCGCCCAGTCCGAGCATGATTCCCGTTTTTACACGGCGTTGTCCTTGGTCTTTCAAGTATTTCAGTACATCAAGGCTTCGGTCGTATTTTGCTTGGATACGCACCTCACGAGTCAAGCGGCGTACGGTTTCCATATTGTGCGAAATTACTTCTGGCTGAACTTTAATCATTCTATCTAAATGACGAGTGATTCCTTGAAAATCTGGAATTAAAGTTTCCATGGTAGTTTCTGGGCTAATTCTGCGCACCGCATTCACGGTTTCTGCCCAAATGATAGAGCCCATATCCTTTAAATCGTCACGATCCACCGATGTGATTACGGCGTGTTTAATCTTCATTAATTTAATTGAGCGTGCTACTTTTTCTGGCTCTGCCCAGTCTACCGCACCGGGGCGTCCCGTTTGCACACCACAAAACCCGCATGAGCGTGTACACACATTGCCCAAAATCATAAAAGTGGCGGTACCCTCTCCCCAGCATTCGCCCATGTTGGGACAGCTACCACTCTGGCAAATGGTGTTTAATTTATAATTATCAACAGTTTCTCTGAGTTGTTTATATTTTTTACCTGTGGGTAATTTCACGCGCAACCACTTTGGTTTGGGTGTATGAAGTGGCGCATTTTGTGTCATTGTATCCGGCATTGTTCTATTCTATTTTGTACAAAGTTAATTAATTTTTTACGACAAAAAATTTTAAACCTTGCAGATTGTATTTTTATTTATTTTTCATGGATTCCTCGAGCAAAGCTTTGGCTCGGAGCAATCGCACTTTCACATTGGAGAGCGAAAGATTTAATTCTTGCGCAATCTGATTGTAGGTTTTCTCTTCCAGATAGCGCAAGCGTATAATTTCTTGATAAATGGCGGGCAATTTCGCAACATGATGCATAAGCTCCTCTGTGCTTTGTTCCAAAATCAGCGATTGCTCGGGGCTTGGTACAGCACTCGACAAATCTACATTGCACAGCTCGTCGTCTATCGAAATGTTTAATTCTGGCTTTTTTCGGATGTAATCAATCATCGTGTTATGTGCAATGGCACGCACCCAAGTGGTGAAATCAAAATCTTCGTTATACAACTTTAATTTCTGAAAGACTTTAGTAAAGGTTTTAATGCTGATGTCCTCGGCATCGGCTTTGTTTTGAATTTTGCTCAAAACATAATAATGCACCTTATCCCACAAGAGATTCATGAGCGTAGTTTGTGCCGATTGCTTGCCTTTTTTACAATCCTCTATAAGCGTTATGAGTTCTATTTTCTTCAAACAAAAAAATTATTTTTCGGTTTGATTTTCGCATTGATCGGGCATTTTCCCACAAAATCCACAAGGCTCACCTGTTTTGTTGAGATGCGGATTTTGACTTGCGCAAGTACCTGCAAACTTTCCGTCTTTTTTTGCCCATATTTTTATAGCAATTCCCGCTACACAGAGTAGTAAAATTCCTACGGTGATTAATACTAATTTCATTTTTTTGTATTTTTAATTATAACTAAAAAGCTTACAAAGTTAAAGCATTTTTTTGGGATAAAAGCGTTAAAAAACCTTATAAAATGTGATTTCTGAAAGCTTTAACCCAAATCAAAAAATCATGTAAATTCATGTTTTTAAATTAAAAAGATATCTATTTTAACCGACATATCTATGTGTTGAGCGACAAAATTTGTTCCTTTTTTAAAGATTCAAAAAGAATTTATTTAATTATATTTTTTTACATTTGCTGTAAAAGGAAAGAGCAACGCTATGACTATCTCAGAAACACAAAATAGAATCATAAAGCAAGTTTTAAATACTAAAAACCTAAGTATTTTAAATCACATTGAAATGCTTTTAAGTTCTAAAATTAAACATTCCACAATGAATGGTAAGGAATTAAATACTCAAGAATATATCCAAGCTATAGATGAAGCCATAGCAGAAAAGGAATGTTCTAGTAGTGAAGATGTGTTTAAAAAAATTAAAGATGCTTACAATCTGGACTAAAACTGCAGAAAAAGATTTATTTAACCTTATTGGGTATATTCATAAAGACAGCCCACAGAATGCACAAATGGTTTTAAACAAGATAGAAGCTTTGGTAGATTCATTGGGGCAAATGCCGTTCAAATACCCCAAAGAGCTAATATACAACGATGATAGTGTAAGGTATGCGGTGCTATACAGCTTCAAAATTATTTACAAGGTTGGTAGCGGTGAAATTAAAATCCTTAGAATATTTCACACAGCTCAAAATCCAAAGAAAATTTAATTAAAAAACTCCTTATAAAATATGATTTCTGAAAGCTTTAACCCAAATCAAAAAATCATGTAAATTCGTGTTTTTTGTTTAGCTATACCACAAAAACCGTACGCAAATTTTAGCATCCAAAAATCATCTTTTTTTTGTATTTTTGCCTTGAAAAGATTTTCAAAAGATTTAGCACAAAATATTTTATGGCAAATTATACCGAAGATAATATTAAAACCCTGAGTTGGAGCGAGCATATCCGAGTGCGCCCCGGGATGTACATCGGGAAGCTGGGAGATGGCTCTTCGCAAGACGACGGGATTTATATCTTAATCAAAGAAATTATAGACAACTCTATCGATGAATTCGTAATGGGGAGCGGGAAAACCATTGAAATCAATTTAAAAGATGATGTGGTGACCGTGCGCGACTATGGGCGTGGGATTCCGCTGGGTAAAATGGTAGATGCCGTGTCTAAAATGAATACTGGGGGTAAATACGATAGCCGTGCGTTTAAAAAATCCGTAGGACTTAACGGAGTGGGTACCAAGGCAGTAAATGCACTTTCAAGTTTTTTTAAAGTGCAATCTGTGCGAGATGGCAAAACTCGTGAAGCTGAATTTTCTAAAGGTGAATTGATTGAATCCACAGAAGAAAAAGAAACTACATTACGCAAGGGCACTAAAATTTCTTTCACTCCAGACCCTACAATTTTCCATAATTACAGATTTCGTACAGAGTATATCGAGAAAATGTTGAAAAATTATGTGTACCTGAATCCTGGGCTGCGTATTCTTTTCAACGGCGAAGAATTTTTCTCAGAAAATGGTTTAAAAGACTTGCTCGAAGATACAATTGATGAAGAAATCGCTTATCCAATTATTCACTTAAAAGGAGAGGATATTGAGATTGCAATTACGCATAGCAACAAATCTTACTCTGAAACTTATTACTCGTTTGTAAACGGACAAAACACCACGCAAGGTGGAACGCATTTGGCGGCTTTTAAGGAGGCTGTTGTGCGTGTGGGGAGAGAGCACTTTAATGCTAATTTCGACGCCTCAGACATCAAGAAATCCATCATTGCGGCGGTAGCCATTAAGGTTGTAGAACCTGTGTTTGAATCTCAGACAAAAACAAAACTAGGTTCTACCGACATGGGGCCAGATATGCCGAGTGTGCGAACTTTTGTAAATGATTTCATCCGCACCAAGTTGGATAATTATCTACACAAAAATCCAGAAGTTGCAGAACTTCTATTAAAGAAATTCAGACAATCGGAGCGCGAGCGAAAGGAACTTTCAGGCGTAAGAAAAAAGGCTAAAGAATTGGCTAAAAAGGTGAGCCTACACAACGAGAAATTGCGCGACTGCCGTCAGCATTACAACAACCCGAAAGCTAAACGCAGTTTAGAAACCACTATTTTCATCACAGAGGGAGATTCCGCGAGTGGATCTATCACGACTTGTCGCGACACTGAAACGCAAGCGGTGTTTAGCTTAAAAGGTAAACCTAAAAATAGTTACGGACAGGAGAAAAGATTAGTTTACGAAAACGAAGAGCTTAATTTCTTGCAAGCAGCATTAAACATCGAAGATAGCCTTGAGGATCTTCGATATAACAATGTGGTAATTGCCACCGATGCCGATGACGATGGAATGCACATTCGTTTGCTGATCATCACTTTCTTTTTGCAATTTTTCCCTGAATTAATTAGAGAAGGGCATTTATACATCTTGCAAACGCCACTCTTTAGGGTAAGAAACAAAAAGGAAACCCGTTATTGTTATAATGAAGAAGAACGCAAGAAAGCAATTCAAGAATTGGGCAAAAATCCTGAAATTACACGATTTAAAGGGCTTGGTGAGATTTCACCGAATGAGTTTAAAAACTTCATCGGGAAAGACATAAGATTGGAGCCTGTGATGATTGGAAAAGACACCAATATTGAATCAATGCTTGAATTCTACATGGGTAAAAACACTAGAGAAAGACAGGAATTCATCATCGATAATCTTGTAATAGAAGATGATAGAGAATTAACCATTATTGAATAAAACTCAAATATTTGAATAAAAAAATCGTAAGAATTAGATTTCTTACGATTTTTTTGTGGGGAAATATACCGAATTCCATTTTTTTAATTCGTTGAGATTCCGAATCGTGTGCGGAATGACATTGTGATGGAGTTTACAGCGGCGTGTTAAATTTATCTCTTCATTTTGGCTTGAACCAAAACGAAGCAAAGTCCGTGATAACGGAGTACGTGGAAACAAGAATTAAACGGGGTTTACCTACGGCACGGAATTTTTTAAGCTAAAAGTTGCTACAATCAAACCGCAATATTTATTTTTTGACTTTTCACGCAACTAAATCGCTTTTTAAAAAATCCCTAAACCCAAGTTTAATTCCTTTGACAACAATTCAAAACTTGTTTTTATTTTATTTATTTTTCATGCGTAGGGATTCCGAATTGAGTTCGGAAGGGTAAAATCATTGAAGATGGCATTAGATAAAAGAAAAGCCTTATTTATAAAAAAAGAAAAAACCCAAAGCTTGATGCTTTGGGTTTTTAATTTATTGAATGTAACAATTAAGCCATTTTGCTTGCTGTCATTTTTTTGTAAGCTACCATTGCAATGATCAATACAACTGCAGCTACGATAAGAATGATTGCATTTGTGTCAATTGGAGCAACTGGTCTCGGACCACCTGTTACTGGAGCGTAACCATCACTTCCCGGATCAACATATAATTGGGCAAATGAAAGGGATGATAGCAAAAACATGCTTAATAAACTAATCTTTTTCATAGTATTTTGTTTTTTTATTTAATAATTTTTTTAGTTACTACACTACCGTTATCTCCTACTACTTTTACGATATATACTGTAGCATTACCTTGTATAGGCACTACATAATCTGTAGAAGCATCAACAGCCTTAGCACTACTTACTAACTGACCAGAAATGTTATAAACATAAATATCAGCTTTTCTAATTCCTTTGTCAAATCTTACTTTAAAATCGTTACCAGCTCTAAATACTGTAGTAGTATTGGTAGCTTCTTTAGCAGATTCTGCTACGCTGTTTGCTTTTGGTGCAGCAGCCCAATAGATTGCAAAACGATCTTTTTCAGTACCATTAGATGTAAATCCATATTCAAAATCCTCTTCAATTTTGATAACTTTACCTGTTTTCTTGTCTTCAAAGTAGAATTTATTAGAGCTTTCCTTTGCATCCTTATTCAATAAAGCTTTAAAAATATAAGTACCTTCTCCATTCTGCAAAATCAATTTAACGGGCTTACCAATATATTTTTCTGAATCAATTGTATTCACAAAAAGTTTTCCTTCACTCGCAAGTTCTCCATCTTGCTCAGTATAAACACCTGTATTTTCTTCTTTAAGAAATACATTATATAACTCAGTAGCATCTTTTATATTAGTTGCAGCTACATAAGTTCTTTGATTTGTATTAGCTCCACTTTTCTCAAACAATTGAATTCCAACTTGAGCTAAAAATCTATTCGAATCTGCAGTTTTAGCAAACATATTATTTGGAGCTTGGCTATCTACCTTTTCAAAAGTTTTAATATTGTCGTTAAAATTAAGCGTTAAATCACCAGTAGTTTTAATTGCAAACGTTTCAAATGGTCTCACTTTTGAATACCAAGTATCTCCCGAACCATCTTTTGTCATACCTGTCATTATCTTACCATAGGAGTTAGAGACAAGTCCTTCATTTACTTTATCATTATATCCCTGACCAGCAAGTTGAATCACTGCTTTAACTGAATTGCTATTACCATTTCCAAATAGTTTCACTAAATCAATATCAGAAGTATAAGGGTTTGCTAAATAAAACACATTATCTCCAAAACCGCCTGGTTGAACTTCTTTATCTTCGAGTCCATATTCTTTCCACCCAGAAGGTGTATCATTTGTAAAGTCTAAAATATAAGATCCATACACCTCTCCCCATGCATTCTCACTAAAGTTAGACTTCATGGTATAGCTTTTCAAAGTTACAGAAAAGCTCTTATTATTAGGAATACCACTCAAAGCTAACTTATCTTTCTTAATACCCTTTAACACTTTAGAGTTTCCCGAAACAGCATAATAATCTGCTTGTTTACTATTTTGACCAATTTGATAATCTTGAGCTAAATGATCAAGTGTAAAAGTTTCATTATTCCATCTAAATAATGGGTTCTCATAACGCTTAGGGTCAAACTTTTTAAATTTAGGATTTCTACCTGCCTGGAAAGGGATAAACGCCTGAGCTAAATCTGCTCCTTCCCCCCAAACTTGCTTCACAACATCTCCAGCCGTGATTCCATTATAAGGTAACGCTAATGGATAGAAAACATAATCAGAGTTAAATTTCACATCAGAAGAAATGAAACCAGTATTAGTCCCATCATTCAATACAATTAATTGACCGTATTCCCCTGTACTAGGAAATTCGTTTACGAAGTTAGCTCCAGTTGCGTTTTCGTTCGTTAAACCATTAGTAATTTTGATTTTACCGTCGTTTGATACTTTTTTGGAAGTATCTGAGTAATTTTTAACTTTAGCATCACCTTGTACGTACAACAAAGCTCCACCTTGAACTTTAACATTAGTATCACCTAATACCGTAAAGGTAGACTGAGCGTTCGCAGTGAACGCAGCAAAAACAGATGCTATTAAAAATAGATGTTTTTTCATATTTAATTTATTAAGTTTTAACTATATAATCTTTATAATCGGGGCAAAGGTAATAAATAAAATTATTACTACACAAATTTTTTATCATTTGGTGTATATTTAACATTATACATTTGTGTGATATTCCTCTACTTCCCTCTATTTAATGCGGTTTTGAGTGTTTTAAATTTTTAAGTTAAAATAAAGGCTCTGGTTACTAACACCAAAGCCTTCAATATTTCCTATTTTAAAATTCGTATTCTTCCTTTATATTTATATGGTCGTAATCGGCTTTCATCAACGCATCATAATCTTTTTTATCTTTTCCTTTATTGATTTTATGCCCAATCAGATCAAAAGTTAAATACACCACAGGCACAATCACCAAGGTTAAGAACAGTGACGACAACAAACCTCCAATGATGACAATCGCCAAACCGTTGTTCATTTTTGCAGCTCCACCCGTTGCCAATGCAATTGGAATCATACCAAATACCATGGCTATGGTCGTCATCAAGATAGGACGGAGTCGCGCGTGATTGGCTTGAATCAATGCCGTAATGGTGTCTTCGCCTTTGGCTACGCGGTGATTGGCGAAGTCTACGAGCAAGATGGCGTTTTTAGCTACAAGCCCAATGAGCATAATTAAACCTAAAATGGTGAAGATGTTTAAGCTCATATTTGTTAAGGCAAGCGCCCAAATGGCTCCGATGAATGATAGTGGCACGGAAAGTAACACGATGAATGGCTTAGCAAAATCATCGTAAAGCACCACCATCACCATATATACTAGCATAATGGCTGCCAAAAGGGCTACCCCTAAGGTGCCGAAACCTTCTTGCTGATTTTCCTGCATTCCGCTCCATTTGTAGGAAACGCCGGGCTTGGCTTGGATTTCGGCCAATTTAGCCGACCATTCTTGGGAAATGGCTCCTGAGGAGCGCCCTACCACTTGGGAATTCACTGTAACGGATGGCGCTTTATCGTTTCGTTCAAGCAAGCTCGGGCCTGAGGCATAGCGCACATCGGCAAATTGCATTAATTTGATTTGCTGCCCTTGTGGATTCAAGAAAATTAGATTTTTCACATCTTCGATATTTTCTCTACTTCCTTCTTGAAATTGTAGATTAATGTCGTATTCGTTTTGCCCTTGACGGAATTTATTATCAGTATTTCCCGCAAAAGCCGTACGCATGGTTTGTCCCACGGTTGCAACATTTAATCCTAAAGCTGCCATTTTATCTCGGTCTACCTCTACATTAATCTCTGGCGTACCATCTTCTACTGAAAGTTCTACCTCTGAACTACCATCAATACCCTTTAATATCTCCATGGCTTCTACAGCAAAATCCATCGCATCGTCTAGATTAACTGCCGTAACCACTAATTGAAGTGGAGCTTGGTTTGCTCCCATCAATCCCACTGGTATGGTTTTGATTTTTGCCCCAACTAAAACTTGCTGAAGTTGGCGTTTTAATTTAGCGGCGTAAATTTCTGATTCATCACGCTTCACATCGTCTCTCAACTGAACGCTAATTTCTGATTTATATGCCGTAGCTTGAGACGCCCCCATTCCGCCACTACTTACCTGCCCCACCGTGGTGATGGCTGTTTTAACTTCTGGTTGTTTTAAAATATAATCTTCTGCCTTTTGTGTCATAAAATTGGTTTCTTGCAAAGACGCATCTTTGTTCATTTCGATTTGAACAATAAATTCTCCTTTGTCTACGCCAGGGAAAAATTCTGTTCCCACAAAACCATATTTAAATAAAGGTACAATGCTGAAGAACATAACACCCGTTACCACAATTGTGATTAATTTATGTCCTAAACACCATTTTAAAATATCGGTCATCCAATGCGTGAAGGCTTTAAGTCCTTTTTCAAATGTATTGATGATTTTTCCAAAGATATTTTTATCGCTAATATGCTCTAATTTACCAAAGCGCGAGAAAAGCCACGGCACTACAGTGAAGGACATTAATAAAGATAACACAGTGGCTATCACCACAGTAACACAGAATTGCCGCACAATATCAGATACCAAGCCCGAGCTCATTGCAATAGGCAAGAACACTACCACGATTACGGTAGTAATGGCCGTTACGGTAAAGCCAATTTCCGACGCTCCATCATAGGCGGCACGCACTTTGTTTTTCCCCATTTCCATATGACGGTGAATGTTTTCAATGACCACGATGGCATCGTCCACCAAAATCCCCACCACGAGCGAAAGCGCAAGCAAGCTCATCAAGTTTAAGGTATAGCCTAAAACAAAAAGCCCTATAAATGTGGCAATTAACGAGGCTGGAATAGAGACCATCACCATTAAAGCATTTCGCAAGCTGTGCAAGAAAAATAGCATCACAAACGCCACCAAGGCCACTGCAATGTATAAATCGTGGATTACATTATTAGCCGCCGTTAAGGTAAATTCACTGGTATCGCTTGCCAACTGAATTTTCACCCCTTGGTCTTTATATTGCTCTTCTACGCTTTTCATTTTTTCTTTCACCAAACTACTCACTTCCACCGCATTGGCATCTGTTTGTTTTTGAATTTGAAGCAAAAGCGTATTATCCTCGTTAATTCTAGCTAGTTTTTCGACCTCTTTCTGCGTTTCTTGCACATCTGCAATATCAGAAAGTTTAATGTTTACCCCGTTTTGAGAAGCAATAACCAAATCTCTCATTTGCTGAACAGATCTAAACTTACCAGAAAGCCTAATCAATGTACTATTTCGTCTTGTTTTTAAGTTACCCGTAGGAAAATCCATATTAGACGCCATCAAGATTTGTTGCACTTGTGGCACAGTGAGCCCGTAACCTTCCAATTTAGCAGGATCAAGACTTACACGGATTTCACGCTCGTTTCCACCCACAATGTTTACTGAAGACACCCCTGGGATTCTTGAAAATTGTGGCTGAATTTGATCATCTACCAAATCATATAAATCTGTATTAGACAAATTAGAGGTAACCCCAATACTCATAATCGGCAAATCCGATAGTGAGAATTTAGAAAGCGAGGGCTCCTTTGAATCTTCTGGCAAATCAGAACGAATGGCATTGATTTTACGCTGCGCATCGTTCAGTGAATTATCTACATTAGCCTCATTGGTAAATTCAATAACCACTACCGATAAACTTTCGTATGATTTAGCCTGAATTTTCTTTACATTCTCCAAGGTAGAAACCGCGTCTTCCACTTTTTTAGTCACCGTGTTTTCGATCTCTGCAGGAGATGCCCCAGGATAAGGTACTGTAACGGTTACTACCTTTGTATCTATATTTGGTACAAGCTCATAACTTAGTTGCTTGTAGCTATAAAACCCAGCGATGAGTGCCAAGGCAAGCATCACGATTACGATGCTGGGTCGTTTTATACTTATTTCTGCTATTTTCATAGATTGATTACTTTATGATTTTTACTTTAGTACCATTTTCAAGGTTAATTTGTCCGCTTGTCACAACAACATCACCAAGTTTTAACCCAGAAATCACCTCTACTACATCTCCTAAATTTCTACCACTTTGAATGGTTTTCAATACTGCTGTGTTATCTACTACTTGAAATACTTGGTTTTGGCTCACAGAACCTACAAAAGCATCTCTTGGGATTACAAGCGCAGGCGCATCTCCTTCCCCATTTTGGTCGAAATTAGCCACGGCATACATTCCTGCTTTTAGTTTTTGGTTTTTATTATCTACGGTAATTTCTACTGGAAATTTCAACGCACCGTCTGACATTGGCGCAATAAATGTAATTTTCCCTTGAATTGGATCGTTCAACACAGTAGGTTTAACGCTTACGACATCGCCTACATGTAACTTTGTCACCAAAGATTCATCTACATTTACTTTTAATTTTAAACTTGAAATATTTACGATTTGCACAATTGGATTCCCTGCGCCTACTACAGCTCCTGTTTCAACCAATTTACGGTTCACAATTCCGCTCACTTTTGCCACCACATTGGTATCTCCACTGCTTAATTGTGCATTTTTAAGTCCTGCTTGCGCACTTTTCACTTGCGATTGCAATTGCTTTACTTGCAGACGCATTTGGTCTACTTGTTGGTCGGTCACACCCCCTGTTTTATAAGCAGCTTCAAATCTTGCTAATTGCGATTTTGCATTCACCAAAGCCGCTTGCGCATTATCCAATTGTGCACGAGAGGCGTCTAAACCTACATTTACTTTGTCGCCTTTTAGTTTTGCAATGGTTTGTCCTGCACGCACATAGCTACCTTCGCTCACATAAATCGCCACGACTTGTCCGCCCATTTCAGGACTCACCATGGTTTCTTTTTCTGGAACAAATGTCCCGTTGGCGGAAAATTGCCCCGACAAATGATCTTCTTTTACTTTTGCCACTTGCACCGCCACACGGCTGTTTTCAGTTTTTACGATGGCTACTTTTTCTTCGTTGCTTTTCTTGTTACCGCTTAGGATGAAAAACACACCAACGATAAGTGCAATGATTATTATGATAGGGATAACTAATTTTTTCATGATTTGTTTTTTTATTTAATTAAAGATTTTAGGTTTCCTTGCGCTTTTAAATATTCGATTTCGGCTAATTTATAATCTAATTTAGCATTGGTTAAATTGTTTTTGGCGTCGGCAAGGGCGCGCTCCGAATCCAATAAATCGGTAAGCGTTGCCAGCCCGTATTGATAATTGTTTTGCGTATTGGTCAAAACATTTTCAGCAAGTTTCACATTTTCTTGCTGAACATCGATACTTATGGCCGTGTTTTTCATTTGCTCGGTTGCGTTTTTATATGCCATTTCTAGCGCCAGCTTGGTGTCTTTTAACCCCGCTTTTGCCGACAAAATATCGATTTCACTTTGTTTTACTTTTGATTTAATTGAAAAACCACTAAAAATCGGAATTTTCACATTTAATCCTACGGACGCTAAATCTGACCAATACACTTTATCATCTTCGCCATGCCACCATGGCATTTTTTTACCTTGCCCCAGCCAACCGTAATTGGCAACCAAAGCTGCGGAAGGATAATATTCTGCTTCATTGGCTTTTTTCTGCCACTCAAGCAATTCGAGTTGTTTTTCGATGACTTGAACTTCGGTTCTTTTGCTTAAATCCGCTTGCTCATTCAAGGCTAAAATTGATGGTGCAAAAGTATTTTCTGGCAATTGCAAATTAGTATCCATTGGCAATCCCACCATGAATTTTAGAGCATTCTGTGCGATTTGCACAGCGTTTACCAATTGCTGCTGGGTAGATTTCAGATTGTTAAGCGTAACGCTAGCGCGGTCTAAATCTATTTTTCTGGCTAAGCCTGCCTCGTATTGCCCTTGTATCACTTTCACTGTTTTTTCGGTTAAAGCTAAATTACTTTCCAAGTTGTTAAGTTTTTGCTGCGTTTGGTACACCTGAAAATATGCATGCGCCACTTTTTCGATGATTTGCTCATCGGTTAATTCTTTATTTAGCATATAAAATTCCTTTGTAGAGCGTGCAGCCTTTAATCCCGTAAACACCGATTGATTAAAAAGCACCTGTGTCAAAGTCGCATTTACATTGGAGTTCCATGGTTGCCCAAGCGAAATTTTCATATTTTCGTTGGGATTCGTAAAACTCGGGAAAATCACTTCCTGCAACAGAGGATTGTAAGTAAGCCCCCCCGAGATGGAAACATTAGGCAACGCATTGGCACGCACTTCCTTGATTTTATACTCACTTTTTTCGATTTCCAAGGCAGCTTTTTCCGCCTCGCTCTTGTTTTCCAGCGCATAATTTATCGCCTCTTTCAAGGTGAGCGTCTTTTGCTGCTGTGCACCCAGCCACACACTTGCCGTAGCACACATTAATATTAATAACTTTTTCATATCTTATTTTTCTGGATTAATTATTTTTTCGAGCACTGCAACACCCTTTGGAGTCGCCATGATTCTGAGTACATACTCCATGTGTTTTTTCTCTACTTCTTTAAAATCAAATTTATGTTCTGGGTAAATTTCCTCGCCCCATTTGTTTTGAGTAATCCCCCAAAAGAAATAGAACATAAATTGCATATCAATCTCTGGGCGATAGAGCCCCTCGGCAATTCCCTGCTGAATGTTTCGATACAAGTACTTTTTCATTCGCTCCATTACATTGATGTCTAGCGACTGACGAATTTTGGGATAATATTTTTGCAATTCCCAATTCAACTTTCTTGAATTCAACACGCCAAAAACTTTCTCGACTTGACTAATGGTCGCATAAATCTGCTCAATGGCATTGTATCGTTTATCAAAACTATTTTCGATTTCCCTATCAATGTCCTTTTGCAAACTCCCCACCACTTCCTCTACCAATTTACTTTTGGAATCGTAGATTTCGTAAAGTGTTTTTTTCGAAACGCTCAGCTGATTTGCCACCTCGTCCATCGTAATGGTCTTATAACCAAACTGACAGAACAATTCCTTGGCTTTATTCAGCACTTTCTCTTTCATTTCCATTTTTTAATTTCACCGCAAATTTAAAACCAAAAAACTTTATAAACAAAAAAAGTTTACACAGTTTTTCGAAAAAAGAAACCATATTAAATTAAATTAATTTATTTTCAGTGTTTTAAAAGATTAAATTATGCGTCTAAAATACACCAAAAAACTCTCAAAACGATTTTTGTTTCCGAATTGAAGGGGCGAAAAAAATCCGTGATATTATGTTATCACGGATTAAAAATATGATTTTAAGCTATTTTATTTTTCCATCATTAAATCTAAGAGTTGAGTAAGTCGTGTTTTCAAACTTTGCCTATGAACGATTAAATCTATAAATCCTTTCTCGAGCAAGAACTCTGATGTTTGGAATCCTTCTGGCAAATCTTTACCAATCGTTTCTTTGATTACACGGGGCCCTGCAAAACCGATAAGTGCACCTGGCTCTGCGATAGTTACATCCCCCATCATACCAAACGAAGCGGTGATTCCGCCAAAGGTGGGGTCTGTCAAAATCGTAATATAAGGTAATTTAGCTTCTGAAAGTTGTACAAGCTTCGCTTCCACTTTCGCCATCTGCATCAACGAGTGTGCTGCCTCCATCATACGAGCACCTCCTGATTTACAAATCAATACAAAAGCGGTATTATTTTCAATAGCGTAATCAATGGCACGAACGATTTTCTCGCCCATTACCGAGCCAAGCGAACCGCCAATGAACACAAAATCCATGGCACTTACCACCACTTTTCGCCCATTGATATCGCCATAAGCTGTGCGAAGCGAGTCAGTAAGTCCTGTTTTTTTGCGAGTGGATTTTACTCTATCCGTGTATTTTTGGGTATCTTCCCACCCAAGCGGGTCTTTGCTTGAGAGATTTTTATCTAATTCTTTGAATTTTTTGTCATCGAATAAGATCTCAAAATATTGTTGCGAACCTATGCGCACATGGAAGTCGTCCTCTGGGCTCACATAATCGTTACGCTCCAATTCCTCGGTTTCAATCACTTTCCCAGTGGGCGTTTTGTACCACAAGCCTTTGGGAGTGTCTTTTTTCTCCTCGGTAGTGGTTTGTATATTTTTCTTTGTTCGTCTGAACCAAGCCATAATTTATAATCTTTACAAATGATTGGGTAAAGCTACAAATTTTTTATCAAATATAAAAAAAGCCCCCTCATTTCAAAAGGAAGGCTCATATTTAATTTTTATTAATCTTTTATAGTAGTGCAAATCTCTACTTTAAACCTTGAACGATGAATCACAACTTCATCTCCCACATTCATTTTTTTGCTAGCTCTTTAAGCTCTTTTTCTACACAGCTTTGACTCATACAAGTAGTCACAAGCCTTTGCCCTCCAGGACAACTCCAATCGTATTCAGATGCAGGCCCACCCTTTGCTGCACGAGACGAAATTGTTTTTTCTTCTGTCTTAAAATCAACGAAATTAAGGTTTTTACCATCATAAGCTACCTTATAGGAAACCGCATCAACATAATCGTCCTCTTTCATGGCTTCACTCAGCTCAGCATCTGCTTCAAGTAAATATTTCTGAATATGCTCGCTTGCTTTTTCTGCACGAATTGGCATACTAAAATCCTTTTGGAGTGTTATATTTTTAGCAAAACCATCAAAGGCTCCCTTTAAGTCAAAATCTGGCTCTTTCTGCTCAGAACCAGAAAAGCACCCAACGGCTACCAAAAACATAGTAGCCATTAAAAATAACTTTTTTAAATTACTTTTTAACATAATACTGATAATTTGATTTACTTCTACTCTATTTTTTTAAGTCACTTTTCAAATTCCCCGACCATACAATCAATTGTATAACACAATATTACAAATTAGAAACAAAATAAATCACTAAAATTCCAAAATTAACTACAAATCTTACTTAAGTTAACTTTTTTAACAATAATATATTTAACAAATCAAATAATCACCAATAAGACTAATAGAAATCACAAAAAACCCCGAATTTCTGAGAAATTCGGGGTTTTATTTTTAATAAACTTCTTTTGGAATTATCCTAAGGTGTTTACATTGTTTAAATCTTCGAAAGCTTGTTTCAATCTTGCGATGAAAGTTTTTTCTCCTTCTCTCAACCAAACGCGTGGATCGTATTTTTTCTTGTTTGGTGAATCTGGGCCTTCTGGGTTACCGATTTGAGATTGAAGATATGCTTCGTTCTTTTTGAAGTAATCTCTGATTCCAGTCATGAAAGCATATTGCTGGTCGGTATCGATGTTCATTTTTACTACACCATATCCGATTGCTTCTCTGATGTCTTTCAAGTCTGAACCTGAACCTCCGTGGAATACGAAATCAACTGGTTTTTCTCCTGTTTTTCTTTCTTTCTCGATGAATTTTTGAGAGTTGTCAAGGATTTTTGGAGTCAATTTCACATTACCTGGTTTATACACACCGTGAACATTTCCGAATGCAGCAGCGATTGTAAAACGATCAGAAACTTCTTTTAAACGATCATAAGCATACATTACTTCTTCTGGTTGAGTGTATAATTTAGAATCGTCTACATCTGAATTGTCTACGCCATCTTCTTCACCTCCAGTGATACCTAATTCGATTTCTAAAGTCATGCCCATTTTAGCCATACGCTTAAATCTTTCTACAGAAAGATCTAAGTTTTCTTCGATTGGTTCCTCAGAGAAATCAAGCATGTGAGAGCTGAATAATGGTTTTCCTGTTTCTTTGAAATATTTTTCACTTTCATCGATAAGGCCATCTATCCAAGGAAGTAATTTTTTAGCACAGTGGTCTGTGTGTAAAATTACAGTAGCACCATAAGCTTCCGCCAATTGATGAACATGTTTTGCTCCCGCAACAGCTCCTAAGATAGCAGCACGTTGGTTTTCGTTTGATAATCCTTTACCTGCGTTGAAAATCGCACCTCCGTTAGAAAATTGAATGATTACAGGGGAATTAAGTTCTGCAGCTGTTTCCATTACAGCGTTTATAGTATCTGAGCCAATAACATTTACCGCTGGTAAAGCGTATCCGTTCTTTTTGGCATCGGCAAAGATTTCTTGTACTAGGTCTCCAGTGGCTACACCGGCAGGAAATTTTCTACTCATAATTTTATTGTGTTAATGATTATTGTACAAATATAATTATTAATCCACGATTTTTTTAAACTTTTGGATATGATTTTATACATCATTCTTAGGACAACAATGTAGAAACTTGAATTTGGGTGTTTTAGTCTGAAAAAAGAAAAGCCACAAGTTTAGGGAAACTCATGGCTTTCACTACAAAAAAATTTAAAATTATGAAAACTGATTTTTCATTCAATTTTAAGCATTGGCTTCTGGTGCCCACTCGTTACATAGCATACCTTTGGCAGCATGCAATTGATTAGGGCAAGAAGGCTTGTTGAATCGTACGCATGTTGCGCAATCGATTTCATCTTTCAAACTCACGCGCATATCAAAGCTGTCGCAAGTGTGGATTTCTTTTACCTTTGTTTCGTGAATTTTGCAAGTTGAATCTTTTGTTAAGTTTTTGCAGTTCACACATCCGTTGACTAATCTTATTGACATAATAGTATTATTTTTAATTTTACACTGCAAATGTATTTAAAAACTTAAATTGAAACAATATAAATAACTATATTTCAATAAGTTAGATTTAGAATGATTAAATATAATTTTAGCTTTTAGTTTATTTAAACTGATTAAAATTATAATTTACTGATTTTCAAACATCATCAAATTCAACATTATGAACTATTTATTGGAGGCTTGATAAAATTCCGTTTAACTTTGTAATAATATTTTATACTTTAAAGTAATGATTAAGAAAAAATATTTCACAAGTCTTTTTCTTCTCTGTTTTCAAATTATGAATGCTCAAAATATTACATTTATTGAGCAAGATGAAAGTTTACCTGCAAAATACTGTGAATTTTCAATTAATAACAATATTTATTATTCTGACTCGTTTGGCGTTTTTAAAATTCAAAATCAGAAAAAAGGACTGATTAAAATAGATAATTACAAATATGAGCCTTTAAACTTCTTCACACCTACGAATGATACGATTGTATTCCTGAAACAGAGAAAAATCGCATTGCCGCCTATCGAAATTAAACCTAGAAAAGAATCTGAATTAATTTCTAAGGCTAAAAAAATGCTGTTCATGAACTAAAACCTGGCTATGAACTTGGCATTTTAACCCCCAAAATATGTGGCACTTTGAAAGAAATTTCTTTTGAAACAAAAAAACTCCAAAACGATAAAAATTTATATTTTAAATTGGATTTTTATAAAAAAAATGAAAATGATTTTGATAGATTGAATTACGAAAATATCATTTTACCAATATCAGAAATATACAATCATAAAATTATAAATATAAAATTAAAAGAATATGGCATTTACACATGTAATGCTGAGCTTTTGATTGCTATAAGGTTAATTTCAAATATAGGTAATTACGACAATGAAAAAATAAGTGATAATTCAATTTCAATTTTTGGCTCAAAAGAAAGGTACAAGATGTTTATACGAAAAAATCATCATTTTAAATGGAAGGAAATGATAATTTACCCTATTTCCTTTAAACTAAAGTATGAAACCTCTAAATAATCATTTTCAAATGACACAAAAAAAGCCTTGAGAAAAAATCTCAAGGCTTCATTTATTTTGCTTTATTACTTAATTAAAGTCCTAATTGCTTTTTAACTTGCGGTGTTAAATCTTTTCCTCCACCGAAGTAAACAATGGTTCCTGATTGTCCAGCAGTTGCTAAATCAATGATATAGCCCACATTTCCTTTTTTACCTACTTCTTCAATCGCCGCTTGTACTTTTTTGTACACTGGTGCTAAAAGATCATTTTCCATTTTTGCTACATCTTTAGCAGCTTTTTGTTGGTATTCTTGCAAAGCTTTAGATTTAGTTTGCAATTCTTGTTCAAGTGGAGCCAAAGCTTTCATTTTTTCAGCATCGCTTTTATTTTTAAGCGCTTCCATTTGCTTTTGAGCTTTTTCGTAAAGTGCTTGAATTTCTTTTTGTTGTCTTTGTACTTCTGCTTGGTGTCTTTCTGCTTCTTTTTTAATTTTTGTTTGCGCATCATTGAATGCTGGTAAGGCTTCTAAAATCTCTTGTGAGTTCACATGCGCTACGCTTTGTGCGTTTGCAAATCCAAATCCTAGGCATAGGAATGATAGTAATGCAATAAATGTAAATTTTTTCATACTAATCGTTTTTTTTCTATTGTTTTAAATTAATTTTTTCGTTTTTGTTTTTAGACTTATTGTAATTGTTCTGTCTTTGTCCCTTACTTGTTTTCAAATCTGGTGCCAAAGTTTTCAAAACCTCCTCACTTATGTCAAATTTTGGGTCTGAATAAATCATAATTAAATCTCCATTGGCTTTATCAAACACAAAACTATAGTTGCGTCTTTTAGCTACTTTATCCACCGCATTATAGATTTGATCTTGGATAGGTTTCACCAAATTCTTTCGAGCATTGAACATATCTCCATTAGGCCCATAGCGTTTAAGTTGTAGTTTTTTTATCTCTTCACGCTTTTCATTGATTTTAGCCTCACGCTCCTGAACTTTTTCTTTAGGAAGCAAGATTCGCTCGGTTTCTAATTCTTGAGACATTTGCTCAAGGACGCCTTGCTGATTTTCTATCTCTTTTGCCCAGTTCAACGCTTGATTTTCTAATTGTTTTTGAGCATTTGCATAAGCGGGCAAATTACTCAAAACATAATCGGTGTCTACATACCCAAATCGTTGGGCAAAAGTAACAACACTGAGGAAAAATAACAAGCTAAAAAACTTAAATTTTAACATATTTTTATTTTTTTATAATTGCTGACCGAATATAAAGTGAGTCTGCCAACCAGAAGGCTCACCTAACGATCCTGCATTATTATACTTATCGAATCCATAACCAAAATCAAATCCAAGCATACCGAAGGCTGGCATAAACACACGGATACCTACCCCTGCAGAACGCTTTAACTCAAATGGTCTGAAATCTTTGTGATCTGCCCAAGTGTTTCCTGCTTCCAAGAATCCTAGACCAAAGATTTTGGCTTGCTGATTCATGGTGATTGGATAACGCATCTCGAGCAAGAATTTATCGTAGATGACACCTCCACCTAGTGGTGTGATATCTTTTGATTGCCCACCTATGCTCGTAAAATCTTCATAACCTCTTAGCGTTACGATTTCACGGCCATCAAATCTACTTGATTGTAGCCCTGTTCCTCCCATGTAGAATCGCTCAAATGGAGAAATCCCTACCTTATTGTTATAAGCTCCTAGATACCCGAATTCGGCCCCAGTTCTTAATACTAATTTACCTACCAATTGTTTGTAGAAGTTTCCACTGAACTGAACTTTGTAATACTCCAACCATTTGTATAATCCTTCAAAGTCTCCATCTTTCTTCAATTGCTCATAATCTTTATTTTTATTGAACAACGAATATGGTGGGGTTAATTTCAAACTTACATTAAAGTCTGATCCTTCTTGCGGGAAGATTGGATCTGGACCAGCAGAAAGTCTGCTCAAACCAATTTTATAGGCTACCGTGTTTGAAACTCCATTACTATATGATCTTGTACCTAAGCTAAATTGATAATTAGTAAAATCATAGCGCTGGTAGGAAATCGCTTGACTTAATCTAAAGTAATCATCTGGCCATGTGAGCAATTTATTCAATCCTACGGAAGCTCCCCACATTGTTAAGCGGGAATCATCTTGCCCCTCATTTCTATAAAAATTTCTATAATTTGAATTATAAATTGACATAGAGAGTGCCGTTGGTCGGCTTCCGCCAATCCATGGTTC
The DNA here is from genome assembly GCF_022832975.1 of Ornithobacterium rhinotracheale. Classification (NCBI taxonomy): domain Bacteria; kingdom Pseudomonadati; phylum Bacteroidota; class Flavobacteriia; order Flavobacteriales; family Weeksellaceae; genus Ornithobacterium; species Ornithobacterium rhinotracheale. Next base: position 432,255 of record NZ_CP094846.1, on the reverse strand, counting down.
TGTAAAGGAAAGACTAAAGTTTGAATAGTAGCTTCCTGCTTGCGCTCTCAATGATAATTGCTGCCCATCTCCCATAGGAACTGGATGCCACTCTTTTTTATTAAATAAATTTTTAATCGAGAAGTTTCCAAAAGTGAGCCCTACAGTACCGATGAATCTTCCACCGCCGTAACCACCTTGCAACTCAACTTGGCTACTTGATTTTGGAGCTAGTTCCCAGTTGATATCTACCGTATTGGTTTCTTGATTATCCTTAATATCTGGCTTGATTTGTTGCGGATCAAAGAATCCTAACGCGCCCAATTTCATCATTGTTCGTCTGATATCGCTTTTACTAAACAATTCTCCTGGAATAGTTGAAAGCTCACGCACAATTACATGGTCATGTGTTTGCGTGTTTCCGCTAAAGGTTACACGATCCCAAGTGGCTTGCTCCCCTTCGCTAATTCTGATTTCTAAGTTTATGGTATCATTTACCACAGATTTCTCGATAGGAACTACTCTTGCAAATAGGTATCCATTGTCTTGATAGAGTGTCAATATATTGTCATCTTTTTGTGGGTCGTTCAATTTTTTGTTGATTCCCACTGCATCGTATGGATCACCTTTTTTATAAGAGAAAATCCTTTTTAAAGTTTCAGTTGGGTACACAGAGTTTCCTACAAAGGTTACATTACCTAAATAGTATCTATCTCCTTCGTCTACGCCAATTTTGATTAAATAATTTTTCGGATTGATTCTTTTCACCGAATCATAAGTTACCTTGATATCTCTAAAGCCCTCACTCTTATACAAGTCTTTAAGCGTAGTTAGATCTTCTTGAAACTTTTGAGGAATATATTTAGAAAGCGTAAAGAATCTTAAGATACTTTTACGGAAAATATTTTTTCGCACGGTATTTTTCAATCCTTTTCTTCTCAATTTAGGCGCCTTGATCTCTTTGTTCCCTTCAAATAATATATTTTGCACTTTCACGCGTTCCCCTCTTAATACTTTTACCAAAAGGTTTTTGGCTAATCTTGCGTTAGGCACATCGGTTTCCACAAAATCTACTTGCGCATCTGGGTAACCTTTTTCTGTATAAAAATTCTTGATATTTAATCTTGCTTGATTCAATAAATCTTGAGTGATTTTCTTACCTTTTGTAAGTTTATTATCTTTTGCAAAATCCTTCTGTTTCCCTTTTTTCACTCCTTCAAAAGTAACTTCATTGATGGTAGGGAGTGCCGTTAAATTAAATCGCAAAAAAATGGAATCTCCTACAACTTTATCTGCATAAAGTTCTACATCGGAAAACAGGTTTTGATTCCATAATCTTTTAAGTGAATTATTGATAATTGGCCCTGGGATTTCGATTTCATCGCCTATATTCAGGCCGATAAATCTCAAAATCTGCTTACTGGTGTAGGGCACACCTCCCGTGATTTCCAGTCCGCCTAATTTGTAGGTTTTCAGTGTGTTTAAATTCAGCTCACTATCGCTTTTTGGCTGCGACACAATTCCGGTGGAATCCACTTGTGCGTGCGCAGTGATTAACATTAATCCAAGGCTTATTAAAAATATTTTCTTCATACTAAGATTCAATCATTACTTAATTTGTTCTCCCGTTTTTCCAAATCGCCGTTGCCGTTTTTGATAGCTAGCAATGGCTTGGTAGAAATTTTCTTTTCTAAAATCTGGCCACAAAACCTCTGTAAAATACAATTCCGCATAGGCGATTTGCCAAAGCAAGAAATTGCTTATTCTACATTCACCACTGGTTCTGATGACTAAATCCACATCGGGAATATCTGGCGAATATAAGTATTTTTTAAAAGTTTCATGATTTATTTGTTCAATGCTTAAATCATTTTCTTGCACAGCTTGCGCAATTTTCTGCGAAGCTTCCACGATTTCATCGCGTCCGCCATAGCTCAAAGCGAGTGTTAATGTAGCTTTTGTGTTATTTTTAGTTTCCTCTTGCACGAGCAATAATTCTTTTCGTGCTTTTTCTGGCAAGCGAGACAAATCTCCAATCGTGCGCAAACGGATGTTGTTTTCCTGGAAACTTTTAAGCTCTTTGGTTAAAGTTTTAAATAATAAATTCATCAAAAAACTCACCTCATCTTTAGGCCTGTTCCAGTTTTCGCTTGAAAAGGCATAAAGTGTGAGATATGGAATTCCCAAATCCTCACACGCCTTGATAGTTTCTCGCACAGCTTTCACTGCGCTTTGATGCCCAAAGGTGCGCATCATTCCTTTTTTCTGTGCCCAGCGTCCGTTACCATCCATAATCACGGCAACATGTTGCGGAACTTTATCAAGATTTATATTTTGTAGCAAATTATTACTCATTGTATTTTTAATCACAGAAACATGCAGGACGCCCGAAAGTATAAGTTAAAGTAAATCCTGTAAAAACATACCAATCGTTTTTGGTATCACCTAATTGTCTTTTTTCTATAATTTCTTTAGTCTTTTTCTCTAAATCGGCGTTTAATTGTTCTTCTGTAAGTGTAGCTCCCGCGTAAGTCAATCCAACTTGTTTAAAAGTTTCCACATCGCCTTCTTCTACCCAAGCCATATCTAAATTATCCACAAAAGTGGGGCGGAATCCTACCTCTGCGCTAAAAATCCAATTCCAATTAAATTTCACTTTATATCCTACCCCAAATGGAATGGTCATACTCAATTGATTTCCGTTATTCTCTTTGACCACGGTTTGGTATCCAGCTCTATTTTCTGTATTGTCTTCGTAGTTTTGGTAGTACACTTCATATTTTGGTTTTGGGTGCATAAAGCCTGCCAATCCTGCGAAAATATACGGAGAATGCGCCGAACGCTGTTCTGTATTGATTGGAAAAAAATTATACTCAAACAAAGTAGAAAGCTCTAGCAAACTATTGGTATAGCTTAGCCCTCGGTATCGGCGATATTCTTCAACTGCCAAATAATCAGAATCTATAAAAGAGGCATAAGTAAGACCAAAACGTAAAGATTGTTGTGGGTTTAAATTTCTACGATAAATCAAGCCAAATGTGGCTGGCACTTTAAAACTGCCATTCACTTTTTTAGGCAACGGATTGATGTAATCGGTTCGCCCTATATCTGATATTGCATTAGCCCCCCCAAGAAAAACTCCCAATTCATGGCGTTGCCCATAGGATATCCCCGTGATAATGCTTAGAAAAAAAACGACTATTTTCTTCATAAAATATGCTCTCATTTGTACGCTATTCTGCCTGAATCCACTCACAGACTTTGAATAACAATTTATCTTTAACGCACAAATATAGTGATTTATGATTGCAAGACAGCCCTATTAACAAATTTTATTAAACAAATGTTTAGATATTACGATTATCTACTCCCCAAAATAATTTTTGGCGTAAAGTTTCTAAATAGCTATTGTGTTTTAATTCCACGATTTTCACGACGAAATTTGCACGCTTCACCATGATTTCGGTTGTGGTCTTAAGCGAAACCAATCGGGAATCTAAGGATAAAGAATAATGCGAAACACGGCTTTTCACTTTTAGTTTTAAATGTTCTTTATCGGGAATCACAATTGGGCGCACATTTAAGTTGTGAGGTGCAATCGGCGTAATGACAAAATTGCTATTTTCGGGCGAAATTATGGGGCCGTTGCAACTCAAAGAGTAACCTGTAGAGCCTGTGGGGGTGGCGATGATTAAGCCATCTGCCCAAAAAGAATTGAGCAACTCACCGTTAATATAAGCATCCACCGAAATCATACTCGTGGTTTCTTTTCGCATCACACTCAGCTCATTAAGTGCAAAAGGACACTCCAGCATACCATCATCTGAGCGATGCACTTCCAAAAGCGATCGATCGCTGATGTTGTAATCTCTGGCAAAAATCGCCTCCAAATTCGGAATTAAATCGTTTTTGTGAATACTTGCCAAATAGCCCAATCTACCCGTATTCACGCCCACGATGGGCACCTGCGAATCGCGCACAAAGGTTACGGCCGAAAGTATCGTCCCATCTCCGCCGAAGGTGAAAAAATAATCTAAATCTTGCCACAATTCCTCGTGGGTAGAAAATATTTCCACACCCTCCAAATCGATATTTCCAATGTTTTTTAAAACCTCGTAAAAATCTTTTTCTATTTGGAATAAAATCTCTTTTTCGCGTATTTTTTCTAAAAACACTGGAATCAAATCTCCCAAATAGGTAGATGTAGTGCGCTTGCCGTAGAGGGCTATTTTTAAATCAGACATTCAAAAATCGGATTAATTGATTGTATCGTTCTCGCATCTCATCTGCGCGCTCGCTTGCGCCAGCCTCATAGCTCACCATATAGCCATATCGCTCATAGGCTGCCACTACCTCTGAGAGGCGTTCTGGCTTGATTTTAAGGGCTATTTCCACGCTTTCCTCTCCGAGGCGCGAGACAAAGGCGGCATATAGTTTAGCATTGTTTACCTCCGTAATTTGTGTAATTTCGCTTAGGCTAAAATCTTGTGTAGGCACGCGCAAATTAATCCAAATTCCCTCCTCGCTGAAAAGAGGCATTTCGCATAAAGCATTAAAAATATCCTCCTGCAAAATGTAGCCCACAAAGTGCCCATTCTCTGGCAAAACCACGGGAATGTAATTTGCCTCATAGCTCTGGAAAGCCTTCACGGCCTCCATTAAATTCGCGTTTGGCGAGAGGTGAAAATTCTCCAAATCCATACGCAATTCCTGCACCTGCGTGGCTGGCGAAAGCTCCTCCACATCGGCCATACTCATATTGCCCTGCCACACACCCTGCGAGACCACTGCGCGGTGGCTCGGCGCCACATCTGTGGGCATATCCAGTGCTTGCGCGAGGCTGTCTTCTAGCGCCAAAGGGGGCAAATGGTTTAAAATATAGGGGACTATGGTCATCTTAAATCTCTCTTCTAATGGGTGGCTAAATTACTACTTTTTGCCACACCAAACAAAAATCCGATGTATTAAGGATTTTCTAAATCAAGGATTTTTCTAATTTTCAAAGGCAATTTGCCTCGCACCAAGCCATAAGACTGCGCCACCCAATGCGCCAAGTCCTGCGCCATAGCCTCCTCAAAATGCACACTCACCCAATGCCGCTTATTCATATGGTAGGCTGGCACCACGGCCGCATACTCCTCCTGCAAACGCAAAACCTCGCTCGGCGCGGCCTTTAAATTTATTATCCTTTTACTCGGGAGCAAGCTCAGGAGCGCAAACATTTTACCCCCGACTTTGAAAACTAAAAAGCCATCGCCAAAAGGCATCGACTCCTCTGCAAAAGGCATACGCAGGCAAAGCTCCCGCACTTCTTCTATATTCATAGCTTGATGATTTTACCCACAAATGTAATTAAATATTTTAAATGCCTTGCCCCTTAGCTTTATATCAATTAGGCTTAACCTCTCCGCAAGCATATCGGACAGTTCCGCAAGCATATCTGGCAGTTCCGCATACATATCTGGCAGTTCCGTAAACACATCTGGCAGTTCCGCAAACACATCTGGCAGTTCCGCAAGCATATCTGGCAGTTCCGCAAGCATTTCCTTTAATTTAGAGAGTAATTCCTTTATTTTTTCAAGTTGCCTTCCTTTATAACGAAAAAAAACACAATATATTAGCCCTCTCCGCAGGGATTTAATTACAAATGCTTTATCTTTGCTGAAAGAAATTCAAGACAAATGCAAAAAACAGCTCTCCTAAGTGTATCAAACAAAGCAGGCATCACGGCCTTTGCACAGTTTTTAGAAAGCCAAAACTACCAAATCCTCTCTACGGGTGGCACCTACAAGCACCTAAAAGAGACAGGAATTGAGGTGAAGGAAGTCGCTCAAATTACGGAATTTCCTGAAATTTTAAACGGACGCGTAAAAACCTTGCATCCGCATATTCATGGCGGAATTTTGGCACGCAGAAACGACCCACAACATATGCAAACGCTTGCCGATATGGGCATTAGCCCCATTGATATTGTGGTGGTGAATCTTTACCCCTTCTTTGAGAATGCCGATAAGGATTTAACGATGGAGGAGCTTGTGGAATTCATCGACATCGGTGGGCCTACGATGCTCCGCGCGGCCGCGAAATCGTTCTTTGATGTTACTGTAATCACCGATGTGAGTGACTATGCCTTAGTCCAAAAAGAAATAGAGGCGCACGGCGAAACGAGCTTAGAGACGCGGAAAAACTTGGCCGGCAAGGTTTTCAACCTCACCTCGGCTTATGATGCAGCCATCGCTCAAAAATTATTGAACGACCCCTTTCCGCCCTATTACAGCATTTCTTACCAAAAAGAGTTTGACCTCCGCTACGGCGAAAATCCGCACCAAGCGGCGGCTTACTATACCTCTACTTTTGCCAGTGGCGCACTTAAAAACTTTACCCAGCACCAAGGGAAGGAACTTTCATTTAACAACATTCGCGACTTAGATTTAGCCTGGAAGGTAGTCTGCGAATTTGAGCAAACCGCCTGCTGCGCCGTGAAACATAGCACGCCGTGCGGGGTGGCGCTTGATGATGATATACTCCAAGCCTATCAAAAGGCGCACGACTGCGACCCTATTTCGATTTTCGGCGGAATTGTAACTTTTAATAAAAAAGTAACAAAAGAAGTAGCAGAAAAATGTAACGAGATTTTCCTTGAAATCATTGCTGCACCGAGCTTTGAGCCAGAGGCTCTGGAAGTTTTTGCTAAAAAGAAAAACTTGCGCGTGATTGAAATTAAAAATCCATTAAGCGACAAAATGCAACTCGTGCAAGTGGATGGCGGATTGCTCGTGCAGGAAATTGATAAATCGTTTAGCAATGATTTTAAAGTAGTAACCGAAAAACAGCCTACCGAAAAGCAACTTTCTGATTTGGAATTTGCCATGAAAGTCGTGAAGCACGTAAAGAGCAACGCCATTGTAGTGGCTACCGATGGGCAAGCCCTAGGCGTAGGCACAGGCGAGACCAACCGCATTTGGGCAGCGCAGCAAGCCATTCAGCGTGCAAAGGAGAAAACTCAGGAGAATTTAGTACTTGCCTCCGATGCCTTTTTCCCATTCAGAGATGTGGTGGACTACGCCGCACAGCAAGGCATCACCGCCTTAATTCACCCTGGGGGAAGCCTGCGAGACCAAGAGAGTATCGATGCGGCTAATGAGCATAACCTCCCTATGATTATCAGCGGAATGAGACATTTCTTACATTAAAAATAAAAACATCACAAAAAAACACCATATGAACGCAAATACTTATAACAAAATACTCATCGTAGGAAACGGCGCAAGAGAACACGCCATCGGGTGGAAAATTAAGCAAGACCGCCCTAGCTGCAAGCTCTTCTTTGCCCCAGGGAACGCAGGCACGGCGCAAATCGGAGAAAATATAGCGGCGGAATCTAATCATAATTTAATGCTTTTTGCCCAAAAAAATGAGATTGATTTAACCATCGTGGGGCCCGAAGCCGAACTGGTGGAAGGCATCGTGGATTTATTTGAAGCCAATCAATTAAGAATTTTTGGTCCAGATAAGCGTGCGGCTAAATTGGAAGGTAGCAAGGCCTTTGCCAAAGATTTTATGGAGAAATATGGCGTGCGCACTGCCTTTGCCAAGAGTTTTAACAACTTTGTAGATGCGCGGGATTATGTAAAAAACCTCACCCAATTTCCTCTCGTAATCAAAGCCAGCGGACTGGCTGCGGGGAAGGGCGTAATCATCGTACACGACAATTTTGAGGCCGAAACTACTTTGCGCAAAATTATGCAGGACAAGAGTTTTGGCGATGCTGGCAACGAGGTAGTCATCGAGGAATTCCTGCAAGGCGTAGAGGTCTCCGTGCTCTCTATCTTTAATCACAAAGAAATTAAAACCTTTCTCCCCGTAAAAGACCACAAAAAAATCGGCGTAGGCGAAACAGGCTTAAACACAGGCGGAATGGGCGTGATAGCCCCCAACCCGTACTTTACCCAAGAGCATATGAAAGATTTCGAGAAAAACATCTTACTCCCTACGCAAAAAGGGCTTTTGGCTGAAAAAAATGCACTTCGCTGGCATCATCTTCTTTGGGCTAATGATTACCGAGCGCGGCATCTACCTGCTAGAATACAATATGCGTTTTGGCGACCCAGAGACCGAGGCACTCCTACCTCTAATGGAAAACGATTTGGTGGAAGTAATCGATGCGGCATTGCACCAGCAAGACATCGAACTTAAATGGAAAGACCAACACGCCTGCTGCGTGGTCATGGCGAGCGGCGGCTACCCAGGGAACTATGAAACAGGCTTTGAAATCCACGGGCTGAGCAAAGTAAATGTCCCTGTATTCATTGCGGGCGCTAAGGAAAAAGACGGAAAAATCTATACCTCTGGCGGGCGCGTACTCAATGTTGTGGGAACGGGCAATACGCTAGAAGAGTCCAGAAAAGTGGCTTACGACAATATCCATAAAATCAATTTTGATTACGAATATTATCGCAACGATATTGGGGAGATTTAAGCCCACGATTTTAGATAAATCATAATTCAAAAAACGCTTTTGTTATTTTTATAAACAAAGGCGTTTTTCTATTTTTGCGCTCTCACAAGTCCATTTTATGAAAAAAATATTTAAATTCCTAATTTTCTTGTTGCTCATTCCTTGGGTTTATGCCCTGATTTTAATTTTTGTAAATCCACCGATTACCATTACGCAAATCAGCAACCTCTCGGAGGGCTTTTCAAGAACTCAGCTCTCATACAATGAAATCCCCACCAATGCCAAGTGGGCTGTAATCGCGGCAGAAGACCAAAAATTTGCCAAACACCGTGGTTTTGATTGGGACGAGATTAAAACTGCCTACGAGAAAAATCAAGCCGGCAAAAAACTCCGTGGCGGAAGCACCCTCTCGCAACAAACGGCTAAAAATGTATTCCTATGGCAAGGGCGCACTTGGCTCCGCAAAGGGCTAGAAACCTACTGCACCTTTATCATTGAAACTTTATGGAGCAAGCAACACATTCTGGAAATATACCTCAACAATGCCGAGATGGGCAAAGGCGTTTATGGCATCGAGGCGGCGGCTAAATATTACTATGGGAAGTCTGCTGCACAACTCTCGCCCGAGGAAACGGCGCGCATCATCGCTTGCCTGCCCAATCCCAAAAAATACAATGTGAACCCGCCAAGCGCCTATATTAGCAAGCGTGCTAAGTGGATTCTGCGCCAAATGAGAAACCTTAAATATGATTCCGCGCTCGGCAATATCATCAATGAATAAAAAAATCCATTCTTTCTGCGGAGAGAATGGATTTTTTAATTTATAAAAGTTTTCTTTAATTCTTTATTTTAAGCTCGCTTCATACGCTGCCCAGCCTTGCTGTCTATATTCTTCGGCTACTTTTTCAGGCTCGGTGGATTTATAAATGCCACGCCCTACAATCATAAAATCGGTATGGTAATCACGGAATACTTTTTCTGGCGTATTATACTGCTGCCCTTTGTTATCGCCTTTTACGCTTAAATTCACTCCAGGTGTGAGCAACAATAAATCGTTTGGAACTTGGCGTTGTGCTACTACGGCAAATACTTGTGCCGATTTTTGCGAAACATTCAAGGCTTTAGAGATATAATAATTATCTGTCAAGGTGCCAGCAGACGACATTTCGACAATGGAAGCCACGCCTGTAGTACCGAAAATTTCCAAACTTTTTTCGCCCGCAATCACATGTGCCGTTACCATATCTGCCCAATCGGCAATGCGATAAATCCCTTGTCTGAATTGCAAATCTTGGGTATTCCCGATGTCGGCAAATTTTCTATCTTCAAAGATGATAAAATCTTTTTCGCGGGCTATTTTTTTGATTTCCGCTATAAATTCACGGCTAAAATCGGTGATGATATCGGTATGGAGTTTTAGCGCCACTATTTTATCCCCGATTTTTTGTGCTAGGCTTAAAAGCTCCTCGGTGGTAGTAACATCGGCAGAAGCAATCAAATTTGATTTTTTCCTAAGTGCTATATCAATTAACTTTTTCCCCACTGGGTGATTGATTTCTTTGTCCTCGTAGCGCACGCGTTTTTTGACAGGTGCCTCGGGCGGATTGTTTAAAAATTCTTTGATGCTTGCCACTTGCTCATCGGTCAAGCGATGATATTTATGCAAAATATCAATTACTTCGTTGATGGTGAAAAGCGTTTGCACACGGTAGCCTTTCTCGGCCAAAAGTTTTTTACCGCCTTGTTCACGATCTAGCACCACCACAATATCGGTAACCTTTAGCCCTTCTTTTTCTACTTCTTCTATGGTTTCAATCAAGCTTTTGCCACTGGTAATTACATCTTCTACCAAGAGACAATTTTGCCCTTGATTAAACACCCCTTCGAGCATGCGCTTGGTTCCGTAGCCTTTATTTTCTTTTCTTTTAATAATGAGCGGAATGCCACTTTCTAGGCTCATCGTGGTAGCCATAGGCAGCGCAGCATACGGCACGCCGCAGATGAGTTCCAGCGAACGATCGTCTACCAATTGCAAAAGATTATTAGACAATGTTTTTAGCAATTGCGGGCTTGATGCCAGCGGGCGCAAATCTACATAAAAGGGCGACTCTATTCCGCTTTTTAGTGTAAAACTCCCGAATTTAATGATGCCTAATTCGTAGGCTCTGAGTAGAAAATCCTCTTTTGTGTTCATAGTGAAATTTTGCCTTGTTTTTTTGTACTATTGATTTGAGCAAAGTTAAAGGATTTTGTAATTTTACACCCGATTTTTTAAAGTAATTTTTAATGGATTTATCGACACACTTTGCACAACATCAATTCGCCAACTGCCTGATGAACGCCTCGGGCGCCAAATGTATGGAGCGCTACGAGCTGGAAGCCTTGCTACAATCTCCCGCAGGCGCAATGGTAACTAAGAGCGCCACGCCCGCGCCTCGCGCGGGCAACCCAAGCCCCCGCTATGTGGATTTGGCGCTAGGCAGCATTAACTCTATGGGGCTGCCGAATAATGGCTTAGATTTTTACCTAAATTTTAGCCTTGAAAATGGAAAAACTAAACCTATTTTCCTCTCGCTGGCAGGGCTCTCGCTGGAAGATAACCTCTCAATGCTACAAAGCCTGCAACAGAGCGCGGGCGACTTTATTGTGGAGCTGAACCTCTCCTGCCCCAATATCCCTGGCAAGCCACAAACGGGCTACGATTTTGAGCGCACGCAGGAGGTGCTCGAAAAGGTTTTTGCCTTCTATACTAAACCGCTTGGTGTGAAACTTCCGCCCTATTTCGATATGGTGCATTTTGAACAAATGGCTGCGATTTTAAACCAATTTCCGCTGGCGTTTGTAACCTGCATCAATAGCATTGGGAACGGGCTATTCATTGACACCGATAGCGAAAGCGTGGTGATAAAACCAAAAGAAGGCTTCGGTGGATTGGGGGGGGCTTATGTGAAACCTACGGCACTTGCCAATGTGCGCAAGTTTTACCAATTGCTAAAACCTGAAATTGCCGTAATTGGCTGCGGTGGCGTGGAATCGGGAAAAGATGTTTTTGAGCATATTTTGTGCGGTGCTGCCATGGTTCAAGTGGGAACCCAACTGATGAAGGAGGATACTCCCGTTTTTGCCCGACTGCTGCAAGAGCTGCAAAGCATTATGCAGGCCAAGGGCTACCATAGCCTTGCCGATTTTAGAGGAAAATTAAAATCGCTGTAAAACAAAAATGGGAGTAGCTTTTGCTAGCTCCCATTTTTCATTAACCACCATGAAAACAATTATTTATTAAATTTTATTTTCAACTACAAAACTTTTTTCCGACCTTTTTATCCAGAATAGTGTTAAAAAAACAAGAACCAGCCTAAATGGCTGGTTCTCGTATAATTAAAAACCAAAAGAATGAGGTTTATTTCCCTCCTTCCATTCTTTCTTTCAATGCAGCAAGCTCATCTATGTCACCAAGAGTGGCTCTTTCCTGCGTATTTTGGTTTTCTAATTGTTTTTTCACTTGTTTCATTTCCTCGTCTCTGTAAGTAGCGGAGTGTGAAACTACAATTCTTCTAAATTCTTTATTAAATTCAATTACTTTAAAATTAATAGTTTCGCCTTGCGCTACGCGAGTTCCGTCTTCTTTTTCAAGTGTTCTTGCAGGGGCAAAGGCTTCGATATCTTTGTCCTCAAATTCTACTTTGGCGCCTTTATCAAATACGCTATATGCTACACCTGTATGCTCTGTACCTACGGCATATTTGGTTTCATATTCGTCCCAAGGGTTTTCTTCTAATTGCTTATGCCCTAGGCTTAATCTACGAGCTTCCACATCTAATTCAAGCACTACTACATCTAGCTTATCGCCTACGCTGCAGAATTCAGATGGGTGCTTGATTTTCTCTGTCCAAGAGAGGTCTGAAATGTAGATTAATCCGTCTACGCCTTCTTCTAGCTCTACGAATACGCCGAAGTTGGTGAAGTTACGCACGGTACCTACATGTTTAGAGCCTACTGGGTACTTGGCAGTGATGTCTGTCCATGGGTCTGGGGTAAGCTGCTTCATACCGAGGGACATTTTTCTGTCTTCGCGGTCGATGCTTAATACCACAGCTTCCACATCGTCGCCCACTTGTACGAAGTCTTGTGCTGAGCGCAAGTGTGTGCTCCAAGACATTTCTGATACATGGATAAGGCCTTCGATGCCAGGCGCCACTTCTACAAATGCGCCATAGTCTGCTAATACAACTACTTTACCTTTGATTTTGTCGCCAACTTGTACATTTTGGTCTAAGGCTTCCCATGGGTGCGGCTCTAATTGTTTAACACCTAATTGGATTCTTGTTTTATCTTCGTCGAAATCTAAGATTACAACATTGATTTGGTCGTCTACCTCTACCACTTCGTTCGGGTGGTTGATGCGGCTCCAAGAAAGATCTGTAATGTGAATTAATCCATCAACCCCTCCTAAGTCTACGAATACACCGTAAGAAGTGATGTTTTTAACCACACCTTCTAATACTTGACCTTTTTCTAATTGACCAATGATTTCTTTTTTCTGTTCTTCGATGTCTGCCTCAATCAATGCTTTGTGAGAAACTACCACATTTTTAAATTCTGGGTTAATTTTCACTACTTTAAATTCCATTGATTTTCCTACAAATTGCTCGTAGTCACGGATTGGCTTCACATCGATTTGAGATCCTGGCAAGAATGCTTCTAAACCGAAAACATCTACAATCATACCACCTTTGGTTCTTGCTTTGATGTTACCCGTTACGATTTCGCCAGTCTCGTTTGCTTCGTTTACACGAGCCCAAGCGTTAAGGGTTCTTGCTTTTCTGTGAGAAAGTTGCAATTGCCCGTTTTTGTCTTCTCTTTGGTCTACCATTACCTCTACCTCATCGCCTACTTTAAGATCTGGGTTGTAACGGAATTCGTTCAAAGAAATAACACCTTCAGATTTAAAATCGATGTCTACGATTGCTTCTTTGTCGGTAATGCGAACTACTTTCCCTTTGAACACAACATTTTCGTCTAGTTCTTCAAGGGTGTTTTCGTACATTTCCTCTAATTCGGCTTTTTCTTTGCGATCTTCTTCGTTCAAGCCGCTTTCAAAGGCTTCCCAATCGAAATCTTCTGGTGAAATGTTGGCGTTTAACAAGTTTTGTTCCACCTGTAATTTGTTTTTAGTCTCTTCAGACATAGTAAAAAAATTTGTATTATCATTAAATGTATCGGGAGCTTAGAGCGAAATACCTTAATGATAAGTGTTTAACTTTTAAATTTATGATGCGTTTACTCCCATTCGCTTAAACGACTGCAAAGATACATTTAATTCTTGATTATTAAAGTATTTTTTAGATAAATGTTTCTTTTTGAGCGGGGTAAAGATTGTTTTTTACTTAATGGATTTTTATTTTTTAATTAAAAAATGAATTTGGCATGTTTTCTTAATTAAAACAAGCCCCTAAACTTGATTCAGGGTGACAAAACATATTAAATTCCATTTTGTCATTCTGAACTCGTTTCGAAATCTCAAAAAAACGATTTTTAATATATTTTTTTCACATTAAATCCGCCCCTCATCTGCAAAACTATAATACCCTGATTGAGCTATGATTAAATGATCAAGCATCGGAATATTCAGCACATTTCCTGCTTCTTTGATTTTAGCAGTTATTTGCAAATCTTCTGTGCTCGGATTAAGCGCTCCGCTTGGGTGGTTATGCGCCACAATAATGGCGGTAGCATACATTTCAATGGCTTTTTTGAATAATACCCGAACATCGACCATAGCACCCGCGATTCCCCCTTCACTGATTTTCTGTGCAGCAATCACGCGGTTGGATTGATTTAAAAACAATGCCCAAAACTCTTCCACATGCAAATCCTCCATCTCGTGCCTCAAATATTCATAAGCCGATTGACTGGATTTGATTTGTGGACGGCGTACGGGTGTTTGTTTGGCTCGCCTCCGACCAATTTCAAGCGCAGAGACAATACCAATTCCTTTCGCTTCACCTACGCCTTTGTATTTTTTAAGTTCAGAAACCGAACGCTTGGCGAGCTCGTTCCAATTATGTTGATGATCTTGCAATATTCGCTTGGCTAAATCCACCGCAGTTTCGTTGCGGCTTCCGCTACCCATAATGATTGCCAAAAGCTCGGCATCAGACAAGGCTTCTTTACCTTTTAGCATTAATTTTTCTCTCGGGCGATCGTCTTCTGCCCATTCGTTCAGTGGTTTTGTTTCAAATAGTCTTTCTCGTTTCTCTTCCTTCATTGGCTTCTTTCTTCCAGATTTTATATCCTTGCCAAGCTAAGATAAGAAAAATTGTGAATTGAATGCCCGTAAATCCTAAACCTTTGGCAAAATACAACGGAACAGAAATCACATCGGTAAGCAACCAGCCCAGCCAGTTTTCGACTTTCTTTTTGGCCATCAGCCACATAGAGCCAAATGCTAAGCCCGTCGTAAGGACATCGACATAATTTAACCAAGATTCAAATTTTTCGAAATAAATGTACACGCCCACTACAAACACCATCGAAAGTATCGTGATTGTAAGTGCAATTACCCAATCTTTGGCTTTACACCAAGTGATTTTCAGCGGCGAGTCTTCGCTCATATTAGCCCAGAGAATCCAGCCATAAACACTCATCATGGTGTAATAAATATTGATAATTAAATCTCCGTAATAACCTACTGTGTAGCAGATGTACACATAAATCATGGTGCTGATAATTCCTGTAGGATAGACCCAAATGTTGCCTTTTCGTGCAAAAAGCACACTCAAAAGCCCAAAAATTACGGCTGTAACTTCCAATAAAATGTCTTGCCAAGTAGCTTCGGCATACGGAGAGAGAAAAAAATCGTACAAAGTATCCATTATTCAGCCCATTGTTTTAGAGATTCGGCGAGTTTTCGGTCGTTGGCAAGGCGCGGCACTTTGTTTTGTCCGCCCAGTTTTCCTTGGGTTTTCATATATTCGTTAAATCCCGATTTTTGGATAGTGGTTAAAAACAAAGGTCGCAAGATTTTGCCTTGAATTAAATCTTCGTAATACACATTTTGCGCACACATTTCTTGGTTTAATTTCTCGGCAAATTGTTCCATATTTTCAGGTTTTTGCTCAAATTCAATGAGCCATTCGTGGTATGGCAAGCCCTGCTCTGGCGAAACTTCTGGTGCCACATGAAACTCCGTCACCAAGGCTGGAAATTCTTTCAATGTATTTTCTAACGCTTTTTCTACTTCTTGCCCTATCACATGCTCACCAAACGCCGAAGTATAATGTTTAATTCTTCCCGAAACCACAATTTTGTACGGATTTTTGGACACAAATTTCACGGTATCGCCTATGCTATAAGCCCAAAGCCCCGCCATGGTACTCATAATCAAGGCATAATTTTTATTAAGCTCTACTTCGCCAATTGTCAAACGAGTCGGATTTTCGTTTCCAATCTCATCTACAGGCACAAATTCGTAGAAAATATCTTTGTCTAAAAGCAACAACAATTCTTCTGAATTTAATTGATTTTGGTAAGCTATAAAACCTTCCGATGCAGGATAAGTTTGAATCACATCCACCGCTCCGCCCAAAAGCTCGTTCATCTTTTGTCGGTAGGGTTCATAATTCACACCACCCGTCACGATTAATTGCAGATTTGGAAATAATTGTTTAATTTTTTTACCCGTTTTTTCTTGCAATCGTTCAAAATACATAATCAGCCATGGCGGAATCCCGCTGATGAGCGTCATATTCTCGTGCATGGTTTCTTCCACGATTTTATCTACTTTCGTTTCCCAATCTTCGATGCAATTGGTTTCCCAAGATGGCATTCTATTTTTTTGTAAATAATTCGGGACAAAATGCGCCGAAATTCCTGAAAGCCTACCGACTTTTATGCCGTTTTTTTCTTCCAGCTCGGGGCTTCCTTGCAAGAAAATCATTTTTCCATTCACGAAATTCGCATTTTGGCTATTTTTGATGTAATAGAGCAAGGCATTTCTTGCCGCCTCGATATGATACGGCATCGATTCTTTGGAAATCGGAATGTATTTGGTGCCCGAAGTGGTGCCCGAAGTTTTGGCAAAATAAAGCAGCTTTCCTGGCCAGAGCACATTTTCTTTTCCATCAACGATTTGGTCGATATAGCTTTTAAGCGTTTCGAAATCTTGCAAAGGCACACGCGCTTGAAAATCTTTTATATTTTTAATTTCACTAAAGTGATGCGCTTTCCCAAATTCGGTATTTTGAGCTTTTTTCACCATGGCTAAAAAAAGCTTTTGCTGGGCTTTCACGGCATTAGCCTGCCACTTATCTTCTTTTTTAGTAATGAATTTAGCTAAAAGTTTTGCGATAAAAGACTTCAACATTAGGGTGTCGATTTTTAGTTAAAATTTATGTATTCTTCGGGGTCTACGGCTTTTCCTCGCACCCAAAGCTCAAAATGCAGGTGTGGCCCCGTGGTTTGCTCGCCCGAGTTTCCTACCTCAGCAATTACTTCGCCTTTTTCTACCACATCGCCTGTTTTCTTAAACACTTTGGAGGCATGTTTATAAATCGAAATCACATCGTTTGGGTGACGAATAATCACGGTGTATCCCGTTTCTGGAATCCATTCAGATAGCACAACATCTCCTGCTTCTATGGCTTTAATGCTTTCGCCCATTTTGGCGGCAATGTCTACGGCTAGATGTTTCTCGGTTAAATCATATTTGCTGGTCAAGACTCCTTTCACTGGCACAAAATACAGCGGCACATTGCTTTGTTTTTTAGCCTTGGTTAGAGCGTCCATTTCTTCTTGTGCAATCTGCAAACGGAATAGCGAATCTTGCTCCGTGGGCTTTAAATAATCCGAATTTAAGGCAATTTTTTCTTGTTTTGCCATTAAACTATCCACATGCTCGGCTTTGATTTTCCCGCCAACGACTGCTTGCACAGATGCGATGTAACGCTGATGATGTTGCAAGGAATCCTCTATAGCGATAAGCTTTTCGTTGAGCTCAAGCAATTGTTTTTTGTAAACCGTTTCGGGGGTATTTTGTTCGGGCACGATGTAGCTTTTGAGCGGCGTATAGCGCATCACCACAAAGGTGGCACCAATGATAAATAGTGTGAAAAACGCCACCAAAAGCAAGACATTCAATACATTTAATTTGTACGAAAGCATGGTTTCTTTGGTGTCCAAATCTCTAATTTGAAAACTATAGTGATCGGTAAGTTTGGGTCTAAATTTCTTTCTTGGTTTTTCCACGGACTATTTTTGTGTTGCAAATATCTAAAAATAAGGCTTTTTTTCCGATTATTTGAAATTAAATTTTGAGTTAAGAATTCAATAATTTCACCCAATTATGTTTTTCGGCATTTAACAATGATAAAAAATGCCTAAAAATCGGTTTTTTTAGCCAAAAATACTGATTCCTTGTCGCATTTGTCGTTCTTCTTTTTGCTCCGTTTTTTGTTCTTCCTCTTGCTTCTGTTGGCTAGGCTGGGCTTTGGGTGTTTGCTCTTTTGGCTGTTCTTTTTTATCTGGATTGACCAATGCAAGTAAAGTTCTCGCACGCTCTGCTTCTGGACTATCCTTGTAGCGAGTTGCAATTTGATTTAGCTCAGCAAGATAGGCTTCTTTATCCTCCAAACGATAATGTGCAAAGGCTTTTAGTAAAGAAAATTTAGCTGCCAAAGGCTCTGTTGCAAAATCCGCTATGCCTTTTTCGCAAGCTTCGATGGTCTGTTTGTAATCTTTTTCCTCAAACAAATCATAGGCTTTTTTATAAGCAGTAAGTGCATCGTCGCTATTGGCTTGATCTAGATCCATCGCAGGATTATTGATGTACTGCGCATACAACGAATTTGGATATTGGCTCAAAATCAAATTTTTGTATTTATCGCTGAGCGGCACATTGTCTTTACGATTGATTCGGTATAATTGAAAATATGCTTCGGATTTCACCGAATCTTTTTTAGGCGGACTTGCCAAGAGCAATTCTAAAGTTTCGCTCGCCCATTTTGGGTTTTTCAACAAATCGGCATAGGCAATTCCCAATTTAAGCTGCGTGGTGTCGCGCTCCAATTTTAATGTATTTAATTGAGCTGCATTTGGAATTTGCTCTAAATAATATTCCACTTCGTAACGGCGCGGATTCTTGGTATCGGTTTGTCCTGTGAGTTCTGCTTTTTTCTCGGCAAGGGCATCTCCTCCTGTTGCAGAATTTCGCCAATTATCTCGCAATGTAATATTTCCCCAAAGGCGTTTGAATTCGTTTTCGCCATTGGATTTGACCGATTCGCTGTAGAAATAAAATTTATTATTTCCTTTTTCAAAACTTGAATCAAAGGATTTGATTTTCCGTTGGGTTTTGAATTCTGTGGCTATTTTTTCATCTTGCTCACGCTGAATCTCGTCGTTCTTTTTGAGCTCGGCAATATAATGTTCAAAAAATTCTTTTTGCTCTGCAGGATTGAGCGATGAAATATTGAGAATACTATCGTTTTTCACGACGAGATAGTGCATTTTCATCACTTCGTTTAGATTTTGACTCAATTCAGCCAATTCCTCTTTTCTTTTAGATTGCGGAATCACAGCCACAGCACTATCGTAATATGCATTGGCATAAACATATTCGGCCTTTTTCATATAAATATTACCTAGCGCGGCAAAAGTTTCTGCACGATATTGTGGCGATGACATGGGAGCCTTTAATGCCGATAGATAATATTTTTCTGCCAATCGGGTAGAATCGATTTTCTCCTCGATATTTCCCATGGCATATAAAAATTCATTTTTATATTTTTCGTAGTTTCCTACTTTGGTGTACTTATTAAGCGCCGCCACAAAATCATTGGCATTATTTTCTTTTGGTTGAAAATTCAAGGCTTTGGCCACAATCGCTCTCGCCTCCATTTCAAAACCTGGTTTTAATTTATAAACTTTGGTAAATTTCTCATTCGCCAATTTATAATCTTTGATTTCGCTTAAGATTTGTCCTTGCACGAAATATAATCTCGCTTTTTGTTTTTTGTTTTTGGTGTTTTTGATGGCTTCACTCAGTGCATTTATGGCACTTTCGTAGTTTTTAGCTTGATAAAACAATTCTACATATTGCTGCGCTACAAGAGCTTTAAGTGGCTTCTTCAAATTCTTGTCGCTGTACATTTTGTCTAAAATCTCAGCGGCTGCGTAATTATTTCCTCCTTGAATTTGAGCTAAAGCTGAATAACACTCCGCCCAAGGTATAAATTTTTCAAAGCCCATGCGTTTGACCTGCTCAAAAGCCTCCAACGCAGGGAAAGTTTTACCTTGATAATAGCGTGCTTGCCCAAGCATTAAATACGCGCGTGCAATTTCTTTGTTTCGTTCTTTTCCTTTGATTACCATAGAATGATTGTCTATGGCTTTAAGCGCTTTTTCTTCGGCTTTGGCATAGCCCGTGCGCGTGCTATTGTCTTTGTTGAGTAAATTGCCTGATTGCGCACGCCCCATCATCCCGATGCCTCTTGCTGGTGCGTAATTCACAACCTCTGCATCATCGTTGGTGGTAAAATCTCCATACGGAGAAACTTTCAGTACCTCAAAATAATTGTCTTGATGATTGGATTTCGCTTCTTTCAATCGCTCGTTGATGGCTTGTTGCCCATTGAACAAAGTATTGAACCAAGCGGTGGTTTTGTGATAAGTTCTATTTTTAAAAGAATCTTTGCGTGTAGAACACGAGCCCAAAACCAATATTATACAGAGTAAAGAAATTATACGCTTCAACATAATGGCAAAACTACATAAAAAAACGATAAAATGATGTTTTTTATGGGATTATATATGGTTTTATTTGCTTAAAATAACTTGAAAAAGTTTATTCAATTGCCATTCCGAACTCGATTTAAAATCTCTCACACCATTAAGCACCTGAAGCAAGTTCAGAGTGACACAGCCTTAAAGATTAAAAATAAATTCCTGCCCCAAAGCCCATACCATTGAATTTAATACCTCCAATGTTGTGATGAAAGTATTTGGCGCCCACTTCGTACTGCTTGAAATGAAAAATAGGGTTAATTTCAAATTGATCGGCATTATCGTTTAAATCTCCACCCAAAAAAGCGGCTTTATAATTAATTTTCACGCTGATAGGCTTCATGTAAAATCCTGCACCAAAGTTCAACGCTAAGCCTCCCTTTTTCACTTCGTTGCCCAAATACGCTACTCCCACACCCCAATTTAAGGTGAAAATCTGCGTACGAATACGGTAGTAATCTATCGTAGCATAGAACAAATCCAGCCTTTCGGCCTTGCCATTTTCCTTGCCCCAATAATGCGTGTGCGAGGGCGAAAAACCAAAGCGATCGCCAATACGCAAATTCACTTGCAATTGATTGGCTTTCACATAAGTTGATTTCAAAAAATAGTCTGAAACATGCGTACGCAAAATAAAATCACGATCTTGTGTGTAGCTGTAGTCGCCTTTGCTTTTTTGAAAATAAGGATAGGGCTGCAATTCCGCATTTCGCATTTCTTTGTCTATGGTGAGCGGACTTTCCACAAGCGGAAACCACGCCAAGCCAATAGCGAGCATAGTACCAATCCCCATTTCATCATCATCGTCATAGCTCTTGCTGCGCGTACTCGATACAGAATTCACTTGCATAGGTATATATTCTGTATTCTCAAGGGGTTCGTCTTTTAAATTATCTTTGGCTCTTTTAATTTTTTCTTGTCCAAAACTCACAATTGCACACAATGCAAATGCAACAAAAATTATCTTTTTCATTCGTCCTCTGTATCTTCTTCAATTACTTCTCCAAAGACTTTCGTCTCATCAAAAATTTCTTCAATTAAATTTTCAATCGCCAAAAGACCTTCTTTTATATTTTCTAAATTAAATTCCACCTCACCCATAATGTCGAGCAGTTTAATTTGTTTGGTAAAAAATCTAAGCGGATAAATTCCTGCCGCCACCTTCTGATTCGGATGCTCGTTTAAATACATATAGCAATAAATCAAAAGCTGAATTGCCTTATTGCTTTCTTTGGTTTTGGCAAAATTCGCCCATGAGTTTTCCGAGAATTTCAGCTCTTTGTCTTGCAAACCACCTGTTTTGTAATCAATCACGCGAATCATTCCATTAAGCGATTCCACTCGGTCGATTTTCCCACCAAAGTTGATTTCTCGTCCGCTGCTCAGCGTCATAGGCGCAGAAAAGTCTCTTTCCAGCTCCATGATGATTAAACGATTATTTTTAGCCGTGAGTTCATCTTTGCGCAAAACATTCTCCACCATTTCTTTCGCTACATTGTAAATAATGATGTTTTTTCCTTGCAATTGCTGGTCTTTAAGCAAGATTTCATTGAATTTCTGTTTGAGCGTACGCTCCAATTTCTCACGCATTGTTTTAAAATTCTCTTGCGTGAGTGCCTTGCCTAGATATGGCGTATACAATGCCTCGAGCGTATCGTGCACAGCGGTTCCCAAAGTTTGAAAATTCGCGGTTTCTTCTACTTCGCGTTCTTCTTTTATTTTTAAAACATAACGCTCATAAAAACCTAAATTATCGTATAAATACGCTCCGAGCGACGACGGACTGATTTTGTTTTTCCACTGATCGAGTGCTTGCATCACCGCGGGTGTTTTCTCCACCACCAAAGGCTCTGCTTTTTCGGGTGCATTTTCTACGCGCGCCAATTTTTGCTGAATTGTATGCGGAGATTCCAATTCTAATTGAAGCAGAAAACGGCTCATTTCGCCCTTGCCCATTCCATCTGAATCGGTGTTGTATAAAAAAGTAGCCGACTCGCATCGCTGAATCAAACGATAAAAGTGGTACGCATAAATGGCATCGTTTTCCAAAAATGTATTAAGCCCAAATCGCCGTCTATGCTCAAACGGAATAGCTGTATTTTCTTGTCGCCCCAAAGGAAAAACACCTTCGTTCG
Source organism: Ornithobacterium rhinotracheale (assembly GCF_022832975.1). NCBI lineage: Bacteria > Pseudomonadati > Bacteroidota > Flavobacteriia > Flavobacteriales > Weeksellaceae > Ornithobacterium > Ornithobacterium rhinotracheale. Next base: position 409,902 of record NZ_CP094846.1, on the reverse strand, counting down.
CCGATGTAAAAATGATATGTTTAAAATCAAGCAAACGCGTTTCCAACACGCCGAGCAACTGCAAGCCCACCAACGGCTCCCCCAAAAATGAAAGCGTCTCGGTGCGCAAAATCTGCTGATACAATTGCTTGAAAATCTTAAAATTCGTGATAATTCCATATTTTTCAAACAATTGTACTAATTGCTGAAATATATTTTTAAATCTAAAGAAATATTCTTGTTCAATATCGCTTAGCTTAACACTTGCACAGAAAAATTCAATCCAATCGACCATGCCCTTAGCAAAATCCAAAGGTTGCGTAAAACCTTCAAACAATGGCACAAAGAGCTTTTCGGTTTGAGCTAAAAGCTCCTCTCTGGAAATAAATATTTTATTGTTTTCTAAAATGTCTTTTTTAATGTTTTTAGCACTGTCTAAAAAATAGGCTTGAAAATTCGGATTTTCAATGATTCTCAAAACATCTTTATAGTAAAATTTCCCGAACGAATTAAATTTTTCTTGGTTGGCATACGCCTCCAATAAGGCTTGAAAAAATGAACTCAACGGCACCGATTGCAGTGGCAATCCCATAGTAATGTTGATTTTCTTCACTTCCTCGGGCAAGGAATTCAGCACTGCTGGCAACAACTGTTCATCGGCAAGAACAATTGCCGTTTCCTGCCGTTCTTCTGGCGTTAAGTTTTTAAGTTTTTCGCCTACAAATTTGGCAATACCGATTTGCTTAGCCCCCCCAATAATTTCAATTTTTTTATCTTTTTTGAAATAATCATTTTCCCAGTTAAAGGGATTAAAACTACTCGAAGCTTTATAGTCACGCAAAAAGTTCCCTGCTTCTTGCTTCGGGTCTTGCATATAATATGCATCGGTATCCCAATAGCAATAAGCCCGTTTTTGTTCCACGAGTGTTTCCACAATGTGGCGTTCTGCTTTGGTAAAGGCATTAAAGCCTATGAAATAGAAATTTCGACGATCTTTAGCTATAAAATTTTTATTTTTTTCGGCAGCGACTGAAGCCAAAAAGCCACGATATGCCACTCCGTTTTGCAATAATTCCTCTTTTAAGTCATGATACAAAACTTTCGCCATGACCCAAAATCCTAAATTTTGGTCGATTACCTCTCGGCTACCAATTTCCAATTCTTCTCCCCAAGCTTTGATACGCTCATCGGATACCATAAAATCAAATACCTCTTTGGGATCTGCCAACGAGGCATCAATGTCATCAAAATCTTTTAAAAGCGTGGGTGCCCATTTTAAAAATTCTTCAATGGATTTAGCCTCTGGCTGACGCTGATAGGCTGAAAATGTGGTGAAAAGCAATTCTAACCCCGAAACCAACTGCAAGCCCGAAATCTGCTTGAGCAACTCCTCCACGGAAAGAATTTCTGGCAAAATCCCTGAAAATCCACTTTCTACAAAAGTTTTTCGTAAAAAAGCCTTGGGACGATTCCCTGGAACAACCAAAACCGTTCTGGAAAATTTGAGATTTTGCACCATTAAATCTTCGACAACTTGCTGTAAAAAGGTTTTCATACTCGGTGGATTTTAAAAAACTAAACTATCAAAAATGGCATTCCCGCTTGCGGTGTGTGGCAATAATTCTTTACGAATGAATGCCTCGATTTCTTCTGCCTCCTTTTCGGGATAGAGCAAGTGTACATTGGCTCCCGCATCAAGTGTGAAAAATAGATTTTTGCCCGTTTCTTTTCGGTAATTCCAGATTTTTTGAAGACAAGCCAGTGTACCCGTTTGCATCAAAATATACGCAGGGCTAGACATCATCATTAGTGCATGCAGGCTCATGGCTTCATGTTCCACCAAATCACCAAATTGCTCAACATCACCTGATTGTAAAATTGCTTTAAGCTTCCCAATGTTTTTCTTGGCTTCACTAAATCTTGTTTCACCATACGGGTGATTGTTCATCAAGCCATGTCCCACGGTGCTCGAAACACTTTTTTGCCCTTCGTGAATAAGCAAAATACAATCTTTGAAAGTTCTAAAAATCGGGTGAATTTCATTTTCGTTCAACGGCACTGCATACAAATCCGAACTCTCGGAATAAAACTCAGATTCGCCCCAAAGCACCAAACCTGGATACACCGAGCGGCAAGCACTCCCCGAACCCAAACGGGCTAAAAAAGAAACTTTTTCTTGGGGAATTTCTAAACTTGGATTTAATTTTTGCTCAATTTGAATAAAACATTTAGCCAAGGCACTCATTCCCGAAGCCGAAGATGCAATACCACTACTATGCGGAAAAGTGTTATGAGTTTTCACCACAAAATCAAAAGCCGTGATCCAAGGACAATAATCCGTAATACGCTGAATAAATTTTTCGATTTTGGGAGCAAAATTAGGCTGTTCTACCTCATCTAAAAAAACCTGAATTTGAGCATTTTCTGATTTTTTAGGGCTAAAACTTAATTCTGTTTGGGTTTTGCAGGCTTGCAAAGTATAACTAATCGATGGATTTTTCGGGATTTGATTGCCCATTTTCCCCCAATATTTCACAAGGGCAATGTTAGATGGGCTCTCGGCGCAGACTACGCCACTTTGTTGTAAATCAAAATTGGTATTGGTTGGGATAAAATTGCGTTCTGTTTTAGTCATCATTAAATTTTATACAGGCGTAAAAATACTAAGTTTTTTTCTCCTTGCCTTACTTTCAATTCAATTTTTTTCGGGATTATAAAGCATAAAAAAATCACGCTTGGAACAAGCGTGATTTTGATATAATTAAGATAACTATAATTTACTGTTTTATGAGAGGCTTAACCTCCGAGCTATTGTCTGCAAAAAAGACTTTCACCAAATATTTACCTTTTTTCAAATTACTGATATTGATTTCAATTACTTCTTTACTCATGGGATTAGCTTGTTTTTTAAGCACTTCATTTCCAAGTAAATTATAAATGAAAATTTCTTTTACACCTACATTTTCATTCTCCATAAGCCTAACATAAATAGAATCTTTAGCTGGATTAGGATAAATATTTATTCGACCACCATCAATAAGGACATCTGTAATTAAGCCATTATTCTTAGATATCTTGTTACAATTGAAAGCCCCAGCAAAACTAGCCATAGAACTTAAAGCCAAAAACACAAGTAAAAGTTTCTTCATATGGCACAAAAATAGACATTTTTCATTTACCTAACCACATATAAACATAAAAAAATGCTCAATCTTTCAAACTGAGCATTTTTCACAAATTTAATTGAATTAATAATTCGGGTTTTTCAACTTAACATCTTGAGTAAAGATCAATTTCACCTTATCACCATTAGACATTCTAGCTGGCTCGATTATTTGGCCTTTTCTTCTTAAGTAATCAGCTGTTTTTTCGAGAGCTCTCTTAGCCTCTGGCTTAAAGATATCATCTCCAAATTTAGGGTTGATATTGGTGATATACCCGTTCTCATCTACATGGAACTCTAAACGAACCCCTACAGTTTCTTTGTTCACATCTGGAAATTCTGTATTAAGGTATTTCAAAATATCATCTCCTAATTTTTCACCAAAACATTTAATCAGCTCACGCTTTTTGCCTTTGTATTTTTCACAGCCAGGGTATACAGCCATTTGGTCTACACGGATCACCGTTACAGCCTCTGCCACACGCTCTTCTTTTGGAGCTTCTTGGGTCTTTTGTTTCAAAGCAGACAAGTCTACTTTTTTAACTTCCCCAGTTGAGTTAGACGGAGTCAAATTGATTTTTGGTGGTGTTGGTGTATTTTGATCCTGAATTGGCGGTGGTGGCACCGGCTTAGGACTTTGTTCAATTTCTTGCGGCACTACCGGCGGTGGCGGTGGTGGTGGCTCATCTGCTTTGGGTGGCGGTGGTGGTGGCGTTTTAGGCTCTGGAATTTCAACTAAAACTGCCTCCGTTGGTGCTTCTACCTCGGCAATTTCTTCCTCTACTACCGGGGGCGCGTCATACTGCTTATAGTTGAACATCAACAAGATAGCTGCTAAAACAACGTTTAACCCGATAAGGAAGTACAACATGCTCGATTTCTGAACATTTGCGGTTTGTGACTTTTTTACTTCCATTTCTTTAACTTTTTGTGATGACTAAGTTATAAATATTTTTTTAAAACACAAAAAATAATCTTTTTTTTGACATTTATACTTTTAGCCATCTATTCGTAATTTATTGATTTTCTTTTGATTAATTATTTTTATTTTTTTTCTTCATAATTCTCATTCTCTACCGCAACATCATGAATAAAATATAAATCCACAGGTTTTAGGTCGATTTGGCTCGCTGGGTAGATTTTCACGCCTTTATCTTTCAATGCTTTCGCTCCTTTTTTTATTATTTCCTCTGCTTGAGTTTTAAATTCTTTATTACCAAATTTGGCTTTCACATCGGTAATTTCGCCTTTTTTATTTATCACAAAAGATACTCTTGCTTTTACACTCGGAACATTATTATTCGCAAACTTAAATTTTTTGAAGGGGGCAATCGCTTTATCCATTTCATCGGAAAAACATTCTACAGCTAATTTTTTATTTAAAACATTTTTTTGGCATCCTCCCATAATTGCCATATAGGCTACGCGATTTAGTGTTTTAGCTTTCTGTTCTTCTTTAGGCAAGGGAGTTTCGCATATCGCAAAATTATTTAGTGGCTTTACCGCAAAAAAATGAGTATTAAAAATCATTTCATGTTTTGAACCATTGCTTATAATCGCAGCACGCACATTATTTGGTATTGCATTGAGCGAATCGATGGCTTTTTGCACTTGCTGTGTAGCAATTTCTGCTCTACCTTGTATTGGAGAATGGGAATAAATCTTAAATTTTCCTTGCGCATCGATATTTATAGTGAACGCTGTCTTCACGCTTTGTCCTTTCCCTATGTCGCTCGGAATTTTCTCAAAAGGCAGCAAGGCTAATTTAAAAGTTTTCTGTAAGCAAATGTAATCCGCCACACGGTCGTTGGTTTCTGGGCAAGATTTGAAATTGGCTATTTTTTTCGTTCTATTATAGGTTACGGGATCCGAAACACGATATTCACAAGTTGGTTTGTTTTTCTTCTCACGGCTTTCATCTTTTGGTCTTATAATTTTAAAATCTTGCGTAAATCTAAAGTCTGCAGCTCTCCCCGATTGAGTCTTGCCTGGACGAATATATTTTCCGTTTTTCTGTAAATCGTTGGACACTTTTAAAACAGCTCGCACCACTTGGTCAAAAATAATGGTGTCGCCGTATTTAGCCTCTACATTTCCTATCACGCCTGTCCTTTTAACCCAAAAATTTACCCTCGCATATAGAGCATCCACATCTTTACCTACTTTGTCTTTTGGAAATTTAAGATCTGTGGACTTCATCAAATCATTGTTAAACTTTTCTCCAAAACATTGAACGAGCATTTTTCTATTGCCTGCATAATTCTCGCATCCAGGGTATATGGGGTACTCAACCAATCGTTCTACTGGGGTAGATTTTTGCGCGTGTAATGACAAAAATCCGAACAAAAAAATGCTTAAAAATCTAATTTTAGCGTTCATTTTATCTTTTTAAAGCGGAAGATTTCATTTAGCCTCCGATGCTTCCTTTGGCTTCTTTTGATCTTTTGGTCTACTTAAACTAAAATCTTGCGTAAACTGGCAATCTATCTTTTCTCCCAAAGCATTAACGGCTGGGCGTATATATTTTCCATTTTCCTTCAGGTGATTGGCCAACTTCTCAATCGATTGCACTACTTGATCGTAGATAATCTCGTCGCCTAATTTAGGCTTAATCTCGCCTATGGTTCCGTCTTTCAGAACTTTAAACAAAACTCGTACGCGTAAGATATCCTTGCTTGGGTCGGCATTTTTGGGGAAAGTGGTATCCAAAAATTGTAGCGCATCATCGCCAAACTTGATACCAAAACATTTGAAAAGCATCTTGGTATTATCTGTAAGGTTTTCACAACCAGGATATACGGGGAATTCTACGATTTTCTTTTCGGGCGGAATCGGCACATTTTCCTTTACTTCTCCATTTTTTGTTTTGTGAGTGGTTTCTTGTGCTTGCACGCCCGCCATAAATCCCATTAAAAAAATGCTCAAAAATGTAATTTTTAATTTCATATGCGGTTTTTTATTAAATTTTAAATTGTATAAGTAAATGTAGAAATTTCATTTTAATTATAAAAGCCACCAAACTTATATCATTTCTGGTGGCTTTGAATTCTAAATTTTAAACTTTGTACAAATAGGTCAAATTAGCTTTTTTTAAGCTTTACATCTTGCGTAAAAATCAATTCTACTTTTTCTCCGTTGTTCATCTTGGCGGGCTCGATGATTTTGTTTTTGCGACGAAGATATTCGGCTACGCGCTCCAATGCTCTTTTGGCTTCCGGTTTAAAGGCTTCGTCGCCATATTTAGGGTCGATATGGGTGATGTGCCCGTTTTGATCGATGTGGAATTCTAAACGCACTTGTACCACATCTTTATTGACATCTGGAAATTCATTGTTTAAATATTTCAGAATTTCGTTGCCCAATTTATCGCTAAAGCAAGTAATCAACTTTCGCTTGTCGCCTCGATAGCTCTCGCAACCTGGGAACACTGCCATTTCGCTCACACGTGTCACGCTCACGGGTTTCAATACGCGCTCCTCGTCTTTGGTAGATTTGTTGATTTTATCTTTAATCTTGGTTAAATCTACATGTTTCTGTGCAGGGGCATTGCTTTTTACCAAATCAATTTTGGGTGGTGTAGGCTCGTCTACGGGTTTTAAATCTGGGGGTGTTTCTAGTTTTTCCACCATTTCGATTTCGTCTGGCATGGTAGCTTCGGGCTCGGGTAATTCTTCTTGCACCGCTGGCTCTGGCAATTCTTGCTCTGGCTCTACTTCTACCACAAAATCGTTTAAATTTGGATTGTAGACTTCTGCCAGCTCATCGGTTTGGCTTGTTTCTACGCGCGTGTGTGCCTTCACATTGAAAGAGAACCACACGGCGAGCAATACTACATTTAGCCCAATTAAAAAGAACAATTGGCTAAGTCTTGACGGGTTTGCGTCTTTGTTTTTCTTGGTTTCCATAATTAATAGGGTTTTTAAATTAAACAAAAATTTATATTATTTAAAAACCCGCAATAATTAACCCAAAAAAATGACTAAAAATCGGGTTTACAGCCCATTTTTAACCATTTAGCAATAAAAATATGGAATATTTAAATTTTTCTAATTTCAACCAAAAACTTTAACGCGTATTTTGCACAATCACGAATGTTAAAGTCTAAAATCAACATTCTAAGGCTCAGTAAATTATACCAAATTTAATTTTTGGCACGGAGCTTTTGATAGATTTTGATTAAAACAAGCCCTACTACGCCGCCCAAGATATCAAACCACCAGTCGTTCCATTCAAAGCTGCGTCCCGTAGGCAAAGTGTCTTGCAAAATCTCGATGAGTATACCCACCGCAGCAACGAGTCCAAGGTTGCACCATCCTTCTTTTTTAAAGGCTAAATAAAACAAAATGGAAAATGTGGTGAAAAGTCCTGCGTGTACGACTTTGTCTACCCCTGGGAAGAGATAATCTTCTAAAAAAGAAGGTCGTATCTCGTCTACCGGAGAAAGCGTGAGATACAACAATCCCACAAGGTAGAGCGCAAATACGACCTTATAAACTTTAGATAAATTAGTCTGTGATTTCTTTGTAAGCTTCGGCATCTAGCAATTCGCTTGTATCTGCGTCTGTTATTTTCACTTTAATAATCCAGCCTTTTCCGTAAGGATCTTGGTTTACTAATTCTGGCTCATCGTCTAGTGCTTCGTTTAGTTCGATTACCTCTCCAGCTACTGGCATGAATAGGTCTGAAACTGTTTTTACTGCTTCGATAGATCCGAATATATCTCCAGCTGAGAGCTCATCTCCTTCTGAATCTACATCTACAAACACGATGTCTCCTAATTCACTTTGTGCGTAATCGGTGATCCCGACGGTAGCTACATTTCCCTCGATTTTCACCCATTCGTGGTCTTTTGAATACTTTAATTCGCTTGGTACATTCATAATAAATCTATTTTTAGTTAATTTCCAAAAGTAAAGGTTGCGTTAATCCCTGCACGCAATGTGCTGAGTGGATACGCAGTTGATATTTTGTATTTAGTAATCATTTGATCGTAGAACAAACTTACATTAAAATTTTTACTAAACATATATTGCGCATTAAATTTTAACGAAAATAATTTCTGGCCGCCACTAATTTGCAAGTCGTCTGTCAAGATTCTACGGATTGAAACTTCGTTGTCGCGCATCGCTAAATCTGCTCGCAAATTCAAATCACCTTTGATGGTTTTGCGTTTGCCCATGTAGTACATTTTCAATGGAACTTCTTTGATGATGTAGCCAAATCCTACCACAATCTCGTTTCCGTAATCCTCGGTCAAAGTATAATTGCTTAAGCTCAAAGACACCAAACGGTCGCGGTTGTACTGCATTCTGAGCTGCATATTGTTTCTAAGTCTTGCCTCTACCCCAATGAGCGGAGAGAAAGATTCTACTACGCTCACCGCGCCATACACATTGTTTGAGTAGATATTTCCGTTTCCATCGATACCTTGCGTTGGGTTTCCGCTAGCATCTACAGCTACGCCTCCACCCGATGTGAATTGTACTGGCTCGGTAAATCGATTCAGATTAGATTGAACGCCCGAAATGGTTTTAGTAGAGACATAATTGTGCGATAATTCAAATTGTTCAAAATATTTTGCAATGAACGGCACATTAGCAAGCCCTGTATAAGTAATATTCCAGTTTGGCAATGGGATGCCACGGCGCAAATCAAAACTTTTATTTGGTAATGATTTGCCTTGGTATGCGCTTAAGAACGCTGGCACCAACACATCTGCACTAGATAGGCCAAAGCCTTGTGCGTAGCCATCTCCATCGGTATCCGTTAAGCCTAATTTTGCACCTTCACGAATTGAAACTTCTTGGGCAAAATCTTTTAAATTTTGATATAATTCATCTTTTGATTTAAAGCTTGCACCTAAACTTACGGTCGAATTGGTGATGTTTTCTTGCACATTTTCGTAGGCTCTTTCATAGCCAAATACATTTCGCCCATTTTCTTGGATAATGGTATTAAATCCACTTTGGAACATGTTTTTATTGTAATTTCTTCGGCTATTGAAATCAATTCTAAGCGACGGCGAAGGCTCCACTTGCAAGTTTGCGGTAAAGACTTCGGCACGCGTTTGTGTATATGGCTCGGTCAAGAATTCGCTGCGTGTAATCCAGCCATTTTCTACTGCCAATTGGCGCACATCAGATTGCGAACCAAATAAGAACGAAGCATTCGGACCCGCATTGTTTTTACCTAAACCAAAGAAATTTGGCTCGGCTAACACCCCTGGCAAAATAATTCCGCTATTGGTATTATAATTAAATCTTCCTCGCTTGATACTTTGTAAGCCTAAAACCAAATAATCCTTAAATCCTAATTTATTTTTGATTTTAGCTTTTTGTTTTCTCAATCGTTTAAATCCGTTTTTAGCTTCGGCTAATTGCTGATAGCGTTGTCTCAACGAATCGAGCTCGGCTTGGTGCATGGTGTTTCTCTCGTTTACTTTTTTGATGAAATCAAACTGAGAGTATAGTTTATTGAAATCCAAATCCCCCATCCAGTTGATACTTTGAGAGTTTTGCGAAAGGTTTCCTACATCTTGGTATTCGTTGTCTACCTCGGCATAGTTTGATAGGCGCGCTTGCCAATCGTAAATCGCAGTATAGCCCACCTCAACATTTAGCCATTCCATGTATGGCAACAAACGAATTGGCGTTTTCCAGTTGGCTTGCAATTGCTGATTATAATTGATTGGTCGTCCTGCTTGGAAAATATCCTTAAATATTAAATTTTGGTCTGGTGCATCTACTACTTTGTCGGCCAAAGTACGCGTAGAAGCGTTATAATCGATTCGGAACGAACGCGTTAAATCAAAACCAACATTGTATTGCCAGTTGAACAAGAAATTGTTTCCATAAGTAGGTCTAAAGCTCAAAGGACTAGAACCTGGGATTAAATAACTATTGATGTCGCGGTATTGCTGCTCATTATAAGTACGCAAAACATCGGCACGGAACGCCAAACGAGTAGGCAATGGATTTACATTGAATTCTTTTACCCATTGTAGATATTTGGCTGATTTTGCAGTATCGCTTACCATATGCCATTTTCTGAACGGCTCATAGCTTTTACCTTTGAATCCGTAATTGTAATTCGCGCCTAAGCGTAAATTCTGTTGCACATTGTACACCGTATAGATGTCGCGGTAATAATTTGAGTTATACACACCCGACAATGAGAAGTTTTCCACATCATAAAAACGCTGTTTTCTGCGTGGATTGGTTCGTTCTTTTCGGATATTTGAAAATCCATAAGATACATTTTTAGAATATGTACGCACGATTTTCTGCAATTCATCTTTGCGTGGGTCCTCGCTGAATTTCACATCGTTGTCCAGCGGATTGTATTCTGGGTCTATGAATTCCTCTTGAATTGAATAATTAAATGGAATTTTTACGCCCCATTTTTTAGGTAAGAATTTATCTAAATTCACGGATGTATTCAATGCATAAGATTTCACATCCTCCTGCTGTCTTTCTACTGGGCCACGATCTAGCGCACCGAATCCTGCTGTAGACATACTTCCTGTGGCACTTACTTGAGCCAAATCCCCTAAATTAAAGTTTAAGTTGGCCGCTGCAGCATAGCCTCCTTCGTTTTTCACGCCCGAAAGTCTGAGCTCGTTTACCCAAACTACGGCATCTTCTACATTGGTGTTGCCCGTGTTGCGCACCCCAATCATAATAGTGCTGATGTTTCCTAACGAAGGTTTACCTTTTACATAGATATACTTACCCGCCTCGGCGTCCACAACAAACGGATAGCGTTCAGATGCGTTAGCCTCGTAGGCTTTCTTTTTAGCCTCTACAAAAAGGGCCGTTTCCACCTCTACTCGGTTTTGAGCCGGCCAAATGTCTTCTGGCGAAATAGCATTGGTGTTTGTATATTTTAAAGGTAATTCGTATTCGTAATAGTTTTCTACCAAATCACTTCCTAAACGGACAAATAATTTCAAGTCGCCTGTAGGATTATTATTTGGCGTATGCAAGTGCGTAAACATTTTCAATTCCTTGAATCTACGCAAATCTAAATTCGTATTCTTGAATACCGCTCTTGCATCATTCGGTGCTAAACGCGCTATATTAAGCAACATAGAGCTTTCGTTAATGCTTTGCAATCCAGCGGTAGTCTGGATTTGCTCACGCGAAATACCTGGCGGAATCACATAAGGAGGCCTTGCGGTTCCGTTTTCTTCGAGGTTCACAGTTCCGATACTTATATTGTCTACATTTAAAACTTGCCCTCCCTCTACAGAAACATTATTAGGGTATAAGTTTCGTTGGTACCTAATCCAGTTACTTCGCACCATATCAAAACTACCAAAACGGAAACTCACTTGCTCGTTAAACCCTTTAAAAATCATACGCATAAATCTTGCAGCAGTCAATACATTGTCTGAAGCCGCCCCTGCATTTACATCATAATCATCTATTGGAATTCTGAAAAGATACCATTTAGAATTTACTTTTTGTCCGTTTTCTAAAGAAGCTTGCGTTTCTTTAACATCTACTATGAATTTATTCTCTAAGTTTAAATTTTTCTTGCTAATAGGAATCGTGTATTGGTTATAATTTTCAATTCTATCTAAATTATAATCCATATTTACATCTTCTGCATCTGGCGTTGCAGTGGCGATTTCCATAGTTCCAGTTTTAGAGTTTCCTTGCGGATTTCTAAAATACTTGTATCGAGTGGGCAGAAAATTGCTATTTGGGTGGTTTTTCCAAGCTTTGTCCATATAGTAGACAAAATCATCTGCCGCAGGGTCTATTTTTTTAGTCAATGGGTTTTCATCCGTAGCAAAAGCATCGTACCCAGGGGTGGTAGCCTCTTGCTCATTGGTGAGTCCATTGTATCCCACATCTTGCAATTCTCGCTCGGCACCTTCGGTGAAAAATGTATATAAAATCGATTTTTCTTTCGGCGATTTACCCCATTTGCTTTCTTGCTCTGGGTTGTCTTTTTGGTTCAAACCATTTTCGTACACCATTTTACCATCGCGCAACAAATCTTCTGAAACGCTACCCAATTGTAACAAGATTTTGGAATCTTTGGTGTCTTGTGCACCGTCCAAATAAGGGTCCATCATCCAAAACTCCACATACTCTATATTGGCTTGTTTTAAATTTGTGACTGTGAGCGGACGTGTAATTCCCGCCCATTTATCTGAAGCTCGTTCATTTTTCCAATTAGGATTTAAGTTATATGCCCCCCTGTCCTCTGGGTAGTATGTTACATCAAACGTATTTAGATAAGTAGGTGTGCCAGCCACCATATCACGCTCGGTAAACAATTCTCGGGTTTGCACTCGGCGCGATGCTTGATTAGACATTTCGCCTTTAGACAAAGGAGAACTTCCGCCTGAGCCATAAAAACGCGGATCGATGTTGTACCACGAAATCATTCTACGATTGTAGTTTAAACTAAAATCATCTGGATTAAAGATGCTTGCTGGGAAATCAGGGTTTGGCACGGTTGAGCTTTCAATGGGGGTAGAAGCCAAACGCCATGCATTTACATCATTTAAATTAATTCTTGAAAGTGCATTTTCAAAATCATCAATATATGATTGATTATTGCTCGATTTATTTACACCCGGTTGTAGATACGCTCCTTCTGCTGTAAAGCTGATGTTGGATTGTGCATCGGTGTTTACTAATGGGATTTTATCCGTAAGGCGAGTTAAGAAATTAGCCTCTGTATTGTACATTACATTTGCACCAAAAATTGAATTGCTCACAGGCTCGGCATTGTATTGTGCTTTTTGTGTGTTGCCCGGCATACGCTCTTGGTAATTCATGTAAGTTGCCCCAACGGTTAACTTATCCGAGAATTTATGTTCCACATTCAAGCCCATCAAACGGCGTGTTTGGGTATTAAACGCTGATCGATTTTCCAAGCTGACATTGATTGGCGCGCCTGAATCTTTCAATAATTGATTGATGATTTTTACACGGCCTAATTGATAATCTACGGTGTAGTCTACACCTTCGACCAATTCTTTTCCGTTAGATGTAACTTTTACCGAACCTTGCGGAACATTAAAGGCTCCTAGTGGAATTCCATCGCCGCCATCACTCTTGTATTGTCCTTGCAAGAAATAACGATTCACGGAAGGATTTTGTTCAAATTCAATCGGTAATTTTCGGTATAAATCGGTTAAGACAAATTTATCGTCGTTGCTGCCAATTTCTTTTTCAATGGTTTTCCCAAATGGCTCTATGGTCGTAAATTTAATTTTAGCATTTTGCATATCTACGGTGATTCCATTTACAAAATCGAACATTCCGTCTCCATAGAGATTACCCATCTTTTGTACTTGCCCGTTCATGTTTAGCCTATCAATATTTAACACTTGAAGTAGCGTCTTATTTTCGGCTTTTGTTCCTTGCAAATAATTTAGCGCACCACTTCCTACTTCGGGGTCTTGGTATAGTACATTTAGCCTAAAATCTTCTGATGATAATTGGTAAGCATTGAGCGAGTAAATATTCTTCATCATCAAATCCCACATAGGAGATTTTGTATTTACTGCTGAATTAGACTTTATTAATTTAGCTATCAATAAATCCTTTTGCTGGTCGGAGAATTCACCCACCATAAAGGATTTCCCAGGTTGCGATGTTAAAGTATATTGGAACGAAACGGCCAAAAGCTCGTTATCATTCAACGGCTGATTCAATGAAATATATCCTAATTCTGGGAAAAATTGGAATTCTGTAGGCGATAGTTTTCGCACATTCTCATGAACTAAATATTGCTCTCCTACCTCGTAGGCATTACCTTGTTTGTCATTAAGCGAAAGGGCTTTGATTATAGTTTCCGCATCGCTACCATTTCTCACCCCTGCGGCGTTGGCTATCCTCTGGTATATATTTCCGTTTTGTGGATACCCTGCATTATCGCCTAAATCTCGCACTGCTACAATGGCTCGACGAGAATCTTGATTGGCATTCCCTTTATCTACTACCCATACTTCTATTCTCGAAATATTGATTTGTGAGGAAATAAAAGGATAATTAGCTAATGTGGCATCATATTTATTTCTAAAGAATTGAGATAAAAAGTAGTGCTGATTGATGTCGTAATCTTTGGCATAGATTTTAAAAGTATTAACAACCCCACCGCCTTGCACCGTAATGGTACGCGCTTCTGATTCTTGCTGCGAAAACACCGAGGTAATGTAGGTATTTCCGAATTTAAGTTCTGTTTTTGCTCCAAAGAGTGATTGCACGCCCGTGATAATCGAAGTACTGAGTGGCATACTAACATTCCCAAATTCAATATTTTGAATAATATTGTCTTCGCCCCCTTCGGCATTAGGTCTCCACGCTAAATTCATTCTATTTTCAAAACCAAAACCTGCCTGCGTATCATAGTTGGCTCCTAGTTGAAGATTTTCACCTATTTTCCCTAGCACGCCTACCTGAATGCGCTGCTGCAAATCAATGGCGAAAGATTTCCTATTTTGAGGTAAAATTTGGGGATTTTCTAAATTTTGCAAATACACACCTAAGCCCAACGAGGCGTAGCCTTTAGGTACAAGCTCTATTTGGCTTCCTCCAAAAATGGTTTGGAAAAGTTTATTTTTAACCTTCAAACTTGGAAGCACCATACCTTTTTCTTCTTCCGTGATTTTGGTGCCAAATTTTTGATTTCTAAATTGCTTGTCGGCTGCTTGAGATTTTTGTTTATAATATTCACCCATACTCTGGCTAAGTAGCATATTTAAATACTGCTCTTGATTGAGTATGATAGGCTCCCCATAAACCAAGGTACCGATTTTTTGTCTTAAAATATAATTTCCCGTAGATGGATCATACTGAGAATAGTAGCCCATGGGTGATTCTAAATAAAGCCCTCCTGATTGGTGCTTAAACGGATAGCGTAATGTATCTGCCTCTTGCGCATACAATTGGGTAGCACCAAGAATCCAACAAGCTAAAAATGACAGAAATATGTTTTTTTTAATATTTTTAATCACTTTCAAATTTATTTCTTTTTCAAGGTTTGTTTGATTAAATCTTCCAGACTTAATGCAGGATTATCTTTCAATAATTGAACAATAATTGGCTCCGCTGTTTTTTTAGGAATTCCTAAAACTTCCAATGCAGAAATTGCTTCAATTTTAATTTTACTAGTACCTTTATTTTCTATTTTTTGCGTTTCTACTACTTGTTTTTTAATCTTATTCTTTAAATCTAGAATTATGCGTTGCGCCGTTTTGGCCCCGATACCTTTTACAGATTGCAAAACATCTGGCTGATCGTTGGCTATCGCTGAATAAATATCTCCCACCGAAAGAGTAGAGAGCATAACAATGGCAGAGGCTGGCCCCACACCACTGACCGAGATTAAAAACTCAAATACAGAACGTTCTGATTTAGTACTAAAGCCATAAAGGCTATGTACATCCTCCCTCACCAAAAAGTGAGTGTAGAGCAATACATTTTCATCGCTCGGCAAATCGTTAAAAGTTGCTTGACTAATGTTTACATAATAGCCCACGCCATGGCAATCTATCACAACATAGTTAATTTCCTTTTCTACTAATCTGCCTCTGAGTTGGGTAATCATAAAATACTTATGTCTAAAATTTCGGCTAAGGTATGAAATTCTTACCAATATGCATTATAATTCACACCATTAGATTGTCTGTGATAAAAAAAAAGAAAGCACCAAAAGTGTTTCGGTGCTTTCCCAACAGTAAATATTTGTGAAAATTCTATTTTTCCAAAATTCAAAGTCCTTAGTATGGGGAATTTTCAAATGAGGTGTCTTTTTTGTATGTTCTATTTCCTTGTTGTTGACCATTAGAGAAGTCTGTCTCAATACCCACTCCCACTTTTCGGTCTGTTATCAAGGAGTTCACTAGCCCATTTTTCCCTGTTTGGTCGTCTATGTATTTTCCATCTAAGCTTCTTTTGTAGGTATCGTGTATCACACCTAAATCTTTAACATATTGATTATCTATGAACAACACATCTACATCCCAATAGAAATAACTATTCTGTACTTTATTTGGGTAAACATTTCTTACTGTTAAATCCTTTGGGTCACCATTACTCTCCCAGCCGACATAATTGGCACGGAAATGCCATTTGCCGTCTTTGGGAGCTAAGACTACATCTGCACCATAATTCATATCTCTTCTATTCCAACCTTCTGAAACATGTTCCACGCCAAATAAAGTATCATCGGTACCATTAAATGCAGAACTTGCTAGATTAGCGCCAGTTAAGATAGGGGTATATTTATCAATCGAAACATTGGTATTAAAATCTTTCACCTTAGCGGTGCCATTCATGGTTCTAATTTTGTAATTAATATCGTTTAGGTAATTCTTATTATCGGTATTTAGCACCACTAATTCTCCCGTTTTTTTATCAATCATTAAAGGCAATCCTTCGTAGTCGAACTCTGTAGTTTCCAATCGTACATTACCATTCACATCTAAAGTAGACTCTGGTGCCAACAAGGCTGGTGTGCCAGTTTCTGTATTTCCCTGCGCTGGAATATTAATTCCTACTTTTTCTTGCGCAAAGGCTTGTAGGCTAATCAAAAAACATGTTGTTAAATATATTTTTTTCATTTTCTTATTCTTAAATTATTAATTTTTATCTAGATAATCAAAAGGATTTTGATTTGCCGCCCCTTTGAAATCTTTCAATTTAAATCTTTGCCCATTATTATCAACTTTATTAACATCGATATCTTTCATAGATTCCTTTCTCACCGCCACAAAGCCGATTCTCCATTGATACACATTTCCATTACTTTTCGACCTTGTATCATATCCTGATTTATTAAAAGCTACTGCATTGGGATAAGCGGCAGAAAACCACCAGCCTTTCTCTCCAGAAAAGCCATCGCCTTCGTATATTCTTACAAAGTTAAGCGGATTACCTTTATCTTTCTTCCATTCGATAGGTGTGTGCGACATGGCCGCTGGAGCAGCCACCCCTAAATCACCTCCGTCTTTACCAAAATTCAAATCATATAACTCCGCATGAGTAGCAAACAAGTACCATGTCTTCAAGTTCATATTAGTTTGGCACCTAATGTTTTGCGCATTATCCCCGTTACTTTTCTTAGTGTCAATATGCATTGTAAAGGTATACATAGGGCGGTAGCTCTCATCTCCTTGTATTGATAAAATTCTATCATACTCTGGGGAAGACTCTTTAGTAGCATGTAATCTTTTTACTTCACGCGAGCCATCGTTATCATACCTCACAGGATTATCCACCTTCAAATCCCCTCGGATATCTAAAGTTGTGTATGGCTCTTCTGTATTAATCCCTACTTTCTGCGCTTCTAGTTGCCCAAATGCAACAGAAAATAGCAGGACAAAAATGGTGTATTTAAGTTTTTTCATTTTTATAATTCTTATAGATTTAAGTATACTAGTTTCATCTGTTGCAGTTCCGTTTGCAGAAGCATCAATTTCCTTAGAGCCTAAACCATTTGTAATTCTCTTATTCACTACAAAAAGGTCGAAATTCCAATATAGATAAGCGTTATAATATGACTGTGGATTCCCTCCTAAATAATCCGCTGTTAAATGCCAAGTATTATCTTTTATAAAGGCTTTTACTTTTTTCACTGGATTCAAATCATTTCCCGAATTTCGCACATGCGAAATCCCAGTATATATTGATGTGGTAGGAGTATTGAAATAATCTGGACTACTAGGCTCATTAGATAAGTGCGGTTCTGCCCTAGCAACAAAAACATAATATTTATCTGCTGGTATTTTGGTATCAAAATCTTCTACAAAATCTTGAGATTCCTCACATTCAATTTGGTATTTCAATAGATAAAAAGGCTTATGTTTCTCATCTGCACTTTGCCCAACACTCTTACTTTCAGCGTTCCACACAAGAGGAGTACCTCCAAAAACAGATGTGTTACGGATACGCATATTCCCATCGGATTGAGGGGATTTAGCTACATGCAGAGTAGCCTCTGGGTTTTCGGTGTTTACCCCTACTCTTTGCTGAGCAGTACACACCCATAGTCCTCCTGCCACAAGCAGAAGAGAAGATAACATTTTCTTCATGATTTATAACTGTTTTGTTTTTAAGCGAGAGCAAATGTATGAAACAACAAAACAAATAAACAAAACAAATAAACAAAACAAAATTTCACAAAAAAAATTCTTAATCAAAAAAAAAAAAAAAAACGATTGATTAACAGATAGTTAAATATTTTTAGTATTAATTTTTTAATTATTTAAGGTCGGTACTTTAACACACCATTATATGTTAAAGCTCTAAAAATCAAATTTTAAGCAACCTAAAAAAACAATTATAAATTTTACTTATACCATTAGTTTTAAATTATATGAAAAAATTATATATAAAATGCTTTTTGCACTATATTTGCAATGTAAAATCAATGAATTAATAAATTTAAAAAATACACAATTATGTCTTACGTAGGAAAAAAATTCCCAAACATCGCAGTAAACGCCATGAACGAAATGGGCGACACTTTCAAATTAAACATATTTGAAAAAGCAAGTAAAGAAAATAAAAAAGTACTGCTTTTCTGGTACCCAAAAGACTTTACTTTCGTTTGCCCAACAGAACTTCACGCTTTCCAAGAGGCCATTGCAGAGTTTGAAAAAAGAAATACTATCATTGTAGGGGCTTCTTGCGACACACCAGAAGTTCACTTTGCATGGCTAAACACTCCAAAAGATAACGGAGGTATCGAAGGTGTAACTTACGACATCCTTGCAGATAGCAACAGAAACCTTTCAAACGCTTTGGATATTTTGGACTCTAGCGAGGCTGAATACTGTGATGAAACTGGATGCTACTTAGTAGAAGGTGATAGCGTAACTTATCGTGCTACTTACTTGATCGATGAAGAAGGAAAAGTATTCCACGAATCTATCAACGATATGCCTCTAGGTAGAAATGTTGCAGAATATCTAAGAATGATCGACGCTTACACTCACGTACAAAAATACGGAGAAGTGTGTCCGGCAAACTGGGAAGAAGGTAAAGAAGCTATGAGCGCAAACCGCGATGGTGTAGCTGATTACTTAAAATCTCACTAATTAATAAAAAAAACAAACCTAAATAAAGAGATGAGAAAGTCTCATCTCTTCCACTTAAAAAAATAAAATACAATGAAAGAATTAGAACAAGATAACTTACAAGAAATTTTAGCCAACAACGAATTGGTATTGGTTCAATATGGGGCTGGATGGTGCGGAAACTGCAAAATTATGAAACCAAAATTCAAAAAATTTGCAAGCGAGCACACAGAAACTCCTTTCTACTATGTAGATGCTGAAAAATTTCCAGAATCAAGAAAATTAGCCAAAGTAGATAATTTACCTACTTTCGTAGCTTTCAAAAATGGAGAAGTTGCACAACAAATCCAAACCAACAAAGGTGAAGTTTTAAAACAAATGATCGATGAGGTTACCGCTAATTAAACACATCAATAGTTTTGTAGAAGAGAACGACCAAGATTTCGTTCTTGAAACTATCGAAACTTTAGAAAACTTAATCGAATGCGATAATTTGAAAGACGAGGAGCTAGATGTAATCGGTGAATTGCTTTCAAACTTCTATGGTGCTATCGAAGTAAATAAGATGATCAAAGAAGGAAAATCGCAACGAGATGCCTTGAACGCTTTTATGAAACGCGTGACAGGATCGATTGATAAATAAGATTTTTAATAATTTTTCTTTTCATAATAAATTAGT
This sequence comes from Ornithobacterium rhinotracheale, assembly GCF_022832975.1. Lineage (NCBI taxonomy): Bacteria > Pseudomonadati > Bacteroidota > Flavobacteriia > Flavobacteriales > Weeksellaceae > Ornithobacterium > Ornithobacterium rhinotracheale. The sequence continues at coordinate 390,036 of NZ_CP094846.1, read as the reverse complement.
TAATCAAAAAGAGCGATACTCACTGTATCGCTCTTTTGGCTTAATAAATTAAATTACGAAATATTATTTACTTTTTGCCCAAGTATCGCGTAACGGCACAGTGCGATTGAACACATAGTTACCATTACCAAAATCCTTCATATCGGCTACAAAATAGCCTAAACGCTGGAATTGAAAGCGATCTTCTGGTTTTGCATCTTTTAATGAAGGCTCTGCATAGGCTTGAATCACTTTTAAAGAATCTGGATTTAAATGTTCCAAGAAATCCACTTCTTTGTCAGCATCTGGCGCTTCTACGCTAAACAATCTATCATATAATCTTACTTCGATAGGCAAATTTTGCTCGGCAGACACCCAATGCAAAGTTCCTTTTACTCGGCGCATGCTAGCCTCGGTACCACTTCCACTTTTGCTATCTTCGTCATAAGTAGCATAAATTGTAGTGATATTTCCATCAGCATCTTTTTCCACGCGTGTACCTTTAATGATGTATGCTCCTTTTAACCTTACTTCTTTCCCAATTGAAAGACGGAAGAATTTCTTAGGCGCATCTTCCATAAAGTCTTCTCGCTCGATATACAATTCGCGTGTAAATGGCACTTCACGGAATCCTGCAGATTCATCTTCTGGGTTGTTTTCAACTTTTAAGTTTTCAACTTTTCCTTCTGGGTAGTTTTCTATAACTAATTTTATAGGGTCTAAAACAGCAAAAACACGCGGTGCAGTAGCGTTGAGCTCATCTCGCACGGCATGCTCCAAAAGCGAAACATCGATGACATTATCGCGCTTGGCAATTCCCGCTTTTTCCCAAAAAGTTTTAAGCGATGTAGGGGTAAAACCACGGCGTCTCAATCCTGAAATAGTAGGCATACGCGGATCATCCCAACCAGAAACATGTTTCTCTTCTACTAATTTTTTAAGTTTTCGCTTGCTGGTAATCATATAGCTTACGTTACCACGCGCAAATTCTCTTTGTTTTGGTTTTAGAGTACCGTCTTCGTGCACTTGGTCTACATACCAATCATACAATGGGCGGTGGTTTTCAAACTCAAGCGAACATAATGAGTGAGAAATTCGCTCGATGTAATCGCTCTCACCATGTGCCCAGTCGTACATAGGATAAATTTTCCATTTATCTCCCGTGCGGTGGTGAGGGCGGTTTAGCATACGATACATCACAGGGTCGCGCATATTCATATTAGGTGCCGCCATATCGATTTTGGCGCGCAACACGCGTGAACCATCTGGCACTTCGCCATTTTTCATTTCTTCAAACAAGCGAAGGTTTTCCTCCACACTCCTGTTTCTATATGGGCTTTCCTCCCCTATTTCAAACGGCGTTTTACGCTGTGCAACGATTTCTTCAGAGCTTTGGTCGTCTACATAGGCTTTTCCTTGTTTAATCATTTCAATTGCCCAATCATACAATTGGTCGAAATAATCCGATGTAAAACAAATTTTATCCCACTTAAATCCTAGCCATTCGACATCTTTTTGAATGGAATCCACAAATTCTTGCTCCTCTGCTTCTGGATTGGTATCATCAAATCTTAAATTCACAGGTGCATTATATTTTTCACCTAATCCGAAGTTTAAACAAATAGCCTTAGCATGGCCAATGTGTAAATAGCCATTTGGCTCTGGCGGGAAACGAAATCTCAATTCGCTTTCAGGCAATCCTTTAGACAAATCTCCATTAATGATTTGCTCTATAAAATTCGCTGCATTGTATTCTTTGCTCATTTTAATTTAAGTGATTTAAAGCGACAAATATACCATTTTCATTTAAAAGAAATGATTTTTCAAACACATTAAATTTAAAAAAATCGTTTTATAATTACGATTTATTCATAATATTTTGAATCAAAAAACATAAAAAAGTTAATTTTATATAATTCATTGATTTAGGGAGATTTTTATTTAGAATTCATCTAAATTAAAGAAATACAGAAATATAAAGCACACCAAAGGTTTGTAAAGTATCTAAGATTTGTATTTTTGCTCTAAAGTATATTTTGGACGCAAAATATGGGAATTGTATTTCTGATGGTTTTAGTGAGCGTGTCTCTAGCCTTTATTTTTCTGATTGTATTTATAATCGGGGTAAAAAAAGGACAATTTGATGAGGGGGAAGCTCCTGCCACGAGAATTTTAAAAGAGGATAAAAAAACAAAAAAAGAGGATATATAATGCAAATGCAAACTTTTTATTACGACAACAAAATTGTGAAGTACTTCGTGTACGCTACAATATTTTGGGGAGTTCTTGCTTTCATCTTAGGACTTACGGTAGCAACGCTATTGTTTTTTCCTACATTACCCGAATACCTATTCGGTACAGATGATCCAGAGATAAGTTTTTCTCTATTTGGGAATACTATTTTTGATTTATCTGGCACGCAAGGATTTTTAGGATATGGAAGATTGAGAATGCTTCACACTTCTGCCGCAATTTTTGCCTTTGTGGGCAACGGCTTTTTTGCCGGCGCATATTACTCAATGCAACGATTACTAAAAACCCGCATGGCTAGCGATGTTGTGAGCTGGATTAATTTCTGGGGATGGCAATTGGTAATTGTAATTTGTGTAATTACTTTCTTCTTAGGATTCAACACTTCTAAAGAATACGCAGAGCATGAATGGCCTCTCGATATCTTAATCGCCTTGGTTTGGGTATTATTTGGAGTGCATATGTTCATGACCATTGCCAAAAGAAGAGTAAAACATATGTATGTAGCCATTTGGTTCTACATCGCCACTTGGATTGGGGTTGCAATGCTTCACATCTTCAACAACTTAGAAGTCCCTGTAAACTGGAACGTATTACAGCCAAAAAGTTATTCACTATACGCAGGAGTACAAGATGCCTTGGTACAATGGTGGTACGGGCACAATGCAGTAGCTTTCTTCCTTACTACACCTGTACTTGGCTTAATGTATTATTTCCTACCAAAGGCGGCTAATCGCCCTGTATTCTCATACAAATTATCAATCATCCACTTTTGGTCTTTGATTTTTGTTTATTTATGGGCTGGTCCTCACCACTTAATCTACACCGCCTTGCCTGGATGGGCTCAAGCCTTAGGTACTGGTTTTTCAATCATGCTTATAGCTCCATCATGGGGAGGAATGTTAAACGGACTATTAACATTGAGAGGTGCTTGGGACAAAGTAAGAGAAGATCCTATTTTGAAATTCTTCGTAGTTGCTGTTACATGTTATGGTATGGCAACTTTTGAAGGACCAATGCTTGCGACCAAAACGCTGAATAGCATCGGGCACTTTACCGATTGGGTTATCGCACACGTACATGTAGGAACTCTCGGGTGGAACGGATTTATGATGTTTGGTATGATTTACTACATCATTCCAAGAATATTTAATACTAAATTAGCTTCTAGAAGTTTAGCAAACGCCCACTTCTGGCTTGGAACATTAGGTATCATTCTTTATGCAATTCCAATGTACATGGCTGGATGGACTCAAGCCTTGATGTGGAAAGACTTTAACCCATCAGGAACTCTAGTTTATTCAAATTTCTTACAGACTGTAACAGAAATATTTCCTTACTATGTGCTTAGAGCCGTAGGAGGAACTTTATACTTGACTGGTTCAATCCTACTTGTTATCAATATCGCCAAAACAGTGCGTGCAGGTAGATTCACTGCCAACGAAGAAGCTCAAGCCCCTGCTTTGGCAAAACTATCTGGCGACAGACAAAAAGGAGAAGCCGTTCACCCTTGGCTAGAAAGAAAACCACTATTATTTGCTGTTTTATCATTTGTAGCCGTTGCAATTGGTGGTGCAGTTGAGATTATCCCAACTTTGGTGGTAAAATCAAACATTCCTACGATTAGCAGCGTAAAACCTTACACTCCACTTGAAGTGGAAGGCCGTGACATCTATATCCGAGAAGGATGTAATGCGTGTCACTCTCAAATGATCAGACCATTTAGAGATGAGGTGAAACGCTATGGTGAATACTCAAAACCAGGTGAATTTGTTTATGACCACCCATTCTTATGGGGTTCTAAAAGAACTGGACCAGATTTACAGAGAGAAGGTGGAAAAAGAACTGATTCTTGGCACTTCAAACACATGTGGAACCCTAGACAGACCTCGGATGGGTCTATTATGCCACGATACCCTTGGATTATCAATAATAAGCTAGATAGAAGCTTAACAATGGATAAATTAAACGCTTTGGCTATTTTAGGTGTTCCTTACACCGAAGAGTTGATTGATCCAGAAAAAGTTTATGCGCAAATGGATCAACAAGCTGTAGCTATTCAAGAAAAAATCTTTGAAGAAGCTCCAGATTTAAAGGATGCTCTTACTGAACAACAGGAGCGTGAGGGAGATAATTTTGTACCATTGAAAGACAGAGAAATCACAGCTCTAATTGCTTATTTGCAAAGGCTAGGTACAGACATAAAAAATGAAGAAACTGAAACTGCAAGCAATAACTAATGTTAAAATATTTCAAAGAATATTTTGGCTATGCCAACGATGATATACTACAAGTAGTAATTTTGCTATGCTCGATTGCTTTCTTCGTAGGACTTGTATATTCAGTATTGAAAAAACCAAAAAACTATTATAAAAAAGAATCTGAAATGCCTCTAGAAGAGGACTCGGTTGAGGATAAAATTAAATTTTAGCACTATGAAACATCGTATTCCCGGTCGTATTACAATACCCATCGTATTATTAGCAATATTAGCTACTTTTATGATGATTATCCCTATGGACTTCATCCCAAAAAATGGGCTTTCTGGAATATTTTACAATGCAATCCACCAATTAAAAAATGTATTCACCTATTGGATTGTTTGGGTAATTTTAGGTATTTCGCTTTTGATGCTAATCATCATCAATGAGATTAACCGTGTCATTGAACGAAAAAAATTGGCTAAATTATCGCCTGAGGAAAGAGCTATTTTCCTTGAAGAGGAAAAAGAAGGCTACCTTAAAAGATTATTCAGAAGTAGTAAAGAAAGACAAACCGAAGAGGAAGAACAAGCTATTTTATTGGATCATGGATTCGATGGCATCAAAGAGCTAGACAACTCACTACCTCAATGGTGGCTAGCAATGTTTTATCTAGGCTCTGCCTACATGATTATCTATGTAATTGCATATTTCACTACCGATTTTGCTCACCCAATTGAAGAGTATAATGCACAAAACACCTTAATGGAAGAACAAGCTCAATTATGGATTAAACAAAACGATATCACAATTGAGCAAGCACAAAACTTATATAAAGATGATGGAGCTTTGCAACGAGGAGAAGCAATATTTAAAAGTATCTGTGCAACTTGCCACATGGCCAATGGTGGTGGAGCTGCTGGACCTAACTTAACAGATGATTATTGGATTAATCACCAAGAAAGCGATTTGTTCAAAAACATCTACCATATGGTTTATGATGGATCTCCTAACAACCCTGCAATGCAGGCTTTTGGGCAAACTAAGCAGCTTACTGGTTTAGATATTCAGGATGTGGCTTCGTATGTTTATTACCTCAACCAAGTAAAACCACAAGTTACAGTGGACGAAGGCGGATTGGCACCACAAGGTGATGAAATGCCACAATGGAAAAGAAAATAGAATTTAATTATAATGATTAAATATAACCTCCTCAAAATATCAAAAGAGGAGGTTTTTTGTTTTTAGGCATAGTATTTTCTACTATTTTAACAAGAATGTAATTTAAATCTTTTGTAACTTTGAGTCATGGCAGAAAATAATCAAAATCAAACTCCCGAAGAAGAATTCCAGTCTTTTAGAAACAGCATAGGTACTGCTGAAAAATCTGGAAAAAGAAAATGGGTTTATGCAAAAAAACCTGACGGGAAATACTATAAATGGAGAACAATTGTGAGCTACTTCTTGCTTGCCTTTTTAATTATAACTCCATTCATTAAAATAAATGGGAATCCTTTATTTAAGTTCGACATCATCCGTAGAGAATTCTATATATTTAGTTATCCATTCTTTACATCTGATTTCAAAATTTTTGCAATTGGGATGATTACGAGTATCGTGTTCATCATTCTATTTACCGTAGTGTATGGGCGTATTTTCTGCGGATGGATTTGTCCGCAAACAATCTTCTTAGAAATGGTTTTCAGAAAGATTGAATTCGCCATCGACGGAGATAGAAACAAACAAATAAAACTCGACAAGCAAGAGTGGAACGAAGAAAAGATTAGAAAAAGACTTTTAAAATGGAGTATTTTTGCTGTGCTTTCGTTCATCATTGCCAACATCATGTTTGCGTGGATCATTGGAGTTGATGAACTTAAAAAATTGATTACCGAAGGTCCTATACAAAACATAAGTACCTTTATAGGGTTAGTAATCTTCACAGGAGCTTTCTATTTTGTTTTCACCTGGTTTAGAGAGCAAGCCTGCGTTTTGGTATGCCCATATGGTAGACTACAAGGTGTTTTAATCGACAAAAAGACCATTATAGTAGCCTATGACTACAAACGTGGGGAGCGCAGTAAGGGGAGAGCAAGATTTAAACGAGGAGTAGACCGAGTGGCTGAAGGAATTGGGGACTGTATCGATTGTGGAAACTGTGTGGCTGTCTGCCCTACGGGAATCGACATTAGAAACGGCACTCAGCTTGAGTGCGTGAATTGTACCGCATGTATTGATGCGTGCGACGAGGTGATGACAAAAATCAACCTACCTACAGGCTTGATTCGCTATGCTTCTGAAGAAAATATTTCAGAAAAAAAACCATTCAAATTCACCCCTAGAATGGGCGCCTATACATTTGTTTTAGCTTTACTACTCACAGTGTTAAGCGCATTACTTTTTACTCGCTCAGAAGTTAACTCTAAATTTCTAAAAGAAGCTGGCACCGATTTTAAAATCGTGAATAAAACCATTGTTACCAATAATTTTGAATATAATTTACAAAACAAAACAAAAGAAACTAAACAATTACATCTAGAACTTGCTAATTATAAAGATGGAAAAATCGAATTGATTAACCACGCTCCTACATTAATTATAGAACCTGGCAAGCAAATCCAAGGTAAAATGATAATTTCAATACCCAAACACGAATTGAAATCATACAAAGCAAAAATCACAATTAATGTGCTTGATGAGAATAATAAACTTATCGATTCATATCGTACTAGTTTCTCGGCACCCTATAAATTTCAATATTAAAAGAAAATATGGCAAATTTCAAATTTACATGGGGGCATGGCGTAATCTTAGCGCTAGTAGGTTTTATGACATTCATTTTAAGCTTAATTTTCTTGGCAGATACGCCTGGTGATTTGGTTTCAGAAAACTATTACGAGCATTCCATAAGATACCAAACCGAAACCATAGAAGCGGAGAAAAATACCAATGAGCTAGTTCATAAACCAGAAATTAAAACACAAGCAAATGGAATAAACATTATCTTTCCAGCAGAAATACAGCCAAACGAGGGCACAATCATACTGATGAGAGGGGCTTATGCCAAAGATGATGTAAAAGATTCTTTGCACCTGAGAAATCAGCAACAATTGATACCCGCTGTAAAGTTACAAAAAGGCGAATACGACATGGAGCTTCGCTGGACAAGCAATGGCAAATTTTATTTAATCAAAAAAAGGATTGAATGGGGGTATTAATTGTATATGCACTAATATTAGGATTAGGCAATAGTCTACATTGCGTGGGCATGTGTGGGCCTATTGCCTTTTCGTTGGGATTATCCCAAGAAAAAAATGTAGCTTTTTACACCAAAAACCTTTTATATCAGCTGGGTAGAGTTACTACCTATACATTTTTAGGAATTCTCGTTGGTTTTGTAGGAAAAGGCATTTCATTGGCTGGATTTCACGGAAAAATCAGCATAGCTATGGGGGTGCTGATGATTGTTTACGCCCTTTTACCTAAAAAAACTATTGCAAAAGTTGAAAGCTTCGGAAACACCTCAAGATTTTTAATGCAAGTGAAATCCAAATTGGGCGAATTCATCAAAAAAAGAAGTTATTTCTCATTATACATTACAGGAATTCTAAATGGCTTATTGCCTTGCGGAGCCGTTTATGTTGCACTAATTGCCGCCATCGCTGCAGGAAGTGTAGCCAAGAGTGCTATGTTTATGGCACTTTTTGGATTGGGGACTATTCCGTTAATGTTTTTGGCTGTATTCTTAGGAGTAAGCCTGAATCTACCACTTAGAAATAAATTAAATAAAATATTGCCTTATTTAATTATTTTAGTGGGAATATTATTCATCATCAGAGGGCTCGAACTCGGCATTCCGTTTTTATCTCCCCCAGCTTCAGCATTGGATGTTAGCGGAAAACCACATTCTTGTCATTGTCATTAATCAATTACTTTTAAGCCATGGAAGTGCAAAAAACATACATTCAAAAACGCTTATTTCTTTTACAAGACAGAAGCTACAAAGATTTTCAAGAAAGATTAATCCCAACCGTGGAACCCGATAGAATTATAGGGATTAGAACACCAAGACTTAGAAAATTTGCTAAAGATTTTTTTAAAGAAAAACCCGAACTATTAAATGATTTTTTGGCAGATTTACCTCATACTTATTATGAGGAAAACAATTTGCACTTATTCTTAATTTCAGAATTTAAGGATTTGGCGCACGCAATCAACGAGACCGAACGCATTTTGCCCTACATCGATAACTGGGCGACTTGCGACATCACTCGGCCAAAAGTTTTTGAAGAAAATCCCGAACTTGTTTATAAAAAGATAAAAGAATGGATTACGAGCGAACATGAATTTACGATTCGCTATGCCATGGGTATTTTGCTTGAACTGTATTTGGAAGAGAATTTCTCGGCCGAGCATTTAGACTTGGTCGCTTCGGTAACAGATGAGCGCTACTATGTGCAAATGATGATGGCTTGGTACTTTAGTTATGCTTTAATCAAGCAATACGAGCACGCGATTCCTTATCTTGAGCAGCATAAATTACCATCTTTTGTTCATACTAAAACCATTCAAAAAGCCATTGAAAGCAGACGCATTTCGGATGAAAAAAAATCATATCTAAAAACTTTAAGACAAAAAAGTTAAACGCAAGGTTTTATTCTTGAAAAGAAAAAAATTATCTTTGTAGCATATCCAAAAAAATTAAACAATGTCAGTACTAGTAAATAAAGATTCAAAAATCATCGTTCAAGGTTTTACAGGAAGTGAAGGCACTTTCCACGCAGAACAAATGATTGCATATGGCACCAATGTAGTAGGTGGTGTTACACCTAAAAAAGGAGGGCAAACTCATTTAAACAAACCTGTTTTTAACACAGTACAAGATGCTGTTGACGCTACAGGGGCTAATGTTAGTATCATTTTCGTTCCACCAGCATTTGCTGCAGATGCCATTATGGAAGCTGCAGATTCAGGTATTAAAGTAATTGTGTGCATCACCGAGGGAATTCCTACAGCAGACATGGTGCGCGTAAAATCCTATGTAGATCAAAGAGATTGCAGATTGATAGGGCCAAACTGCCCTGGAATTATTACATCTGAAGAGGCCAAAGTGGGAATCATGCCAGGCTTTGTCTTCAAAAAAGGAAAAGTGGGTATCGTGTCTAAATCAGGAACGCTTACTTATGAAGCGGCAGACCAAGTGGTAAAAGCAGGATACGGAATTTCTACCGCAATCGGTATCGGTGGAGATCCTATCATCGGAACTACTACCAAAGAAGCCGTTGAGCTTTTCATGAACGACCCAGAAACTGAATGTATCGTGATGATTGGAGAAATTGGCGGACAATTGGAAGCCGAAGCCGCCAGATGGATTAAAGAAAATGGCACAAAACCTGTCGTAGGATTCATTGCAGGACAAACTGCTCCAAAAGGTAGAACCATGGGACACGCAGGAGCTATTGTAGGCGGAAAAGACGACACTGCACAAGCAAAAATGAAAATTATGCAAGAATGTGGAATTCATGTCGTATCTTCGCCCGCAGAAATCGGAGCAAAAGTTGCCGAGGTTTTAAAATAATAAAATCTAAAAAAATCAATTATTTATGAAAAATAAATTTATCTTAACTACAATACTATGTTTAGTATTTAGCATGAGTTTTGCACAAATTGGAGGATTTTTGCAAGACACAAAATTTGGTGTAAGAGCAGGTCTTAACTACTCAAGAGTAAAAGACATTCACTCTGAATCTGGCTCTAGACTTGGATTCAACGCTGGAGTGCAAGCAATGATACCAATTTCTTATGGTAATGAATTCTATATTCAACCAGAAATTACTTATTCACAAAAAGGTGAATCAAACGAAGTTTCTGGAAATAAAAAAGAAATGTACCGTATGGATTACATCGATGTTCCTGTACTTTTCAAAGCTTACTTCTCTGAAAGAGATACAGATTTCTTCGGTGTTTTTGGTCCTAAATTCTCCTTTTTAATCAACGATAGCGTAAAAAACCCTTCAAAAGATGGTGTTCGCTACCACAATGATGAGTACAATAAATTTGATTTTGGGCTAGTTGGAGGTATTGGTTTTTCTTACTTAAGAAACTGGGAAGTTGATGCTCGTATCGAGTACGGATTCACAGATACCAACAAAACTCAAAAAGACACAAACAACAATATTGTTACAAGTTTGAATTTATCTTATGTATTTTAAGATATTATATTACTTACTAAAAAAAGGCTTTTCAAAATCGTTGAAAAGCCTTTTTTATTATCCATTATTTTCTTCTTCCTTTCTTAATTCTTCCCAGAAAACTGCTCGGCTCAACGGCTCGTATTCTGCCTTTTCGCCAAGCTCTACCAATTTATCACTTTTAATTTTTCGATGAGAATAATTAGCCAAATTCCCTGTTTTCATACAGATTGCATGTACCTTGGTCACATACTCCGCCACTGCCATTAGATTAGGCATCGGCCCAAAAGGGCGACCTTTAAAATCCATGTCTAATCCCGCAATAATTACTCTTTTCCCCGAATTAGCCAAAAGATTAGCCACTTCCACGATTCCTTCATCGAAAAATTGCGCTTCGTCTATGCCCACCACATCGCAATCACTAGCTAGAATAGGCAAGTTAGAACTCGCCTCAATCGGAGTTGCTTGTTTTTTATTTTCATCGTGCGATACCACATCTTGCTCATCATAGCGTTTATCGATTGCGGGTTTAAAGATTTCAACCTTTTGCCCAGCCAGCTCGGCGCGTTTTACCCTACGAATCAACTCCTCGGTTTTGCCCGAAAACATTGAGCCGCAGATTACTTCAATCCAGCCCGTATTTTTTGTATGATTAATGGTATTCTCTAAAAACATAAGGCAAATTTACAATCTAATTTTTTTATTATGCCAAATATTTCATTTGGTTTTTTAAAGAGATATTTTTATATATAATTTTTAATTTTCCGACCAAAAATATTTTTAAACAATTAAAGTTTTCCGTAATTTGTTGTTTCAAAATTTGGGATGATGAATATATTAGAAATAGCAACTCGTGCAGTAGCACTTGCAGGAGAAGAAGTGCTTAAACAATACCAAAACGGATTCTCCACCGAGACCAAAGCCGACGGCTCGCCCGTTACAAGCGCAGACTTGGCAGCACACAAAATATTGCAAAAACATGTTTCCTTCACAGATATTCCCTACTTTAGCGAAGAAAGAGACAAGGATTCGTTGCAAGAAATTAGAAATACGCCCACCTATTGGATTGCAGACCCTATTGATGGGACCATGGATTTTGTCAACAAAACAGATGAATATTGTGTGTGCTTAGGCTTAATTGAGAACAATACGGCCAAATTGGGAGTTTTATACGCACCCTCTCTTGGGCTTTTTTATTTTGGAAGTGATGAAAATCCTACAAGAAAGTTTATAGGATCACCACAAGAACTACACAAAATAGCCTTAAAATCAGATTTTTTTGAACAATTAATAAAAAACAGTAAGCCCATTCCAACTTTAGAATTACCTAAAGACTACACTTTTCTTTGTAGCAAATTCCACATGGATAAAGGAACCGAAGAGTATATGCATACTTTGGAAAAAAAACACCAGAACTTAAAAATAAAATCCATGGGAAGCGTCATCAAACTTGGGCTTATCGCCGACAGATGGGCTACGGAGTACACCCGCTTTAGAGCTGTCAACTTTTGGGACATTGCCGCAGGGCACGCCATTGCTAAATATGCGGGGCTTAAAGTTTGCTATCCCAACACCGACAAGGAAATCACTTATGATAGCGATGATTTAAAAGTGCATGGCTACTCAATCCATTGGGAATAAATTCATTCAAGCATAAAAAAATCCGTTCATTTTGGTGAACGGATTTTTCGTTTAATTAAAAAAACTAAAAAATCTATTTTTTCTCTAATTCTTCTTTAATTTTCTCTTCTAATTCTTCGGCTAATTCTGGATTATCTTTCAATACCCCACGCACGGCATCTCGACCTTGGCCCAATTTGGTGTCGCCATAAGAATACCAAGAACCGCTTTTTTTCAAGATTTCTAAATCGGTTGCAATGTCTAAAATCTCACCTGCTTTAGAAATTCCTTCGCCATACATAATGTCGAATTCTGCACTACGGAACGGCGGAGCTACTTTGTTTTTCACTACTTTCACGCGAGTCAAGTTTCCGATGACATCGTTCCCGTCCTTGATCTGAGTAGAACGACGAATGTCTAAACGCACCGATGCATAGAATTTAAGTGCATTACCACCCGTTGTGGTTTCTGGACTACCGAACATCACACCGATTTTCTCTCTCAACTGGTTGATGAAAATAGCGGTACATTTGGTTTTGTTGATGGTTCCCGTAAGTTTTCTCAAGGCTTGAGACATCAAACGCGCTTGCAATCCCATTTTGGAATCGCCCATATCTCCGTCGATTTCCGACTTTGGCGTTAAAGCCGCTACCGAATCGATTACAATAATATCAATTGCTCCCGAACGGATTAAGTTATCGGCAATTTCTAAAGCTTGCTCCCCATTATCTGGCTGAGAGATAATTAAATGCTCAACATCTACGCCTAATTTTTCGGCATAATATCTATCAAATGCGTGCTCTGCATCGATGAAAGCTGCAATTCCACCAGACTTTTGAGCTTCGGCAATAGCGTGAATGGCCAAAGTAGTTTTACCAGAAGATTCTGGACCGTAAATCTCCACGATTCTACCGCGCGGATACCCTCCCACGCCCAAGGCTAAATCAAGGCCCAAAGACCCTGTGGGAATCACGGCAATATTCTCATCTATGGCTTTGTCGCCCATCATCATCACGGCGCCTTTACCATAGTTTTTATCCATTTTATCAAGCACTAGCTGGAGTGCTTTCCTTTTTGCTTCGTCTATTTCGCTCATATTTTTATTTTTCTGAATTTAAAATTTGATTGGTATGATCTTTTGTTTTCACTTTTTCTATCACGCGCTCCACCACTCCATTTCCATCAATAATGAATGTCGTACGATGAATTCCATCATAGGTTTTGCCCATAAATTTCTTTTCGCCCCACACGCCAAATGCTTCAATAATTTTCTTATCCACATCGGCAATCACGGGGAATTTAAAATCGTATTTATCACTGAATTTTCGTTGTTTTTCTACCGAATCTGCACTCACGCCTATCACTTGATAGCCTTGAGCTTTTAGCGCATCAAGATTATCGTTGATGTTGCAAGCCTCTGCCGTGCAACCTGGCGTACTGGCTTTTGGGTAGAAAAAAACGACTAATTTCTGATTTTTGAAATCGGCGGATGAATGCTCTTTCCCAAATTGGTCTACACCTTTGAAATCGGGCATTTTATCGCCTACTTGTAACATTTTATTCATTCCGTAAAAATACGATTTTTTTCTGGTTTTTTCTATTATTTAAACAGATTTTAAGATTTGCAAAAATATAGATTAAAATATTTATCTTTGGTAAAAATTAAAAACATGAATATTCGTCAAAAAATCCTTTTTACCGTGCTTGTGCTCATCGAGCTTGTGGGCATTGTCTTGTGGTTTATGGAAAAAATCGATTTAATTGTATTTGTATTAATCATGGCTATCGTGGGACTAGGCATCGGATGGGGCGTAAATAAACTTTCGGATTCGGAAAAATAATCTACTTTTTTCATTAAAAGCAAGCACATAATGTTAATAAATTGCAACTTTTCACAGAATATTTCTATATTTGGGGGAATTATGAGTTTTTTAAACAAGAAAAATAGCTTTTTATACAGTTTTTTATGCGGGGCTTTTTGCATGATTTATGCGCAAAATGTATCTCTAGAGGATGCCATTTATTTCAAATATTCGCCTAAATCCATTGAAGGCGGACAATCTCTGAACGATGACGAGCACTACACGCTACTCACGCCCGAAGGTATTTCTAAATTTAGCTATAAAAATACTGAAAAAGTGGCAGATTTATCCAAAGGACGCTATAGCGATTACAGCTTTAGCCCAGATGAAAATCTACTTTTGCTTGAAAAAAGTCCAGAGAAAATTTATCGCCGCTCTAAAAGAGCAAAATATGCTGTGAAAAATTTAAAAACGGGACAAGTCGAACCGATTTTTAAAGGAAATAAAATCCAAGAGCCTACTTTTTCGCCCGATGGAACAAAAGTTGCTTTTGTGTTTGAGAATAATTTATATTACCAAAATTTAGCTACTCAAAAAGTTACACAAGTTTCTGCAGATGGTAAGAAAAACGAAATCATCAATGGAGTAGCAGATTGGGTGTATGAGGAGGAGTTTTCGTTTGTGCGAGCATTTGACTGGAGTGCAGATGGGCAATATCTAGCTTATTTAAAGTTTGATGAAAGCCAAGTGCCTGTGATGAATATTGATGTGTATCGCAGAGGGATTTATCCAGATGAATTAAGCTTTAAATATCCTAAAGCGGGCGAAAAAAATTCTGTGGTGAGTGCAGAGGTGTACAACCTCAACGACCAAAAAACGACAACGGTAAATCTTTCTGAATACAAAGATTTCTATATTCCACGCATTCAGTTTAATCCATTTAATGATGATTTATATCTTTTGGTTTCAAACAGACACCAGAACCAAGTAGATGTTTTGCAATACGACCCGACAAAAAATCAAGTGAAAACGCTTTTTTCTGAGAAAGATAAAGCATGGATAGATACCGATCATTTTATTTTTAAATTTCTTGACAATGATAGTTTCTTATGGGGTAGCGAGCGCGACGGGTTCCGCCATTTGTATCGCTACAATACGCAAGGCAAACTGCTCGGACAAGTAACTAAAGGCAATTGGGAAGTGACTGATTTTTATGGCTACGACGCAAAATCTAAAAAAGTATTTTTCCAATCAACCGAGCCAGGCAGTATCAATCGTGGCGTTTACTCAATTGGTGTAAACGGAAAAGGCAAAAAAGCTTTGGCTACTCAAGACGGGATGAATTCAGCTTTGTTTAGCAAAAACTTTCATTACTTCATTCTTACGCACAGCCAAGCCAACAAAGTGCCTGTGTATACACTCAACGACGGAAACTCGGGCAAGGTGATTCGTATGTTAGAGGATAATAAAGAAACGGAACAGAGAATTACTCAAACCAATTTTTCGCCAAAGGAATTTAGTGTAATTCATGTAAATGGACAAGAGCTAAACGCTTACATGATTAAGCCTAAAGACTTTGACCCGAAGAAAAAATACCCACTTTTGATGTATTTGTACAACGGGCCTGGTAGCCAAGAAGTGAAAAATGCAAGTTTTGATTATTATTTTTGGTGGTTCCAATATTTGGCAAGCCATGGCTACATTGTCGCCGTGGTAGACGGTCGTGGAACGGGATATAAAGGAGCTGCTTTCAAAAAAGTGACTTACAAAAATCTTGGAAAATTAGAATTAGAAGACCAAATCGCTGCCGCGAAATATTTCGGATCTTTACCTTATGTGGATAAAACTAGAATCGGTATGTTTGGCTGGAGTTTTGGGGGCTACATGACGCTACTTGCGATGACCAAAGGTGCAGACACCTTCAAAACGGGGATTGCCGTGGCTCCTGTAACCAATTGGCGATTGTATGATAGCGTATATACAGAGCGTTTCCTACAAACACCGCAAGAAAACGAAGCGGGCTATGAGGACAACTCCCCTCTTAATTATGCTAATTTACTTAAAGGGAATTTGCTCCTTATTCACGGCTCGGCAGACGACAATGTACATTTGCAAAATTCAATGTTGATGAACGAGGCTCTTGTGCAAAATAATAAAGATTTTGATTTTATGGTTTATCCAGACAAAAACCATGGAATCTATGGCGGAAACACTCGCTTACATTTATTCAGAAAAATCAGTAATTACATATTTAAAAACTTATAAATTTAAACCTATGAGTATTTCATTAAACCAAAAGAACTTACCGAATGGGGCTCCACAGAAAGAGATTTTAGGACACCCTGCGGGATTATTCGTGCTATTCTTTTCAGAAATGTGGGAGCGTTTCTGCTACTATGGCATGCGTACGTTGCTTACACTTTATGTGGTAAAAGCTTTATTGCAATCAGATGCTACGGCATTTTCCATCTACGGAGCCTACACAGGACTTGTTTATGCGGCACCTGTATTGGGTGGCTGGGTTGCCGATCATGTCCTCGGGTACAAATACTCCGTGCTATTTGGTGGAATTATGATGATGATTGGGGAAATGCTAATTCTCGGCCCACACTTTTTAGGCACAAGCGTGCAAGACACGGGTCTCACATGGCTCTACATCGGGATGGCAATCATTATTGTAGGAAACGGATATTTTAAAGCGAACATCTCCTCTATCGTGGGTAAACTCTATGAAGATAACGATGTGAGACGCGATTCTGGTTTCACCATTTTTTATATCGGAATTAACCTTGGGGCATTGCTCGCTACGCTTATAGCAGGATGGGTAGGTGAAGTTTACGGCTACGAATATGGTTTCGGATTGGCTGGTATCGGAATGCTTTGCGGTATCTTTATCTTCTATGCAGGCAGAAAATTATACGGACACGTTGCTGAGCCTCCAGCAAATCTACACAATAAAGTTGTGGGGCCACTTACAAGATTTCATATTACAATTTTAGCATCAGTTGCCATTATCCCTTTATTGTACATTTTAATTCAATATAATAATTTAGTGGGTTATTTGATGATAGCTGTAGCTATCTACGTGCTATATACACTTCTTTCTGCCGGTATTAAAGAAGGCAAAGTATTAAGAGACCGAATGATTATATTTATCATCTTATGTCTTTTAAATATCATATTCTGGGCGTTTTTTGAACAAGCAGGGACATCGCTCACACTCTTTGCCGAGAGAAATGTAAATAGAGAAAACTTCCTAGGCTTTTGGAACATTACAGCTGCACAAACACAAGTATTTAACGCCTTTTATATCATTACTATGGGGTCTGTTTTTTCTATGCTCTGGGTAAAACTAGATAAAATGAAAATGAATCCTAGCATTCCTGCAAAATTCGGAATTGGATTAGTTTTGGTGGGAGTTGGATTTTTAGTTCCAAAATTATTTCCTGTAAGCCCTATTTACACCGTATCTATCTGGTCTTTGGTTTTATTATACTTTTGCCACACTATTGGAGAGTTATTTTTATCTCCTATTGGGCTTTCCATGGTAACTAAATTAGCCCCTAAAAACATGACAGGTACTCTGATGGGAGCATGGTTCTTATCGCTTGCGGGAGCAAATTATGTAGGTGGTAGTGTACTAGCCCCACTTACAGGAACAGGTGGATCTGAAAACGCCACTGAAGTTGTTTTATCTCCTGCGCAAAGTTTAGCTCAATATTTAGAAGTTTTTGGAAAATTCGGCTACATCGCAGTAGCTTGCGGGATTGTTGTGCTTTTAGCATCGCCACTTTTAAATAAATTAATGCATGGTATTAGATAACTAAAAAAACTATTACAAACATCAAAAAAGCTATTTCATACGAAATAGCTTTTTTAACAACACGGGGGCATGCTCAACTAAAGAGCCTATATTTAAAAGAAAAAAATGCTATCATTTAGTCATAATTCAATAAAAAACACTATTTTTACCCAGTTTTAAACACAAAGAAATGGAAGGAAACAACAAAACATTAATGGAAAGCATTAAAACCATAAAACCGGCTTTTTGGTTGGCTAGTTTTATGGAGCTCATGGAGCGATGGGCTTGGTATGGACTCTTTGGCGTTTTTTCGCTGTACTTAGTAGCAAGTACAGATGAGGGAGGACTAGGATTTGATCATATTGAAAAAGCCTCTATCATGGGCCAAATCACAGCTTTACTCTATTTTTTACCTTTATTTTTAGGGGTAATTGCCGATAGAATTGGCTACAAACTATCCTTGATTATTGCCTATGTAGTCATGATTATAGGGTACTATTTTTTAGGACACGCCAGCACCTACTGGAGTGTGTATTTCTTATTTCTATTGGTAGCCTTGGGAGCCGCAATGTTTAAACCCGTAGCTTCTGGGATTGTTTCTAAATCTACCAACAAAGACAATGGAACTTTGGGCTTTGGAATATTCTACATGATGGTAAACATCGGTGGATTCGTAGGACCTGCCTCATCTTCCTACCTCAGAACTACTTTTGAATGGAGATTAATTTTCATTCAAGCTGCTGTAGTGATTGCTATTAACTTATTCATGGTTATTTTCTTCTTTAAAGAACCAGAAAGACAAGTTTATAAAAAAGAAAGCATCGGCGTAGAAATCAAAAACTCGCTCAATAATATTTGGGAAGCTCTTAAGGACACTAAACTCACCGTGCTTTTAGTCCTTATGATTGGATTCTGGACTATGTTCAACCAATTGTTCTACACATTACCAAACTTCATCACAGACTGGGTAGATTCTGCTCCACTAAGTAATTGGATTAATCAAAACATCCCAGCTCTTTCTAACACCTTGACAGAAAACGGACAAATTAAAGCCGAATGGTTCACCAATATTGATGCTTTGATGATTGTATTTTTGCAAATTGGAGTTTCCTACTTTGCTACCAAAATGCGACATGTGAGTGCCATGATTCGTGGTTTCATCATCGCATCTATAGGAATTGGGCTCACATTCTATACTCACAATTACATGTACACTATATTAGGAACCGTAATTTTTGCTATCGGTGAGATGACTACCAACCCTACTTTCTCCTCTTTTATCGCATTGATTTCACCAAAAGGTAAAGAGGCATTGTACCAGGGGACCTACTTTTTACCTGTAGCCGCAGGGAACTTTTTCACCTCATTTATCTCTGGAAATTTATATGAAGCTTGGTCAGACAAGTTAAGTCTTTGTCAAAAATACATGGCAGAAAAAGGAATTCCAATGCCAAAAGTAGGAGAAGGATTTAGTAAACGAGATTATTTCGCCCTAGCCGAACAAAAATTAGGCTTAACACATTGGGAACTCACCGATTTACTTTGGGACACTTATTCGCCAAATAAAATCTGGTATGTGATTGTGGGGGTAGGAGCCGTTACCATCGTTGCTCTTTCCATCTACGACCGAGTAGTGATAAGACCAAGAGAAAAGAAGCATTTGCTAGAAGAGTAAAAATATAGCAAAATTTGATTTTTTAAAAAATTAAAGAAAGAAGGCTTCATTCTCTAAATGAAGCCTTCTAATTTTAATAAAAAACTTTAAAATACAAATTTTAATTCTTGAATATATCCAATAGTAAGTTTACACACCTAATTCACTTTCTTTAAGCGCTAAAATGTTATTTTTTTAGCTATCGTAAAAATTTTTATTATTTTTACGGAATTAAATTTCAAAAACGAAAAACAAATAATTAAAAAATGAATAATTCTACTGATTTTTTCGACAAAAAAACACAAGTTTTAGGGCATCCTGCGGGGCTTTTTGTCCTATTTTTCACAGAAATGTGGGAGCGTTTTTCGTTCTACGGAATGCGTGCCTTGCTCGTTTTATTTTTGGTAAGTGCCACAGGAATTGGCGGCTGGGATTGGCCTAGAGAACACGCACTCTCGCTTTACGGGACTTATCTCGCATTGCTATACCTCACCCCTATTATAGGTGGGCAAATTGCCGATCGCTACTTAGGATACCGCAAAGCCATCATTATTGGCGCTGTAATCATCACACTAGGGCATGCTTCTATGGCAATTGAACATATCAAAGCCTTTATGTACATTGGGCTTTTGCTTTTGGTGATAGGCACAGGATTCTTTAAACCTAACATGACATCCTTTATCTCTGTTTTATACCAAAATCACCCTGAAAAGAAAGACGGAGCATACACTATTTTTTATATGGGAGTAAACTCAGGCTCGTTCCTAGGAATCATGCTATGTGGCTACCTAGGCGAAACCTTTGGCTGGAGCTGGGGCTTTGGTTTAGCCGGAATTTTCATGCTTTTAGGTTTATTGCAATTCACTCTTTCACATAAAATCTTTGGCGATGTGGGCATGAAACCTACGGCTAACGATGACACCGTGGAAAGCGACACACACGAAAAAATCCAAGATAAACCTAATCCGTTTACATTGGTAGACAAAATCATCATGTTTGTGGTTGCTACACTTGGTTTAATCTGGGTGATTAACGATCCAATCGCAAAAATTTCTCACTACAATATTTTAGAAATCGGCGGGAAAGACATGTCCAACAATGTCATAATTGTTGCCTTGATTATGTTCCTTTATTTACTTGTGAGCCGTACGCTTCGTTACAGCAAAATCACTCGCGACAGAATGTTTGCCGTGATGATTATCGCATCGCTCATCATTTTCTTTTGGGCAAGTTTTGAACAAGCGGGAGGGTCTATGAGTATTTTTGCTAAAGATTACACCAATCGTGTACTTGCGGGAAATTATGCCTTAGCATTTAATATTGTAGACATCATCATTACTGTGGTGCCCGTAGCGATTATCTCTTATGTTTTATTCTTATTAATTAAAAAAACATACAAGAAATTCTTATTAGCCAACACCATTTTGGGCGTGAGTTTCTTGATCATTTGGTCTTTGATTTTCTGGAAAATCTATTACGGATTCAATACTTATTCTTATCAAGTGTCTATTCCAGAAACCGAGGACACCGTGATTCTTACAGCAGATCAGCTTAAACCTGGAGACAATATCTATGTAGTAGATGTTGATAAAAAAGGTAAAAACTTTAAACAAATCACTGCCGAAAAAGCTAAAGAAGTGAGCAACTCTCAAGTAGCGACTATCGTAGAGAAAAAAGAAAACCAAATCGAGATTCCAGCCACTTGGTTCGGGATTTTGAACTCGCTATTCATCATCATTTTTGCACCATTAATGTCTAAATGGTGGGAAAGCCGTTTCAACCCATCACTGGCAGGAAAATACGCCATTGGTCTGTTTTTCTTGGCGGCAGGATTTGGGTTCTTGGCTTTCGGGGCGCGTGATATTCCAAACGGAGCTACGGCAGCCTCTGTGAGTTTTATTTGGCTCGTCTTGGCTTATTTCCTCCACACGCTGGGAGAACTCTGCGTACAGCCTGTGGGACTTTCATCGGTGAGTAAATTGGTACCACCGCGCATGGTTGCCTTCATGTTTGGTGTATGGTACTTGGCACTCGCCATTGGTAACAAAACTTCGGGTAAAATGGGAGAAATGATCGACCAAATTTCTAGAGAACATGGAATTTCAAGTTTTTTCCTAATTTTCACTATAGTCCCAGCTATAATTGGTGTAATTGCGCTGCTTTTGCATCCACTTTTAAAAAGATTAATGCACGGAATTAAGTAATTTCAAAAAGGTGGAACAAAAATTGATTAGTACTAAAAAAAATCAAACTATGAAAAAATTATTTTCGTTATTTATTATTCTAGTAGCAAGCTTAAGTTTTGCTCAAGAAATTCAATGGAAAACCATAGAGCAGGCCGAAAAAGAGATGCAAGCTCACCCCGAAAAACCATTATACATAGACATTTATACCGATTGGTGTGGCTATTGCCGAAAAATGGATGTATCAACCTATAAGGATGCCGCAGTAGTTGAAAAAATCAATAAAAATTATATTCCTGTAAAATTTAATGCCGAATCCAAAAAAGACATTAAATTTATGGGGCATGATTTTAAATTTGTGAGCGCAGGTCCTAGTGGTGTAAACACTTTAGCTTACAACTTATTGCAAGGACAAATGAGCTACCCTTCTGTTGTGATTCTTACTAAAGAAGGCAAAATCACCAATATCTTGCGTGGTTTTTTAACATCAGATGAGGTTCTTTCAGAGATTTAATTAAAACTCAAACCATAACAGAAAGTCGTTTCATTCACTGAAACGACTTTTTTTATATGCTAAAAAATGTTTAAAAATCACATTTTCCATATTTTTTCATGAACTCCTCCGCCTTGTGCACCATATTTCTAGAGCCACAGAAAAACGGCACTCTTTCGTGTAAACTTTCTGGCTGAATTTCTAAAATCCTTTGATAACCATCACTTGCAAATCCGCCCGCTTGCTCAGTGAGCATCGCCATAGGATTACACTCATACTACAATCTTAATTTACCTTTTGGGTGATTGGTTCCTGAGGGATAAATGTAAATTCCGCCTTTCATCATATTTCTGTGAAAATCTGCCACAAGCGAACCGATATATCGCGAAGTATAAGGCCTATCGCCTTCAGATTTCTGGCAATATTTAATGTAATCTTTCACGCCTTGCGGAAAATGCACATAATTTCCCTCGTTAATGGAATAAATATTCCCCGTTGGTGGAAATTTCATATTCGGGTGCGACAGATAAAATGTCCCAATGGCGGGATCAAGCGTAAACCCGTTCACGCCATTCCCCGTCGTATAAACCAAAATCGTAGAAAGCCCATACAGCACATAGCCTGCCGCCACTTGATGGATTCCCTTTTGTAAAAAATCCTCCATCTGCACAGGGGTTCCCTCGGGAGTCACACGACGATACACCGAGAATATCGTCCCCACCGTAACATTCACATCGGCATTGGAAGACCCATCGAGCGGATCTATGAGCACAACATATTTACTCAAATGCGAATTTCCTCCGCCCTCGATTTGAATAAAATCCTCGTTCTCTTCCGAGGCTATTCCGCAAACCACCTCACGCTGTGTGAGTGCTTTGATAAATGTCTCATTGGCAAAAACATCTAGCTTTTTCTGCTGTTCGCCCTGCACATTTTCGCTACCCACATCGCCCAAAATCTTCTCCACAAGCCCTGCCTTGTTCACTTCTTGATTCACCACTTTGGTCGCCAATTTTATACAGCTCAAAAGCCGCGAAAGCTCCCCTCTGGAATACTTAAAATCGTTTTGATTTTGAATAATAAATTCGCCGAGCGTTTGATAATTTTTAGCCATGATAGAAATTTTATTGTTAAGGTTATCTCAAAGTTAGGAATTAATTTTCACAAATTCAATTATTTAAAAATAAAATTCTGAGTGGTTTTATACATTTTTTTTATTTAAAAATCTAAATGATTAAATTTGTAGAAAAGCCTTTATTTAGCATTATGAAACCAAAATTTATCATCATTAATGGTCCTAACTTAAACCTACTCGGCACACGCGAACCAGAAATCTACGGCAACAAAACTTTTGAAGATTTTTTGCCAGAAATCCGTGAAAAATTTCCGCATTGCGACATTGAATATTACCAAACCAATCACGAGGGAAGCATTATCGACAAATTGCACGAAGTGGGATTTTCCTACCAAGGCATCGTCCTAAACGCTGGTGCCTACACGCACTATTCTTACGCCATTGCCGATGCGCTTAAAGCCATCAAAACGCCGTGTATCGAAATCCATATTTCGGACATTTATGCGCGTGAAGATTTTAGAAGCCAGTCCGTTACGGGGGTAAACTGCATCAGCATTGTGAGCGGAAAAGGCTTGGAGGGCTATAAAATTGCTTTGCAGAGATTGCTCGATTATTTAAAAATCTAAATTTCGCTTATTTTTCGATGAAAATTCTACACACCGCCGATTGGCACATTGGCAAAAAACTGCACAATTACGATTTACACCAAGATTTTGATTTATTCATCGATTGGCTTTGCCAATTGGTGGAAAATCGTGAAATTGATTTAATTTTGGTCTCGGGCGATATTTTTGACACGGGCAATCCTTCGGCCGAAAGCCGAAAGCAGTTTTACCAAAGCTTAATCCGTTTGCAAAAATTAAATTGCCAAATTATTCTCACGGGCGGCAACCACGATTCGGCTTCTATGCTCAATGCGCCAAAAGATATTTTAAACGAAATTTCGGTGAAAATGATTGGCGGCATGCCCGAAAACATAGAGGATTGTGTGATTCCTTTCAAAAAAAATAATGAAGAAATTATAATTTGCGCCATTCCATTTTTGCGCGATGCAGATTTACGCCGCGCCAACGATGGCTTGTCTTACGAAGACCGCATCCAAGCGGTGCAAAACGGGATTGAAAACACCTTTGCGCAAGTGGCAAAATACTGCGAAATGCAATTTCCAAATGTGCCTACCATCGCCATGGGACATTTGTTCACGGCGGGTGTTTCTTCCACATCGGAGAGCGAGCGAGATATTCAAATCGGGAACGAAGCAAAGTTTGATGCGCATCGTTTGAGCAATCTTTTTGCTTATGTAGCACTTGGACACATTCACAAGCCACAGAGAATCAATGCCAATCAGCCTACTTTTTATTCAGGCTCTCCGCTTCCGCTTTCATTTAGCGAAAGAAAAGACGAAAAAAGAGTGCTTTTAATTGATACCGAAAAAGGCTTTGAGCCCGAAAGCATTTCCGTACCAAGTTTTAGAAAATTAATTCGTATTTCGGGAGATTTAGAAAACATTAAAACTAAACTTTCTGAGCTGAATAGCCAATCCAAACTGACTAATTTATTGGAAGTAGAATTGAAGGAGCCTAATTATTCGATTCAGATAGAAACGGATTTTATGGATTTAATTTCCAATTTTAAAAAGGAAAATTACAACATTATCAAAACTAAAATGTTTTTCCAAGACCGTGTGTTGGGCGCCAATGAGCTGTTTCATCAAGATGTGAATATTTCGGATTTGAGCCCAAATGAAGTTTTTGATGAATTTCTAAAAACGCAGCCAATGGACGAAGCGTACGCAAAAGAATTGCGAGAAGCTTTTAAAATTTTGTTGCAAGAAGTCTATGACGAACAAACCGAAAACCTTTAGCCATGAAAATCCTAAAAATCGAATTTAAAAACATCAACTCGCTGGAAGGGGAGCACTGCATAGATTTCACGCAGAAACCTTTTGAAGACAACAGCCTTTTTGCTATTACGGGCCCCACGGGAAGCGGAAAATCTACCATTCTAGATGTGATTTCGCTTGCGCTGTACAACAAAATTCCTCGCCTAGACTCCATCAGCAAAAGTAATATCAAAAAAACGGGCTCAATCCTGACTAAAGGAAAAAAAGAAGCCATGGCAGCGGTGACCTATTCTTGCACGCAAGGTACGATAAAATCTGTATGGAGCATTCGCGTGAACAGAAATGGGAATTTAGCTGAATATGAGATGTTTGTCTACGACGAAAAGGGCACACCACTGAATCAAAAAAAGAGTGAAGTGCCTGCGCTCAACGAACAATTTATTGGGCTAAGCTATGAGCAATTCATCAAATCGGCTTTGCTGGCTCAAGGCGAATTTGCCAAGTTTTTGAAGGAAGACAAAAAATCAAGATTTCAGCTTTTAGAGAAGATTACGGGGGCGAGTATTTATCGTTTAATCGGGCAAAAAGCTTATGAGAAAAATAAAAACTCGGACAATCAGATAAAAACTTGGGAAGAATATAAAAGAAATTACGAAGAAAAATTATTATCGGAAGAACTAGAATCTCAATTTCAAGCTGAAATCAAAGAAATTGAAGAAAAAATCTCTTCTACCAACGAGAAAAAAGACTTGCTGAATGCCCAAATTAAATTAAAAATAGATTTGGCACAAAAGCATAAAGAATGGAAAGCTACGGAGCAAAAAATTGCTCAATTAAATCATCAAATTTCGCTTTTTAACGAAAATGAAGGCAAGCAACTTTCTCGCCACGAAGCTACTGAAAGCATTGCTAATGAGCTCACAAGCTGGGTAACATTGCAAGAAAGTCTAGCCAAAATTCATCAAAAAACCAAGATTTTAGACGAAGAGAAAAAGATTTTTTTAGCCCAAAAAAACGATCAATTTGCTCTGGCTAAAAATATGCTGAATTCGGAAATTTCGGAAGAAAATCTGACTAAATCTTTGAACGAACTGAAGAAAACCATCAAAAATTTAAATGAAGAAAAAAAACAAAAGCTCATCGAATATAAATCGTTAAAAAACGAGTTTAATCTTGTGGCTAAACCACTCAATATCAAGCTACTCAACAAAGCCGAAGAAGTGGAATCGCAGGCAGAAGACATAGAAAAAATAGCTGAAGAAACGGAAAATTCGATGAAAGAAATTTCGGCAAATATTCATTTAGATGAAAATTTGAGCGTCCAAGAACAATTGCAACAAGCACGAAAAAATCTTGAAAAATACAACGAGATTGAATTTTCGATGCAAACAATCAAGAACATCACCGAGACTTTGGATGAAAAAAACAAAAAACTCGGTGAAATTTCGGCTGAATTGTCTGAATTGCCAAGCAAAATCAAATTAGCCAAAGAAGACAAAAACCTTAAAAAAGAAAAACACGCTCTGATTGAAGAAAAAATTGCTTTTGCCATTGAGAAAAAAAGCTTGGAAGAGCATCGTGCGCATTTATCTCAAGGCAAACCTTGTCCGTTATGTGGCGCCACCGAGCACCCTTTTGCCACCGAGCACGCGTCGGAAGACGACGATTTAAAAATAGAAGAAAAGCAAGCCAAAGAGGCTTTGCGCCTTGCCACCGAAAATCTTTTAAAACTTGAAAATCGATTTGATTCTTTAAACAAAGAAAAATTAAATTTTGAGCGAGAGATTCAACAAAAAACTGACGAGTTAAATCGTAAAAAACACGATTTTGAGCAACATTTTCCCAATGCTGATTTTGCCACCGATTGGAAAGAAAAAATCGCCACCACCAAAAACGAAATCAATCAACTGGAGTCGCTGGAAAAACACCAAACGCGCCACGAAGCAGCAACGGCTGCACTCCCGCTGATGGAAAGCATAAAAGTTGTGACCCTAGAAGGTACAAAACTTAAAGAAAAAATTGAAGGTTTTGAATCGAAAGGAGCCACCGAAGATAGCATTGATAGCTTCTTGCTTAATTGGGAGCGCACTTTGAGCAAAATCGAAAACAAATCGCAAGAAATCAAATCGTTAGACAAAGAAAAAAACACCGAAAATGAGAAATTTTTGGCTTTGGAAAATGATTTAAAACTAAAAATTGTTCCGCTCAATTTTGTGGATATTGCGAGTGCCATTAAGGCGAAGCTACCGCATCACGAAGTGCAATTACTAAAAAACAAAATCAATAAGCTAAACGCTGAATTACAAACGGCTAAAGGGCAGGAAGAAGTCATAAAAAAAGATTACGAAAATCTGAATCAAAACAATCCCGAAGAAACTTTGGAAGTTTTGCAAAACTCGCTGATTGAAAACAACAAATTGCTGAACGAACTTGCTCAAAGGGATAAAGATTTGGACCGCCAATTGAACAACAACAAGTCGATAAAATCTGAGCTCAAAAAAATCAATGAAAAAATTGAAAAAGAAAATAGAGCAAACAAGATTTGGCGTGATATGAAAGAAATGATTGGCGATGCCAAAGGCGATAAGTTTAATGTGTTTGCCCAAGGTTTAACGCTCAAGCAATTGATATTTTTGGCTAATCGCCGTTTGGTTAATTTAAGCCCAAGATACTTGATTTCTATGCCAGAAGACAATGACGACGACAGCCTTTTCATTATCGACAAAGATATGGGCAATCAGCGCCGTTCGGTAAAGACGCTTTCGGGCGGGGAAACATTTATTTTGAGTTTAGCGTTGGCATTGGCACTTTCGGATTTGGCGTCCCAAAATGTGCAAATCGATAGCCTTTTCATCGACGAAGGCTTTGGAACGCTCGACCCAGAAACACTGGATTTGACATTGGATACACTTGAACGCCTCCAGCAAGAGAGCAAAAAAATGATTGGTGTAATCAGCCATGTTTCATCGCTCAAAGAGCGCATCGCGACACAAATCGTTTTGAAACGAAATGGCTCTGGAATAAGTACGCTTGAAATTAAAAGCAATTAGATTTTTCACTATATTTGTCAGTAAATTTTACAATTATGCAAGACAACAAACGCATTGCCGCAGGGCTTCTCGGAATCTTTTTTGGAAGTTTAGGTATTCATAAATTTTATTTAGGCTACGACAGAGAAGGTATCATTCAACTTCTCATTACCATTTTCACTTGTGGCATCGGAGGAACACTTGGCTTAATTGAAGGGATTATTTACCTGACCAAAAGTGACGAAGAGTTTTACCAAATATACCAAGTAAATAAACGCCCGTGGTTGTAACCACTTGAGTAAATGCTTTTTTACCTACTCTGTTTTGCTCTTATCATTTTGCTGCCTTTTTTCAAAAACAAAGGCTACA
The DNA here is from genome assembly GCF_022832975.1 of Ornithobacterium rhinotracheale. Classification (NCBI taxonomy): domain Bacteria; kingdom Pseudomonadati; phylum Bacteroidota; class Flavobacteriia; order Flavobacteriales; family Weeksellaceae; genus Ornithobacterium; species Ornithobacterium rhinotracheale. The sequence continues at coordinate 361,545 of NZ_CP094846.1, read as the reverse complement.
CGCTTGCTGCACTATTTAGTTTAGCGTTTATCGCGGGCGTGCGAGATATGATTGGCAGCAGAGATATGTATTATTACGCCTATTTTTTTGAACAATTTTCTTTCAAAGATTTATGGTATTTTGACTTCTATGAACCAGGTTTTAAAGCACATACGATTTTACTAAAAGCCATATCCAGCCAGCGAGAGTTTTACTTTTTCATCACGGCTTTTGTACTCATTTTCTTGCAGAGTTTTGCAGTAAAAAAGATGAATTTAGGACAATTGAGCTACTGGGTGGTTTTTATGGTTTTGTGCAAGTTTTATCTACTCGATTTTGTGTATTTACGCCAATTAATGGCTACTGGGCTTGCGTGGATTGCCTTTGCGCACTATTTCGGGACGGGCAAAAAATGGCAAAGTTTTGCACTGTTTGTTTTTGCAGCATTTTTCCACCGAAGTGCCTTGATTCTATTGCCGCTTTTCTTTGTTTTAAATCTAAAAAATAACTTAAAAATCGTATTTTGGATTTATGCGGCACTCACAACAGTTGTTATTTTTCAATGGATTACACCGATTTCTCAAAAATTCTTTACAGGAATTGGGCTATATTTTCCGTATTTAGACCGATTGAAATATTACGCTTTTGAAAGTGCCGAGCTTAAATATCTCTACTTGCTTGAAATCCCTTTGGTTTTGGCCGTTTTATATTTTATTCCGAAGCTGAAAAGCATCAATTCTTTGCAACAAAAAATCCTATTTAATGCAGTTTTTCTCTACGGATTTTTCTCGATTTTCAGTATTTCCAATGCAACATTTATCCGAATGGCGTGGTTTTATTTCTTGGGATTGGCGAGTGCCATTGCTTTGATTGTAAACTATTTCAGCCATTCAGACATAAAAAATTATATCAAAATCGGAATTTTGGTATATTTCTCGGCGATATTTTTCAGAATTTTGATTAGTTTTGATGGCGGAGATTTTATTCCGTATAAATCTATTTTTAATGAATTTAAACGAAACGGACAATTTGAAATGTATGAATACAGGCAGTAAAAATATCGTTTTTGCACTATTTTTCCTCATCTTTAGCATGCTAGGATTTCAATCTTGCAAAACACAAAACACCACAGAAAATAGCGAAAAATTAGAATTAAACGCCACTGAATTTAACCAAAAAATCTCTCAAAAGCCAGGTTTAATCCTTGATGTGCGCACGCCAGAAGAATTCGCTCAAGGACATTTGAAACAAGCACAATTGCTCAATTATAAAAGCCCTAATTTCACCGAAAAGGCTAAAGAATTGCCCAAAGACCAACCGATTTATGTGTATTGTCGCTCGGGCAGAAGAAGCCATGCCGCTGCAGAAATATTGAGAGATTTAGGCTATCAACAAGTTTTTGAATTAGAAGGGGGCATCATCGGTTGGGAGCAAGCTAAGCTTCCCGTTTCGCATTAGTCTTTATTCATTTGGCTTGTGTAGAAATTATAGTCTTTGATGATTATTTCTACAAATTCGAGATCGTGCATTTCGGTTTCCACCTGAGTTATTTCTTTGATTTTTTGCGCAAGTTTTTTAATTACTTTAAAATCTCGTTGGCTTTTTGCACTTTCAAATCGTGTTTTGATGATTTGCATATCGGCGTCGTTTAGCAATAAAACTTGCTGGAACGAAGGCTTATACTCCTCTCCCACTTCCTTTAAAATCGTGTGATTAATGCTCGAATCATCTTTTAAATCTATCACGGCTGTGCCACTTGCAATTCCACCTAAACGCTGATTGTTTTTGCTCAACACGATAGACATGATTCCTACAAATGCCGAACTAAAATAAATATCAATCAAACAAAACATCCAGCGGATGAAATAATCGGCAAAGTTGGCTTGGTAACCATCAATTTTAATAATCTGAATTTTGCGTATTTTTTTTCCAATGCTTTGCCCTTCGAGCAACATGTTGCAAACCAGCGAATAAAACACTACAGGCAACATAGAAATGGTATATATAGCGATTAAACTCCATTGATCTTCAATCACTCTTCCTATATTCAATACTTCAAATAAAAGATAACTTATTATGATACTATACGCTGCTCTTATCACAAAATCGATCCCGTAGGCTATCGCTCGATCGGAAAAAGAAGCTAGCGGAAACTCAACTTTAACATTTTGACTGGTATTTATTGGTATATAATTCATAAAAATATATTAATTTAGCACTCATATATGAGAGAGGTCGTATTTATAAAACAGAATAAAGAGAAATGGCTCAACATTGAGCATGTCTTATTGGGCAAAGTTAAAAAAAATCCCGATGAGTTGTCTTCTCTTTACATTGATTTAATCAACGATTTATCTTACGCACAAACTTATTATCCTAAGAGTAAAACTATTTCTTACCTTAATAAACTTTCAACAAAAATCTATCAAAAAATTTACAAAACCAAGCGCATCGAAGAAAATCAAATAAAATATTTTTTCTTGACAGAGGTTCCGCTTTTGGCGTATCAATATCGTAGATTTTTATGGGCGGCTGTGTTCTTTTTCGTAATTTTCACTACGATTGGGTGGTTTTCGGCAGCAAATGATGAGGAATTTGTCCGTTTGATTTTAGGCGACGGCTATGTGGATATGACGATTGGCAACATACAAGAAGGGAACCCCATTGCAGTGTATGAAAGCGGCAGCAATTGGGGGAGCGCAATTGGAATCATTTTCAATAATTTAAAAGTAGGCGCCACGATGTTTTTATATGGTATTTTCTTGGGAATAGGCAGTGTTTTAGCTTTATTTTATAACTGCATAATGCTGGGCTCGTTTCAATATTTCTTTTTGGAATACGGCGAGCTTGCGCGAAGCATGCGCGGCATCTGGATCCACGGCGCATTTGAAATCAGCGCGATGGTGATTGAATGCATGGCTGGACTAATTTTGGGCGCATCGATTTTATTTCCAAGAACTTATTCAAGGTTAAATTCGTTTAAATTAGGTTTTAGAGATGCTTTTAAAATTTTTATGAGCACCGTGCCGTTTATCATTGTGGCAGGGATTTTCGAGGGGTTCGTTACTCGACATGCGCTCGACATGCCTTTAATTCTGAATTTAATTATCATTTTTGGATGTTTTGGCTTCATCCTATTTTACTATGTCTATTATCCTAAAAAAGTGTATAACCAAATAAATTTAAAATTATGATTTTCTACAAAAAAAGAAACCTTGGCGAATTAGTTTCTGATTCTCTCGGATTTTTCAAAGAATACGGAAAAAATTTCCTAAAAAATTACATTGCTCTCTGCGGAGGTGTGATTATTCTAATTTTAATTATTTCCTTTTTTTTGCTTAAAGACATTCCTTTTGGGCTTCTTATGGCTAGTAGCGGAAGTAATGATTTCGTTTACACCTACATGACTGAAAATGTAGGCCTATTTGGCATTGCAGGACTTTCAATCCTTTTCCTGCTCTTTATTTTAGGCTGTATCACCTATGCACTACCGATTTTGTATATGCAAACAGCAAGCGAGCAGAACCGAAAAAACTTTAGCGTTCAAGAGATTTTTGATGTCTTCAAAGGAAAACTAGGGCGCATAGTAATATACTTTATCATTGCATTTATTTTAGCTATTCCTATAGGATTTTTTCTTATCCTATTATTGGGGCTTGTCATGTCTCCGTTAGGGCTATTTATGGGCAACCATTTTTTAATCAATGTAATAGGCGTTCTTTTTGCAATAATTATTATGATGATTTTTGCCGTGTCTGTATTGTTGATTTTCACCCTAAGTTTCAACAATTATATTTTGACTAATATGGGCTTTTTTGAATCACTTGGAAAAGCGTTTTCTATCACATTTTCAAAAAATTTCAAAAAATACTTTTTCAGTGTTTTGCTTTCCTATTTAATCATATCCACCATACAACTAGCTGTGGTGCTAATTGTTGGGATGATTGCAGGATTTATAGCGATGGCAGGCATTAGCAACGAAACAGCCAATTCTAGCATAATGGCTCCACTTGCAATAATAATTGCAGTAATCACTTATGTGCTTTCGTTTATTTTAAGTCTTATCTTATCAAACCTTTTATACATCAACATCGGACTTATTTATTACGACTCAAGAGAGGATTTGCACCGCGAAGTTTTCTTCGATGAAATCGACACGATTGGCACCAATGCATAAAAAATTATTTCAAATATTATTATTTTTATCGTTTTCCGTGAGCTGGGCTCAGCTCACGGAAAACGATTTATATTCCAAAGAAAGCGACAGCCTCGTTACTATTGATTCTTTGATTTCATACAATTCCGAAATCGTGAATCAAACCTTGGCAGAACGAAATTTTTCTGAAAATCCAAAAGAAAAATACACAGACGCCGACTTTGAATACCACGACAACGCCAAAGGACTTTCGCTCTATGAGCGTTTTAAAAGATGGCTCAATAGAATACTAAAATTACCTAAATTAGAAGCTAAATATGGGGCTTGGGTAACCTATGTTGCATACCTTATTTGCGCTATAATTGTTTTTATAGCCCTCTATATCGGAGGAAAATTCTTGGCCAAAGAAAAAGGAAATTTATTTTTTGCTAAAAAGAATAAAACCTTTGAAATCGAACCCGAAGAAATCATCGAAGATATCCACGAAATCGATTTCAGCAAGATTATTTCAGATTACGAGTTGCAAGGTAATTTCAAATCCGCATTGCGTTATCAATTTTTAAAGTTATTGAAGGAATATACCGATTTGGGCAAAATCAATTGGATGCAAGAAAAAACCAACACCGATTATTTGCATGAGCTTAAAAACCCTGCCGATAAAAAGCATTTTGAGCGTGCCGTGTATATTTTCGACCATGTATGGTATGGAGACTTCAACATCAACGAAGCGGCTTACCGAGCTTTTACTCAAGAATTTAAACTAAAACCTGAAAGCCATGAACAATAAGTTATTTCGCACCTATGGTATTATTCTCGGCTTGGTCGTTTTGGTTATGATGTTTTTTGAGTTCACGAAAACACCCGTTTCCAATTGGTCTAAAAGTTACAACGAAGACAGCAAAGACCCTTTTGGGCTTTATATTTTCGATCAAGAAGCGGATTCTCTGTTTCACGGAAAGCTCACGCGCACAAGCGAGAGCCCTTTTGAATATGAACCCGCAGATTCCACCCAAACGAGAAATTATTTAATTATCGGGAAACAAATCAGCGAAGAAGCGAAGGACAAACTACTGAGCGAAGTAGAAAAAGGCTGTAACCTTTTCTTGGCAAGCGATAACTATTATGGAAAAAGTATGATGAGTAGAATCCTCATCAATTCTTTTTATATGGAAAAAATCGACACGCTAAACCTAAATTTTATCAATAAACGAATCTCTCCTATTTCGCTATCCCATTTAAACGATGTTTTGCTCATCACTCACGCAAAGCCAAATAGCTTAAATGTACTGGGCACCATAAAAAGTGATTCAGAAAATAAATTTAGCAGTTTCTTTATAGAAATTCCTCTCGGAAAGGGAAAAATTTACTTTTTAAGCACGCCCGAAATTTTTACCAATTATGGTATTTTAAATGGTGAAAACTACAAGGCTATTCCTAAAATTTTGGGCTATTTGCCAAATCAAGAAACCATCTGGTTCCAGAACCGCTCAAATAAAGAATGGAAATATCAAAATTCCATTTTACGAGTAATTTTTGAAAATCCACCACTCAGATGGGCGTGGAGACTTTTCCTTTTGGGCTTAATTATTTTTATGATTTTCACCGCAAAAAGAAAACAACGCATTATCCCAATCATTCCGCCCGTGAAAAACGAATCGGCAGAATTTGTTAAAAACATAAGCAATCTATATCTGCAAGAAGGCGATGCCAAAGATATGGCACAGAAAAAAGCCCTGTATTTCTTGCAAAAAGTGCGCTCAGAACTTATGATCCCAACCGATGAATTAGACCAAAAATTCATTGAAAGGCTACACATCAAAACCATGCAACCGCACGAAACCGTACAAGAAGCCGTGCGATTGCTCACCAAAGCAATTCACCCCAAGGCACCCGTGCACGAAGATGAATTAATTAAAATGAATAAAATTTTAGACCAAATATATAAATCATAGCAAATGGAAGAACTAAATAATCCCACAGAATTTAACAATCGAATTGATTTAGCACCGCTTAAAGAAGGCTTAGAGCGTGTAAAACACGAGATAAAGAAAGTAATCGTAGGGCAAGACGAAATGGTAGAGCAGCTATTGGTAGCATTGCTTTCTAATGGGCATGTGCTCATCGAAGGCGTGCCAGGGGTGGCAAAAACAATTGCCGCCAAACTTTTAGCCAAAACACTTTCGGTAGATTTTAGCCGAATCCAGTTTACGCCAGATTTAATGCCGTCTGATATTTTAGGAACTTCGGTATTTAATCTTAAAACCTCTGATTTTGAGTTTAAAGCCGGACCGATTTTTTCAAATTTCGTTTTGATCGACGAGATTAACCGTTCGCCTGCCAAAACACAATCTGCCCTTTTTGAGGTGATGGAAGAACGCCAAGTAACTATTGATAGCCAAACTTATAAAATGCAACTTCCGTTCTTTGTGATTGCCACTCAAAACCCGATTGAACAAGAAGGAACTTACCGATTGCCAGAAGCTCAGCTTGATCGTTTTTTGTTTAAAATTAAAGTGGGCTACCCGAATTTAGAACAAGAAATCGACATTATTCAGCGACAACAAGCACTCAAAAACCACGGAAAACTGGACGATATTCAGCAAGTATTGAGTGGCGAGGATTTGCTTAAATTCCAAGCACAAATCAAAGAAATTATCGTGGAGCCACACCTCATGGAATACATCGCCAAAATCGTGATCAATACGCGAGAAAATCCATTTTTGTATCTAGGAGCATCGCCGCGTGCCTCTTTGGCTTTGCTTATGGCGTCTAAAGGTTTTGCAGGTATTCGCGGGCGTGATTTTGTAACGCCAGAAGACATTAAACATGCTGCCACTGCCGTATTGCGCCACCGCGTGATTGTATCGCCTGAACGCGAAATGGAAGGGCTCTCTACCGATGAAATCATCCGCCAAATTTTAGAAAATATAGAAATCCCTCGCTAATTCCCCTCGCCAAACTACGATATGAAAAGACTTAAAACACTTTACATTCAGCCACTTTTTTATTGGCTACTTTTTGCCATCATTGTGTTATTTGTGCTCGGGCTTCTTTCGCCTCTATTTTTCTCTGTGGCACAAGGCGTTTTGGCATTGTTTAGCATTGTCTTTATCGTAGATGTGGTGTTGCTTTATCATCTCAAGCAAGGGGTGCAATCGAGCCGAGAATTGCCTGAAAAATTCTCAAATGGCGATGAAAATCCCGTGCGAATTGATGTCAAAAATCTTTATCCTTTTGATATAAAAATCAACATTATAGATGAAATTCCGTTTCAGTTTCAAAAAAGGGATTTTTTAATTAAACAAAAAATCAAAAAAAACGATAATACTTATTTTTCTTATAATTTAACGCCCAAACAACGCGGCGAATATCATTTTGGAAATTTAAATATTTATGTGATTTCGCCGATTGGTTTGGTTTCGCGTCGTTATCAGCAACAGAAAGCCAAAACGCTGGCGTGTTATCCTTCGTTCATTCGCTTGCCTGAGTATGAACTAATTGCCTTAAAAAATGAATTTTTATTAGGCGGGATTAAAAAAATTAGAAAAATCGGGACAACGCTCGAGTTTGAGCAAATCAAAGATTATGTGCAGGGCGACGACATCCGCACGATTAACTGGAAAGCGACAGGGAAAATGAACCGCCTGATGGTGAACCAGTATCAGGAAGAACGCTCGCAACGCATATATATGCTGATAGACCAAGGACGAACAATGAAAATGCCGTTTGACGGGCTAAGCCTGCTGGATTATTCCATCAATGCGTCAATGGCATTGTCTCACATTGTGCTCAAAAAGAAAGACCATGCGGGTATCGCAGTGTTTTCTCGCAAGATTGAGCAAATCGTGAAAGCCGACCATAAATCCTTTCAGCTGAAGAGAATTGCCAATGCGCTGTACAATGTTTCTACGGATTTCGTAGAATCGGATTTCAATCGATTATACACCGATTTGCGCTACAAAATCACACGTAGAAGTCTGTTTTTCTTGTTTTCTAATTTCGAAACACTGGATGCGCTCTATCGCCAATTGCCGTATTTGCGAGCGATTTCCAAAAATCACATTTTGGTGGTAATTTTCTTTAAAAATAAATTGCTAAAAGAAATGGTGGAAAAAACCGACCACGAAAATATGCAACAGGTGTATGACGAAATCATTGCCGAAAAATTTGAATACGAAAAGAAATTGATTCGCCAAGAATTGTCCAAATACGGAATTCAGTCGATTTACACGCTCCCCGAAAACTTGAGCGTGGGCGTTATCAATAAATATTTGGAAATCAAAGCACGCGGGATTTTGTAAAATGAAAATAACTTAGTCTTATAAAAATTTTCACATCATGATAAAGAAAATTATTGTTTTAACAATTTTGTCTAGTTTCATTTCATGCATTTACATTGGTATTCCTAAAAATGAATTTGAACAATATCGTTATTCTAAAAAAAATCCGTTTCTTTTTCAACTTAAAATGAGAGATGGCGAAGAAAAAAAAATTGAGAGTATAATAGATTTGAATTCTATTTATGTGAATAATTATACTGTTCAAGGGAGAAACTATAAAAGGTATTTAAAATTTTATAAAAACGGAAGAGTAGCCATTTATAGTGGTGAAAAACTACCAGAAGGAGAATTTGACCCAAGAAAATCCAGGATGGGAGTATATGAAATGAAAAATGGTAAATTATATTATGAGTATTTTATTTATTGGATACAAAGTGGTCATGTTAAATTAAGAAAAGAGGTATTTGTTGACAAAAACTCTAATGATGGTTCTATTCAAACAGAACTAATCAGACCGAAAAGTCAACGACCAGAAGAAATAACCTATCAGAAGTTTCCCGATTCTTCCCAAATAAAAATTTTGCCTGATTGGTAAATTAACTAAATCAAATATTTAATAATCATTCCTATAAAAAACCTTTATCAAAAACAAAAAAGGAGAAAAAACCAATTTTTCTCCTTTTTTTATGTTTAGTCGTTAAGCTTAAGCACCGCCATAAAAGCACTCTGTGGCACCTCAACGCGCCCCACTTGGCGCATACGCTTTTTACCTTTTTTCTGTTTTTCCAAAAGTTTTCTCTTACGCGAAATATCCCCTCCGTAGCATTTTGCCGTTACATCTTTTCTTAGGGCTTTGATGGTTTCACGCGCGATGATTTTAGCTCCAATTGCCGCTTGAATTGGGATATCAAACATTTGTCTTGGGATCAATTCACGCAGTTTAGAACACATTTTTTTACCAATCTCATAAGCATTATCTCTGTGCACCAAGGCTGAAAGCGCATCCACAGATTCGCCGTTGATGAGCACATCTAAACGCACCAATTGCGACGGACGCATACCGATTGGTGAATAATCGAACGATGCATAACCTTTTGAAATGGTTTTTAATCGATCATAAAAATCAAACACTACCTCAGAAAGTGGCATATTAAAGGTAAGCTCCACGCGGTCGGAGGTTAAGTAAGTTTGGTTTACGATTTCGCCCCGCTTATCGATGCAGAGCGTCATCACAGGCCCTACGAAATCGGCTTTGGTAATGATGGAGGCCTTAATGTATGGCTCCTCAATACGATCCAAGCCCGATGGGTCTGGCAAATCAGAGGGGTTATTCACCAGAATCATTTCATCGGGATTCTTCACGGTGTAGGCGTGGTAAGATACATTGGGTACGGTGGTGATGACCGTCATATCAAACTCGCGCTCTAATCTTTCTTGAATGATTTCTAAATGGAGCATTCCCAAGAATCCGCAACGGAATCCGAAGCCTAAGGCAGCGGAACTTTCCTTCTGAAAGGTGAGGGAGGCATCGTTTAATTGTAATTTTTCAAGCGAATAGGTTAATTCCTCATAGTCCTCGGTGTCCACGGGGTAAATTCCCGCAAATACCATAGGTTTTACTTCCTCAAACCCGCCAATGGGCTTATCTGCGGGGCGCTTTACGGAGGTGATGGTGTCGCCCACCTTAACATCTACGGCGGTTTTAATGCCCGAGATAATGTAGCCCACATCGCCCGTTTTGATTATTTTTTTAGGCTCTTGTTTGAGCTTTAAAGTCCCAATTTCATCGGCTTCATACTCCTTGCCAGTCTGCATAAACTTCACAGCCTCGTGCTCATGGATTTCGCCATTTACGACTTTAAAGAAAGCCTCCACCCCACGGAATGGGTTGTACACGGAATCAAAAATCAGCGCTTGCAAGGGCGCATCGGGGTCGCCCTCGGGTGGCGGAATGCGCTCTATGATGGCGGCAAGGATTTCCTCCACCCCGATGCCTGTTTTGCCACTGGCACGGATGATGTCCTCTTTGTCGCAACCGAGCAAATCGATGATGTCGTCTGACACCTCTTCTGGATTGGCACTCGGCAAATCAATTTTATTTAAAATCGGAATGATTTCTAAATCATTTTCTAGGGCTAAATAAAGGTTTGAAATGGTTTGAGCCTGAATGCTCTGTGCGGCGTCTACAATGAGGAGAGCGCCCTCGCAGGCGGCAATGGAGCGCGATACCTCGTAGGAGAAATCCACATGGCCGGGAGTATCGATAAGGTTTAAGATATACTGTTCTCCTTTATACTCATACTCCATTTGTATCGCATGGGATTTGATGGTGATACCACGCTCACGCTCCAAGTCCATGTCGTCTAGCAACTGGTCTTGCATTTCGCGCTCTGTCACCGATTGCGTGTGAGATAATAGTCTATCTGCCAAGGTACTCTTCCCGTGGTCTATATGGGCTATGATACAAAAATTGCGTATGTTCTTCATAAATCTACTGTAGGTTTGCAAAAATACTAAAAACTTTTGATTGTAAAATATTTATATCAGGATTTGCCATATTCCTTGCGGGGTGCGGGCATAGCGGGGATTTTTTGGAATGAAAATTGTCTTTCAGGCATCAATGTTTTTCTTTTAAATTCTAATACTTATCATTGGGTAACACTATGCTTATCATCAGTACTAAATGGCTTGCAAAGAATGTAAGGGCTATGGCGGTATTTCCCTTTATTTTGGTGAGGGAAAGAGCGCTCCGAGGCAATGCGACATTAATCAATCACGAGCGCATACACCTCAGGCAGCAGGCGGAGCTTTTGGTTATTTTCTTTTATCTCTGGTATTTTGCGGAATATCTGTACCACTATACCAAGCTCAGGGATTCCTACCGAGCTTATCGGCGCATTAGTTTTGAGCGGGAAGCTTATGCTAATGAACACGATTTTTTGTATTTAAAAAATCGTAATTTATGGGGCTTTTGGAAATATTTGAAATAATATCAAAATCTAAATTTCAATCTATAAAAAACGGCAAAATATTGAATTTTGCCGTTTTTGATTTTTAAATGAAGTTTAATTAAAAGTTGTAAGCATAACCTAATGATATTGCCCCCAAATTTTGACTATCACGACTTAAACCTCTATAGCCCAGAGCAATTTCGTGTTGCAACATTTGATAACCAATTTTAGGCTGATAGTAAAAAACGGTAGTACTTTCACCACTACCAGTAAGGAACGCAGCCCCTAAATCCACTCCTAAGAAGATCTCTGGAGAAACGCTATATTTCACTTGACCTGCTAATGGTATAATTCCAATACTTTTTGTCTCTTCCGTATATGTGGATTTGGAACCTCCAAGATATTTAACTTCTTCAATTTTCTTGCCAAAATAGTGCTGATATCCCGTAGCAACACCCAAATCTAAATTTGGAGCTACATTAAATGTATAGGCAACATCTGTACCAACTGAGAAAGTATAGGCATCACTAAGGAGTCCCATAGGTAGCGCCACATTAGCTCCAACTTTAAAGTGTCCTACTTGTGCATTTACGATTCCTGCAATAGCAACAATTGCTAACAAAAATATTTTTTTCATATGCTTAAAATTTTACTTTGTCCAAATCTAAGATTAAATTTTCAAATTCACAATTTTTTTCAAACCAAAACTTAGCAGTCTAAAAAGTTCTTTGTAGAAAAAAACGGCAAAATGTAATATTTTGCCGTTCATTACTAACCTAAAATTTATAATTATGAAAAATCTATTTCATACTTCCTACCATGTCTCTTGGATTCACCCATTTGTCGAAATCCTCAGGAGAAACATAGCCTAAACGCACGGCTTCTTCTTTCAAAGTAGTTCCGTTTTTGTGTGCAGTTTGTGCGATTTCAGCTGCTTTGTAGTATCCGATGTGGGTGTTCAATGCAGTAACAAGCATTAATGAGTTGTCTACCAATTCTTTGATTCGTTTGTCGTTTGCTTCGATACCTACCACGCAGTTGTCTGTGAAAGAAACGCACGCATCTCCAATCAATTGAGCACTTTGCAATGCGTTGGCTGCCATTACTGGTTTAAACACATTTAGCTCATAATGTCCTTGAGTGCCTCCTACAGAAATTGCTACATCGTTACCCATTACTTGCGCAGCCACCATAGTTACTGCCTCGCACTGAGTAGGGTTTACTTTTCCTGGCATGATAGATGAGCCTGGCTCGTTTGATGGAATGATGATTTCACCAATTCCTGAACGCGGACCAGATGCCATCATACGGATATCGTTGGCAATTTTGTTTAACGAAACCGCAATTTGTTTCAACGCACCGTGAGTTTCTACGATTGCATCGTGTGCTGCTAGTGCTTCGAATTTGTTTTCAGCAGTTTTGAATGGTAGCCCTGTGAATTTAGCAATGTATTCAGCTACTTTTACATCATAACCTTGTGGTGTGTTCAATCCTGTACCTACAGCAGTACCTCCTAAAGCCAATTCTGAAAGGTGCTCCAAAGTGTTTTTCAATGCTTTTAAGCCATGCTCTAATTGAGAAGCGTAACCAGAAAACTCTTGCCCTAATGTAAGCGGGGTTGCATCCATTAAGTGAGTTCTACCGATTTTCACTACATCTTTGAACTCTTGAGATTTAGCTTTCAAAGCATCTTTTAATTTCTCTACCCCTGGAATCGTAACCTCAGCGATTTTTTTGTACACCGCGATGTGCATTCCTGTTGGGAAAGTATCGTTTGAAGATTGCGATTTGTTTACATCATCGTTTGGCTGAAGGGTTTTGTCGCCTTCACCGATTTTTTTACCAGCCAATTCATGCGCACGGTTGGCAATCACTTCATTCACATTCATGTTTGATTGTGTTCCAGAACCCGTTTGCCAAATAACCAATGGGAATTGGTCGTCTAATTTTTTATCTAAAATCTCATCACAAACTTGTGCAATAAGGTCTCTTTTTTCGGTTGGTAATACACCAAGCTCTGCATTGGCATAAGCAGCCGCTTTTTTAAGATAAGCAAAACCATAGATAATATCTAGCGGCATAGAAGCTGCCGGACCGATTTTGAAGTTGTTGCGAGAACGCTCAGTTTGTGCGCCCCATTTTTTGTCTGCGGGTACTTTTACCTCGCCTAGTGTGTCTTTTTCTATTCTGTATTCCATAATACTTAATTGATGTTTTTTCAAGGGTTAAAGTTACGATTTTTTTATCGCACTTGAGATATGATTTATATTGGCTTTTGCCAAACACAAAAAAGAGAACTGATTTTCAAAAAAAACAATTCCCTTATTTTTAAACATTTACTCTTACGGATACATACGCTCCATGTCTCTGCCCACGGTACTCATTCGGTGTTTAATGATGGTATTTTTTGGTCCGTAGTACCCTTCCCAGTTGGCTGGGGGCAATTGTTTTTCCCAGCGACTTAATTTCTTGAGCATTCTCTTTACTTTGCGCGGGTACTTTTCGGCTAGGTTGTGCTGCTCAGAAATGTCATCTTTTATATTAAATAAAAGCACGGGATTGGTATCCACTCGAATTACTTTCCAATCTCCACACTGAATCGCGGCAGCTGCACCACGCTTCCAATATAGGTTTTTGTGTGGCGTTCCGCTGTTTTTTTGAATATATGGCAACAAGTTCACCCCGTCGAGATGTTTATCTTTTCGGGTGTTTCCTGCTGCGACAAGGCTTGTGGGCAAAATATCGAGCGAAGATACAGCCTTGTCATACACCGCATTGGCAGGGATTTTCCCATTCCAGCGCATGATGTAGCCTACACGCACACCGCCTTCCCATACAGAGCCTTTCATTCCACGCAATTGCCCATTGTCGGAATAATTGGTGGTAGCGCCTCCGTTATCATTCAAGAATATTACTAAAGTATTGTCGTCAATACCTTTGTTTTTTAATTCTTGCATCACACGCCCAATGTTGTAATCCATGTTAGAGAGCATGGCATCATAAGTTTGGCGACCTTCGCTGCCTACTTGGGTAAATTTATCCAAATCGTTCTTTTTAGCCTGCAGTGGTGTATGCACTGCATTGTAAGCCAAATAAATGAAAAACGGCTGTTTTTTATCGGCATTTTCATCAATGAATTTTAACGCCTTATCGGTAAACATATCGGTAAGATAAGTGATTTCCTCTTCGGGGATAATCTTATCGTTGTCCCAAAGGGCGTATTTCTCTGCGCGTTTCTTTTTAAACGAAAAGAAATCTCTGTGCCCCTCTTGGAAACCATAAAACTCATCAAAACCTCTTTTGAGCGGGAAAAATTTAGCTTCGTTTCCTAAATGCCACTTTCCTACTGCCAAAGTGCGGTAGCCTTCTTCTTTCATGCGGTCGCCAATCGTTTTTTCGCTCAAGGCAAGCCCCATGTCTTCTTTTTTGAATCCTTCGCGTGGTTTTCCCGTAGGATTGTTCTCAAAACCAAATCGCTGCTGATAGCGCCCTGTGAGCAAGCCCGCACGAGACGGCGCACACACCGATGCCGAAACATAGGCTTTAGAAAACAGTGTTCCTTCTTTTGCCAAACGATTGATGTTCGGCGTTGGGATTTCTTTGTCTCCGTAGCATTCAAAATCGGCATAACCTGCATCATCGCTCAAAATCACAATGATGTTTGGCTTGGTTGTACTTTGCGCTTGGGCTGTGTAAATCAGCACCACGAGCAACGAGATGCTCAGCCATTTTTTTAGATTTTCCATTGAACTGAAACTATTATTTCTGTGTTTAATTGTACAAATATACACTTTATTCTATGCCAGAAATATGAATAATTTCATACAAATTCGGTTTTTGCTATATTTTTAGGATTTACATACTACGCCTGTGGTGCAAAATGATGTTTGAATGTTGATTTTCAAACTCGTCTTCGTAATTGGTTTTAAAGCCATACAAAAGCACTTCGATATTATTTTCTTTAGCAAAAACATTGGCAAAATCCTGAATCAGCTCTAGCACATCGGTTGAGATGTAGGTGGTTTTACGCGCATCAATGGTCACTTCAGAGTTGGGCTGAATGTTTTTTAGTGTTTTTTTGATGGCAGCTTTATTCAAAAACGAAACTTCTTGTGCTAGTACAATTTTCACCGAATCAGCATCTTTCAATTCGCTTTTGCTATAATAATAGGCACGCTTCATATTGCCGACCAATATTGAAACAATTGCCACCGCAAGCCCAAACATTACACCTTTCAGCAAATCTGTAGTCACCACGCCTATCATAGTCACAATAAATGGCACAAATTGGTATTTTCCTTTATGCCAAAAATGCATTATTGTGCTGGGTTTAGCCAATTTGTAGCCCACAAGCAAAAGCACTGCAGCCAGGGTAGCTTGTGGAATCATATTGAGCAAAACGGGAATCGTAAGCACACAAATCAACAATAAAAATCCGTGAATAATTGCCGACATTTTGCTCGTGGCGCCAGCATTGGCATTGGCGGAACTTCGCACCACTACCGATGTCATAGGCAAGCCCCCGACCATGGAACTGATGATGTTACCTATACCCTGCGCTCTCAATTCTTGATTAGTATCGGTAATTCGGCGGTGCTCATCCATTCTATCGGCAGCCTCTACACATAAAAGGGTTTCGACCGATGCCACTACGGCTATGGTAGCGCCTGCCACCCACACAGCGGGATTTAAAAAACCTTCAAAATTGGGCAACACCACCAATCCTTTGAAATCTTCAAAAGAACTAGGGACTGGCAATTGTACCAAATTGTTGCTAGACAATGCCCACGCACTTCCCGAATACACAAAATATTGATTGATTAAAACACCTAAGATCACTACAATTAATGCCGCAGGAAGCATTTTTATATTCTTTAAAAAAGGTATTTTATCCCAAACGATGAGTACGAACAGCGAAATTAGCGTGATGAAAATAGCCCCAAATTGTATTTTTGAAGTGAATTCTGCTAAGAACGCTGGATTCAGGCCAAAGGATTCAAATAAAGGCTCGCTTACTTGGTATCCAAAAACATTGGGTAATTGTTTCCAAGCAATGATAACGCCTATTCCTGCTAGCATTCCTTCTATGACCGATGACGGAATGTATTCGGCAATGCTCCCCGCACGCACGAAACCTAAAATTAATTGAATGATGCCCGCCAACACACCTGCGCACAAAAATAGCTCAAATGCACCTAATTCTTGAATATTTGCCCAAACAATGGCTGTGAGCCCTGCTGCGGGTCCCGAAACACTGATGTGCGATGTAGATAAATATCCGATGACGATCCCCCCTACAATGCCTGCAATAACACCTGAAAGTGATGGTGCACCTGATGCCAAGGCTATGCCTAAACACAGTGGTAAGGCGACTAAAAACACCACTAAACCTGATGCAAAATTTGTTTTTATATCTTGTAATAAATTCATTTTCTTCGTTTTATATTTTAAAATGTTTTAAATTCTGTTTTTTTTAATTTTGAAAAATAGCGAATACGCTCCCTCTCCGCTAAATTAAACACTTAGCAGGGGATGATTCTTTTATAAATATTTAAAGATTAACCTTTTAGATAAAACGAAGATTGTCCGGTGGCGGACTTGGAATAGAAATATACGGCTCTTGATAGCCATCATTATGATGAACGAAAGCGGCTTTGAGCGCGCCCACATCCTGACAAGAAAAGCATAAAAATCGCTGAAACATAAAAACCAGCTTTTCTTCTTCTAAGACCGAAGGTTTGGTCTTAGTCGGTTTTTCCTCTTCAACATTTGCCACTACAACATCTGTTCCCCAACCGCACACTGTAGAAATGCTCTGCAACAGCGTGAAATTAAGAAATACAGAAAGTAGAATAATCGACAAATGTTTTATCGGCATAAATAATTTTTATTTTTTGAAATTTTTATTTTTGGCTCTACTCATCACCCAATCAGAATTGGTGAGATTATAGATTTTTTGAATGTCTGAAAGTGTTTGTTCAAAATCAATATTTAAATCAATTAATTTTCCCGTTGCAATATCAAACACCCAACCATGCACAATGGGATAATCATCTAGAATATAGCGTTCTTGCACACATGCCATTTTTATCACATTCACGCATTGCTCCTCCACATTGAGCTCCACCAAGCGATCGTAGCGTTTTTTATCATCTTCTATGGCGTCTAATTCCACTCGATGCAAACGATACACATCTCGAATGTTTCTAAGCCACGGATTGAGCAAGCCATAATCCTCTGGCAACATTGCCGCCTTTACGCCCCCACAGCCATAGTGTCCGCACACGATGATGTGCTTCACCTTTAGGTGCTCTACGGCATACTGAATCACCGCCGTAGCACTCATATCTAGCGTGCTCACCACATTGGCGATGTTTCTGTGTACAAAAACCTCTCCAGGTTTCATTCCCATGAGTTCCTCAGTCGTTACTCGGCTATCGGAGCACCCAATGTAGAGGAATTCTGGCGACTGCCCTTCTGCCATTTTCTTGAAAAAATCGGCATCTTTGCCCAATTTTTCCTTCACCCAATCTTCATTGTTCTTGAAGATCTTGTCATAAGTTTTTAACATATATAAATTTTCGTACCAAGAAACACTTTTCACCCCTAAAAACAAAAAAAATATCATTTATTTAACTATCATCAGATACTTAAAATCCAGTTTTCACAGAAATTTGCAATTTTAGAATTAATTCCCTTTCTGGACTAAAAGGTACAAAATGTAAAAAATATTTGTGTTAAATTTATTTTTCCACTACGAAAAATTAATAACAATAACTAAATTTGAAGTGAAATTATAAAAAAACACACATATGAAAAATTTAATCAAACTTTTGTTTCTTGCGTTTTTTATTACTGGTTGCAACTTCACAGCAGATTCAAATACAGCTGCCAGAGTAATTATTCCACTATACAAAAATGGAGAAAAGGATTTTCAAAAAGATGATTTTTCCAACAACTTTTATTCAAATATTACTTTTAAAGTAGAACCTGAAAAAGGAAATAGCTTTACGCTAAAAAATAAAAAAGCTCTTTTTACAGATTTATGGCTTCCTTTATACTTAGAAGAAAGTTACAAATGCTCTAGTACAGATTGCAAAACCAAAGAAAATAATGTAGATGAAGTTTTTAGGCTTACAATCTCTTACCAAGACCGAGAAATTTTTAATAAAAAATTAAAACTTAAATATGCAAGAATAGGGCAACCTTTTGAAAGTATTGAAACTGCAAGTTTCTTTGATGAAGAAGACAAAACATGGAAACCCTACAAGCCCGAAAAATTACCTTTGCTCGACGCGCAAGGACAACCTACTGGATACGAATTTGAAGTGGAATTATAAAAAAACACACATATGAAAAATTTAATCAAACTTTTGTTTCTTGCGTTTTTTATTACTGGTTGCAACACCACAGAAGACACAAACTCTCCTATAGCATTAAGACTTCCTCTTTTTAAGGAAGGTAAAGCTTATTTTGGTCCAGTCTCTGATAGTATTATAAAGGAAATAAAAGGTGAAATAATACCAGAAAAAGGAAATACCTTTTCTTTTACACAGGAAAGAAGAATAACTGGTGGAGGAACAGATTGTTTATTCCCATTATATTTAAACGATGAATATAAATGCTCTGGCACCGTCTGCAAGACCAGAGAAAATTTCTTGGATGAAGAAATTTTCACATTAAAAATAAATTATTTACAGCAAGAGATATTCAGTAAAAAGCTAAAATTAAAATATCGTAAAACTCATGCTTTTGATGTTTTTGATTCTGCAAGTTTCTTTGACGAAGAAGACAAAACATGGAAATCCTACAAGCCTGAGAAAATTTCTTTACCTAATGAAAAAGGGGAACCTACAAATTATGAAATAGAAGTTAAATTTGTTCCTTAACAATTTCTCATAGTTTCATCTGACAATAAATAAAGCGCCAAAAATCCTAAATTTGGTGCTTTTTTATGACCATATTTTTTCGAGCTAAAACCAAAATCAAGAATATTTAGTATTTTTGAGAAATGATTGCACATTTAAACCCTAAAAATATACTTTTTTTAGATATTGAGACCGTTCCACAACACCAAAAATGGAACGAGCTCTCGCCTTTGATGCAATCGCTATTTGAACAAAAAACCAAATACCGCCGAGAAAAAGAAGACATTTCGCCCGAGGTGTTTTATGAATCCAACGCAGGGATTTGGGCAGAATTTGGTAAAATCATATGCATTTCGTGTGGCGTTATTTTCAACGAAAATCAGTTTAAAACCAAAAGCTTTTTTGGCGATGACGAACGAAAAATATTACAAGATTTCTCCGAAATGCTCCACAAGCATTATCACCAGAAAAATGCAATTCTCTGCGCACACAACGGCAAAGAGTTCGATTTTCCCTACATTGGTCGGCGTCTGCTTGCCAATGGGCTCCCGCTCCCCGAGATTTTAAACACCATGGGCAAAAGACCATGGCAAAGCCAACACCTCGACACCATGGAGCTTTGGAAATTCGGGGATTATAAACATTACACATCGCTCAATTTGCTAGCAGCATTGCTCGGCGTTCCTACGCCTAAAGATGATATCGACGGCAGCGAAGTGGCTCGCGTGTATTACAAAGAAAAAAATATAGAAAGAATTAAAATTTATTGCGAAAAAGATGTACTCACCGTGGCACAAATTTTTAGAAAATTTAGAGGTGAATCTTTATTAGAATTTAATCATGATTGATATCCAAGCACACCAAGATTTAGCCCAAAGCAAGCGTAAGGAAAACGAGCAATTTTTAGCTCAATTAAAAAAAAGAAAACCAAAGGATTTGGACAAAGTGGCTAAAGATTTTCACGATGAAATTTTTGCCGATTTCGACTGCTTAGAGTGCGGCAATTGTTGTCGCGGGACAGGTCCGCTTTTTATAGAAAAAGACATCGAACGCATTGCTAAACAACTCAAAATGAAACCTCAACAATTCACCGATTCTTATTTAAGAAAAGATGAAGAAAACGATTGGGTGTTTCAGCGTGTGCCGTGCCCTTTTCTGGGCGAAGACAATTTTTGTTTTATCTACGATGTGCGCCCGCGTGCTTGCCGAGAGTTTCCGCACACCGATCGCCGTAGATTGTACCAAATTAATCATTTAACCATAAAAAATCTTGAAATTTGCCCTGCCGCTTTTCAAATCATTGAAAAACTGAAAGAACATTACTCTTTTTAGCGAATTTGTATTAACTTTACCGCTCGTAAACGCTCAATGCAAAATTTTATGAACAAGCAATTACCTCAACTCAAAAACGAATTAGTACAAGAAATTAAAGATTTGGCTAAATCTCTACAAACTTGTGAAACTTTCAACGGTGTGTTGTCTTACGAAAATAAACTAAAAACACTTTACGAGAAATTTGTGCTTTTAAAGTTTTTAGACCAAAATAAGCTTTCACCCGAAGATTTACCTCAGCCTACCATAGCCTCTCCAGCGGAGCCCATTGAAGAAGTGGCTAAACCATCTGAAACCAAAAAAGTAGAAGAAAAAACGCTAGATTCACAAGTAGAAGCCTCAACAACAGAAGAAAATCCCGCAACTCTTGAGGCAAATCAAAATATAACTGAGGTAGAAGAGGAAGAGGAAAAACCTGTTTTTTTTGATTTTGAGATACACAAAGATGAGGCTAAAACCGTAGTAGCAAACTTTTCTCTAGACGACGAAGAAGAGGAACTAGAAGAAAAAGGCGAAGCAATGATGAATGAAGGCCCATCTGCTATAGAAGAAATTAAACGAAGCATTGTTGACGAACCCGAAAAAACCACAAGCACATCATCTATCTACGATATTCCGCCTATGGTACTAGATTTCAACGATAGAATTGGGTTTTTAAATCAATTATTTTTAGGAGATGATGAGTTTATGGATTCTACACTCGACATCTTAAACCGTATTTCTGACCCTAATTCTACCCAAATGTACCTCAACGACTTGGAGCAAGAAATGCACCTTGACGAAGACAAAAGAGAATATTTTGAACGCTTGAGAGAACTTGCGCTAAAACGCTTTGAATAATGAGCGGAAAACTCTCTCTTGTACCCACGCCTATTGGGAATTTGAGCGATATCACTTTGCGTGCACTAGAAGTCTTAAAATCGGCAGATGTAATTTTGGCTGAAGACACACGCAATAGTGCTAAATTATTGCAACATTACGAAATTGCAACGCCCATGCGCTCGCACCACGCACATAATGAACACGCCGAAACCGAATCGCTCATCGCGCAGCTCAAAGCGGGGAAAAACTTTGCATTGATTACAGATGCGGGCACGCCAGGGATTTCGGATCCTGGTTTTTTGCTTTTGCGTGCTTGCATTGAAAATGACATTGAAGCCGAAGTTTTGCCTGGTGCTACGGCTTTTGTGCCAGGATTAATTCTCTCGGGATTGCCTAATCATAGTTTTACTTTTGTGGGTTTTTTACCGATTAAAAAAGGCAGAAAAACCTTGCTTGAATCTTTAGCCCAAGAAAAAAGAACTATGATTTTCTACGAATCCCCACACAAAATCGAGCGTACTTTAAAAGATTTCTGTACTTATTTTGGAGAAGAACGACCAGCAAGCCTTTCGCGCGAACTCACCAAAAAATTTGAGGAAACCTTACGCGGCTCGCTCAAAGAATTATTACAAATCGCCCAAGAGAAAAAACTCAAAGGCGAAATGGTAGTTGTCGTGGCAGGCGTTGATTAAAGCTTGCCTTTATTTTTCATTAAAATATTGAGCATCGCATATTTACGATAAGCCGTTTTCCCTTCTTCGGCAGGCATTCCCATGTACAATTTATCGCCTGGGATAGATTTTGCCACGCCTGATTTGGCACTGATGACTGCACGCGCACCAATTCTGATGCCACTTGTGGTACCGCTTTGCCCCCAGAAAGTGACTTCGTCTTCAATCACGCAACAACCTGCAATGCCCACTTGCGAAGCGATTAAACATTTCTTGCCGATTATGGTATCGTGCCCGATTTGGATTAAATTATCTAATTTAGAACCCGCCCCGATGGTGGTGGAAGAAGTTACGCCTCGATCGATGGTACAATTGGCTCCGATTTCCACATCGTTTTCTATCACGACATTTCCCACAGATTTCAGTTTATCAAAGCCCGATTCTCTTTTTTTGTAATAAAATGCGTCGCCACCCAAAACCGTGCCCGCATGAATAATTACATTATCACCAATCACAGTGCGATCGCCCAAAGTAACATTGGGGTGAATGTAGCAATTTCTACCAATTTTCACAGCATCACCAATAAAGACATTTGGGGCAATGTAAGTACCCTCTCCCACTTCCAAATTCGGATTCTGCAACTGATTTTGCGTGTTTTTTCGCACAAAATATTCTCCGATTTTCACAAAATCACGAAACGGATCGTCGCTCACCAAAAGTGCTTTTCCGGCTGGGCATTCCACTTTTTTGTTGATTAAAACAATCGTTGCCTTGCTCTGCAAAGCCTTGTCGTAATATTTAGGATGATCCACAAAAACGATGTCGCCCGGCTCCACACAATGAATTTCGTTGATGCCTAAAACTTCAAAATCTTTGTCACCAACAAACTCGGCGCCAATCATTTTGGCAATTTTTTCTAAAGTATATGGTTGAGGAAAACGCATTTTTTATATATTTTTAATTTGAAAGACAAAAGTACACAAAAATCACGGCTTAAAAATCGTTTAAATTCCATTTTTTATTTCATTTTTTTATTTTAATGAAAAGAAAACTAGCTTAAGCCCAAGAAAAAAGCGATTCACAACATCTGCAAATCGCCTTTATTTCTGAATTTTGACTAAAAAATCTTTAGCTTAAAACTTTTTTAATTCGAGCAAAAGCCTCGATTAATTGCTCCTCCGAAGTTGCATAAGAAAGTCGGATACAATTAGGATTTCCAAAAGCTTCGCCCGTAACGGTTGCCACTTGCGCTTTTTCAAGCAAATATAAGCTCAAATCTGAAGCTGAATTTATCGTTACACCATTGAATGTTTTGCCAAATAAAGATGAAACTTTCGGGAAGATATAAAAGGCACCTTCTGGCTCAGTCACTTCAAAACCAGGGATTTCTCTTGCTTTTTCCAAGACCAAAGTTCTTCGTTTTTTGAACGCGTCTATCATATAATGAATCTTGCTCGGGTCGGCAGAAACGGCAGCAATCGCGGCACGCTGTGCAATGGAATTAGCCCCAGAAGTGATTTGTCCTTGCAGTTTGCTGCACGCTTTCACAATCCACTCGGGCGCACCAATGTAGCCAATTCGCCAGCCCGTCATCGCAAAGGCTTTTGCCAAACCATTGATGGTAATGGTGCGCTCTTTCATATTCCCGATAGATGCCATACTCACCATTTTGGTAGAATAAGTGATGTGCTCATAAATCTCGTCTGAAATCACGATGATTTGTGGATGTTTTTCGAGTACTTTTGCCAAGCCTTCTAATTCTTCTCTCGTGTACACGCTACCGCTCGGGTTACATGGCGAACTGTACATCAAGACTTTGGATTTAGGCGTGATGGCTTGTTCCAATTGCTCGGGCGTGATTTTAAAATTCGTTTCTAAAGTGGTAGGAATCTCCACGACTTTTCCGCCCGCAAGTTGCGTAATGTCGGAATAGCTCACCCAATACGGCGAAGGCAAAATCACTTCGTCTCCTTCGTTCACAAGTGCCATAATGCTGTTGTAAATACATTGTTTTGCACCTGTAGAAACCATAATTTCGGATGTTTTGTATTCCAAGCCGTTGTCTCGCTTAAACTTGTGTGCAATGGCTTCGAGCAAATCAGGGTACCCGTTCAATGGCGGATAGTGATTATAGTTTTCGTGAATGGCTTGAACCGCCGCTTCTTTGATGAAATCTGGAGTTTCAAAATCAGGCTCGCCCAAACTTAGGCTTATGATATCTTTGCCTGCTGCTTTCAATTCGCGGGCTTTTGCCGCCATGGTAAGCGTGGCTGAAGGTTTAAGAGATTGTACGCGTTGAGATAATTCCATGTGCTTTATTTTCTCACAAATTTAATCTTTTTTATACTGAAAATTAAATTTTGCTTACTCTTTTTTATCAAAAGTCGATTCATATCTTAATGTCTTCCAATCACCAATGACAGTAAAAAGTGCAGCATAGAAGAAATAATTTGATTCAACATATAAGTTCCCATCTGAGTTTAATGTTAATCTGGATTTTTGGACATTCCACCCACCAAGTACAAATGGAACAAAATCTATCATGAATTTTTTACCTTTAACATACAAAAAACCATCATTCTTTAGTTTTACTTTTACATTCTTATCTGAAATTATTTGATTGTGCTTCTTAAACTTTACATTTAACATGTTTTTAGAAACCACTTTTAAATCAACCGTAATTCCTTTTCCTACATATTTTTCATCATGCTTAAAATCAAACATATTCACATTCCTATCAAGAACATCACTTAATTTCTTAACATACAATCCGCCCCCAGAACTTACGGAATCATTGTATTGTCCGTTTAATTGAGATAAGTTATTTTCATTCAAAGTACCATTAATTTTAGGCTCTTTAAATGACGCGCAACTTTGAAAAATTAATGCGATAAAAATATTTGCTTCACTATATTTCATTTTTTCGAGAAATTGACATCGGTTCAAACCAAAATAAACCCCGTTTTATTCTCTCACAAATTTAATCTTTTTTATACTGAAAATTAAATTTTGTGTGTGTTTTTGATTCAAAAAACGGAATAAAAATGTTTTTTCATCCAAAGCCTATCTCTGAACGAATCCCAAAAAATAAGAATTTGCTATATTTTTCGTTTTTTCAAGATAAAATACGCCACGAGGCAAGTATAAAAAAAGCACCCTCAAAACGAGTGCTCAATTGAAATTTATTTACAAGTTATTATAAAGTAACTTTGATCTCTTGTAATTTTTTTCCTAAATCACTTAAAGCTTTATTGAAAGTATTCACTTCTTCTTCCGTGAAATTGGACTGTTTTCCGTTTACAATACTACCATTTACTTTTTGATATAGCCATTGACGAGATTTATTGAAATATACTTTAGCAATGTAAGATAGTGGCAAAATAGGCAAAACATCTTCGAGCTGTTCTCTTGCTCTTACGCTTGTCACTAAATTTTCTGCTCTTTGCGCCGTATCTTTAGCGCTTTCAAGCATAGCTTCTGCCCAAGCCTCTCCATCTTCTTGCATAAGCAATCTCATTTCTTGGTCTATGGTTTCGCGTTCTTTATCGGTCTTAGCCGCCACATATCGCCTTTTTAATTCTAAAACTTTCTCTTTCATGTTTTCTGTTTTTATTGAATTAATGACCTAATTCTTTCAAAGCTTCCACAATTCTTTCAATTTGCTCATCATAATAACGAGCAACTTTCTCACTTCTGAGTGAAATCTCTTTATAGTACATCGTAAGCTGTTCTAATTCTTTCATTAATTTTTTGCGCTCTTGATTCTTTTGCTTTTTCGTCATAAAAATCCAGATTAATCACAAATATATTAACCTTTTGGTAAATAACAAAATATAGATGGCTCTTATTCAGACCAAACTTAATTCTCACAATATGAAAAAATAAGAATTTGCTATATTTTTCGTTTTTTCAAGATAAAATACGCCGCGAGCCAAGTGCTAAAAGTGGCAAAAAGCACTACTGAAATCGAACTAATCGGCATTAAAATCGCCGCCACAACGGGCGTTAAATTCCCCGTAACGGCAAAACTCAGCCCAATGACATTGTACAGAAAACTAATGACAAAAGCGGTTTTGACTAAACGCACGCCTACTCTGCTCAATCGTAAAAATTCGGGTAACTCGTCAAACGAAGTGCTACCCAAAATTGCATCGCACGAAGGCGAAAACACATTCATATCTTCTGCCACGGCAACGCCCACATTGCTCTGTTTGAGTGCGCCGGCGTCGTTTAGTCCATCGCCGAGCATCATTACTTTTTCGCCGTGTTGTTGCAATTGCTCGATAAATTCCAACTTCTCTTGCGGACTTTGGTTAAAGTTCAAACTCGTTTGCTGTGGAAAAATTTGTTTTAAATTCGATTCTTCGTTGGCATTGTCGCCCGATAAAACGCTTAATTTAAAATTGGAAAGCACTTGAATCGTTTGGGCTAAATGCTTTCTATATTTATTTTTGAAAATAAATCTCCCTTTGTATTCTCCGTTGATTGCGAGCAAAACTTCGGTAGTTTCAAAATCGGATTTTGGTGCATTTCCGAGCCACTCTCGGCTTCCCAATTGCACTTGCACGCCGCCAATCGTGGCTTGTTGCCCTTTGCCTTTGATTTGCTGATAATTCAGAATTTCATCGGTTTTGGAAACTTGTTTAAAGTAATGTTGCAAACTACGACTTAGCGGGTGATTGGATTGCTGCGCCAAACTCGCCACAGCTTGCTCTTCTTGCGGAGTGAGCGGTGTACCATCGTACAAAATTTCTTCGCTTTGGCTTTGGGTAATCGTTCCCGTTTTGTCAAACACAATGCTATTGATTTTAGCCATTTTCTCAATCGTATTTGCTTCTTTTACATAGAATTTATTTCGCCCGAAAATTCGCATTAAATTCCCTAAAGTAAAGGGCGACGCCAACGCCAGCGCACACGGACACGCAATGATGAGCACTGCTGTGATGACTTGGAACATTCGGCTTGAATCGTGGAAATACCAAGAAACTCCCGAAATGGTTGCAATGGCTAAAATCACCCACACAAAATACTGACTCACATGGTTTACCAAATTCTCGAGCGTGGATTCTTCTTTGGCAAAAACTTCGTGATTCCATAGGCTGGTGAGATAACTTTGATTGACTTCTTCGATGATTTCCAAACTGATGGCTTGCCCCGATTGCTTACCTCCTGCGTAAATTTTATCGCCCACTTTTTTGGTGATTAAGCGAGATTCTCCCGTTACAAAACTATTGTCGATGCGGGCTTCACCTTTAATCAAAACAGCATCGGCGGGCAAAATCTCTTCGTCTCTAAGCAAAATTCGGTCGCCTTTTTTAAGCTCAGAAAGTAAAATATTTTGAATTCCATTTTCGGTGATTTTGGCTACCGAAATGGGATAAAACGATTTGTAATCTCTATCAAAAGATAAACTTTGATAGGTGCGTTGCTGAAACCATTTACCTATCAACATAAAAAATACCAAGCCTGCCATGCTATCGAAATAGCCGCCGCTGTGCCCTGTAAGAATTTCGTAAAAACTCCTGAAAAATAGCACCAAAATCCCAATGGCAATAGGGATATCGATATTTACGCGTTTATTTTTTAAGGCTAAAAATGCTGATTTTAAATAATCTTGTGCAGAATAAAGCAACACGGGCAAGGCTAAAACAAAGGAAAACCAACGGAAAAAGTTTTTGTTTTGTTCCAGCCAAGTCTCGTCTGAGCTCACATATTCAGGAAAAACCAAAAGCATGATGTTCCCAAAGCAAAATCCTGCAATGGCTAATTGGTAAATCAATCGGCGATTGTGCTTAGATTTTTCTTTTTCGATGTTTTCTAAATTAAGCGCAGGTTTGTAGCCCAAACTTGCCATAAAATAGGCTAATTCGCTTAATTTTAATTGGGTAGAATCATAAGTAATTTGCACTTTTTTCTGTGGAAAATTTACATTGGAGTACAAAATCCCATCATTTAGCTCGTTTAAACTTTCGAGCACCCACACGCACGAACTACAATGAATCACAGGGATAAAGAAATGCACCACCACGATGCCATCATCATTAAAATCAATGAATTTCTCAAAGATTTCTGGCGTATCTAAGAAATCAAAGGAGTGCTTATTCTTAGCATTTGGCTGGGTTCCTGGGGCTTTATTCAGCTCGTAATAAGTAGCTAATTGATGCTGATTTAGAATCTCGTACACCGTTTTACAACCTTGACAGCAAAAAGGCTTGTCGTCAAAGATTATTAAATCTTCCTCACAATCTAAACCACAATGGTAACAAGTTTCACTCATAATATTGCACAAATTTAATAACTTCTGCTTATATTTGCGTGATAAATATCATTTTATGTCTGAAATCAATAATTTCTCTGTACTGCATGATTATTTTGATAATGATGCGATGTTGAATGTTTTCTCTAAGGAGGAAAAGGAGGTATTAAGAAGTGAAAGAAAAGAAATTATTTTCAAAAAAGGAGATTTAATTCTAGAAGAAGGTAAGATCCCAACTGGTATTTTCTTGATCAAAGAAGGGACTGCCAAGGTGTTTAAGATAGGCTTTACTGGAAAAGAACAAATCATTCGTTTTTTGAAGGCTGGTGATATGATAGGCTATCGCTCATTGCTCACTGGAGAAGTCTTCGGCTCATCTTCGGCCGCAATTAGCACCGTGAAAGTTGAGTTTTTCCCTGGCGAGCTTTTTTAAAATTATTGCAAGAAAATCCTAGCTTTAGCTTTGAAATGCTGAAATTAATCTCTAAACAACTAGGTGATGCGGCTGAAACCATCACAACTTTGGCTCAAAAAACTGTGCGCGAGCGATTGGCAGAGGTTTTAATGATGCTTGAGGAGCAGCTGGGAAATGACAACGAAAATTATATCAACATTTCGCTCACTCGCGAGGAAATGGCCAATTTGATTGGAACAGCGACAGAATCGGCAATTCGATTGATTTCAGAATTTAAAAACGACGGATTGATTGCTGTACAAGGAAGAAGAATTAAAATTGTGAACCGAGAAATGATCAAGAAATTGGCGCATGTCGGATAAAAATAAATTTGAAAGCATTAATTCATATTGGTCTATAATTTCTATAAGCCTTCTTTTTTTGGGCGGTATTTTTTCTGCCTCATTAGGAGGTACTTCTTTTAGAAATTTAGGCTTTTACTTTTTAGCGATTGGAGGATTTTCCTTGGTCGCTTATTTTATTTTTGCCTTTCTATACATTGTGCTCACGGGCGACCATAGCTTTAGAAAAACGCTAGTTGTAACTTATATCGGGGGCTGCATGATGGCTATAGCCTCGGGATTGATCGGTGCTATTTTATACCAACCATGGGGTATGCAATTGTTCCTTGGCGGAATCGGTGCTTTTATCCTTTTTTGGGTAATTGTATTGCTCTATTATATTTTCATGTATAAAGAAGGCGAAAACAAATAAAACACTAGCGAAACAAAGCATAAATCAAAAGGAATTTAATTTTTGGGCAAAGGGATAAAACTTTTGCCCACGGAAGAGATTTTTTTAGCTAAAGAAGAGAAGTTTTTGATTAAAACAGCGAAAATTTTCGATATATAGAACGAGTTTTTGGACTCTGTGCCTAAAATTTTAAGGCTTTAAGCCAAATTTTTCGATACCGAACGCAAAAGTTTCATTTAATCTCTCAAAATTTTCCCTTCTTTGATTAAAACTTTTATCGTTTGATTAAAAAACAGGGCTTTCCCCAGAATAATCTATGGAACAAAAAAATAGATTTTTAAAAAATTTTTAATTTCCTTTCATTTTTTGCCACAGCCACAACCTTTATCACAGCCTGATTTTTTAGTAAAAATAGGTAAAATCGTTTTTCTGAAAAGATAAACCAATGCCAGCACAAAAAGTATGGCAATGATGATGATTTGCAAATCCATTTTTTTAGCTTAATAATTGATAAGTTAACATCGAGACTAAATACGCCAGCCCTGTCATGCACACTAATTGCACCATAGGCCATTTCCATGTGCCTGTTTCGCGGCGCACCACGGCAAGCGTGCTCAAACATTGCATAGCAAAGGCATAAAACAACATCAGCGAAACGCCCGTTGCAAGATTAAACACTTTTCCCCCACTAGGGCGAATTTCGTTACGCATACGCGCCACGATTTGGTTTTCATCATCATTGTCTGAGCCCAAACTATAGATAGTAGCCATCGTAGAAATGAAAACTTCGCGTGCGGCAAAAGAAGTAAGCACGCCGATGCTGATTTTCCAGTCGTAGCCCAAAGGTTTAAACACAGGTTCTATAGTTTTCCCAATGTTTCCGAGTAACGAATTTTCTAATTTATAGGCTGCCAAATGGTGTTCAAAATCCTCTTCGTTCCATTGATGAACTTGGCTTTCTTGCGCAATATGCGCTTCTGCATTCTTGAATTTATCGGTAACGCCATAACTTGCCAAAACCCATAAAATCACACTTACTGCCAAAATGATTTTCCCTGCTCCAAAGACAAAAGCACTCACTTTTTCCCACAGCCCGAGCAATACATTTTTCCAATATGGAATACGATAATCGGGCATTTCCATGATTAAATAACTCTTGTATGGTGTTTTGATTCCTTTGTTGAAAATCAAAGCAAATAGCAAGGCTCCAAAAACTCCCAATAGGTAAAGCCCCATTAGGACTACTCCCTGCAAATTAAAGCCTAAAAATTGACGCTGGGGAATAACTAGGGCAATCAAAACAGCATATACTGGCAATCTCGCGGAACAAGTAATGAACGGGGTCACGAGCATCGTGATTAATCGCTCTTTGGTGTTTTCAATATTGCGTGCTGCCAAAACTCCAGGAATGGCACAGGCCGCCCCCGACATGAGTGGCACCACAGATTTTCCATTCAGCCCAAACGGGCGCATCCATTTATCCATTAAAAAAACTACGCGGCTCATATAGCCCGACTCCTCTAGCAATAATAAGAACAGCGTTAATATAAAAATTTGGGGCACAAAAATCACAATTCCGCTAATTCCTGGAATGATTCCATCGGAAATTAAATTCGCAAGCGGACTATCCCCTAAATTAATTTTAGCAAAATCCTGCAATTCTCCAAATTTCTCATCGATATACACCATAGGCACTTCGGCTTTGCTATAAATCGCCTGAAAAACTAAAAAGAGGAGTAAGAAGAAGATTAAATACCCCAAAACAGGGTGTGTGAAAATCCTATCTAATTTCTCTGTAAAAGAAACATTATCGGTGTTGGCTGGTGGCAATAGTCTATCGCAGAGCGGATCTATCAATTCATAGCGCTGAACGGTTTCTGCCACTTGCATCCTTGATTCTATAAGATGAAACTCCGTGATTATATCTTGTTTATGGCGTGTTTGCTCTGGAGTGAAAAACGAAATACTTGGCTGCGCCAAATACTGAAATGCGGTATAATCTCGCTTTAATTCTAATTTTTCACGCATCTTTTGCACCGCGCCCTCAAACAACGGAGACACTTGAAAACTTGATTCGTAAATCGGGAAATCGGCTAAAATCCTATTTTTTAAAGCAGGAATATTTTGTGAATTTCGAGCGTTGATTTGAATTAAATCTTCACCTAAATGTTTCTGAAACTCTTCAACATTAAGCTTTAACCCATTTTTATCCACCTCATCTGCCATGTTTAAAACAAAAATCACAGGCAATCCCACATCACGCACCTGATGATAAAGCAATAAACTTCTTTTAAGTTGTAGCGGGCTCCCCACTACTACTACTTTATCTGGAAAATCTAGTGAATTTGGATTATTTAATATATTGAACACCACCTCCTCGTCTGCCGATTTGGGATAAAGAGTATAAGTGCCGGGAAAATCATATAATTGAATTTTTTCGCCATGATGTTTAAAACTTCCCACGCGCTTTTCTACCGTGGTGCCTGGATAATTGCCCACACGCTGCGTGAGCCCTGTAAGCACATTAAATAAGGTAGATTTCCCAACATTGGGATTTCCCACTAAGGCTACTTTCAATATGCTCATGCTTCTTTTTTAACCAAAACATAGGCTGCCTCTTTTCTTCTAAGAGCTAGCACACATTTATTTTTACATAGCATTATACACATAGGCCCATTAAATGGTGCAGAGCATTTATATCTGATCTCAGCACCTGGAACAAGCCCCATTTCAAGGAATTTAGCGGGAATATCCTCTGTAACGAATCCTTCTATTTTCGCTTTTTCTCCCTTTTTTAAATCTGCTAATAACACCTTTTATCTATGCTTTAAAAATTCTTGAAAGACAAATATAGTAATTTTTATTTAATCTAAATTATTTTTTAAAACAGAAAATTACATCAAAATAGGAGTTATATTCATTTTAGTAGCAATTCCATAAGCACATTTCACTTCAATTATAGTTTTTCGATTTTCGCGACGCACTGATTTTATAGCGTCGTTGGGCAAAATTTCAAACAATCCATTGAGCACCACTTTCACCACCGAAGGCGTGGCGGGCGTTCCATACCATTGGCGAGAATAAATGCTTACTTCTTTTCGCTTACCATTGATTATTGGGGTATCGTCTTTGCCTTGAAAAAAGCCTAAATCGGGATTGGTAATCGCAAATTGATAATCGTTACCTTTTTTTTCATACAAAATTAAACTTGGTTTATCTACGCTTTCCACCAGTAGGTTAAATAATTTTTCATTGGCTTTAAATATGGCCAAACCACACATATTGAGCGGACGATAATCTACAATGTGCGCGATGGAATCCTGTTGCAAGACTTCGTACAATAATCCATTTTTGATGCGATTCTGCACATCGGCCAAAGCTTTATCATCGGAATCTATGAGCATCGCATACTCGTATTTTTGATTTTTCGGTGATTTTTTATGATTAAAGGTCAGCGTTTCAAACACGCCATGTGTATCTTTTTTGTCCTTTTGGTCGCGTGATTTTTGCAAACCACGATACAATTCAATCTGTCCCACTTTTGGAAAAACATAACCGATTTTTCGAGAATCCAGTACGCGCATATATTTAATAAATCTCGGCATTTTTTTTGGCGAAAGCAGCTCTCCGTTTAACAATAATGGATTTTTATTTTCTATCGTTTTTTCGCCCAAATAATTTTGAAAAACCGTAGTCCTCGTTTCTACATCGCTACGATTATTCTCGATATCCGAGCCCAAACACACTACCAAATCATCGAACATAAACCAAGATTTATTGGCTCTAAAACTTCCCATATCGTATTTATCGTGCCCGTGCAATTGCATGGCATACACACCTTGTCCGTTCAGGTTTGTGCCACCCGCAAACACTTCATCGGTCAAGAGCATTTCTTCCACGCCACTATAATTATCAGCATTGATGATATTCGCTCTCATCGCATCGATTGGGAGATGCAAAGTTGTGGTGCCTGGAATCAAACTCCAATCCCAGCCTTTATCTTCAAAATTGTTTTTGGGTGCATTTTTATCGTTTTCGTCATATAAAACTTGGAGATTTCCGTAAGTCAAAAATCGGCCGAAAACATTTTGCCCTGGGTAACTCTCATGCGACACAAAATAACGATTGTGCCCACGCAACGCCACGAGCCAATCTTTGCGGCGATGCAAATCGAGCAAACCATAATTAATATTCCAATGCCCTGTCGGGTATTTAGCTTTAATGTTTTTAGTCTTAAAATATTGCGACCATTTGTCTTTATTTTTGTTCAAAATCAGCATATAGGCAGACGCGAGTTCTGCATCTTCATCCGCAGTGGGCGAGGAAAGCGCAGTCCATAAAAATGGCTTGGGAGATAGTTTAAAATTCCCCGTCGGGTGACGCCCCGCCACGCTGAGCGGCCAATGTCTTGGATTGGCATAAGCGTGCGCCGTGAGCAGTACTTTTTTAAAGCTGTTGTATGCTGCCGTGCTTACTTGAAAATCGGTTTTGGACAAGGCGTAAACGGTTTCCGAAAGCCCTCTGAATCCCCCCACGCCATAGGCAGGGTACAAAGTCCCGTGATGCACCACCGCTCCGTCTGGTTTAAATGTTCCGCGAATGCTATAAGTAGGCATCATATTTTCTGAAAGCCACCAAGAAAATTGCTTTAATTCTTGTGCTATTTTTCCTTTATTATCATCGGTGAGAATAGTGCAAAGCATTCCGCGTAGTAGCGTGTTGAACACATCGATATTGGAATGCGGCAAGTCTTTTTTGGGCGTATAAATTCTACCCAAGCCCGAAAACCAAAACATATCATCGTATGTCTGCTGCGTGAGTCCTGCGGCTTTGATTACATCGCGCATCAAAAAACAAGATTCGTAAAAGCCCTCAAAATTGTAGCCTAAATGGTGCAATGCTCCCATACCACTGCCTGCAGCCCAACCTTGGTCGTGCATAAAATTCAGTAGGGTTAAAAACATATTATCCAAGCTTTTTTGTTCCGTTAGATTTTGCGAAAAATCCCTTAAAATCGCAATTTTCAGCATCAGCTCGGTGAAATCTTTGATGTGCTTTTCAGGTAATTGTTCTTTTTTCAGGATTTCGCGATCGTTCATCGAAAGCACTGGCTTCCCGCTGTAGATTCCGTTTTTTTCTTGAATTCCCCAATCATTGAATTCTTTTTGAACTTCGGCAAAGGACACTTTGTTTTTTTCGACATCAAAATCATCTAAAATCTGTTTTTTGAGTCTTTTGGCAATCGTAGTGATTCCGTTTTGTTGGCTTATAGTGACTGATTTGGTTTCTGCTAATTTTTTGGGCTGATGCGCAAAATTGTACAAAGCTACCCAGTGTGCATTCGCCGATTTTTCCACGCCTTTGTTCACAAAAGGCAACTGCTCATCTTGCATAGGCGAGCGTGGATTTACTTCGTTTACCAAGCGCACATCGTTTAGATAAAAAATACCATTTTTGGCGTTTTTTGGTTTTAAAAATTCAATGAAATTTATCTTTTTGGGATTTCCCACCACTTGCATATCTCGGTGAAACATCACCCATGCAGTGCGCCAACCTTTGAAATTTAACCCAAAAGGAAAAATGAAATAATTGCTGGCATCTTGCGAAACTTTTACCATTAATTTCTCGTTTTGTGGCGTGGTATTGTACAACCAAAAAACAAGGGTAGCGCGTGGATTTTCTACTTTTGTAGATGCTGAATTAAATAGCTTAAAATCGGCATTTTTAGACCAATCCCATTCCGCGGATTGAGAAATGGTTTTCGATGGATTTTCTACCAATTTCACCATAGACTTTTCCGCTTTTAGGACTAAACCATCGCTATTGGCGGGCAGATTTGTAGGATTTTTTTGGGCTAAAAGAGGCAAACACATAAGCGTTTGAAACCAAATAATGAGCTTTTTCATTGAATCTTTATTTATAAATGAAAAAAAGAGCTAATCCGCGACAAAACAGACTAACTCTTTTTTGTGAATTATTTAATTTTATTTAAAATCTTGAGTTACCGTTTTGCCTAAATAATGGTCTTGCGGCAATTCTACATTGATTGATTTGGTTTTGCAAGATTTACTTGCTGCGAAATCAATTTTTATATTTTTAAGTTTGTGGCTCGGATCAGCTACGCTGATTTTTTTATCTTTTGCATTAATCATCACCACACATGGCTGATTTACTTTGACTTTCCAGCCTTTAGCTTTCAATTCACCTGGCTCATAGAATATCACTTGCAAAACTTTGAGAGCCTTATTTTCTACGGCTTGTATTTTCCCATTGTTGGCCAAAATATTGATTTGCTTTCTAACCTTATTGGCTGTCAAAGCTTTTTGGTTTACGCCTGGCACCACGATGTAATCATAATTTGCATTTTTAGGTGATTTTCCGTGATCTAGCCAAATTTTGAACACCTTACCAGAGACTGGTTTTTCTTTTTCCTTAGAACGGTTGATCGCGCCCCACTCTCCTTTTTGCAATTTATTGCTAATGTTTAATTCTGTATTAGGCTCAAGTAGATACAAAACATTTCTGTGCCAAATTCCATTAGTTTTGATTTTTGCGGAGCCTTGCTCAAATTTTCTCATACGATTTCGTACTGAAACATATACATCGCCTTTGCTCCAAGTTTGGTTCAAAGTGGTAGTGATTTTTTCTGGAGCCTCACTATTGATGTCTGCTCCTAAACAAACAATGGATTTATCAAAGAAAAAATAACCTTTTTTGGCTAAAACATCGTCATAGTTTTGGGTATAAACCGCAGCACCATACAGTCCATCTGAAACGCCCCCCACGAAATCAGTGGTACCATCGATACCCCATTCTTTCTTTTTAGGAATTTCTAAATCCTCGGCATAATCACGGCTTGTAACACCCGGCACTTTGTCCCATTCCCAAGCTGGGAAAATATTGAAATACTCATCGCCCTCGACTTGAATATCGGTAGAACCATCTGATAAAGTTGCTGCCAATAAGTTTTCGTTGTTTCCACGCTCGGTGCGCTTGGTGCGTGTTGAATTGGTTCTCACATTAAATGAATATTCTGGGCGAATGTGCAAAACATAATCCCCTTTCCAGAAATTGACATTTTTAGGTTTAATGCCGTATGAAGGAGGCTCTTTTTCTGAAATTCTTTTTCTAAAATCGGCCAATTGTTTTTGGTATTTTTCGCCTGCGACCAATTCCACATAGTCCAAGAAACTCTCGTCGAAACTTGCTCTTTCTAGTTTTTCTTTGTCAAGTGAATTGGGTCTTGAGATTCTTCTACCTTCGGTATTAAAGTCGATGTAGCGACCACGCACGGCGGCAACATAGGTGCCAAAAAAATATTTATTTAAAATTTCTGATTTTTCAGGAGAAAGCGCAAAAGGCGTGTTTACCAACCACGAAGCTACCATATAAGTCCCCGAAAGAAAAACTTGTCCATAGCTTGAAATGTGCAATTGTGGCCCGTGTTGCTGGTAAGAATAATCATACTGAATTCCTTCTTCATCGGTCAATCTTACGGGCTGAAATGCCTCATCTGCTGCAAATTTCATTAATTTGGCATCTTGGGTTGCCGCTGCACGATAAATGTTGTGCATGGCAATGTCCAATTTATTGGCACCTGTGCGCGTCGTAGGCGATGGTGCTTTCTCCATTAGGGCTACGATTTTATTTTTTAAATCTTGTGGAATTCCTTTTTTGGCTCCATCCATTACCAATAAAATTCTTCCCAAAAGTTTAGGCGCATTGATGTCGTTGTGCCACCAGTTTTTACTTTTAGGCTGCACCTCGTTCCAATATTCCAAACCACTAGTTATGGCTTTTAAAAGCGTAGGATTATTATAATATTGAGACTCTGGCAAGGTGTATGCCACAGCCAAAACTTCTACATTTCGCAAATGATCTTGCGGCATCCAATTGACCATATCTTCGTTTTTGTAATCGATATCGTCCCAGCTGCCGTTAGGTTTCATACTTTTGAGCATAGCATCTACTTTGGTAGGTTTTATTTTGCCAAAATCTTCTGCCGAAACCATTTTTGCGATGCGTTCTTGAATGATTTTAAAATCGTTGTTTTGCTGCGCTTGCAGGTTCACAAACAACCCTAAAAACACGAGCAATAAAGTCTTTAATAAATATTTATTCATATAAAATAATTTTCGGTTTTTACCATATGAGTGTACTAAGGTACACAAATAAAAATGTCGGCAAGAGCATTTAACTATTATTTATTATATTTTAATAACAAAAAAACACAGATAAATGATATTTATCTGTGTTTTGTAAATTTTGAAAGGCTAAAACCTTTTATCTGTGTACATTCACCTTAAGCGGAGAATCTATTTTTTGTTCAAAATTCTTTAAATAATTAATCCACGCTTGTTGGTTTGGCATCGTTGCTTTTGTCCATCCCGCACCGAAGTAATAGGTAAACACCTCGTTTGGTTTGTACTCGTTTTCTGCCACCACATGCCCATAGGCTTTAATCTTTTTAGCCTTGCTCGATGGGAAATAAATTTTCTTGAAAACTTTTACCTTTTTAGGGAAAACTGCCCCCAAGAAGATTTCGCCATTGGATTTATCTGCTGTGTTAGTAGGATCGGTGTAGCTTAAAATTCTCATGCCCTTGTTGGCATAAATACGCTGTGGAGAATCGTGCATCACAAATCCCGTAGCAATAGGAGCGTCTTTTTTCAGTCCCTTGTAAAGGATTTCAGCTTTATTTAATTGAGAGCCCACATCTAGCGAAATTAAGCGTTGCTCTACAACTTCTTGCCCTTCGTAATTTTCTGGATTAAAGGTAAGTTTCACCGTGAAACGCAACGGTCCGTTGTCCAAAATTTCGTATTCTTTGTAGCAATAAGGATACACAATGCTATCTCCCACCATAAGCGCTGTGATTCCTGCTCCCAAAGTAGGACCTACACTATAGCAATCCAAGCCGTGCCCGCGGTCGTAGTGATACGAAATCGAGCGCCATAATCTCAACGATTCTTCGGGATTGGTTTTCTTTAAATCTCTTGAACGCTGTCTGGTCACATGGTCGAGCTCCTTGGCATACAAAGTGTCCAAAACAGGGAATTCTGTTCCACGCTTGATGAATAAATCGTAGCCAAATGATTTTTCGCCCGTTTTCTGCAAGGCTGGGCCATAGGCTCTGAAGCCCATTAAATCATTTTCCCAAGCCATATCGTCCAATCGCTCAGGGTATTGTCTACCTTGTGCCATGTTTGGAAATTTTTCTGGCGTTCCTTTGGCTAAAGTATATTTGCTCACGCCGTAGCCTGGTACATTGGCCAAGAAAATCAATTTGTCGTCGTAAGTTTTTTGAAAACTCAGAGTTTTTCCTTGCGCATCGGTCAATACGATTTCTTCTGGATTTCTAAGCGTTTTTGGGATTTTTTTCATCGGCACTTCCACGATTTCGCGGTTGCGACTTTGGGGTAAATCATTGCTCACGGCGATTTGCACTTTACTCGTTTGGCAACTAAATAGAGCACCACTCGCAAGCATTAAAAGTAATATTTTTTTCATGGTAATTTTATATTTAGATTTAAAACTAAATTTTTCAATATTTGAATTACAAAAAAACGCCAAAAAAGGCGTTTTTTCTACATTTAATTATATCAAATGAATTAAGATCTTGCTTCTTTGATGTATTGAAGTGTATTTCTACAAATTTCGCTGATTTCGCTCCATTGCTCGTTTGCGATTTTGTCTTTAGGGAATAATTTAGATCCCATACCCACACTTTTCACACCTGCTGAAAACCATTTTTTCATGCTTTCTTGTGTAGGTTCTACTCCACCAGTTACCATGATTTGGCTCCAAGGAAGTGGTGCCAACAATGATTTTACGAAATTAGCGCCTACCACATCACCAGGGAATACTTTGCAAACATCGCATCCTAATTCTTGTGCTAAACCTACTTCTGATACGGTGCTACATCCTGGGATATAAGGCACCAAGCGGCGGTTGCACACTTTTGGGATTTCTGGGTTTAAAAGCGGACCTACAATGAAGTCTGCCCCCAACTGAAGGTATAAAGCAGCCGTAGGAACATCCACCACAGACCCGATTCCGATGGCTAATTCTGGGCATTCTTTACGAACGAATTTCACTGCTTCTGCAAATGTTTCGTGTGCGAAATCTCCACGGTTGGTAAACTCAAACGCGTGAACGCCACCATCGTAACATGCTTTGATTACTTTTTTTGCCACTTCTACATCTGTGTGGTAAAATACAGGAACCATTCCAGTCTCTGCTACCTTAGTTAAGGTTTGTATTTTGCTAAACTTTGCCATATTTTTTTTTCAAAGGTAAGGATTTTTTCATTTCTAAATACAAATAAAAGTGTTTTTTGTACGCTTATTTTTGTCAT
Source organism: Ornithobacterium rhinotracheale (assembly GCF_022832975.1). NCBI lineage: Bacteria > Pseudomonadati > Bacteroidota > Flavobacteriia > Flavobacteriales > Weeksellaceae > Ornithobacterium > Ornithobacterium rhinotracheale. The sequence continues at coordinate 321,726 of NZ_CP094846.1, read as the reverse complement.
ACTTAGAAAAATACCGATTTTGATGCATTTTGGCTTTCGGTAAAATTTTGTACTTTTACTTTTTATAATAAACGATTTTTAGTATGAAAAAATTATATTATTTCCTATTTATTTTATTTGGATTTTTAAGTGTTTTTGCCCAGAAAAGAGACACTCGCACCTTTCAGCAAATTGGGGATTCCATCGTGCGCGAGGCGGATTTGCTCTATCGCTACGACCGAGCTTTTTTTAGAACCAATGACAGCATAAATTATTTAAAATCTTTGCGAAAAAATGCTGGCGAAATTCTTTGCTACCAGCGCAACGACTCCATCATTGCACTGATTACAGATGCCAAAATCCCCAACAAAGTTTTGGCGAGTTTTGATTTTGCTTATGCCGAAGACGCGCCCAACATCAATCTGAATGAGCGCTATATGAATGCCGAAGAAAATAATTTTCTGGATATGAAACACAAAATGATGGCACAAGTACAAAACAGCTACGAGGTGGCAAAATTAGAAAAAGGACAATATTATAATCCGATTTTTATCCCATTTAAGGAAAACATCAAAGGCGTGCCGATGCAATTGTATAAATTGTATTTGCTTACCGAAAATCAAGAGAGAAACCACATTCCGTTTGGGCAAGATTATTTGTTTTATGCCAATCCCGAAGGCAAAGTGATTTACAATCTTCAGTTTAACACCTTCAATCCCGTGCCCGTAACGCAGGAAATCGTGGACAAATCGTTGGTGGCACTCGCATACCCAGAACGGGAACCTTATTTGCTGCCCACAGATGTGATGTTGTTTAAAAAATATGGAAGGTTTTTTAAATTAAATACTTTAAAGGTAAAATCCACCGCCTACGATGTTTGGTTTGTGTACACAGAAGACCGCAGCACGGTAGATGTAGTGATGGAATAATACGACTGGTCTTAAAAAAACAACAGCTCGGAAAATAATTTTTCGTGAATGCGCCCCACATTCTCATATTTGTTTCATAATTTTAAAACATAATTCATATGAGAACATTTGTAAAACATTTTGCGATTGCCACTATCTTATTAATTGGCTTTGTACTTTTTTCCATTATTTTTCAGGGAGTTTCTCTAACACATATCACTGTAGGCTATCTTGTACAGATAATTTTATATTCAGCAGTTTACTGCTATTCGCTTTATTTCTTAAATACTTATCTTCATCATCGAGCAAGATTGTTGTTGAAAAAAACAGAGATAAAGAGTTCTCTATTCTGGTTCTATTATTTAATATTTATTATTGCTGTAAACTCCTTTGCTGTTTACCTAATTGCTCAAATATTAAGCGGAAGCACCCATGATTATTCTAGAATTTTAGCCATATCACTTATTATAGGCTTTTTATTCTATTCCTATTACTACATCTTTAATTTTTTTCAAAAAAAGAATAAAGAGCAGGAGTTTTCCATTGCTAAAATTAGCCGTTCAGAAAGTGCTGCAAAAAGCCAAATCGGAGCTCATTTTCTTTTTAACTCTCTGAACATTTTAAACGGACTCATCGACGAAAACCCCAAAAAAGCGCAAAATTTTATAACAGATATGGCGGAAGTTTACCGCTATATTCTAGACGAGTCTGAAAAAAACTGGACTCAATTGAAAGATGAAATTAAGTTTGCCGAAAAGTATTTAAATTTAATCCAAATCCGATTTGAGGATTCCTTGGAGATTTACATCGAACCAGAAATTGCAGACTCTGAGCTGTACTTGGCTCCACTCACGCTACAATTGTTGTTAGAAAACATTATAAAACACAATGCATTAAGCCGTGAAAAGAAATTGAAAATAGAAATTTATCAAGAAAATGATTTTTTAATAGTGAAAAATACTTTAAACCCAAAATCTATTTTGCAAAAACGAAAAGGGAAGGGCTTACAAAACATTGTAAATCAATACACAAGCGTAGACAAAAAAGTAATCGTGCAAGAAAGTGCAACACATTTCACAGTAAAAATTCCTTTATTAAAAGCAATCTGAGCATGAATGCCATAATTATAGAAGACGAAGCGGTGGCGGCACGCCATTTAAAGAGTTTAGCCGAAAAACAAGGAGCGCACATTTTGTGCTCCTTGCAATCGGTGAAGGAATCCATTGAGTGGCTGAAAACACACCCATCGCCAGAACTTATATTTCTAGATGTTCAGCTAGGAGATGGGCTTAGTTTTGAAATCTTTGAGCACATTCAGCCACAAAGTGTCATTATCTTCACAACGGCTTATAGCGAATACGCTCTTAGGGCGTTTAAACTAAATAGCATTGATTATTTGCTAAAACCTATTAACGAAACGGAACTAGCCAACGCGCTTGCCAAATATCGCCAGCAGAAACAAAAAGAGTTTTTTGATTTCAACACCATTCAGGCGTTTTTCAATCAGTATAGTAACAATTACAAAGAACGCTTTCTTGTGCAAATTGGTCAAGAACTTAAAAGTTTTTTGACGGAAGAAATTTCTATGTTTTACAGCGAAGAAAAAACGACTTTTCTGGTCTACAAAAACAGAGAATACCCGATTGATTTTTCGCTTTCTGAATTGGAAAAATCACTCAACCCACAATTATTTTTCAGAGTCAGCAGACAGGCCATTGTGCACCGCGCATTTATCGAAAACATATACAGCTACTCTGGCAACAGATTAAGGCTTAAAATAAAACACGCCCAAGGCGATTGGATTGTGAGCCGAGAGCGTGTTTTGGATTTTAAAAATTGGCTTGCTTAAAAAAAACGATTTCAGCCTATTTTTTAAGTTCAAAAACTTTATTTTCAAAATCGCCATTCACAGGGATTTCGATGGTGATTTTGTCATCAGCCACATACCCAAGCGTATTCACTCCGTTTTGCAATTGTACGCGATAAACGCCTTCCTTGGCAGATGGACGGAACACAGCAAAAGCATCGGTTTTTCCTTTTTGGATTAAGATAAATGATTTTCCGCCAATTCCGATTTTGTTTAATTCCGCTTTTCCATCAGTGAAAACTGGATTTTCGTTGGAATTTACACGAATTTGTGTCACGCTGCTTTCGCCTTTGGCTTGTTTTTCTTCTGGCAACAAATCGTTGTAAGGGCTTTTTTCCACTTTTTTGGTCACGATTACAGTTTCTTCTGCCACATTGCTATAATTTTGTGCAGGGTTCGGTGCAGATTTCGGCATACTTGCCAAGGCTTTGTCCATCGCATCTCTTAAACCTTCAGAAAAATCTTTGATGCTGGAAGATGCTTTATACTCTGCCACCAAATTTTTGTTACAATCCGTAAAATTTACTTTAATCTTATTGGTAAAAAGATTTCCTACATTTTTGGCATCGGCGATTAACACCTTACAAGGATTTTGTCTAAGTTCTGCCGGCCACTCAAGCGGGTCTGTCCATACGGTTTTGTAGCCCATTTTCTTAAGTTTCCAGTTTAAAAATGTGTTTAATTGATATTGATTTTGATTAAAATCACTAAATTTTTTTGGCACATATACATACTCATAATCAGCGATGTTTTGCGCATGTCCCACCAACATAAAAAGCGCAAAAATTAGAATAGAAAACTTTTTCATTTTGAATTATTTTGGTTCAAAGATACAGAAAAAGAAATTAATTTTTAAATTCGTGGCATGTTAAACAGTATAGGACATATTTTTAAGCTTACCACCTTTGGCGAAAGTCATGGTGCAGGCATTGGGGGAATAATCGACGGGTGCCCTGCCAATGTACCCCTAGATTTGGGAAAGATTCAAGAAGAGCTCAACCGCAGAAAACCGGGGCAATCTAAAATTGTAACACAACGCAAAGAACCTGATGAAGTGGAGTTTCTAAGTGGTATTTTTGAAGGCAAAACCACAGGAACACCCATCGGTTTTTTGATTAGAAATACCAACCAAAAGTCTAAAGATTACGGGCACAACCAAGATGTATATCGCCCATCGCACGCCGATTTTACTTATGATAAAAAATACGGCATTCGCGACCATCGTGGGGGCGGACGCTCTTCGGCTCGCGAAACGGCCAATTGGGTGGTTGCAGGGGCTATTGCCAAACAACTTTTGCCCGAAATGCAAATTCAGGCCTATGTGTCATCGGTGGGAGAAATTGCTTTAAATAAAGATTACCAATCGCTGGATTTAGCTCAAACGGAAAGCAATATCGTGCGTTGTCCAGACGCTGAAATTGCCGAACAAATGATTGAAAAAATTCAAGAAGTGCGCAAATCAGGCGACACGATTGGCGGCACCGTTTCGTGCGTGATAAGGAATGTACCGATTGGATTGGGCAAACCCGTTTTTGATAAATTACACGCAAGATTGGGGCATGCCATGCTAAGCATTAATGCCGTGAAAGGCTTTGAATACGGAAGCGGTTTTGCTGCGAGCAAAATGCTTGGCTCGGCGCACAACGACCTTTTTACGCCAGAGGGGAAAACAAAAACGAATTTTTCTGGTGGTATCCAAGGTGGAATTTCCAACGGAATGGATATTTACTTTAATGTAGCGTTTAAGCCCGTAGCGACTTTAATCCAAGAACAACCGACCATAAATTCCAAAGGCGAAGAAGTGCAAATGATGGGCAAAGGCCGCCACGATCCTTGCGTAGTGCCGCGTGCCGTACCAATTGTAGAAGCACTTGCTGCAATGGTAATGCTTGATTTTGTTTTATTGAACAAAACCAGAACGATATAACATTGTTATATTTTATTTGATATCTTTGCGACATGAGTTATAAACACTTTTTTGTATTCCTACTCATCGTAGGCTTGGGAAGTTTTGGCGCACCCGCATGGGGGCAAATTTTGGAAGATCCCGTGAGTGCAGGAGCCGAAGGCGGACAATGGAGACGCCCTGGTGCAATGGACAATGGTTTCTCTACACCCGATTCTATGGGAATGGAGCAAAAAGATCGTCCGTCTGATTCCTTAAAAGTCTTTATTCCAACGATTAAAGATTATGTTTTTTGGCAAATTAATGCCCCCAAACAAGTGATGGACACGGCTCTGAGCATTCAAAGTTATTACAAACAAAATATCTACAATCGAGATTTATTTGGATACCAAGTGGGCTCCAATTTAGGTTTAGCCCTTAATCCGCTGGTGTATGATATCGACCATGCAAATGAAGGCATTTTGCCCGCAGGAAAAAGATACCTTTATATAAGGCCCGAAGATGTAGAATACTTTAATGTAAAAACGCCTACCACGCATTTTTCTTTTGAAAATGGCGTGAAAGAAGGTCAGTTTTTGCAAACGCTTTTCACGCACAGCATCAATGCAAATTTAAATTATGCTTTGCAATTCAATAGTTTAAACTCTAAGGGTGTTTTCCAAAGACAAAGCACAGATGATAAAAACTTCCGAGTTTCGGTGAACTACAATACGCCTAATCGTCGCTACCAACTCTATACCAATGTAATGACGCAGAAAATCCAAAGCGAAGAAAATGGTGGCGTAACCCCTGAGAGTCTTACCGCTTTCAAGGATAATGATGATTTGTTCAGCAATCGTCAGCGTATGGCATCGAATTTACTGCAAAGTGCTTCGCAATTTAAATCCAAAAGTTTCTACTTAAATCACACATTTGGACTTTTTAAACACCAAAATGCACAAGACAGCACGCAGCATATTTACCCAATTAAATTAAAACATGTTTTAAAACTCGAATCGCAAGAATTTGCGTTCAAAGAAAATGAACTAGAAGAATATTACCAAGATTTAGAATTAGTCAATGAGCTGAATAAAAATTATTTAGACAAGAAAAAATTTAATATTATTAAAAATTACGCAGGTTTGCAATACCAATGGAGCGAGCGATTGTGGATAGATGCAGGTGCGGTTTTTAAAAATCAAAGCTTAAAATTTGACGAGCCAAACGGGCTTATCAACGAAAAATACACCAACAATCAATTTGGGATTGAAGGATTGTTGAAATTTGAACTTTCCGAGCGATTAAAATTAAACGGAAATGCCGAATTTTTGCAAGGCACCTCGTGGGGAACTGAGTACAATCTCGATGCCAATTTAAAATTTGAGCCACTTAAAAATTATGCCGTGGTGGCGGGGGCAAGAATTGGCTCAAGAAATCCTTCTTTTAATCTTTTAGCCAATCAAAGTTTTTATAAAAAATTGAATTTTGACCATTTTGGTTTTAGTAATGAAAACTACCAAAGCATTTACGGAAAATTAATCTTGGCGCCACTTGATTTGGAAGTTTCGGCTCAGGTTTCCAATATTTTAAATTTCACTTATTTAGACCAAGATTTAAATGTAGCACAAAGCGGAAATGCCTTAAATTACTTTTCTGTAAACGCCAAAAAACATCAAAAATTCGGGAAATTTCATATAGACGCCCAAGCGCAGTACCAAATGGTGACTGCCAATGAGGACAAATTGCCTTTGCCTAAGATTTTAGCAAGAGCCGCATTCTATTACCAAAACGATATTTTTCAGAAAAATGCGCAAGTCATGGTAGGTACATCGGCGTATTATTATAGCAAATTTAAATCTCGTGCATTTTTCCCAATCTTGAACGAATGGCAATTGCAAGACCGCGAGAACATCGGGAATTATCCTTATGTAGATGCCTTCGCTAATTTAAAAGTACGCCAAATGCGCATCTACATTCGCGCCGAAAACATCAGCTCGTTTGTGCTTCCTGGCAAGTATTTGTACACCCCGAAACAACCCGCCAAGGATTTCAAAATCCAAATCGGGATTAATTGGTTTTTATTCTCATAAAAGCCTATTTTAATATTCAACAAAAAAGAAATAACTTTGCACCAAAGCAAAAATAAATTATGGTAAGAGTAAGATTTGCCCCAAGCCCTACGGGACCACTCCACATGGGAGGCGTGAGAACGGCTTTATTCAACTATTTATTTGCCAAAAAACACAACGGCGAATTTATTTTAAGAATTGAAGATACAGACCAAAAAAGATTTGTACCCGAAGCGGAAAAATACATTATAGAATCGCTGAAATGGACAGGGATCTTGCCAGATGAAGGGCAAGGTTTTGGTGGAAACTATGGGCCTTATCGCCAATCTGAAAGAGCAGATATTTACCAAAAATATATTCAAATCTTGCTAGATAATGGCAAGGCTTATTATGCTTTTGACACGGCAGAAGAACTTGAAAAGTTAAGAAAAGATGCCGAGCAACGCGGCGAGGCTTTTAGCTATAATCAAAAGACAAGAATGCAGCTAAACAACTCGCTCACGCTTAGCGCAGAAGAAGTGCAAAAGAATCTAGACGAAGGCAAGGAATATGTAATTCGTTTTAAAATTCCTGCCAGTCAAGAAATGCACTTTAGCGACATAATTCGTGGAAATTTGCATGTGAATACCGAGACTTTGGACGACAAAGTTTTGTTTAAATCAGACGGATTGCCGACTTATCACTTTGCTAACATTGTAGACGATCATTTGATGCTCATCACGCATGTGATCCGTGGCGAAGAGTGGTTGCCATCTATGCCGTTACACATTCTTTTGTACCAAGCCTTTGATTGGGAAGCTCCAAAATTCGCACACTTGCCTTTGATTTTAAACCCTGAGGGGAAAGGAAAATTGAGTAAACGAGATGGCGACAAATTCGGGTTCCCTGTATTTCCGCTCGAATGGAAAACCGAAAAAGGAATTTCGATGGGCTATCGCGAAAACGGCTACTTGCCACAGGCTTTCGTGAACATGCTCGCACTACTGGGCTGGAACCCTGGCACCGAAGAAGAAATCTTCTCGCTAGAGGAATTATGCGAGAAATTTGATTTAAATAAAGTAAGCAAAAGTGGAGCTCGCTTTAATCCTGAAAAAGCCGTTTGGTTCAATCACCAATATTTGCAAAAAGAAAGCACCGAAAACTTGGTGAAGGCATTTCAAGCGATTTTGGCAGAGCACAATGTGGTTGCCAACGATGCGTTTGACACCAAAGTGGTGGAGCTACTAAAAGAACGCGCCAATTTTGTAAAAGATTTATGGGCGGCAGGAAGCTTCCTATACCAAGCTCCAGAAAGCTACGACGAAAAAGCACTAAAAAAAGTGTGGAAAGATGACACGGCAGAGATTTTAAACCAATTTTTAGCCCAAAACGAAAAAATTGAAAACTACAATGCAGAGGAAATTCACCATGCGGTGCAAGATTTTGTAAACACGCACGAAATAGGATTTGGCAAAATCATGATGCCACTCCGTCTTTCGCTTGTAGGGCAATTGCAAGGTCCAGATATTCCTGTGATTATGGAATTGCTGGGCAAAGACGAAGTACAAAAAAGAGTACAAAACTTTTTGCAAGCGCAAGGGTAAAAAAAGATTAGGCTGTCTGTTTAGACAGCCTATTTTTATTCATAATTCTTATTTTTTCCTTTCATATACTGTAGTCATAGTTGTTTTAAACTGCTTACCATCTTTAGGGTAGGTTGAAGCTATTACAATAATTAAACTTTTTTTAGATAATTGAATAATTTTCCCTGAATCTTTTTCTTTACCTGTTTTCAAGAAAAGATTGTCCCCTTCTATTCTGTATGTCCCAACTTCCACACTACCTTTCTTACATTCTTTAGTCTTCTCATCAACTTCTTTTTCGGTAAAAGCATAATCTCCCTTTTTACCAAACCATACTACACTCCTACAAGAGTCTTTAAAATCGTCTTCAAAATCTCGAGAACTATCCCCCTCATCTACATAACTCATATGAATCATCTCCCATTCTCCATAGATTTCATTTTTTTGCACATCTGAATTTCCTCCATCATCATCTTTACTACAAGAGATAAATAAAACAGCACTTAATGCCACTAAAACTAAACTCAAAAATTTAATCTTTTTCATATCAAATAAATTTTAAAAATTGCCTACTCTATAAGGTTTTCGGCTTCCCCTTTTTTATTATTTTAATTCCCTAACTATCGCTTCCCGAAAAACAAGTGTCTTTTTTAAAAAAACACACTACATTTTTCCAAAAAACACACGTGTTTTTTTTCGGGCAGTGCTTAGAGCTTTTCGTAGGTTAGATTATTCAACATTTTTTTCAAATCCTTACCTGGCGTAAAAATCACTTTTGCACCCTTGATACTCGCCGCCGTTACTTCTTCCTCTTTAGATTTCCCCTCGCTACTGATGCTTACTCGCATACTGCCTAGCTCGCCAAGGCGCACCGCATTACCTTCCTCCAGCGAGGTTTGCATTACATCTACTAGCGCATACAGCACAGCTCGTATGTCTGCCCCGCTCACAGTGCTGATTTTCTCAATTTCTTTAGTCAATCCTGCAAGCGTTTTCTCGCCCACCAAATTTGCTGAGGCATAATATTTCTTTTCCCCTCCACCGGCAACACCTGGTTGCCCTTTCTGAATTACTTTGTACTTAATTGGCATTTTTATTTATTTTTAATTGAAATTTTTAGATACAAAATAATCCCCTAAGCAAAATTTCATGAAATTTTGCTCAGGGGATTACGCTATTACTCTCTCGCAAAAATTACTTTTGCGATGCTTATATTTTTAAGGTTTAAATTGTGTGTGTGTGTGTGTGTGTGTGTGTGTGTGTTTAATCATTTTCCTGAATATGACAAGTTTCCGAATGTTAATTTTCGCCAAATGTATAAAAAACTTCTTTCAAGTCCAAATTAGTTTTTATAATTAAATACATTTTGTACCTTTGAGACAAAGTATTTTCATTTAAAATCAAGAAAATTTAATAGCTATGAATCAAGAAATAAGAAATCTGGAGCCCAAAGCACTTTGGAACTTTTTTGCAGACCTAAACGCGGTGCCTCGTCCTTCTAAAAAAGAAGAAAAAGTGCGCCAATTTATGAAAGACTTCGGTCAGAAATTAGGCTTAGAAACCAAAGAAGACGCCATTGGGAATGTGGTGATTAAAAAACCTGCCACCCCAGGAATGGAAGACCGCAAAACTTTGATTTTGCAATCGCACTTAGACATGGTGCACCAGAAAAACAACGATACTGTTTTTGATTTTAACACGCAAGGCATCGAAATGGAAATCAAAGACGGCTGGGTGACAGCCAAAGGAACTACGCTTGGGGCAGATAACGGATTGGGCGTTGCAGCAATTATGGCGATTTTAGACTCAAAAGACATTGCACACCCTGCAATCGAAGCCCTTTTTACAATCGATGAAGAAACTGGAATGACGGGGGCAAAAAAATTAGACGGAAGCAATTTTGAAGGCAAAATTTTGCTAAACCTCGACACCGAGGAAGACAACGAAATCGGAATCGGATGTGCTGGTGGCGTAGATGTTTCGGGCGAAGGTACTTATGATCTAACCCCTACTGTTTCAGAAGAAATGTCCCTTAAAATCACTGTAAAAGGATTAAACGGTGGACACAGCGGAATGGAGATTCACAAAGGGCTAGGTAACGCCAATAAGATTTTAGCTAAATTAATCGCCGCAATCTCTGATGATTACAAAATCCATGCTATCGATGGTGGCGGTTTGAGAAACGCTATCCCGAGAGAGGCTACGGCTACTCTAGTAATGCTTGATGTTTCCAAAGCAGAAAGAGAAGTAGAAGATAAGGCATGGAAAATTAAAGAAAAACTTAGCCACATCGACCCAAATTTAACTGTGCTTATTGAAGCCGACGACAAAGAGCCTAGAGATTCTATGACAGTAGAGGATTCCAAAAAATTCATTAAAATGCTTAATGAATTGCACAATGGCGTATTCAAAATGAGCGAAGATGTTGAAGGATTGGTAGAAGCCTCAAACAATGTGGCACGCGTAATCATCAACAACGGAAAAGCCAGCGTTTACTGCCTTACTAGAAGTAGCGTAGAAGAAAGCAAAGAAGCCGTTGTGAGACAACTAACAGCTGCTCTTTCAAAAGCAGGATTAAAAGTTTTACTTGATGGAGACTATCCAGGATGGGCTCCTAACCCAAAATCAGAAATCTTAGCTGAACTGGTAGAACAGTACAAAAAACTATTTAACGAAGAGCCAAATGTAGCCGCTTGTCATGCTGGTCTCGAATGCGGAATCATCGCAGAGCACATTCCAGGGCTAGACATGGTAAGTTTTGGACCTACGATTTTAGGTGCACACTCACCAGAAGAAAAAGCAAATATCGAGAGTGTTCAAAAATTCTGGACATTCCTACTCGCAATATTGAAAGATGCGCCAAAGAAATAGGGAAATACAGCTAAAACTAGAGCAAAAGAGGTTTGAAAATTTTCAAACCTCTTTTTTTATTCTAGAAAATACTCTTTAACATTAAATTAAAAGAAAAATATTAACACCAAAAAAAACACATATCTCTGAAAATCAAACCATGTAAGGGTAAAAACTACACATTAAAAAATAATGACTTTATTCATATTTTAACAAAATTTTTTCTTTCTCTCTTTTCAATATGGCTAATAAACATTAAATTAGCAACCGATATTTAAAATATTCGTTAAATCAATTTAAAATCTAAATATAGTCAATAACATATCTAAAAGTTTCAGTTATGAAAAGAATATTACAATTCATCTTTTTGATACTGATAGGGATTATCGGTATTATTTCGTGTAAAGACAATGAAGAAGCCCCTAGCTTAGAGCTCCTTACAGAGAATCTAAGCTTTTCAGCTGAAGGTGGAACAAAAACAGTAGAGGTGAAAACCAATGTGGGTAGTTGGCATTTTACATTACCAACTAGCTCTTGGGCGACATTTAAGAAGGGAACTAACACGATTGAAGTTACTGTTCCTGAGAATACGGAGAATAACGAGCGCTCGGTTGTCCTTAAAGTAAAAGCGGGCAATCTAATTCGTAATTTAACCGTTCAGCAATTAGGTACAGGTGTTTCAATGCTCATTTCGAGTGCCGCTTTTTCTTTACCTGAAGAGGGTGGGAAAGTTGAGTTCGAAGTAACTTCTAATGTGCCTTATGATATCGTGATTCCAGAAGAAGCCAATTGGTTACGAAAAGAATCTGAAACCGAAGTAGAGGCAGGCAAAAAGAAATTTGTATATGCCGTTGATTGGAATACTACTGATAAAGGTAGAGAGGTGCAACTCCAAGTTACTGGAAAGGAAAAAGGACAAGGTACTGTGAAGCCCATTAGTGTAACTCAAAGAGGACAAGCAGGCTATCAATCCTTAGGCGAAAATACACTGAAAGAAGATGTGAAACTTACGGTAGCATCTGGTACAGCAAGCTCAGCTCAGCCAGGTTCAGGTATTGAGAATAGTTTTGATGGAGACTACAACACCCTCTATCACTCGAATTGGAGTAATAGAGGAGCTAATTATTTCCCAATCGATTTGGAATATAATCTTGCTCAGCCAGTGGAACAGCTGGATTATATGATTTATTACCCAAGACAACGTGGTCCAAATGGAATTTTTAAGAAAATAGAAATCTATGTAAAATCACAAGGTGGACAATATACAAAAGTGATTACCCAAGAGCTGAAGCAGAGCAACACTCCAATCAAGTTTATTTTCCCAACTCCGGTGAAAAATCCAGAATCTGTGAAAGTTAAAGTGTTATCTGGTTATGGAGATCGCAATGGATTTGCCTCATGTGCTGAGATGGAATTTTACGCTTATGCTAAGGAAGGATTTGACGCTACTAAAATCTTTACAGATAATCTATTTACCAATGTGCGCCCAGAAATAACAGAGGAGGACATCGCTAAAATTCCAAATAACTTCTACCGAAATATGGCCTATTATATGAAAAAAGGTACCTACCCAAGAGAGTTTCGAATTCAAGACTACAAGGCTTGGGGAGATGCCAATATCATGTCTAGCAGAGATAGAAGTAGTACTTATAGCCAATTAGATGGCGTAACAGGAATTTATGTAGATGAAGGAGAAAAATTAGTCGTATTTGTAGGAGATACTCATGGTCAGCAAATAGGTTTAAGATTTGTGAACCTTGATAAACCTGGAGGAGATGGCTATAACGACAGCAAAAATGTGTCACTCTCTCAAGGTAAAAACATTATCACAGCTCCTATGAAAGGTCTTATATACGTGATGTATAATACTCAAAATTACAAAGACCTACAACCTATCAAAATCCACTTTGCTTCAGGGAAAGTAAATGGATATTTTGATAGAACAAAGCATAATGAAAGCGATTGGGATAGAATCCTTGCCGCAGCAAAATATAAATACTTTGATGTAGTGGGCGAAAAAGCACACTTGATATTTGAAACAAATCAGTATAGACAATTCTGTGGATCAGCAAGTGGAGGTGTTAGCGTAATCACTCAATTTGATAAATTAGTAGATGATGAGCAAGAAATGATGGGTATGAAAAAATACAATAGAGTTCCTCATAACAGAGCACTATTCCATGTAATGTACCATTCTTATATGTATTCTACCTCTAATAGAACTGCCTACAACTCAGGAACAGTAGGCTCATTCCTAAAACCAGATGGATTGAAAACTACCCCTTGGGGGCCTGCGCACGAGCTAGGACACACCCACCAAGTGAGACCCCTTGTAAAATGGATTGGAATGACAGAGTGTACAGTAAATATTCCATCATTGTATATTCAAACTGGATGGGGCAATAAATCTCGTATACAATCAGAAGAAATAGGTGAAGGCTTTAATAATAGATACGAAAAAGCTTATCACGAATACTTTGTTAAAAAGAAAGGTCACTTTGAAGATGGAGATGTATTCTGTAAGCTAGTACCATTCTGGCAAATTAAATTGTACCTTGAAAATGTTAAAGGACAAACAGACTTCTACAAAGATGTATACGAAAGAGGTAGAACTGATGAAATTCCAGCTGGAGGAAATGGACCGATATCGCTGCATTTCACGAATATCGTAAGCGAAGTTTCAAAAATGGACTTCAGCGATTTCTATGAAAGTTGGGGTTACTACAATCCATTCGAAGGTGAAGTTGGCGATTATGGTAATGCACAAGTAAGTGTAACAAAACAAATGGTTGATAATACCAAAGCAAAAAACAAAGCATTTACTACCAAGCCACCACGAGCAATCAGATACATCTCAGATGCCAACTGGCAATTGTATAAGCACAACGCTCCGATTGTAAAAGGAAGAGCTACACACCAAGGTAAAAGAGTTACCCTAGTGGGCTGGAAAAACGCAGTAGCCTATGAAGTTAGAAAAGGAAACGAATTAGTTTTCGCTTCAAACTTTGATGCTTTCACAATGAAAGAAAACTTTGCCCCAAGCACAATGAAAGTTTTTGCCATTGCGCCAGATGACCAAGAAGTTCAAGTTACATTCTAAATATTAACAATTTCATACTTAAAACCAAGGAGAGCTAATTGCTCTCCTTATTTTTTGATTTCGTCTAAAAAACTTTACCTACCAATCGTGCGAGTAATCACATCTTTCTCCAATCTCAAACCACGCGCAGGCGAATACTCCCGACCATAATAAATAATTTGCAAATGCAACTTGTTCCATAATTCTTTAGGAAAAAGCCTTTTAGCATCTTTTTCCGTTTGCTCCACGCTTTTGCCATTGCTCAAGCCCCAACGGTACATCAATCGGTGGATATGCGTGTCCACAGGAAATGCTGGCACTCCAAAAGCCTGAGACATCACCACCGAGGCAGTCTTATGCCCTACCCCTGCTAAAGCCTCCAAATCCTCAAAATTATCAGGCACCACACCTTGATGACGCTCCAACAACTGCTGTGCCATAAGCTGTAAATTCTTAGATTTAGTATTTGTAAGCCCAATGCCCGTAATCAATTCCTTGATGTGTTCGGGCGAAAGTTTAGCCATTTTGCTTGGCGTATCTGCCACCGCAAAAAGATTCGGCGTTACTTCATTTACCTTTTTATCGGTCGTTTGTGCTGAAAGCGCCACCGCCACCAAAAGCGTGTATGGGTCGCTATGGTCTAGTGCAATCGGTGGATTGGGATATAATTCTTCTAAAGTGCTGACAACGAAGTCAACTTTTTCTTGTTTTGTCATTTTTAATTAAAAATATTCTTTAATTTTATGGCTAAAATCCTTAACCTTGATTCACCACAAATATATAATTTTTAAGGAAGTAGCACTAAAAAAAAGTTTTAGTGCCGCTGCCCACGCTCTTCATTTATCCCAATCTGCGGTTTCCAAAAACATCAAAAATCTGGAATCCACACTCGGCACGCCTCTCTTTTTACGTGAGGGCAATAAAATCAAACTTACTCCCAAGGCGGAAAAACTATTAAAATATGTTTTTGAAATTGAAGAAATTGAGCTAAAGATAAACGATGAATTTTCAAACCAAAAAACTAAAATTACAGAATTAAAATTCGGGGCGAGTACCACGCTTGCCAATTACATCATTCCCTTTGTGTTTCAAGACTTAATAAAGTTTAAAAACATACAAAAAATCAATTTTTGCTCTGGAAACAGTAGCCAAATCGAAGCACAAGTACTAGCCCACAAAATGGATTTTGCTTTGGTAGAAAACATAGGCAAAAACACGCAGTTGCAATACATTCCGTTTGTGGAAGATGAAATCGTTTTGGTATGCAGAAAAACGCTGAAAATCAAGGAAGAAATCGGACTTGAACAATTGCAGAAACTTCCTTTTATTTCTCGAGAATATGGCTCGGGCACACAAAAAGTAATCGAAACTGCATTGACTAAAAAAGGCATCAAAAACCTAAATACTGTTGCCATTTACGACTCTACCGAGGGAATCAAAACTATTCTAAAAAACAGCGATTATTTCGCATTTCTCTCCATTCATGCAGTGCGAGAAGAAGTTTTAAATCAGGAATTAAAAATCATTGAAATTCAAGATTTTTCGATCAACCGAATGTTTCATTTCATTCTACGACAAGGATTTAACTCCCAATACCTAAATACTTTAATGCAAAAAATCAATCAAGCGTATTATAAAAATGCATAGGCTATCACTTTTATTCATAAAAAAGTGAAGGCTAAACGACCGAAATTTGCGCCAGATATTTAATTAAAATCATGACGCAGAAAGTTTTATTCATCGTTTTAGCCATATTAAGCCTTAGTTTTTTAAGCAGTCCGCTCGCACTTTTGGCAGGATTTATTTTTGCTTTGTTTTTTGCCAATCCGTTTGAGAAGTTTACGCAATTAGGCATCAAATACATTTTAAAAATCGCCATTGTGGGACTTGGTTTTTCGATTCACACTACCGAGCTCGAACAAGCGGGGCTAGAGGGATTGGGCTTTACCGCCATCAGCATTACTTTGATTTTAATCATGGGTTTTTATTTGGGCAAAAGATTAAAAATCGATAAAAAATTAAGTTTTTTGATTTCGTCGGGAACGGCGATTTGTGGCGGGAGTGCTATTGCTGCGGTTTCTTCTGTCATTAAACCCAAATCTCATGAAATTTCCATAGCTCTAGGGGTTGTTTTTATGCTCAATGCACTGGCCTTGTTTATTTTTCCGCCGATTGGGCACTTTCTGCACATGACGCAAGACCAGTTCGGCATGTGGTGTGCCATTGCCATTCACGATACGAGTTCGGTGGTGGGGGCCGCGATGAGCTACGGAAACGAAGCGCTGAAAGTAGCCACCACGGTGAAATTGGCACGAAGCCTTTGGATTATCCCAGTTTCGGTGTTGGCGGGCTATATTTTTAAATCAGACACGGGCAAAGGCAAGGTGCAAATCCCTTGGTTTATTGTGTTTTTTGTGCTGGCAATTTTCCTGAATTCCTATCTTGAAATTCCAGAAAATTTAATCCATGCGATTACTTTTTCTTCTAAAAAATTATTGATTTTCTGCCTTTTTTTAATTGGCTCTACACTGACTATTCAACGATTGAAACAAGCAGGACACAAACCGCTAATTCTAGCGGTGAGCATCTGGATTTTTATCTCGATTTTTGCTTTAGCTATGATTGAATATCTTAATTAATATAAACGCGCAAACCAATATTTGTAGAAATTTCATTAGCGTTTTTATAGTGATTTCTCACTTTGCTATCTGTTTGAATTTCTGACGAAAGAAACTGATAACTTCCTCTTGCAAAAAGCCCCAACCTAGGCGAGAGTCGATACTCTAGCTCTGGCGAAATAATGACATTGGAACCCGAAATTTCTTGTTCTTTGTAGTTATCAAAATCGTTGAAACCATCGAAGGAATAGAACCCTATTTGTGGCGCAAAAGAAAACTCATCGTTAATGGGAATTCTGTACTTTAAAAAGAAGCCAGAAATGTGGTATTTGGCAGAATCAAATGTACCAAAATAATCAGAGCTTTTAGAATGATAATAATTTTTATGATAGCCCACACCGAAAGATAGTTGTTTAAAAAAGGAAAAGGAAAAAGACATTTCTGCGCCCCAAGAGAGCCCACCTTTGTAGGAATCGGCAAAGGCATTATTACCTACAAAATGAGAGTAGCCACCCATGGGATTTAATGTAATATTTAAAAGCGGTGATTTTTTCTCGCTCGACTGAGCAGCAAGTGTGATGCAAAGTAGCGAAAAAATTATAAAAAATATGTTTTTAATTTTCATTTTCTTTATGTTTTTGGACAAAAATAACGCCTAAATTATAGTAGAAATTCTTAATTTCGGAATATTCAACATTTAGCGAACTCAACGGAAATGCCTTGCTCCCTTCTTTCGATTTGACTAAAAAATCATACCCATCTATTACGATTTCGGGCCCACTAGTATCCTTAGTCCAGCTTATACCATTAGTTCTTGGTACCATTGCCTCGAAATGCCCTTCGGAATTGGTAATCGCTTTAGCAATTGTAATTCCATCAAAGGCTTTGAATTTAAGGATTAATTGCTTCATTGCTTGATTTTCGGGGTTTACGACGCGCCCCTCAATCCTTACAAATTCGTTATCTACAAAGTTCTCTTCACAAGACCAAAACAAGAAGAAAAAAGAGAGAAAAAGAAAAACTTTACTTTTCATAAAACATTTGTTTTTTAAGCCATTGTAAAAATAAATTTTTATCTGATATCATCAAAAATTTTAACAACATCATCCTTTGAAATATAATTAAGCTCAACACCATTGGCAATCTTTTTTTGTGATAAAATAGATTTAAAAGATTTTCGGTACAATCGCTTAAGCTTTCTATCTTTAATTTTAAAATTTTGATTTTGAAGGTTTTTTAGCTGAAAATCACCTAAAAATCGGTTTTTTTCAATTGAATTTCGGGTAGATTTAGTCAGCAAAAAACCGCTCGGTGTTTGAGTGAAAAATAGATTGTTGCGAATAGTCGTTTTATCTGGAAAACCACCCCAATCATCCAGCACCAAAAATCGAGAATCCAACTGATTTCTGGTTTTTTTATGGATTAAAATAATGTTGTTTTCAATCAAAGTGTTTAGGACAGGCCCAGCTAAATGCAGACTTGGCGAAAAGTATTTTCCGCGTGTTTTTCTCGGACGCAGGCCATCGTTTACGCTCAGATTGTAGCGAATTATCGTATTTTGATTGCCAATATTAAAGTCGGCATTCGTGTTTCCGTTATTGCAAGCCAATGCCAAGCCGCCATAATTGTCGTGACTGTAATTATACTGAATCACTGTATTGGTGCAATTCCAATCGGAATCAAATCCTTGCGCATCCCACGGCGCACGCTGGTGCGACACTTCGTTGAATTCAATCGTTGTATTATCGCAGCTCCAAGGCCATATTCCTGCTGCCGCCTCGCTATCGGGCATCACATCTGGCGCATTGGTTACCAAATTGTAGGCGATTCTTGTACTATCGCAACCTATGGGCACTATGCCGTCGCCAGGGACTTGCTCTATGACATTCCCTATGACTTGCGTGTGCTTGCTTGGAAACCAATTGGAACGGCTGCTATAAGCCTCCCAAATGATGCCGTTTCGCTGGCAACGCAAAATATGATTATTGATGATTTTTAAATTTCTAAAATTTGAGCGTTTCTGTTTGCCTCCATTTTTAATAAAAATACCGCATCCTGCGCCATCTTTTTTAATAATGGATCCGTTTACCTCTCTGATTGTAAGATTTTTAATCGTAATATCTTTTGACTCACCGTAGTCCACACTTTCTACGCTAATGCCACAACGATAGGCTTGTGGCGATATGCCCGTATTGGTGATTTCTAAATCTTTTATCATGAGATATGATGAATTGTAAATGCGTACGGCGTATCGTCGTTTTCCCTCGCCTTTGATAATCGGTTTTTGAGTGGATTTTCCGTAAGATGCAATCGTAATGGGCGATAAAAAAGAACCTTCTGCAGAAATATTTAAATTCCCGCAGAAGGTTAAACCTTTTTTAAATAAAATACGATCGCCTGGCTTTAATTCTACTTGATTGACTTTTTCTAATGTTTGCCAAGCAGTAGCTGGTGAAAGCCCCAATTGATTATCATTCCCAAATTCGGCATCTACATAATAAGTTTTAGCACCGTTTTGAGAAGCAAAACACATCAAAAAAATCAACAGACTGATGTATTTCATCTAATGAATGTTTATTTCCAAAGTGGATGCTGTTCTATTTTCTTATTAGTATCTACTTCTTTGGTAGGGATTGGCCAAACATAATCTCTCTCGCCGTTGTATCTTCTAGCCTCATAAGATAATCCATAGGTGGCTTTCTCGTTTTCTACGGCTTTGATTGCTTTTTCTAAATCTCGCCAACGATACAAATCAAATAGTCTCAATCCTTCGAAAGCCAATTCTACACGACGCTCGTGTTTGATGACATCTAATAATTCTGATTTGCTTAATGAAGCTCCTTCTACGGCTTCTACTTTTGGCATATTTACTCTCGCTCTCACTTGGTTGATTAATCCTGCTACCTCTGTAAAATTATAAGCTCCTTTTTGAACCATAGCTTCAGCCAAAGACAATAACACTTCAGGATATCTGATTACATAGAAATCTTGTGGGTTATCCCAAGAGTTTGAAGTATCGCTCGGGTTGAAATATTTTTTCACATATACGGTAGATTGTGACGCTGCTGCACCACCATAGATTTGCCCGTATGGTTTATCGGTGCCAGGTTTCAACCCTCCTTTTCCATTCCATTTCATTCCTGCTACAAATAGAGTTTCATACAATCTTGGATCTCTATTTTTGTAGTGCTCTGGATTTGGTTTGGCAATATCTATTTTTCCAGGGGCTTTTAATTCTGCTACTTTTTTGTCGGTAGTCGGTTTTCCGTTGGTCATGTAATAAGCGTCGGCCAAATCAATTGTACCATTCATCGCTTCCAATGGAGTGTTCCAGTGCGCGTTGAAGGCGGCTCCTTCTTTTTTACCTGGTCCTTCGTATCTTACAGCAAAGATGATTTCGTTTGAAGTTTCTCCTGCTGGTGTAAACAATTCACCAAAATTGTTATGCAAAGTATACCCCAAGCCTAAAACTTGTTTGTAAGCATTTATGGCATCGTCCCATTTTTCATTGTACAAGGCTACTCTACCAAGCAGTGACAAAGCTGCTCCTTTGGTGATATGTCCTCTTGCAGGATTTTGCGGTAGAACTTGTGCCGCTTGTTTTAAATCCTCCATGATGTTTTTTACGATTTCTTCGCGGCTGGTTTTAGGCATTTGAGCTTTATCGATTGTCAATCGTTCTGTAAGAAACGGAACATCGTTGTAAGTCATTGTAAGATTAATGTACATCAAAGCTCTGATACTTTTAGCCTCAGCAGCATAAATGTCTTTTTTCTCTTGTGAGATGTTTACTCTATCGATGTTTTGAATTAATAAATTACATCTATTGATAGTTTCGTAACAAGCATCCCAGTATGAGCCTATAATCCATGAGCTTGGCGTGTGTATTC
The DNA here is from genome assembly GCF_022832975.1 of Ornithobacterium rhinotracheale. NCBI lineage: Bacteria > Pseudomonadati > Bacteroidota > Flavobacteriia > Flavobacteriales > Weeksellaceae > Ornithobacterium > Ornithobacterium rhinotracheale. Next base: position 301,019 of record NZ_CP094846.1, on the reverse strand, counting down.
CCATTGCCATGTCATAGCCCTCCATCCAGCCTGTCCAGTTGAAGTGTCCACCGTTATCTGTAATGCATTCAAGATTTAATTGCCCAAGCTCCCAAGGACCTCCATTGTACAACTGATTGCTTTGCAAAGCGTCGTAGCATGACGCAAGTGCCATTCTCGCATCGTCTTCCGTGTTCCAGAAGGAATCTGATGAGCTTTCTGTTAATGAATCTTTTTGCAAAAAATCATCTGAACATCCTGTAAACAACAGACTTGATACCGCGATTATACCAAATATTTTATTGATTGATTTCATTGTTTTCTTTCTTTAAAATTTAAAATTAAGTCCAAGTGCGTATGATTTAACATTAGGGTGAACATCATTTCTGAAGTCGTTGCTGAATTTTTCTGGGTCGTAATCTTTTAGTTTTGTAAATGTTAATAAATTACTTCCTGCAAAATAAGTTCTCAAACTTTTAATTCCTACTTGGTCAAGGAATTGCTGTCTCATTGTGTATCCGAGCTCTATGTTTTTAAGTCTTAAATAATCACCTTTGGTAAGCCAGAAAGATGAATATTTATCATTGGCATTGTTTCCTACTCTCGGCATGCTACCATTTGGATTTTCTGGAGACCATCTATCGAGCCAGAGAGTAGATTTGTTACCTCCGTTTGAAATAGTAGTTTCATCCCAATTGAAGCGGTAAACATCTGCCACACCTTGCCAGAAAGTAGTGAAATCCAAATCTCTGTAGGCAAAACCTAAGTTAAAGCTATATTGGTATTTAGGGAAAGGATTTCCGATGATAATTCTATCGCTATCGTTGATGTTTCCGTCGTTGTTTATATCTTCGTAGATGATGTCTCCTAATTTTGGTTCTGCGTTGAATTGTTTTACAGGCATTCCTTTTGAGTTAAGTCTTTTCAAATCTTGCTCTGTTCTGTAGATGCCTAAAGCTTTTAGTCCAAAATAAGAATTGATGGCTTCACCTTCTTTGCTGATTACATTGGTTCCAATATTTTCTACACCTTGCATTTCTAAAATGGTGTTTGTAACTGAAGAAATTGAGAAGCCTACTTGCCATGAAAAATCTCCTTTGTGGTCGTTGTAATTTGTAGCAAATTCCCATCCTTGGTTTCTTACTTTTCCAGCGTTTTGGTAAGGGGCTGGCAAAGAACCTAAGAAAATTCCTGGCATTGGGATTTTCATCAAGATATCTGATGTAGTTTTGTCAAACCAGTCAAAAGTTAAATTCACTCTGTTTTGGAACAAGCCAGCATCTAAACCAAAATCGGTAATAGTGGTAGTTTCCCAAGAAATGTCTTCGTTGGCAATTTTAGAAAGTTTCATTCCTATTTGTTTGTCGTTTCCGAAGAAATAACTTCCGCTTGACGCCAATGTAGCTAAATATGCATAATTACCAATTTCCTGGTTTCCTAATTTACCCCAGCTTCCTCTTAATTTTAATAAACTTAAGAATTTAGCATTTTCCATGAATTTTTCGCGGCTCACTACCCATGCACCAGAGAATGAAGGGAAGTTGGCATATCTGTGCGCTTGTGGCAATCTTGAAGAACCATCGCGGCGAATATTCATTTCTAAAATATATTTTCCTGCGTAATTATAGTTTAATCTACCAAAGAATGATTGCAAAGATGTTTCTTCTGCCCAGCCAGTGACATTGTCGTTTGAAACACCGCCATTCATTTCATAAATATTATCTGTAGGAAATCCTTGTTTTGCTCCCTCGTTCACATCAATTCTATCTTCTTGAATGGAATGCCCAGCCAAAACACTGATTTCATGATCACCGATTTCTTTTTTATAGGTCAAAATATTTTCGTTGATATATTTGGTGGCTAAATAGTGATAATCCGTTAATTTATTATTTCCTGCTGTATTTAGTTTTTCGCCAGCCGCATTGTATTTAAAGTTGTTTTTAGGGTTAAAAGATGTAACATCATTTAAATAAAATTTATAGGCTAAACTTGATTTAAATGTCAAATCTTTGATTGGAGTAATTTCTCCAAAGAATTTCCCATCAAATCTATAGGCTTTGTTTCTTTTGTATCCTAAATACAAATCTCTTACTGGGTTTTTGGCAACAGTGTGAGAGATATTTGGGTTGCCATCTACATACCCATAGTATCCGTTTGAATATTTCACAGGGACTGTGGGGCGAGTAAACCAAGTGAGCGCACGCATAAGACCATCGCCTGTTACAGATGTCAACGGCTCTTTGATGTCTTGCTTATCTCCAGAAGCGTTCAATCCAAATTTCACAATACCAATGTTTGCATCGATATTTGATCTGAAATTAATTTTTTTGTTTCCTGTCGCTTTCATGATACCTTCTTGATCCAAATGCTGAACAGAGAACATATAATGTACATTTTTGCTACCACCATTTACAGACAAATATTGTTTAAACATCGGAGCCACCCTGAACAGCTCTTCTGCCCATTGAGTGTTAGCAAAATAATCTGGATCGCTTCCGTCTTTTAATTTTTGTAATTGTTCTGGCGTATAGGCTTTACCTGGCCAAGCCTCGTTGTACATTTTTGCCCATTCATAAGAGTTGATGTAATCTGGAATCACAGTCGCTTTTTGCAATGCATTACTTGTAGAATAGGTTATGCTTGGTTTTTGTTCTTGCCCTCTTTTAGTGGTAATTAAAATTACACCATTTGCGGCTCTTACCCCAAAAATTGATGCAGAAGCGGCATCTTTCAACACCGAAATGTTTTCGCTGGGATATCTGCAATTTGCGAAACAGATGATTCTACTCCATCAATCAAAACCATGGGATTATTGTTTCCAAAAGTCCCAACCCCTCTAATTCTAATTTCTGGATTATCTTTCCCTGCTTGCGCTCCATTGGCTGTGAGCGTTACCCCCGGCAATCTACCTTGGAGCATACTCGCGGTGTTGGCCACTGGCATGGTAGCCACATCTTTAAAGTTTAAAGCAGAAACAGAACCTGTCAAATTCACTTTTTTCTGAGTTCCGTACCCTACGACCACATCCAGATTGATTTCTTTCTGATTCATTTTTAGAGTTCCCATATTTAATTTCTTAACAGGAAATCTCTTTTCGTTCAAAGTTGTGGGATTCAAAACTATGAGCACATCGCCCACTTTTCCAGCAATTGCAAATTGCCCATTTTCATTTGTTTCAACATGTGTATCGTTCCCTTCAACGCCAATCACAGCACCCACTAAAGGGCCATATTCATCCTCTACCGTACTGTTATTTGCGCTAAAATAACATTGGTAATGAGTAGCAGCAAAATGCTACTTAAATAAATTTTTGTTCTCATTTATATAGAATTTATTGTTTTCACAGAATAAAATTAACCATATTTTATTATAAATTCAAAACATTTATTAATCTGATTGACAAAAATCATATTTTAGTTCACTCACATCTATTTCGGATATTTTTGTCTTTTTTAAAATTTGTTGTAATTTTGTCGCTCGATATAATTAAAAATTTAATTTCATGGAAAATTTAAATCCAAAAACAATAGGCGAATTTGTAGCTGAAGATTTTAGAACAGCTGCTGTGTTCAAAAAATATAAAATCGATTTTTGTTGTCGTGGTGGCAGACCGCTACAAGAAGTTTGTGAACAAAAGAATTTGAATTACGAGCAAATTTTGGAAGATTTAGACAAAGCTAAACAAAAAAATGCTGAAGGCATCGATTTCAAGAGCTTTCCGCTTGATTTATTGGCAGACTATATCGAAAAAACACACCACCGCTATGTGGAAGACCGTGTGCCTGTTTTGTTACAATTTCTGAACAAACTTTGTCGTGTACATGGTGAGCGCCACCCAGAATTGCTCGAGATAGACCAAGAGTTTAAAACTATTTCTGAAGAATTGGCAGCGCATTTTATAAAAGAAGAACAAGTGCTATTCCCATTCATTCGCCAAATGGTGAGTGTAGAGCGTAGCGGAGAGGAAATGCCTCAAGCACATTTCGGAACGGTAGAAAATCCTATTGAAATGATGAAACAAGATCACGAAAACGCTGGTGAAATTATGGCTAAAATCGCAAATCTTACTAGCCAATATACGCCACCTGCCGATGCTTGCAATACTTACAAAGTAACCTTTGCGATGCTGCAAGAATTCGAAGACGATCTACACAAACACATTCATTTAGAAAATAATATTCTGTTCCCTGCAGCTATTAAGCTTGAAAAAAAGCTAAATAGTTAAAAAAACCTTTTTAGGTATTTTATTAATCCCGCCTCCAAAAAGCATTATATTATAGTTTTTTTTCGGGGCGGGATAATTCTATTTTTGATTGAATTCATATAAAATGCACAAGCCTTTTAGCGTATGCAATTTATCGTCTATATTTATTTTTTTGGTTAAGGGCTGATAAATATGACCTAAACCACCTGTGGAAATTACCGTGGTGTCATCGCCGATGCTGGCATTGATTCTATCAATCAAGCCTTCGACCATGGCAACATAGCCATACACCATTCCGCTCTGCATGCAGGTTTCGGTATCTCGTCCTAAAACTGATTTGGGCTCGGTAAGCTCAATATCTGGTAGCTGTGCGGTGTTCCCGACTAGGGCTTTAAGTGATGTAATGACTCCTGGCGCGATGATGACACCCAACAATTCGCCTTTCTCATCAATTCCCGTGAGCGTGAGTGCCGTCCCAAAATCTACCACGATTTTCTTGCCTTGATACAATTCGTGTGCAGCCACGGCATTGGCGTACAAATCTGTTCCCATTTGATTGGAATGGTGCACCACACGAGAGGGCGTATTCCTATCTACAATGGTGGGCGTAATATTATGAATACGCTCAAGTGCCTTGGCGACCAAACGAGTCTGATGTGGCACAACCGATCCGATTACGATTCCAGAAATATTTTTAGCCTTGATTTCATACATTTTATAGGAACTTCTGATGAGTAAAAATATCTCATCTGTGGTTTTGTAGGGCTTGGTATTAATCGTCCACGAGGTATGAATTTCGTGCCCATTTGCAATTCCAAAACGAATGTTGGAATTTCCGATATTTACAGCTAAAAGCATTTTATTTCAATTATTTTGTCCATGTATTATTTGACAAATCTACATCTGCCAAACGGTGCGTAGGGTCTATTTCTACTTTTTGGATTTCTTTTTCAGTAGAAAAATTGTAAGTAGGTTTGGTCCAGCCCCAATCTTTTAACTGCGTGAAGCTTGCATTTGGATAATATTCTTTTTCAAATGGCTTGGCTCCACGCATAGCATTAATCGAAATGTAAAATAATTCTTGCGAACCATCTGCATAAGTGACTAAAACATCTAGTGGCATGGCAAAATTTGATTTATTGACTAATTTCACCTCTTTGCCCTCGGCTGCTACGGCGTAGTCTATCACGCGAATGGTATTAATCATCATATTGTCGTACCATTTAAGATTAATGCCCGAAATATCTTCGGCTGTTTTCACAAAATCTTTGTATGATGGATGGTCGAATTTCCAACGACGATAAAATTCTTTGAATGTTTTTCTAAGATTTTCTTCCCCGATGACATAGCCCAATTGTGCCACAAAAACTTGCCCTTTGTAATAAGCCGAAATTCCGTAAGCATAATTGGTGTCGTAGTAATCTGCCAAAGTGCTCAATGGCTCTTGCATGCCAGAACGCACTAAATTGAAATAGCCCGCATAGGCATCTTGTGCTACTCCCACCTCATCGGGATTTCCTTTTTCAAACACTTTTTTGAAAGCTAAAGTTTCGGCATAGCTAGTAAATCCTTCGTCGAACCACTCTTGCTCTGTCTCATTAATTCCAAATAAGTGCTGAAACCAAGAGTGTGCTCCTTCGTGGAAAATCACGCCCACTAAACTTTCTAGCGAACGCTGCCCTGTGATGGCTGTCGCCGCGCCATACTCCATTCCGCCATCTCCTCCTTGAATAATGGTATAGCTATCCCAAGGATATTTGCCAAATCTTTCGTTCATAAATGAGAAAAATCCAGGAATATATTCTCTAGCTTTTTTCCAATTTTCTAAATATTTCGGTTCTAAATCTTTGCTATAGAAATAATAAACGGTGGGACCATTCACCAATTTTTGTTTTATTATTTGATATGAAGGGTCTGCTGCCCACATAAAATCGTGAATGCCTTTAATAGCAAAATGCCAAGTTTTGTTTTTCTTGGCCGTAGATTTTAAAACTTGTTTCTCGTTTAACAAAGTTCCCGAAGCCCCCACAATGTACTGGGCAGGCAAAGTAATCTTCACATCAAAATTGGCAAAAGGCGCATAAAATTCTCGCCCGATGTATTCTTGCAAGTTCCAGCCGTTTTGGTCGTACATGGCTAATTTTGGATACCACTGCGTCATAGTATAATCAATGCCCTCTTTGGTATCACGCCCACTTCTACGAATGATTTTTGGCACTTGGGCTGTCCATTCTAGATTAAAAGTCTGCGTAGATTTAGGCAAAATCGGATTTTTTAGATTTACTTTTAAAATCGTTCCGTACACTTTAAAATCTAAATTTTCACCATTTTGCTGTACGCTTTTTATGTCTTGAAAGCCAATTTCGTTTTCCTTTAATTGAGAAATTCCGCTTACCATTTTTGGGCTATCTTTGGTTCCAATATTTTTCAACATTCGTTTATCTGGGTCCACTATGCTTTCCAATCGGTCTGCCATTAAGCTCCCTGGCTGAAACGCATTATAATACAAATGAAAATACACCACTCGCAGCGTATCGGGTGAATTGTTGATGTACTTCACCTCCATTTTGCCATCGTATTGGTGTTTTTCTGTATTTAGCTTAATATCCATTTTGTAATCGGCTTTTTGCTGCCAAGGCGATTGCGCCCATGCAGAAAAGCTCCATAAAATCCATAAAAACGCATAAATCTTTTTCATATATCTTTCTGATTTTCGTGCAAAGGTAAAAGAATTTATCCATTTTAAATACCGAATATTTTAGGTTTTGGCTTTAAAATAGCATCTTAGCTTAAATTTAATTTATAATTGTACAGCAATCTTACATAAAAAGATTACTTTTGCCCCGTCAAAATTTAACTATGCAAAATATACGAAATATAGCCATTATTGCCCACGTAGACCATGGTAAAACTACGCTGGTAGACAAAATAATGCACCATTGCTCTATTTTTAGAGACAATCAAGAAACAGGCGAACTGATTTTGGACAACAACGACTTGGAACGAGAAAGAGGAATCACCATCGTTTCTAAGAATGTTTCTGTAAACTATAAAGGAACCAAAATCAACATTATAGACACTCCGGGCCACGCCGATTTTGGCGGAGAGGTGGAACGCGTGCTCAACATGGCAGATGGCGTTTTGCTTCTAGTAGACGCCTTTGAAGGACCTATGCCACAAACTCGCTTTGTGTTGCAAAAAGCCATCAACATGAAGCTAAAGCCGATTGTGGTGGTGAACAAAGTGGACAAAGAAAACTGTACGCCAGAAGAGGTGCACGAAAAAGTTTTTGATTTGATGTACGAACTTGGAGCTGAAGAATGGCAACTTGATTTCCCTACCGTGTATGGTTCGGCAAAACAAAACTGGATGAGCGAGGATTATAAAAAACAAACCGATAATATCGAGCCGCTTCTTGATGCAGTAGTAGAGCACATTCCTGCCCCAAAAGTAGACCTCACCGGCACACCGCAAATGTTGATTACTTCGCTAGACTTCTCAACTTTCACGGGGCGTATCGCTATCGGGCGCTTGTCTCGAGGTGTCTTAAAAGAAGGCATGAATGTTACGCTTGTAAAGAGAGATGGTAGATTGGTTAAAACCAAAATTAAAGAACTACACACTTTCACAGGGCTTGGTCGTGCAAAAGTAGAAGAAGTGCAAGCAGGCGACATCTGTGCCGTAGTAGGGCTTGATGGATTTGAAATTGGCGACACCATCGCAGATTTTGAAAACCCCGAAGGGCTTGAAACCATCGCCATCGATGAGCCTACAATGAGCATGCTTTTCACCATCAACGATTCACCATTCTTCGGGAAAGAAGGAAAGTATGTAACCTCCCGCCACATTAAGGAAAGATTAGAAAAAGAATTAGAGAAAAACCTCGCTATGCGCGTAGAGCAGACAGATTCTGCCGATAAATTCATCGTGTATGGTCGTGGTGTTATGCACCTTTCTGTTTTAATTGAAACCATGAGAAGAGAGGGCTACGAATTACAAATCGGGCAACCACAAGTAATCATCAAAGAAATTGATGGAGTGAAATGCGAGCCTGTGGAAGAGCTCACTATCGACTTGCCAGAAGAAGTTTCGGGAAAAGCCGTAGAATTTGTAACGATGAGAAAAGGCGAGCTCCTTTCAATGGAAAGCAAAGGCGAAAGAATGGTTTGTGAATTTATGATTCCGTCTCGTGGTATCATCGGGCTTAGAAATCAATTATTAACAGCTACTGCTGGAGAGGCGATTATGGCGCACCGCTTTAAAGAATACCAGCCTATGAAAGGCGATATTCCAGAGCGCCAAAATGGATCGTTGATTTCTATGGAAACGGGAGATGCGATTCCTTATTCTTTGGATAAATTGCAAGACAGAGGAACTTTCTTTGTAGACCCAGGAGAGAAAATCTATGAGGGGCAGGTAATCGGAGAAAATACGCGTGCCGATGATATGGTGGTAAACATTACTAAAACTAAAAAATTGACCAACATTCGCTCGGCAGGGGCTGATGATAAAGCGAAAATCGCTCCAGCTAAAAAATTCTCGCTCGAAGAGGCTTTGGAATATATCCAAAAAGATGAATATGTGGAAGTAACGCCAAATTCATTAAGAATTAGAAAAATACTCCTTACCGAAAGCGACAGAAAAAGAGCAGCAAACCCTGCTTTTAATACTGGAAAATAATTTCGAATTAAAGTTTATATGAAAAAACGGGCAAATTTTAATTTTTGCTCGTTTTTTTTATTTATTAAAACAAAAAAGGTGTCCCAAAATGAGACACCTAAAAAACTATTAAAAACATGAATTTTAATATCCTTTGGCTTTTTGAGCCGCTTCAAGATTAGGGTTTCTGTCGATAGCCGCACGCGGATAAGGCAAGCGTTTAAATCTTGGCTCCCAGTTTCTTTGCTGAACAGAACCTCCATTTATGGCAAACAAATCACTCATCACTTTAGATGAAATATCCCAACGACGAACATCATCCCAGCGGAATCCCTCTCCTGCTAATTCAATACATCTTTCTTGGCGAATGATTTTTCGAAGTTCTTCTTTAGATTTACCACTTTCTACATTTGGCATTCCTACTCTTTCTCTGAGTTTGTTGATTGCGTTGTACACTTCGTCAGATGGTCCACTTGCTTCGTTTTGCGCTTCTGCAAATGTAATTAATACCTCAGCTAAACGAATTTCTGGAAAATCTTGTATTCCCATTTTCACATAAGTTGGGTCGGTAGGGTCTACTAGTTTTCTGAAGTTATAGCCTGTTTTTGAAGTGTTACTTGCGTTACCTTGATTTTTCCATTCAAATTTCACACCTTCTCCCATTCCAGCTGCCCATGGCGCTTGAGGAAATAAAACAGTGGCATATAAACGAGTATCTCGGTCTTTGAACTCTTTTAAATACTCGTTCCAATTTCCTTGCTCAGCTCCTTTTTTAAATCTTTCAGCTCTTTCATTTACGCTTGGTGATTTAAATTCTTTACCATTTTTATCCCAATATTGAATGATTAAATTATTGGTAGGTGTAATTGATGCCCAGCCTCCATAGACATTGGTAGGTAAAAAGAATCTACCGATACCATTCCAGTGATCTTTGATGTATTCTACATTGAATATTACTTCTGAGTTTTCTTTATTTTGCTCCCAGAATAGTTGTTCATAGCTTCTTAATCCTTTCAGGAATTTCTCTTTTTCAGGCTCACTAGAAAAAGTCATTAATTGCGAATAGTCATCTTTCTTATCGTTTGCTGTTAAATTATTTACTTTAAAAAGACTATAATTCATGCCCATGATTTGTTTAGAGGCAGCTGCTGCTTGTGCATACTCATTATAAAACAGATGAATTCTTGATTTTATGGCAAGTGCGGCTGCTTTACCTATTCGGCTTTTCTGGCTAGGGTACTCTGGCAGATCAGCGATGGCCTCTTCTATCTCACTTATTACAAAGTTTTTGATTTCCTCTTCTGAGGTTGGTGCTACCTTCGCCTCATCGGCTTCAGTTATGTATTTTTTAAATAACGGCATAGCTCCGAACTTCTTAATGAATTCATAGTAATACCATGCGCGCAATACTCGAACCTCTGCAATGCTTTGTTTTCGGGTCTGCTCATCCATGGTTGCCTTATCTACATTGTCTAAGAAATAATTAAATCTTCGAATTCCTCGGAAATTGTAGCCATCGTTCATGCCATCATTAAAGTTTCCTGCAGATATAATTGTTGCATTGCTCTCCCAAGGATATTGGCAATAAACGATATCTGCATAGCCATCTTCATAGGCTCCATATACATCTTGAGGGGTATAGGCATAACACCCCATAAGTGCACGGTATACATCGTCTGAACTTTTCCAAAATATATTGCTTGACATTTGACGATCTTGTTCTATATCGGTATTACACGCAGTAAACAACATACCTGCCGCCAAACCTATTATTATTCTTTTTAATTTCATTTTATTACGTTTTTAAATGGATTAGAATGAGATATTTGCACCAAATGAAACAGTTTTAATTGATGGATATGTACCTCTAGCGGAAGGTGATTCTGGATCAAAATCTTTCAACCTTTTATCAGCTCTTATTGTAAACATATTGGTACCTGCAATGTACAATCTCAGATTTTGCAAACCAATCTTTTCAGAAGTTTCTCGTGGCAATGTATAGCCTAACGAGATATTTTTGATTCTGAAATAATCTGCATCATACAACCAGAAAGATGATTTTCTACCATTGTGATTATTATCTGAAGTAGGTAATAATCTAGGATAAACTGCATTTGGATTTGGGTTTTCTTTAGTCCATCTTCCTAGGTGGTATTTTTTAGCCCCAGCACCGTTAAAGAAAGCTTGTGTTGCTTCTTCAAACAAGTAAACGCTTACACCATCTACACCTTGACCTTGAATGCTTAAATCAAAGTTTTTATAACTCATATTAATGTTCACGCCATAAGTTAAGTATGGTACATCGTTTCCAAGAACGGTTCTATCTTCTGCGGTAATTTTGCCATCACCATTTAAGTCTTTGTATTTAATATCTCCTGGTGCGGTATTTTTACTTTGTTGATTTGCGTGATTTTTGATATCTTCTTTGTCCACAAACAGCCCTTCTGCCACAAAACCATAGAAATCTCCTATAGAACCTCCTTCTCTTTTAATCCAGTATCCTTCGATTTGATCGTTCATACCTTTCAAATCTTTGATTTCGTTCCAGATTTTAGAGAAATTCCCTGAAATACTATATTTAAAATCTTGAATACTTCCATTGTATTTCAATGATAGCTCTATACCTTTATTGTTTACCACACCGCCGTTTACTGCAGCTCTTTCATCATTTGTTAAACCTAATTCATAAGGTTGTGGAGTTTTCAACAAAATATCTGAAGCTTCTTTATTAAATACATCTGCTTGTAATTCTAATCTATTTTTTAGAACGGCTAAATCAAAACCAAAGTTGGTGGTGGTTACTGTTTCCCAAGTAAAGTTTTTATTTACTTGAAGAGAAGGCCACACTCCATCTGCCAACACTCCGCCTGTTATATATGCTGGGCCTAAGCCTAACACATCAAAATAATCGTAATAACCCACATTATTTACATAACCTGCTTTACCCCAAGAAGCTCTAAGCTTTAAGTTGTTTAGCCAGTGAATATCTTTCATGAAATCTTCTTGTGAAATTCTCCATCCCGCAGAGAATGAAGGGAATACCCCCACTCTTTTTTCTGGCGCAAATTGTGATGATTGGTCTACACGCACATTAGCTTCAAATAAGTAGCGAGAATCAAACGCATAGGTTAATCTACCAAATTGTGAGAAGAATTTTCTAGCTGAGTGATCTCCTCCATTCCCTAGATTTTCAGCTTTTCCAGATCCTGCATTTATGGTTGTTAATGCATTAGACGGGTAATCATCTCTACGAGCAGATAGGTATTCGTAGTAATAATCCTCGTATTGCAAACCAGCCATTAAAGACAAATCGTGTTTATCGATAGTTTTGGTATAGGTCGCATACAATTGATTCATTAAATTGTAGTTATGCTTCCACGTTTTGCTTAAACGATTAATTCTAGTATCTGTTCCTGCCAAGGGCTGTTTAGAAATAAAGCCTACTAATCTATCAACTCTATTGGTAAATGATGAGCTTCTTTCATCGTATGTTTTATAAGACATAACACCTGTGATGCTCAAATCTTTGAATGGTTTATACTCCGCGTTCAAACTTGCTACAAAACGATTGGTTTCATAATCTCCCCATCCTCCTTCTTCTACTCTACGAATAGGGTTGTTTGATGCGTTTACTGTATTCTCTGACCCAGCAGTAACAGTTCCCCAAGTGCCATCCGTATGTTTTGCCACAGAAAGTGGAGACATTCTATCTAAGTTTTGAGTGTTCCAGTCGCCTTTTCTTTTATATTTTTCTAAGGTGTAAGATACATTAGTTCCTAATTTAAATTTATCTGAAAACTGTCTTTCTGTATTTGTTCTAAAGCTATATCTTTTTAAATCAGTTCCAGGGACCAAAGACTCTTGATCAAAGAAAGTACCACTCACATAATATTTTGTTTTTCCTCCTCCAGAAAGGCTAATGTTATGTTCTTGCATAGGAGCCACTTCTCTATAGAACATTTTATACCAATCGTTATTTGGATACAAATCTGGACTATTTCCCGCTTTAATTTTCTCTATTTGCTCATCGGTGAAAGCAGGCTTTTTCCCTGCATTGATGTTTGCCTCGTTAGATAATAAAGCAAATTCAAGTGCATTTAATTTTTCTGGTAAATTAATTCCCTTTTGCAATCCATAGTAGCCATTGTATGAAACGCTTGCTTTTCCTTCTTTACCTTTTTTAGTAGTTACTAAAAATACCCCATAAGCCGCACGAGCCCCATAAATGGCTGTAGCCGCCGCATCCTTTAGTATAGAGATACTTTCAACATCATTAGAAGGTATTCTTTGAAAATCTCCAGCAGAAACAGGAATTCCATCTACGATATAGAGCGGAGAAGCTGATCCTAAATTCCCTCGTCCCCTAACATTGATACTTCCCATATCGCCACCCACATTACCAGGTCTTGAGATTACAGTAACCCCTGGTGTCACACCTTGTAAAGCATTTGTCAATGATGAAGTGGCCTTTCCTTTAATTTCATCTGCCGAAACTGTATTCACAGTCCCCGTCATATTTACCTTCTTCTGTGTCCCATACCCCACAACAACCTTTAGCTCAATCTCTTTTGAAAGCAATTTCAAAACGCCCATATCCAGCTTTTCTACAGGAAATCTTTTTTCATTGAGCGTAAGAGGATCAACGATAATCAAAACATCTCCTACCTTACCGTTGATAGAGAAATTCCCATTCTCATCTGTCAAAACTTTTGTACGCTGACCTTGCAAAGCCACCACGGCTTGATTCAAAGGCCCGTATTCATCCTCTACCTTACCAGTGATTTGTGCCATCACAACACTGGTAAAAAAGAATAGCAAAATACTACTCCAAATTAATTTTCTCCTCATGTGTAAAAATTTTATGTTAATGATTCAATAAAGTTAAGTGTTTTTTTGAAAGAACAAAAAATTAAACTTGTTTTTTGTACAAGAACATATATCATATTGTTTATTTGAAATTTAAACCTTACCTTAGTAAATTACTTGCTGTACTTAAAACAATAATTGTTTTTTGATTAAATTTCACACCTTAACATGATTGTAGCCAAATTAGAAAAAGCGGGCAAAGAATACAAAAGTGGCGATACCACAATCGTTGCTTTGCAACCTACGGATTTAGAAATCAACAAGGGAGAGCTCACGCTTATTCTTGGGCCCTCGGGCTCTGGAAAAACTACCTTGCTCTCTATGATTGGCTGTGTGATTTACCCCAGCTACGGCAACATTTATTTGGACGGACAGCAAGTCAATAATTTAAAAGAAGACAAGCTCTCCGAAATACGATTGCACAAAATCGGCTTTGTATTTCAAAGTTTCAACCTTATTCAGCCATTAAATGCGCTGGAAAATGTAATGCAACCTCTGCTTTTGATGAAATTGGATAAAAAAACGGCTCGCGAAAAAGCTACCGAAGCACTCACCAAATTAGGCATAGCCGAAAGAATGTACTCGCTCCCTAAGAATTTAAGCGGTGGGCAACAGCAGCGAGTTGCCATTGCGCGTGCATTGGTAACCAATCCTTCTATTATATTATGTGATGAACCCACCGCCTCGCTCGATGCCAAAAGTATCGGCGTGGTGATGGAAGAGCTTAAAGAATTATCCAAAGAAGGCAAAGCGGTGATTATCGTAACACACGATCACCGACTCAAGAAATTTGCCGACCGCACGATTTTCGTGTCCGATGGGCGTGCGTATGATTACGACCCTGAAACCGAAGATTTTTAAGCCTAAAAAATTCCTCAACAATGAAAAAAAATACCAAAAATCGATTTTTTCTGATTTTCTTTTCAAGCTTAATGATTTTTACCGCTTGCCAAAAGAAAGAAGACAACACGCCACCCCCGCCACCTACTGTGCCTACCGAGATTTCTCAGGTGCAAGCAACGGGCGAAATTCTACCTAAAGATGGAATTTCCAATATCGCGTCCGAAGTTGGAGGCATAGTCCAAGAGCTTCGCGTGGCAGAAGGAGACCAAGTGAAAAAGGGACAAATCATCGCAGTGCTTTCTACACAAAACGCACAATTGAACGAGCAAGAAATTAAAACCAAAATCGCTACACAAGAAGCGCAAATTCAAGCCAATATCAACAACAATCAGCAATATTTAATTAATATTAAAGACCAAGAGCAAAATTTAGCCACAAGCCAAAAACTGCTGGCAGAAGGTGCCGAAACGCAACAAAATGTAACCAATCAAGCCAATCAATTGGCGTTGCAAAAGGCAGCTTTAGCTCAAAACAAAAAGAATATTGCGGTGAGCCAGAAACAATTAGCCGAGCTAAAAGTTCAACTACAGCAAAGTCAAAATTCGATAAACACCCTTTATTTAAAGGCTCCAGAAAGTGGCACTTTAAAGTCGCTCAACATTCAAGTAGGCGACGCTGTGGCACCCAACGGGCAATATGCAGAGCTTATCCCTAATGGGGATTTAATCGCTCAGGCAGAAGTAGACGAACTATTTGCCAATCGTGTAAAAATAGGACAACCCGTGAGCATTGAACGCATTGGCTACCCAGAGGTTTTAGCCACTGGAAAAGTGATTCAAGCAGATAATTTTTTAGGCGAAAAAACCTTATTTACCAATCAACAAAACGACCGCACCGATACGCGCGTAAGAAAAGTGAAGATTTTAATCGAGAATAATGCAAAAAATGTGTTGATTGGCTCAAAGGTAAATTGTTTGATTAAAATTAAAAATTAATGTTTAAAACGGCCTATAAATTCATTCGATTTGACCGAGCCAAAAGTATCGGAATCATCACGGGAATTGTGATTTCGGTGTTTTTGATTGGTCAGCAATTGGGCACGCTGGGCTACTTGAGTGGGCTCATGAGCGGAATTGTGCGAAATTCAAACACACAAATCGCCAAAATCTGGGTGGTGGATCGCCGTGTGAATAATGCCAATGCACTCAACACAATTAATTACTCGCTAGTCAATGAGCTCAAGAGCATCCCAGGGGTGCAAGAGACCTATCCGATTTTGGTCATTAATGCCGAAGCCAAATTTGCGGCAGGCAATGTGGCACCCGTCACTTTGCTCGGTAGTTCTGCGCCCGCCTTTATCCTTGGGCCACCCCAACATTTAATTGTAAAAGGAAATTTGCACGATTTAATGCAAAGCGGGAGTGTTTCGGCAGATTATTTTGATAAAAAAAATTATAAAAAACCCGTTCAATTGGGCGAAATGCTCGAAATCAACGGCAAGCAAGCCATCATTAATCTAGAAACCAAAAGCGCGCAAGGCTTTGGTGCCTCGTTTATGTTCACGAGTTTAGAAAATGCTCGCTATTTCTCTGACTCGCCATCGCAAAACATAAGTGCAGTGCTCGTGCAGCCCAATGCTGGCACTGTAACCGATAACCTTGTAAAAACCATCAACAACCACTTCTCTAGCGTGAAAGCGTGGAAAGCTACCGATTTGCAAGAATCATCTGTAAGTGTAATTTTAAAAGAATCGAGCATGGGAATCAGCTTTGGCTCTTTGATTGGTTTTGCCGTTATCAGTGGATTTTTCATCATTGGGCTATTGCTCTACTCCTCTGCTTTTGACAGGATTAAAGATTACGGAACGCTTAAAGCCATTGGAGCCAATAACCGATATGTGAGCAAATTAATCATCTGCCAAGCCATTATTTATGCCTTCATCGGATTTTCCATCGCCATAATTCTTTTGTATTTGATGAAATGGGGCATGGCATCATCTGGACTCATTCTCGTGATTACGCCACTCATGCTCTTAGAATTGCTAGCAATGACGCTTTTTATCTGCATCGGCGGTTCGCTCTTTGCACTACAAAAAATCAAAAAATTAGAACCCGCTTCGGTTTTTAGATAAATTTAAACCCTAAAAAAATGAATACTTTTCACTCTATATTCCTTTGGATTCTTGGACTAAGTTTTACCGCTTTTGGACAAAAAATCCCTCAAAATTTAAGTTTAACCGAGGCACAAACCATCGGGCTCGAAAACAATGCACAACAGCATTTAAACCAAGTAAATCTTGAAATTGCCAGAGCCCAAACAGCAAGTATCCGCATAGGGCGTATCCCTAGCATTTCGGGAAGTGCCAACTTTCAGCGTAATCTAATTATACCAGCTACGCCTGTGCCAGCCAAAGCCTTTAACCCGCAAGCCAAAGAAGGCGAAATCGATTATATGAAATTCGCTACACCTTGGGCACTTACGGCGGGCGTAAAAATGGAATATCCACTGTTTGACCCTACGACCAAAAACTTGATTTACAAAGCAGAGAAAAAGGAAAAACTATCTGAAATCGATAATCAGATTGAAAGCATAAAGCTGAAAGGGAATATTGCGCAAAACTATATTGAAACAGCCATTGCACAAAAACAATGGGAGCTCGCGCAAGAAAACATAACACAAGAAAACGAAAATTTGCGAATTACCTTAGCCCGATTCGAAGCGGGGCGCGCAACCGATTACGATAAAAATTCGGCTAAAATGCAAGTAAACAATGCCGAGGCACAAGCCATGCAGGCGCAAAATATTTTAAATAAAGCTAAATTAAAACTACTGGCAAGCATGGGCGTTTTGGCGGAAAATAGTGGTGTGGAAAATCTGAATTTAACCGATTCTTTAGAGGATTTAATGCAAAATGCTGGTTTGGGCACCAACGAACTTTCAGCAAAAAAGAATGAAAATGCTCGTTTAAGTATTCAGAAAAATAAATTAAATCAAGAAATTGTACAATCTGATGTAAAGAAAACCAAAGCCGATTATTTGCCTCGTTTGTCGCTCAATGCTTTTCTGGGCACCAATCATTACAGCGAAGATTTAAACATTTTTGAAAACAAACAATGGCGTGGCAATAGCTATATAGCTCTCGGGCTAAATGTGCCTATCTCTGAGGCTTATGCTACAAGCAAAAAACTAGAAGAACTGAATTGGCAAGCTCAACAATTGGAAAAACAATTGCTACTTGACTCGCAAAATCGTATTGAAAATTTGGCTACCGCTCAGCAAGAAATGAATGCTAAAAAGACCATTCTTGAGAAAAAGCGTGAAAATATAAATTTAGCCAAAGCACTCTACGAAAACAAACTCAAACTTTACAATGCAGGGCGTTTGCTTTCAAATGATTTGGCACAAACCAAATATCTGTACCAGCAGGCACAAACCGAGTACTTGCAAAGCGTGTACGACTACTTATCTGCCGTGAATCAATTTAACACAGATTGGGAGGTGTTGTAGAGTTACAACTGCTCAATTTCGATGTTGGAACCTTGTGTAGTGTCTACTTTTTCGCCGTAGAATTTAGGCGTGCGATTGATTAAACAATCAAAAAAGGCTTTTATGCTAGCGCCCCATTCTCTTGGAAAATATTTCATCTCGTTTCGTAGCACTTTGCTTGCAAAACCTTCTGCGTTGATGCCTTTTTCTCGGGCAAGAAAAACAGCTCGCTTTAAATGAAAATCTTGCGTTACGATGATAGCGTCTTTAATATCAAAAATCTTATCGGCACGCTCCATACTCGAGTAAGTATCAAATCCTGCATAATCGCCAAAAATGATATTTTGCGGGATTCCTTTTTGGAGCAAATAATTGTTCATTGCCGAGATTTCATCATGATTCTCGGAGCTATTATCTCCAGAAATTAGGATTTTATGGATTTTTCCTGCTTGGTATAGCTTTACCGCATCGTCCAAACGATTGCGAAGATAATATCCTGGTTTTCCTCCATTTTTAAGTCCAGCACCAAGCACAATGGCAAAAGTTCGTGGCGAGAGTTCGCTTACTTTATTTTTCACATAAGGCGACGCTTGGTAGTTGGTATAGAACGGAATACACAACACCGCCAAGCAAATCAGCCCAATAGGAAAAATCAGTTTTTTGAACATTTATTTATATAAATTAAATATTTCCAACGAATTTTTAGTCGTAGTTTCTTCGATTTCTTTTAAACTCACGCCGTACACATCCACCAATTTTTGCGCAATCAGCGGAATGTATTTACTCTCGTTTCGTTTGCCTCGATGTGGCGTAGGTGCCAAATACGGCGAATCGGTTTCGAGCACGATATGCTCCAATGGAATTTGATTTAAAAATCGATCGATTTTGCCATTTTTAAAAGTAACAACACCACCAATTCCCAACTTCAAACCATAGGAAATCGCTTTTTCTGCTTGGTCTAAAGTCCCCGTAAAACAATGGAAAATCCCGAATAATTTTTCGTCCTTATTCTGCTCCAAAACTTCGAACACCTCATCAAAAGCCTCACGACAATGAATCACAATCGGGAGATTATATTTTTTGGCTAAATGAATTTGATGTGCAAAAGCCTCTTGCTGAATGCCCAGCGTGCTTTGTTCCCAATACAAATCTATCCCGATTTCGCCCACAGCAGCAAATGCTCTCTTTGCCAAATACTCCTCTACCGTTGCCAACTCTTGTTTATACGATTCTGGTTTCACATCCACGGGGTGCAGCCCCATCATGCTATACATTTGCGTAGGATATCGCTCCTCTAGCGACAACATAGCCTCGTGCGTATTGGAATCCACCGCGGGCAAGAAAAATCTTTCCACGCCTTGCGAAATGGCTTGTTCCACCACTTGGTCTACATCGTTTTCAAATGCTTCGGAATATAAATGGGTGTGAGAATCAATATACATGCTGAATTTGGTATTTTATTTTATCTATTTCTTGTTTAAAGGTATCTGGCGGAAACGAAAGTGCCAGCTGGTCGATGTTTTTAAGCGTGTCGTACAAAAATTTACGATGTTCTATCGCATACGGGTTCATTGGGCGATGTGCCACCGCTGCGTTGATTTTGCCCACTTCTTTGTTAAGCTCTTGTGTTTTTTGGCTAAAGAAAGTATCGGCAAATCGTTCCCAAATGTATTCTACCGCCAATTGATTAGGATGCAACATATCCCTGTCATAAAAACGATAATCGCGCAACTCATCGAGCACAATTTCATACGAAGGAAAATAATACACACCAGGCGTTTCATCGCTTAAAACATGATTTATAGCTAAATGTAGCGTGCCCTTGCTTAAATTATTTTCTCTAAAACCATCTTTAGCATGTCGCACAGGACTGATGGTAAAAATCACATTAGCCTCTGGGTTAATGTCCTTGCAAAGTGCAATGATGTTTCTCAACGATTGAATGACCTGCGTTGGGGTAAGCAAAATTTTATCAAACTGCGATTGGGGTATTTTATGGCAATTAGCCACAAAGAAATTTCCTTTTTTTAAATGATAAGCCCAAGCTGTGCCCAAAGTAAAAATAAAGACTTGCGCATGATTGGTAAACAAATGTGCTTGTTCTATATTTTGGTTGATTTTCTCAAGCGTATCATCGACTTTGTTGGTCGAAAATTTAGTGCTATGATCCCAACTAAAGAATAAATCATTGTAGTGAAAAATCTCCTTTGGCGTGTAAAATTGTTGCGAATAAATGCGCATCAAAGCGTTTTCTATTGCCAGCGGATGAAACAATGTCCCAAACGGATTGCACATCGCAGGAAATTTAAACTCAGATAATTTATTATAAATATTTTCGGCAAAGCAAGAACCCATAGAAAATAGCGGCTCCTGATGCTGAATATTAAAATCTGGATTTTCTATTTTTATTTTGGTACTAAATTCCATAGTGAAAGATTAAAAAGTACGCCCAATTAATTTTTGTGCAAATTGTGCCAAATCTTCTTTTGTATTTACATTTTCTTGAATGGCATTGAGCGACTCAATGGCTTTGCACGTGTATTCGTTAATCATATCGCCCACTTCCAAATCGATATTTAGCACTTTAAATATTTTTTCTACGGCGTAAATTTTATCGATATTTTCGGTTTTGATTTCGTACCAATATTCCAATTCATCACGCTGGCGCTCGTCGGCTTTTTCCAAAGCTTTGATGTAAAGAATCGTTTTTTTGTTTTCAAAAATATCGCCCGCGTGTTGTTTTCCAAAGGCATCGTTATCGCCAAAAACATCGAGCAAATCATCTTTTAACTGAAAGGCAATGCCAAGATATTTTCCAAAGTCATACAAATGATTGGCATCTTCCTCAGACGCTCCCGCAATCATTGCCCCCACTTTGAGTGCGCAGGCTGTGAGCACACCCGTTTTACCAGTAATCATTTTTTCATATTCGGCAAAAGACACTTCTTTTTGGTTTTCAAAATTCATATCGTATTGCTGACCTTCGCAAAGTTCAATGGCCATTTGGCTAAAGTGCGTTACCACTTTTTTGAAAACTTCGGGTTTTAATTCATTAAATAATTGATACGATTTAATCATAAGCGCATCTCCCGAAAGCAGTGCCGTATTGATGTCGTATTTTTCGTGCACCGTAGCTTGTCCACGGCGAATAGGCGCTTCGTCCATGATGTCGTCGTGCATCAAGGTGAAGTTGTGAAAATATTCCATGGCTAAACTTGGCTTTAAAGCCTCGTTTATATCGCCACCAAACAATTCGCAGCCCATTAAACAAAGGGTAGGACGCAAACGCTTTCCGCCCAATTGCAAGATATATTCCATAGGCTCGTACAATGCTTCGGGTTGCTTAATCAGTGAATTTTGCGTTAAAGCTTGCTGAATTAATTCTTGGTATTGGGCTATTTTTGTCATGATTAAAAATTTTAAGTGTGATAAAGATAATGTGCTTTGTCTTTTTGTGCAAAAGATTCCTTTATTAAATTAAAGTTTGATTGTTCTCGTAATTTAATTTTAAAAATATAAAAAGCATAAACATAAATCCCCAGAGCGAGCTACCGCCATAGCTTAAAAACGGCAACGGGATTCCCACCGTAGGGAACAATCCGATGACCATTCCGATGTTGATGAAAAAGTGCAACAACAAAATGGAAGCAACACTGTACCCAAAAAATCGTGCAAAAGTGGTTTTTTGGGATTCGGCGAGATAATACAATCGTGCAATAAGGCATGCGTAAAGTAATACCAAGGCGGTGCTGCCTACAAAGCCCCATTCCTCGCCCACGGTGCAGAAAATATAATCTGTCCACTGCTCGGGCA
Source organism: Ornithobacterium rhinotracheale (assembly GCF_022832975.1). Taxonomy (NCBI): domain Bacteria; kingdom Pseudomonadati; phylum Bacteroidota; class Flavobacteriia; order Flavobacteriales; family Weeksellaceae; genus Ornithobacterium; species Ornithobacterium rhinotracheale. The sequence goes on along the minus strand of NZ_CP094846.1, from coordinate 279,169 downwards.
CGAAACGCCCATCGGTAATGGTTCCTTTGTTCCAGCCCGTGCCCCACAATTCGCCTGAGCCTATCGCCGTTTTGGAATACAATAAGTTATACCCCGAAGTATCTCGATACTTGCCTTCGCCCTCAAAAAGTACCATAATTCGCTCGCGCTGGTGTTTTGGTAATTTTTCAAGAATTTTGCCTGCATTAAAGCTAATGGCCATCACAATTCCCATAGAGAAAATTACTAATAAAGCAAATGACAAGAATTGACGCGTATGGCTGGCTTTGATTTTCACAAATTGCGAAATTCCTGTATCATAATCACGATTGCTTAAATAAATCCCCAAACAAGTGATAAAGCAAATAATTGCCATGAGTAGAGACGAAATATTTACCATGATTTCGGTTTTTCTTGAAATAATGCTTTCTATGCCTAAGTCTTGCAAAAAGAATTTAGTGAAAATCGTATTTAGTATAAAAAATAAGCCTAAGCCAAAATACAAGCCCATCAGTGCATACATGCCTCGAAATGAAAGTTTGTTTCGCCCAGAAAACAGTGTGAAAAGTGTAATAATCAGCCAAAATAAAAATCCTATTCCTGCGATGAGCAAGCTGCTATCCCATACAACGGACATTAAGAAAACTCCGCCTAACCCAATCGGGATTAATAAGAAAAATGGAGACATGCCCTCGCGATACATGGCTAAGAAAAAGGATCCAAATACGAATAACGACCCCACATCTGGCTGCAATAAAATCAGCACGGCAGGAATGGCGATAAAGCCCATACACATTAAAAAAGTTTTGGGCTCGCGTATATCATTAGACGGTATGTTGAGTATGTGTGCAATCATCAATCCCGTGGCAATTTTCATCAGCTCCACGGGCTGAATCCCCACGCCCCCAATGGAATACCACGCTTTTGCCCCGTTGATTTCTTTTCCCACAAAAAGCACTCCCACGAGTGCTAACACCCCTGCGACATAAAAGAGAAAGGCATAAATGTCGAAGAAATTTTTGGTAAATGAGGTAATTATCATAAAGAAAAATAACATACCAAACCCCAAGCCTATGCGCACGATTTGTTTCACGCCATAAGCGGGGTCTACACTATAAATGTTTGCCACGCCAAATGCCATAATTATAAGCACCATTAAAATTACGGGCCAATCTATTCCGTTATAAAATCTACTCGACGACTGCAACGCTATCTACTTTTGGGGGTTCTACATACCAGCCTAATCTTTTTAGGCGATCTATTTCCATTTTACGATAAGTAGGAGTCAAATCTCCTTTTATCATTCTATTTTCTAATGATTTTCTTCTGCCCTTTTCCACTTCTCCGAAGAGATATTTCTCTGCCATTAAACTGGCTATGGGTGCTGCCCAGCGTGCGCCCCAAACACCATTTTCCACCACTACAGATACCACTATTTGGGGATTATCCACAGGCGCCATGATTACAAACAAAGAATGATCTGGCCCCTGCGAAACTTGTGAAGTTCCTGTTTTTCCTGCTTGCGTAAACCTTCTTGAATAATATGCCCTTGCCGTTCCCGCTCGGCTGAATACATATTCCATTCCCTTGATAAATGGTGAAAATAACTTAGGGTCTACCTTAGTATATCGCTTAGTTGTATATATTGTATCTTTTAGTGGTTGCCCATCTACTTTCTTTACAATGTGTGGCGTATAATAATAGCCTTTATTGGCTACAGCAGCTACAAAATTAGCCATTTGAATTGGCGTTAAAAGAATTTCTCCTTGCCCGATACCATTAGAAACAACGCTATATGGATTCCATTTATCTTTTCCTAAAAATCGATTATAATATTTTGAAGTAGGAATGTTCCCTTTGCTTCCTACAGGCATATCGGTTCCGAGGAATTTTCCTAAACCAAAACTATGCATAACATCTGCCCAATCATCTATACTATGTTCAATATTGAGGGAATCTTTTTTAAGAATATCTATCCAAGTTTTTGAGAAATAGGAGTTGCATGATCGCTCAATGGCTGTTTCTATTTTAAGAGCACCACGACCACAGTGGCAGTTCATGTGTGAACGACCGTAATAAAACCCATGATGACAGGTATAAACTGTGGCTGAATCTGAAACGCCCAATTGAAATGCTGCCAACCCAGTCATAATCTTAAAAGGAGAGCCTGGAGGGTAGGCTGCTTGCAAAGCTCGGTCATACATAATTTTATTGACAGAGTCCCGCATCATTCTTGAAATTTCCCCAGGAATGTTGTATCTCCTAGGGTCTATCGCAGGAGATGATGCTAGTGCCAATATTTCACCCGTTTTTGGCTCTATAGCTACAATTGCCCCTCGCTTATTTTGCAGCAAAAGTTCGGCATATTCTTGCAAATCATAATCAATGCTTAAATTGATTACTTTTCCGTTTTCCACTTGCACATCTTTGGTTCCATTCTCGTAAGCTCCAATGGTGCGCAAACGAATATCTTTTTTTAAATATTTATATCCTTTTTTACCTCGTAAAACCTTTTCGTATGATTTTTCTACACCCGCCATACCTGCTAAATCTCCAGGATCATAATAAGACGAATCTCTTTTAATATAACTTGGGCTCACTTCTTGAATATAGCCCAAGACATTCCCTCCTCCAGCTACACGGTATTCACGCTTGGGTTTTTGTACTACATCTATTGCGGGATATTTGTACATTTGTTCTTGAAAGCGCGTAAAATCCTCACGATTGATTCCTTTAATCAAAGGATATGTCCCTACTTTGGTATAGCCTTTTATCGTTTTGATTTCAGCCATTTTCTGGTTGAAATCTTCTGGCGTAATGCCTATGAGTTTACAAAATTGAATCGTGTCGAATCCTTTTTCTAATAGAAGTGGGGTAATCTGTAATTCGTAATCGGAACTATTGGTTACTAATAATTTCCCGTTTCTATCTAGAATATCACCTCGTTTAGGATAAATGATTTCTCTTTTAATCGACGTATTGAAAGCATTTAAAATATAGCGATCGGTGAATAGCTGTAAATAAGCTAATCTAGCGATAAAACTTAAGCTTACGGCAACAATCAAAAAATAAAAGAGCGCTGTTCTTTTCATTTATATTTCGCTCTGTCTTTTGGGAGGGAAAGATAAGATATACATAACACAAAATAGCACACAAATCAATGCACCAATAAGGCTACGCGTTACTATGAGTCCTAAATTATTCCATTGCAAACTTTCAATTAAATCTACACACAATTGCTGAATTAGCACCAAAACAATAATGTAAACAAGCCATTGCATGATGGAAAAATTAGAAAACTTAGAAGCGTCTGATTCTTCTACATTTTGATTAGAAAGCATCTTAATCAAAGGGTTTCTCAAGTAAGCAACTAAAACCGAAGCAAAAGCATTCACCCCTCCTGTATGTTCAAATACATCAATAGACACTCCAATTACAAACGCATACAAGAGTAGGGAATACCGATTGATGTTAGAGGGTAGGGTTAAGATAAATAGTACATATATATACGGGTTTGCATAGCCCCAAAAATTAATATTATTAAATATCAAAACTTGGAGTAGTATAAAAACCACCATTTTTGCCAAGTTAATTAAACTATTCTGTATCATTTACCAACTCCTCTTCTTTTTGTTGTGCTTGTAAGATATCTGGGCGCACTAAATTCTCTACAACATACACATTTTTAACATCTGCTAAGTCGTTGAAAGTAGTAACCTCAATATTATAATCTCCCGTTTGTGGATTAGGACTTAATTTTGAAACACGCCCAATTAGTTCTCCCTCTGGATAAATAGCCGAAGCTCCAGCGGTGACTACTGTATCTCCCACTTTTACATTTAAATATTTTGGAATTTCCGTTAATGCTAAAATTCTATGATCTTCGCCTGGCCATTGAATAATTCCAAAATAATCTAAATTTTTAACTTTAGCTTTGATATTTGTCTTAGAGTGCAAAATAGACAGCACAGAGGCATAGTGCTCTGAAGTAGACAACACAGCCCCCACTAGCCCGTCTGATGACAATACAGCCATATCCTCCTTTACCCCATCTGCTCGCCCTTTGTTTATCAAAAAGTAATTATCGCGCTTGCGCAATGAGTAATCTACTACTTGCGCAGGCATGTAGGTATAGGTATGAGGATTAAGGGAATCTTGTACCAATATGGTTTCGGGGCTCTTTTTTAATTCCTTTAGCGCTTGACGAAGCCGAGCATTCTCTAACGCTAGAGTTTTGTTTTCATTTGGAAGATCAAAAAAATGTGAAACACTTGCAATTTTACCCGAAAAATAGCCATTTACATCCATTAATTTCTCACCTATTACTCCTTTATGGTATCCGCTCTGTGTAAACATCAGAAAAACGGAAAAGCCTTCGAGCAACAGAAATAAAACAAAAACTCCAATCTTAGAAATTAAGTTGGCTAAAAACTGCATAGGTTTACTTTAATTATCTCTCTAAAAAATTGTATTTATCCATATTTTTTAAGGCAATACCTGTACCTTTCACCACTGCACGCAATGGATCCTCTGCCAAGAATACTGGCAAACCTGTTTTTTTAGAAATTCTCTGATCTAGCCCGCGAAGCATTGAGCCTCCACCAGCCATGTAAACACCCGTATTATGAATATCTGCAGCCAATTCTGGTGGCGTTTTGGACAATGTTTCCATCACGGCATCCTCGATACGAGAAATAGAGTTATCCAAAGCTCTTGCTACCTCTTTGTAGTTCACAACCACTTCTTTCGGTTTTCCTGTTATCAAATCCCTACCTTGTACATAGATATCATCTGGCTCGTGTTCCAACTCTTCTAAAGCAGAACCGATTTCGATTTTAATTCTTTCAGCAGTACGCTCCCCTACATATAGGTTGTGATGCGTTCTTAAGTGGTATGCAATGTCATTGGTAAAAATATCTCCTGCAATCTTCACCGATTGATCCACAACGATACCTCCTAGCGAAATCACAGCAATTTCTGTAGTTCCCCCTCCTATATCGATGATCATATTACCTTCTGGTTGCTGGATATCTATACCTACTCCTATGGCTGCAGCCATAGGCTCATAAATTAATCGAATATCTTTAGCATTTACATGCAAGGCCGAATCTTTCACCGCTCTACGCTCCACTTGCGTGATACCAGATGGAATACAAATCACCATTCTTAGCGCAGGAGCAAACATTCCTCCTTTCAATCCAGGAATCATAGAAATAAACTGACGAATCATTTTCTCTGAGGCTTCAAAATCTGCAATTACACCATCCTTCAATGGGCGGACAATTTTGATGTCGTCATGCGTTTTACCTTGCATTCTTTTGGCCTCATGCCCCACGGCTATTAGCTTACCTGTTTGGCGATCCATCGCCACTATAGATGGGTGGTCTACCACCACTTTGTTATTGTGAATGATTAGGGTATTTGCTGTCCCTAAATCTATTGCTATATCTTTGGTAAAAAAATTAAATAACCCCATGCTTTTTACTGGTGTGTTTGTGTTAATTATTATCGTTCTGCAAAATTAATATTTCTGCCTAAATATCACGCTATTATAAATGCAAAAGTTTATATTAATTTTCCACACTCATAATTTCGCCTCTAGCGGAGCTTTCCATTGCAAAAATTTTAACTGATTACCAAACACTTAAAGCATTTCACTGAAATTCTCACCCTCCAATAAGCGTATAAGATTATAAAAAATTAATCTATATTTAAATCTATTTTTTAAAGAAATAGTTTTAGAATTTCAAATAAAGGCTAATAACAATCCCCACTAAGCTCCCTCCAATGTGTGCGGCGTGTCCTAAATTTCCTATATTTCTCTTCATTCCAAAAATAGAATAGCCCAAATAAATCACACCAAATAGCCAAGCTGGAAAACTAAAAAACGGGAAAAATACGATTTGCAAGGGCATTTGTGGGAACAAAATAATTGCAGCAAATACAATACCCGAAACGCCTCCCGATGCGCCTACCGCTGAATACCACCGATCCTTATGATGCGCCGCTATGGTGAATAAACTTCCACTAATTATAGATAAAACATAAATTAAAATCGTAACCTTTACAGAAAACACATACAACACTACGGGCATAAACACATATAGCGCAAACATATTGAATAACAGGTGCATACCATCGGCATGAATGAGCCCCGAAGTGAAAATTCTATCGTATTGTTTTTGATCTAAAATCGCCGACATTTGGAATTTTAGACGATTGAACAATTCTGGTCTTTCCCATGCTTGCCAACTCGTAAAAACTGTAATTCCTATGATAAAATAAGTTACATATTTTTCCATAAAAACCTATTCTTCATCATCAAAAAGCGAAGCTTGTCTAGGCTCCAAATCATAAGTATCCTCGTCGTCATCTTCTTCTGGTTCCTCTTCTGGCTCAGGCTCCTCGTATGGAATTGGCTCGAGTGCTACGATTTTTTTAACATCATAAGTCGTAAGCTGATTACCCATCGCAGTGATGCCTTTTATAGCGATAAATTCCTCTAAATTCACAATTTCCGGTTCGCGCTCGTTGCCGTTTACTTTTTTGAAAACAATCTCAATCTGCGGGATTCTATCCACGGAAATAAATTCTATGAAAGATTTATTATCTTCTAAGAAATAGAACGGTTGCTCTTTTAAACTATCTTCTAGCACGAAGCGTTTTACATAATAACGCTCGCGCTCACTATCGTAATAAATGCACGAAATCGGTTTTTCTGGAATCCATTTTTCAATGAAAAGAAGATTGTCGTCGTAGTGATTGGTCAAATCAAAATTGGTGAGCTGCGCAATGCCCTCACTGTTGATGGTTAAAATTTTATCATCACCACGGAATGCGCCTAAATATTTTCCACGCTCCTCTGCATTGAGTCTTTTCACGGCTTCATCAAACCAAATTTTTCTTGGTGCCAAAGTAGATACGCCATGTTCTTTTAGCTCTACTTTTTTGATTGGATGTTTAGAAACTAGATTTCCTTTTGCTGTTTTACTTCGCACCGCCAAATCGGCAAAATCTACTTCAAATTTAAGTTTTTTAAGCCTTGCTCTTTGGTTCAATAACACTTGCACCACCTCCGCCTCTCCGTTTGGATTGGCTGAAAAATACAATATTTGCGAACCATCAATATCGCTAGCAATGGGATATTCTTTATCGCGGATAATACTGGTTACCGAAAATCTTTTTTGGTAATAAGGTCCGGTTTTCCCCATGCGATAGATAACATTGTAAATCGTGCGTTTGTCTTTTTTCTTCCAAACGGCACAGTGGATAATGTCTTTTCCCACAAAGGTTTTATCATCTACTTTGGTGACCATCATGCTACCATTTCGGCGGAAAGTGATGATATCATCGATGTCCGAACATTCAAATAAGAATTCATCTTTTCGCATCACGCTACCTATCCCGATGAAACCTTCGGCAAAGTTACCATACAAGCGAACATTGGCTGCGGCTACTTTAGTTGCATCGATATCCTCAAATGGGCGAATTTCGGTAAGGCGTGGCTTGTCTTTTCCATATTTTTCTTTCAATCGCTTAAAGTAATCAATTGCGTATTCAATTAAATTATCAAGATTGGCCTTAACCGCTGCAATTTGCTCTTCTAGCGATTCAATGTATTGTTGCGCTTTATCTAAATCAAATTTAGAAATACGCTTAATTCGGATTTCGGTGAGTTTTATGATATCTTCCTCGGTCACAGGGCGACGCAAGTGTGAAATATGCGGTTTCAAGCCCTCATCTATGGCTCGAATCACGCCTTCCCAAGTTTCTTCTTGCTCGATATCGTGATAAATTCTGTTTTCGATAAAGATTCTCTCGAGCGATGAAAAATGCCATTTATACTCTAATTCTTCGAGCTCTATTTCTAATTCTCGCTTTAAAAGCTCAAGGGTGTTTTGTGTATTAATTTTTAAAATTTGCGAAACCGATAAAAACTCTGGCCTTTTATCCACAATCACGCACGCGTTTGGCGAGAGCGAAACCTCGCAATTGGTGAAGGCGTAGAGCGCATCTATCATTTTATCTGGCGAAACATTGTTGTTTAAATGCACCAGAATTTCCACCTTTTCTGCCGTGTTGTCTTCTACCTTTTTAATTTTGATTTTACCTTTTTCATTGGCACTTAAAATACTAGAAATCACCGTAGAGGTGGTTTGCCCATAAGGAATGTCGGAAATTTTAAGTATGGATTTATCTTCTTGTGTGATTTTAGCTCGAATCCGAACACGCCCACCTCGCTCACCATCGTTGTAGTCCGAAACATCAATCATACCCCCTGTTTGGAAATCGGGATATAATTCAAATTTCTTTCCCTTCAAATGTTTGATGGAAGCATCAATTAATTCATTAAAGTTGTGTGGTAAAATCTGCGTAGAAAGCCCCACCGCTATTCCTTCTACACCTTGCGCCAAGAGTAAAGGGAATTTGATAGGCAGGTTCACAGGCTCTTTGTTACGACCATCATATGAATTTTGCCACTCAGTAGTTTTTGGATTAAAGACTACCTCTAGTGCAAATTTAGTTAATCTAGCCTCAATGTAACGAGATGCTGCCGCCACATCTCCCGTGAAGATATTCCCCCAGTTTCCCTGCTTATCAATGAGCAAATTCTTTTGCCCTATTTGCACCAAAGCTCCTCCAATAGAAGAGTCCCCGTGTGGGTGATATTTCATCGTATTACCCACTATGTTTGCTACCTTGTTATAGCGCCCGTCTTCCATTTCTCGCATAGAATGCAAAATACGGCGTTGCACTGGTTTAAGCCCATCGTAAATAGAAGGTATTGCACGAGACAAAATCACATAAGAGGAATAGTCTAAAAACCATTCTCTAAACATTCCTGCTATTTTTTTGGTAGACTCTCCAGATTTATTTGTGGGGGTTGAATCCATCATGTAATATTAGATTTAGGCTAGAATTTTAAAAACACAAATATACAGAATTTTATTAAGACTTTTAATCTAAATCACGAAAGCTTTAGGTGAGGAATCAGTCTTGCATCTGGGTTTGTTGCGTGTACATTTCGCAGTAGACTCCACCTAAATCCATTAAATCTTGGTGCGTGCCACGCTCGATGATTTCGCCACAATCCAAAACGATGATTTGTTGCGCATGTTTAGCCGAAGAAACTCGGTGCGTGATGATTATAGTCGTTTTTCCTTCAGATTCTTGTTTGATGTTGTTTAAAATCGTGGTTTCTGTTTCTGTATCCACTGCCGAAAGGCTATCATCAAAAATTAAAATTTTAGGCTTTTTTATCAAAGCTCGTGCAATGGAAAGTCGCTGCTTTTGTCCGCCCGAAAGCGTAACGCCACGCTCTCCCACCACCGTATCATATCCTTCTCTAAAACCTGTAATATTCTCGTGCAAATCTGCTTTTTCGGCATATTTTTGCGCCAATTCCAAAGTATCTTTGTCTGCGCCAAAATTCAAATTTTCTCGCAAACTCGTAGAGAATAAAAAGGCTTCTTGCGGCACCACGCCAATTTGATTTCGGAGCGAAAACAAGTCATAAGATTTTAAATCTTGGTCATCAATTTTCACCACCCCACGCGTTGGGTCACACAAACGAGAAATAAGCTCAGCAATAGTCGTTTTCCCAGACCCCGTTTTTCCTAAAATGGCTAGCGTTTCTCCCGCAGGCACTTCAAAGCTTACATTTTTCAATGCTTGAATTCCTGTATTATCATAAACAAAATCTACCTTTTCAAAATTGATTTTTCCCTGAATTTTAGCTTTAATCGTTCCCGTATTTTGCACCGATGGCTCTGTATTTAAAAACTCATTGATTCGCTTCATAGAGCTTGATGCACGCTGCACCACCATCGACACCCAGCCTAAAGATGTAAATGGCCAAATGAGCATATTTAAATACATAAAAAATTGGGCTAAAGTACCGATTTCTTGAATTTGTCCGTTGATATAGCGCATTCCTCCCACATACAAAATCACGATTTGACTTACGCCGATAATCACTACGATTAAAGGAGAAAAAAAAGCATCGATATTGGCAAGCTCTATCGCTTTGTGCTTATATTTTTTTACATTTTTGGCGTAATTTCTTTTGACACTTTTTTCTTTGCCAAAAGATTTTATCACACGAATTCCCGAAAACATATCTTGCACAAAGGCCGATAAATTGGATTGTTCGGCTTGTAATTCTCGACTTTTTCGATTGATTTTACTACTTAAAAAATACACCAAAACCGACAAAAACGGTAAAGGTAATAAGGTGAAAAGCGTCATTGTCTTATCAATCGATAGCATTTCGATGATTAAAATCACCGACATTGCCAACAAGTTAATTGGATACATAATCCCCGGCCCCAAATACATTCGGACATAGCTTACATCTTCGCTAATGCGGTTCATCAAATCTCCAATTCGGTTGTTTTTATAGAATGATGTGTCTAATTCTTGATAATGCTCGTAAATAACATTTTTTAAATCGTATTCCATGTGGCGTGAGGCTACGATAATAGTTTGTCGCATTAAAAACTGGAGAAACACCGCAACGAGTGGCAACACAATAATTAGCGCACCATAGTACCAAAGCTCACTGATTTTTCCCGCCTCACCGCTATTCAATGATGCTTTTATGAAATTTACGGCCTTGCCCACATATCTGATTTTATAAACCATGAAAAAATTCAATCCTATGATGAACAAAGTTCCAAGGAATAAGCGACCACGGTATTTATACAAATATTTATTTAGGCTTAAAAGTTCTTTCATACAAAGGTAATTTCGAGCGTTAGCTGCGGAGGGCAAAATTAATTAAAATAAAAATCTTAAAAGAAGGATTTAGATTTAATTTTAGCGCCAATACAGATATAAACAAAAAAAAGACCGCCAAAAGGCGGTCTTTCAATATTTAAGTTTAATGTATTACAATTATTATTGTTTTACGAAAACTACACGTCTGTTAGCGTGGTTCATCCATTCAGGACATTTAGTAGCTGGTTTACATTGAGGGAATCTCAAATCTTTTTCACCCATTGCAACAACATTCAATTGTTCAGTTGGGATACCATGTTTTTGAACTAAATAATCCTTAACAGCTTGTGCTCTTCTTCTAGAAAGATTCATGTTATAAGCTTCAGAAGCTCTTGTATCTGTATGACCTACAACATTGTAAACATCATCTTTGTAGTATTTCAAATACTCAGCAGCTTTGTCTAACAATGGATAATAAGATGGAGAAATAACATCTGAATCTAAAGAGAATTCTAAGTTAGAAATTGCCAAGTTGATAGCAGCTTCAGCATCTTTGTTCAATGGACAACCATCGTTATCTGCTGGGCCAGGCAATGTAACACACTTGTCATACAAGTCGATAACACCATCTAAATCTGTATCTAATGCACGACCAGCACCGTCAACTCTTGCTCCAAGTGGAGTGTTCAACTCACGATCCCAATCATCACAAACACCATCATCGTCATGGTCACCTTGAGCACAAACTACTAACATAGCTTGTAATTCTTCTGGTGAAGGACCAGGGTAGATGTCTGCTAATGGATCAGCCCATGATAAGTGCTCATGATGTTTTCCTAATTTCAATAAAGCACCGATGCTGAATGTAAATAATCCATCATCTTTACCTTCTTCGAAGTTAGCAACTGCTGGGATAGAAGTTCCGTCTTGGAATCTACCACCATCGTACTGTGTTCCAGCAGAAGAACCATCAAATTCCTCATCACCAGTAAAGTAATACATAGCTTTAGCCTCAATATCAAGTCTTTGATTAACTTTATATCTTAAACCACCACCACCATTGATGTATACTGAACCAAAACCACCTGGCTTAGCAGTTTTTATATCAGCTCCACCATTTTTGTTGATGTAAGCACTATATTGAAGTGTACCAATTCCACCGTATCCGTGTAATGCCCATGCATAGCGAGATTTGTTATCAACTCTTCTAAATAAGTTGCTAAAGTTTAAATCCCCTTGCAAAGACCACATCCAGTAATCAGTATGTCCTTTATACTCATTGCCTCCAACGTGTGTCTGTTGTTTAGTTTTACCATAGTTAAATTGCACCCCTAAACCAAAGGCATGTGTAATTTGCTTAGTCAATACAGCTTGCAAATCATAACCGCCCCATTCAATTCCATGATTAGATTCCATAGTGTTTAAGTCAGCTCCTTGAACAATTGGAAGACCTGCATAAACAGCAATACTCCAATCATTGAATTTTTTCTGATCAGAAGTGAATTTCACATAGTCACGGTTTTGACCGTAGTACTTGTTTTGAAAATACTCTTGTTGAGGAGTCAATGTTGCTGAATCCTCTACCACTACAACTTCTGTTTCCTCTTGCGCCATCAAAGGGAAAGCACAAAGAGCTAACGAAGATAAGGTAAATAGTTTTAAATACTTCATAAGTTTAATTTATTTATTCATTAGTTTTATTCCGTGGCAAATTTAAGACATCTAAATTCTTAAACAAATATTTTTTGTATTAAATTGTATTTTTTTATTCTGCTAGCCCATTATTTTTCAATAGCTCACGTACAAAATTCCTTGATTTTACTTGGTGATGGGGTATATTCAACACTTTTGAAGAAAAATTTAAATTTTCGTAAAACAAAATATCAATATCTATAATTCTTGAAACATATTTTTCTCCTTCTCGGGGTTGCGTGTAAATTCTCCCCATAGATTTTTCAACCTCCTTGATTGCAACAAGCAACTTGATAGGTGAAAAATCGGTCCGAAACAACAATATTTGATTGAGAAAATCTTGATCTGCGGTAAACCCTACAGGTTCCGTTTCCATTATAGGCGTTTCACTTTCAATTTCGCCTATTTCAGACAAATGAATTTTCGCCTGTTTTAAATTTTCTGCTCGATTTCCCAAATTCGTTCCCAATAACAATACAACTTTACTCTTCGTCATAATATTGAAACAAAAAATTATTGTACGGATAGCGCTGGGTGTGAATTTTCTTTACTTCTTCGTAAAGCGTTTTTTTGAACGCCGCGATGTTCTTTTTCTTTTTAGCCGAAATAAATAATGTAGGAAATTCGGTTTTTGCCACCCACATTCGCTCCCATTCGTCTAGGCTTATATTTTCTCTCGTAGGCTCACTTAAATCATCTTCCGCTTTGGGAGTGAATCTAAAATTATCTATTTTATTAAACACCATAATTGTTGGCTTGTCAACAACATCAATTTCTTTTAAAATCTCGTTCACCGAACGAATATGATCTTCAAAACTTTCGTGCGAAATATCCACCACATGCAAAATCAAATCCGCCTCGCGCACCTCATCTAGGGTAGATTTAAAAGATTCCACAAGTTGTGTAGGTAGTTTTCTAATGAAGCCCACGGTGTCGCTCAACAAAAAAGGCAAATTCCCAATGACCACCTTTCGCACGGTGGTGTCTAGCGTGGCAAACAATTTATCCTCGGCAAAAACATTGGATTTGCTAATTAAATTCATAATGGTAGATTTCCCCACATTGGTGTACCCCACCAGCGCCACACGAATCAAAGCGCCTCTATTTTTGCGTTGCGTCGCCATTTGCTTATCAATATTCTCTAATTTCTTTTTAAGCAAAGCGATGCGGTCGCGAATGATTCTTCTATCGGTCTGAATCTGCGTTTCCCCTGGACCACGAAGACCAATCCCCCCACGCTGGCGCTCCAAGTGGGTCCACATTCGGATCAATCGTGGTAAAATATATTCATACTGCGCTAGCTCTACTTGGGTGCGTGCATAAGATGTTTCGGCTCTTTGGGCAAAAATATCAAGAATTAAATTCGTGCGATCGATGATTTTTCTATCCAGCACACGCTCAATGTTTTTGAGCTGAGACGGAGATAATTCATCATCAAAAATCACCGTATCGATATCGTTTTCTTCCACAAATTCCTTAATTTCATCTAATTTCCCGCTTCCCACGAAATATTTAGAATCAGGCTGTTGAAGTTTTTGAGTAAATCGAGCGACCGTTTCAGCGCCTGCTGTATAGGCCAAAAACGCTAGCTCGTCCATGTATTCATTTAATTTTTCTTCGGTTTGATTTTGAGTAATAATCCCCACCAAAATAACGCGTTCATAACGCGCCTCTTTTTTTTCTAACATATATTAAAAAATTTAAATTGTAATTTCTTTGTTTAGCAAAAATAATTAAAATGCTAAAATTTAATTTTTTAGCCCTAAAATCAAGAAGCCAAAAGTAAGGATTAAAGCCCATTCCTGCAAATCTGAGCGTATAAAGTTTAAGCACCAGAATTTTAACATAAAAAATTTCCTAAAAAGATTGAAATTTCAAACCAAATGCCTGAAATTTGCAAGATAATATCAACTTAAAATCCATGTATCGACTTTTCCTCAAAAGAGCCATAGACTTCACAGCCAGCCTCATTGGACTTATTGTACTGAGCCCGATACTATTAGTTGTAACCATTTTGCTCGCCATTGCCAATCATGGAAAACCATTCTTTTTTCAAAAAAGACCAGGATTAAACGAGAAAATCTTTTCAATTGTGAAGTTCAAAACTATGAACGATAAAAAGGATGCTCAAGGAAATCTATTGCCCGATGCTGATCGTTTGACTTCCGTAGGGAAGTTTGTGAGAAAAACATCTTTAGACGAAATTCCGCAATTGATTAATGTACTGAAAGGTGACATGAGCTTAATCGGCCCTAGACCATTGCTCCCAGAATATTTACCTTTGTATAACGAAGAACAAAAAAAGCGACATTTAGTTCGACCAGGCATTACTGGATGGGCTCAGGTAAATGGAAGAAATGCCATTTCATGGGAAGAAAAGTTTAGGCACGATGTTTGGTATGTTAAAAATTTAAGCTTCTCTTTAGATGTGAAAATCATTTTTTTAACAATTGAAAAAGTTTTTAAATCTGAAGGGATTTCTCAAGAAGGACAAGTAACAACCTATAAATTTGACGGAACGAATTAACGTAAAGTTATGATTATTTTTGGCGCAAGCGGACACGGAAAGGTAATTTTCGACATTCTCCAGAGTGACGACAAATCTTCTGTAGCTAAATTTATAGACGACCACCCTCATAGTAATAAGTTTTGCGGAATACCTTTAACTTTACCTTCTGAATCAGATTACGAGCAACCAATAATCATAGCAATAGGCAACAACCTTGTCCGCAAAAACATATCCGCCAAATTCCAATATTACATCAATGCCATTCACCCGTTTTCTTGTATTTCTACATCTGTAAAAATGGGCGTAGGAAACGCAATTATGCCCGGTTCTGTTGTTAATCATTCCACTCAAATTGGCAATCATTGCATTCTAAACACCAATTGTAGTGTAGACCACGATTGTGTAATCAACGATTTTGTACACATTTCACCCAATGCAGCTTTGGCTGGAAATGTTAAAGTAGGCGAATGCACGCATATTGGTATCGGAGCGAGCGTTATTCAAGGAATAAAAATTGGAAAAAATGTAACAATTGGCGCTGGTTGCGTCATAATAAAAGACATCCCTGACAACTGTGTTGTGGTCGGAAACCCAGGAAAAATAATTAAATCCAAATGATATGAAATCAAAAATATGGTTATCATCACCCCACATGGGTGGAAACGAGCAAAAATACATTAATGAAGCTTTTGAACAAAATTGGGTTGCCCCATTGGGGCCTAATGTAAATGGCTTTGAAGAAGACTTAAAGAATTACCTTGGTGGAAAAGTGCATGTTGCAGGGCTTAGTGCAGGAACAGCCGCTTTACATCTTGGTTTGATTTTATTAGGCGTTGAGGCTGGCGATGAAGTGATTTGCCAAAGTATGACTTTCGCCGCATCGGCCAATCCTATTAAATACTTAGGGGCTAAACCTGTTTTTGTGGATAGCGAGGAAGAAACGCTCAATATTAGTCCAGAGGCTTTAGAAGAAGCCATCCAAAACCGAATTGAAAATGGTGTGAAGCCAAAAGCAATTGTTGCAGTGCACTTGTATGGTATGCCATACAAAAATAAAGAAATTCGTGCCATTGCCGATAAATACGATATTCCAATTTTAGAAGATGCCGCTGAAGCTTTAGGCAGCACCTATTATGGTGAGAATTGCGGGACTCTAGGTGATATTTCTATTTTAAGTTTTAACGGAAATAAAATCATCACCACTTCAGGAGGTGGGGCACTTGTTTGCAAGGACGAAGCGGTAAAACAAAAAGCTGTTTTCTTAGCAACACAAGCAAGAGACGACGCTCCGCACTATCAGCATTCACACATTGGGTATAATTACCGATTGAGTAACATTTGCGCAGGAATTGGCCGTGGACAAATGGAAGTTTTAGCCGAAAGAGTGAATCAAAGAAGAGCGATGCATGCGTTTTACCAAGAGCTTTTTAAAGATTTCGATGACATTCAATTGTTGACTGAAAGAAACGAAAACCTATTTTCAAATCATTGGCTTTCTGTGATTTTATTAAAAGACTACGATCAAAGAGAAAAATTGAGATTAGCACTTGCCGATGAAAATATCGAATCAAGACCGCTTTGGAAACCGATGCACTTGCAGCCTGTATTTAGCGATGCTATGTATTTCGGTGGCAAGGTTTCAGAAAATGCTTTTGATCGCGGACTTTGTTTGCCTTCAGGCTCTAATCTAACAGACGAGGATAGAGATAGAATAAAAAATTGTATATTGCACGCCTTAAAGTAATGGAAAACAAGAGAAGAAAAATCGGATTTTTTGCAAATTTAGCTGAAAAATTAAGCAATATTAAACATTTGCCACGCTGGGTGATTTTCACTATAGATGCTGGAATTGTAGCTTGCTCTTTGGCTATTACATATTTTTTAATGAATGTTTGGGGAGTACCAAACTTTGGCTCCGTAAGTAGCCATACAAGCTTTATAATTATGTTTGCCGTTTCGGTTTTGTCTCTCATCGTTTTTCGTGTATCCTCTGGAGTAGTACGCCACTCATCAATCAGAGATATTACCAAAATTTCACTTTCAACCTTTGCTGCATTAATAGTTCTATTTATCATTGGCAAACTGTGGAAATGGAAAATGGGTAGCGAATTATACTTTGATTTTTGCTTAATATTTTTCATCCTCACATTATTTCTTGCACTTTCGCTTTTTAGATTTTATGTTAAGCTTGCTTTTGCCTTATTCATAAGATTCAGAGACATGCCAGAAACGCGCAATATTGTAATTTATGGAACAGGCTCACAGGCCGTAGGGTTCGGTAGCGCTATAACAGAAAATCCAGACAGCAAATTTAATTTATTAGGGTTCATAGAAGAAAACCCAAGCGTGGGAAAAGGTAGAATTTTAGGCAAAAAAATATACTCTTTTGATCAAATTTCTAAACTGAAAGAAAAAAGTAATTTAAAAGGGATTATTTTTTCCGAAGATAATATTAAAGCTGAGGAGTTCCAGCCAATTATAGAGGATTTAATTAAACAAAAAATTAGGATTTATCACCTTCCCGTTAAACTTTTAGAGCAAGAAAAAGGCGAACAAAGTGCTAAAATTGCGCCAAACATTAAAACCTTACAGATTGAAGATCTACTCTATCGTAAAGAAATCAAAATTGAAAATAGCGAAATCAGTCAGCGACATTTAGGAAAAGTTGTTCTAGTAACAGGGGGAGCTGGCTCCATTGGGAGTGAAATAGTTAGAAAAGTATCCTCTTATCATCCAAGCAAAGTAATAGTTGTGGATCAAGCGGAAACACCACTGAACGACATTAAGCTTGAAATGCAAGAAAAATTTCCACACATTGACTACCTATTTTACTTAGCCGATGTGAGCAATAAGCACCGCATCGAAAAAATATTCAAAGAAAATGATATTTCGATGGTTTATCATGCCGCCGCTTATAAGCATGTGCCTGTGATTGAAGATAATCCGATTGAAGCCATTAATGTAAATATTTGGGGGTCAAGAATTTTAGCTGATTTAGCTAGCAAATACAAAGTCAATCGTTTTGTAATGATTTCGACTGACAAAGCCGTAAACCCAACCAATGTAATGGGGGCATCTAAACGCGTAGCAGAGCTTTATGTTCAATCATTACAAGAGCTTCCAGGAAATACTACTAAATTCATTACAACTCGTTTTGGAAATGTTTTGGGGTCCAATGGCTCTGTAATCCCATTGTTTAGAAAACAAATCGAAGAAGGTGGCCCTGTAACGGTAACGCATGAAGAAATTACACGCTTTTTCATGACGATTCCAGAAGCTTGCGAACTTGTATTGCAAGCTGGAGTGATGGGACAAGGAGGCGAAATTTATGTATTCGACATGGGAGAACCTGTGAAAATCATAGATTTAGCAAGAAAAATGATTCAATTGAGTGGCTTAACACCTGGCAAAGACATTGAAATCAAAGTGACTGGTCTAAGACCTGGTGAAAAATTATACGAAGAGCTTTTAAGCAATAAAACCACTACGCTCCCAACTCACCATGAGAAAATTATGCGTTCAAAAGATGAACGCGTGCCTTACGAAATCATAGAAAAGCAAGTCACCCATATTGCAAGAAGAGCTTTAGTTGCTGGGCGTATTGAAATTGTAAAATTAATCAAAGAAATCGTTCCCGAATACATCAGTAAAAACTCACAATTTGAATTTTTGGATAATAAATAATTATGAAAAAAATAGCCTATTTTCTTTTAGCCCTAGTGCTACTGCAATCTTGTAGAACACAACGAGATGTTTTATATTTTCAAAACATTGATCAAGTAAATCTAAACCAAGGGGATTTACCTAGCATCAACGAATATAAATTGCAGGCTGGAGACGACTTAAGCATCAACGTGTCTGTGGACGATAAAGAGCTATTAGCTCCTTTCACATTAAATTTAAGCTCTCCCACTTCAGGAGGAAACACATCGAATTTACAAGGAATTACCACTTACACAATTGACAATGAAGGAAATATTAATTTTCCACAAATCGGAAAAATCCATCTTTTAGGCAAAACAAGAACCGAGGCCATTGCTGAATTAACCGCTCAATTCAGCCGTTATTTAAAAAATCCTGTGGTGAATTTAAAGGTTAATAATTTCAGAGTTGTGGTTTTAGGGGATTCAGGCGGTAAAGTCGTTAATGTAAAAAATGAAAATGCTAATATTTTAGAGGTTTTGGCAGAAAGTGGAGATCTTAAAAAAACTTCAGATATAGACAATTTATTATTGGTAAGAACCATAGATAATGAGCGAACTAAATATACAGTTAATTTAAAAGACGCCAATCTTTTCAACGAGCCTTATTTTTATGTTAAACAAAACGACATTATCTATATCAAGCCAAGCAAAGCTAGTACACTAAGCTTCAATAATACACCATTTGCTGCAATTTCCACAATCCTTTCTTTGGGAGTTACTATTTACGCACTTTTTATTAAATAATTATGGCAGAGAAACAGAAAGACAATAGTTTAGATATTAAGGAGATTATAGCTCCTTATTTGCGTTATTGGTACATTTATATTATCTGTATCTTATTAGCGCTTTTTGCTGTGAAAATATATACTCGCTACATTGTTCCAGAATATAATACTTACGCCACCGTCTTGATTAAAACTAATGATAGAGGGATGAATACCGGGGCGCTTTCTGCGATTCAAGAAGTAAATGGTATTCGCTCAGAAGGAATTGACAATGAGCTTTTACTTCTTCGTTCAAAAAGGTTGTTGAAAAAAGTGGTTGAAAACCTAGACTTATATACCACTCTTAATGTAAAAGGAAAAATATTACAAACTGAGGTTTACGGAAACGAAACTCCTTTATCTATCCAAGTTACACCAAGCGATAGCACACAGCGTTTTTCCAAAAACTTTTCGCTTAGCTACGACAATAATTATGTTTACTTATCTGCCGAAGGTAAAGAAGGTAAATATGCCTACAATCTGCCCATTATTTTTGACTTTGGTAGTGTAACTTTCAAGAAAAAACATACAACAATAGAGCCTTCAAAAGACGCGATTCAGATGAACATATCTGATGCGCAAAGCGTTACCGATAGATTGCGTGGAAGAATTGACGTTAGTAGATATCAAAACTATCAATCTGCGATAATTATTTCAATGGCTAGTCCTGAAACGGAAAAAGCTAAAGATATTTTATTGAACCTTATCGATGTGTTCAACGATGATGCCATAGAAGATAAAAATACTGAGGCAAAAAAAACTGCGGAGTTTGTAAACGAACGAATCAAAATCATCAATGATGAGTTAGGTGGTGTAGAAGGCGAAATTGAATCTTTTAAAGAAAATAACAATATTGTAGACCCTATTACAGGCGCAAGTGAAAGCCTAACCGAAATGAAAGAATTGGGCAAAGAATTACTCGATTTAAATACCAAAGAGGAATTTACCAATATTTACAAAAATCAAATAAGAAATTCTCCAATAGATGAGATTCTACCTAGCAATGTTTTATCTCAAAATCAAGAATTGGCTTCATATGTTTCGGAATATAATAAAATTGTTATCGAACGAAACATTCAAAGACAAGGTGGAACTGACATTAACCCTGTTATCAAAGGAAAAACAGAGCAACTAAAACAGCTAAAAGAGGCCATTATAAGCTCTATCCAAAAAGAAGCAAATTTATTGAAAAAACAAAAAGATTTAGTCAATTCTAAATTGAGTAAATATCAAACCGCCTTCAATAAATTTCCTGCGCAAGAAAGAATACTTCGCTCAATCAATAGACAGCAAAATATCAAGGAAAACCTATATTTATTGTTGCTACAAAAAAGAGAAGAAAATGCCATAGCATTAGCCGCTTCTGCCGACAAAGCCAAATTGATTGATGCACCAGAAAGTTCAGGACCTACCAATACGAATTTCTCGGTGTACTATTTAGGTGCTTTTCTCCTAGGTTTATTAATTCCAATTGGAGTTATTTACTTAATCACCTTACTTAACACCAAAATCCAAAGCCGAAAAGAACTTAGTAAAGTGGTTGGCGACTATCCTATTTTAGGCGAATTGCCATCTTTGAAAAAAGAAGAAGCCAACGAAGTAGTGAGCGAAGATTTATCTAATTTAGCAGAATCATTCCGTGTGCTGCGTACCAACCTGCAATTTATGTTGGGAGCTAGCACCAATAATGAGGGGAAGACAATTCTTGTTACCTCCACCATCAAGGGCGAGGGGAAAACATTTGTTTCCATAAACTTAGCGCACATTTTAAGTCAGCTAAAAGATAAAAAAACCGTAATCATAGGAGCAGATATTCGAAACCCTCAGCTACAACGATATTTCCACGGTTCTAGAAAAAATATAGGGCTCACGGAATATTTGTATGATAAAAATGTGAGCATCGGCGATATTTTAATAAAATCATCTTATGATAATAAAACGGCGATGATTTTATCGGGAGCCATTCCACCCAACCCAACTGAATTAATTATGAGTGAGCGTTTAGGGGAATTAATCCAAGATTTAAAACAAGAATTTGATTTTATAATCATAGATTCGGCACCATTGTTGCTAGTATCCGACACTTACCACATCAGCCATTATGCAGATGTGAGTGTAATTGTAGTGCGCTCAGGCTTTACAGACAAGCAGCTGCTAGAACACCCACTAAAAGCGGTGGAAGACCACAAAATTAAGCACGCCTCTTTTGTGCTAAATGATGTGAATTCTAGAAATTCCGGCTATGGATATGGCTACAACTATGGGTATGGCTACGGCTACCATAGTAAAAAGAAAAAAAGCTGGTATAAGAAATTACTTAGTAAAATAACAAAAAAATGAAAAAAATATTAATAACTGGAGGCGCAGGGTTCATTGGGTCAAACCTAACAGAATATTTTTTAAATGAGGGATATTTTGTAAGATGTCTAGACAACTTTTCTACAGGAAAAAGAGAAAATATTGAACCATTTCTATTGAACAAATCCTACGAACTAATTGAAGGAGATATCCGTGATTTCGAAACTTGCATAAATAGTACAGAAGGGATGGACTACGTCTTACATCAAGCAGCTTTAGGCTCTGTTCCTAGGTCAATTAAAGATCCGATTACAACAAATGATGTTAATATATCTGGTTTTTTGAATATGTTGGTGGCGGCAAGGGATAACAAGATTAAAAGATTCGTTTATGCTGCGAGCTCATCAACATATGGTGATTCTAAAACGCTACCGAAAGTTGAAGATAAAATTGGCAGACCTTTATCACCCTACGCAATTACTAAATATGTAGACGAATTGTATGCTGATGTTTTTTCAAGGACATATGGAATCGAATGTATTGGGCTGAGATATTTCAATGTTTTCGGACGAAGACAAGATACAGAAAGTACATATGCAGCAGTTATCCCTTTGTTTGTAAAGAAATTTTTAAATCACGAATCACCTACTGTAAATGGAGATGGTCAATTTAGTCGAGACTTCACATACATTGATAATGTAATTCAGATGAATCATTTAGCAATGGAGACAACTAATCCAGAAGCTATTAATCAAGTATACAATACTGCATATGGTGAGAACACAACACTGAACGAGCTTATAGAACAATTAAAAGAGAATCTTTCAGAATTTGATAATGAAATAAAAAACATTGAAGTCATCCACGGTTCTGAAAGATTAGGAGATATTCCACATTCACTAGCTAGCGTTGACAAAGCAAAAAAACTTTTAAATTATAATCCCAAATACTCTTTGAAAGAAGGATTGAAAATAGCCACCAAATGGTATTGGAAAAACTTAAAATAATAAAATTATGAATAAAGATTTAAAAATAGCAATCATAGGCCTAGGGTATGTAGGGCTTCCTTTAGCCAGATTATTTGCTACTAAGTATCCTGTTGTCGGGTTTGACATTGATCAAAATAGAGTAAAAAAATTGAATAATGGAATAGATGACACTTTGGAAGTGAATGAAGCTCTTTTAAAAAGTGTTCTAAAAAATGAATCTCCAATTGAAAATGGTGAAAATGGATTATTTTGCTCTGCTGATCTTAAAGACATCAAAAATGCAAATGTCTATATCGTAACGGTACCAACCCCTGTAGATAAAAACAATAGACCTGTCTTAACGCCACTTATAAAAGCAAGTGAAACGGTAGGGAAAGTATTAGATAGGAATGACATTGTTGTTTATGAGTCTACTGTGTATCCAGGTTGTACAGAAGATGATTGTGTCCCTATATTAGAAAGAACATCTGGATTAAAATTTAATGAGGATTTTTTCGTTGGATATTCACCAGAGAGAATCAACCCTGGAGATAAAGAGCATACCGTTGAGAAAATATTAAAAGTTACATCAGGCTCAAATGCTGAAATTGGTAAAATTGTAGATGGGCTTTATAGTTCTGTTATTACTGCAGGAACTCACCTAGCTCCATCAATCAAAGTGGCGGAAGCTGCCAAAGTCATTGAAAACACGCAAAGAGATATCAATATAGCTTTTGTCAACGAGCTCTCAAAGATTTTTTCTTTGATGAAAATAGATACCCTATCTGTATTAGAAGCTGCGGGAACAAAATGGAACTTTTTGCCATTTAAACCAGGATTAGTTGGTGGTCATTGTATAGGTGTAGACCCTTATTATTTAGCTCAAAAAGCAGAAGAATTCGGGTATCATCCAGAAGTAATTCTTGCTGGTAGGAGAATCAATGATTCAATGGGTAAATATGTAGCGGAAAAAATTGTCAAATTAATGATAAAAAAAGACATCAAAATCAATGGTTCTAAAGTTTTGGTGCTCGGCTTTACATTTAAAGAAAATTGTCCAGATATTAGAAATACAAAAATTATTGATGTTGTTACTAGCTTAAATGATTTTGGCGTAGAAGTTACTACTTATGATCCTTGGGCATCTGCTGATGAAATAAAAAATGAGTATGGCGTAGATTGTGAATCTGATTTACCAAACGAGAAATTTGATGCAGTAATTCTGGGAGTATCTCATAAACAATTCAAAGAAATTGACATTAAAAACTTGTCTAAAGAAAATTCAGTTATTTTTGATGTTAAAGGATTCTTAGACAAAGAAGAAATAGACGGTAGACTTTAGTGGTATGATAAAAATTAAAAGCTTTTCCTTAGAATTTTTAGGCTACATTAAAAAACATGTAGGGATACATTTATACCTTTTCATCTTAATGAACGCGTTTGTGGGGCTGCTAGATGGTTTAGGAATTGCCATGTTTATACCATTGTTGTCTGTAACGGGTGGCGGAGATAATAATTTTGATTCCTTAGGGAAATTAAAATATTTTATAGATAGTTTACAAAATGCTGGTATACAATTAAACTTTGAGAATGTACTAATCGTTATGATTGTACTTTTTATCTTAAAAGGAATACTTACATTTCTCAGATATATCTATAGTGCTAGAATTAGATTATTTGTCATCAAGCGGATGCGTTTTACATTAATTAGTAAATTAAAAAAGGTATCATACAACGGCTATACGCAATATGATCCAGGCAAAATACAAAATGCATTAACTGTTCAAGTTGAGAGAATGGTGCAAGCAATGAACTTCTGCTTTCAAGCTATACAAAGTGGCGTGATGTTGATTACTTATGTTGTTTTAGCTTTTCTATCTAATTGGCAATTTGCCATATTGGTAGCAATAGGAGGTCTTGTTTCAAACTTTGTCTACAAATACATTAATAAGGCAACAAAACAAGCGGCGAGAAAACTCACTTTGACAGGAAACACTTTTAATAGCTATATTATACAAATTTTAAGTAATTTCAAGTATTTAAAGGCTACGAACTATATATCTAAATATGATAAAAAGGTTGAAAAAAATATTCTAGAAACACAAGGCTTGGAATTTAGAATTCAGAAATTAAATGCTATTGCAGAATCTGCACGGGAACCCGTTACCGTATTGATTATCGTTGCAGTAATATTTATACAAGTGAGTCTTAGACAAACTCCATTTGTAAGTATCATGGTCAGTTTGGTATACTTCTACAGAGCTTTAGTTTACTTAACCTCAGCTCAAGGATTTGGAAATTTATTTATCAACAATTCTGCGGGGTATGAAGCTATAATGACAGTTTTTTCTGAGTTTGATAAAGATAGTGAAACTAAACAAGAAAACACTAAAATTGAAACAATCAAAGAAATAACATTGAAAAACATTGATTTATCTTATGGCGAGAAGCATATTTTAAAAAACCTATCGCTGCATATTAATGACAAAGAAACTATCGCCTTGGTAGGAGAAAGTGGTGCAGGGAAAACAACGCTAGCCAATGTAATCTGTGGTTTGACGAAACCAGATAGCGGAAACATTTATTTGGGACAAGAAAAATTGGAAGAAAAGCATCTAAATGTATTTAGAAAAAAAGTAGGCTACATTACACAAGATCCCGTTATTTTTGATGATACTATTTTCAATAATGTCACATTTTGGGACGAGAAAACACCTAAGAATATTGAACGATTTTGGAAATGTATAGAGCTTGTTGCACTTACCAATTTCATGAATGATTTAGACAAGAAGGAAGACTCACCTTTGGGAAGTAATGGGGTTTTGGTGTCTGGTGGACAAAAACAGAGAATTTCAATTGCAAGAGAGCTATACAAGGATGTTGAATTACTTATCATGGATGAAGCGACATCAGCTTTAGACTCTGAAACAGAAAATTACATCAAAGAAAATATTGAAAGACTCCAAGGCAAATACACCATGGTAATTATTGCACATAGATTGTCTACCATAAAACATGCTGATACTATTTATGTGATGGATAAGGGAAATATCATTGAAAAAGGAAACTACCATGAGCTTTACCAACAAAATGGCAGATTCAAACAAATGGTAGATTTGCAAGATTTAAATCAAAAAAATTAATTCTATGAAAAATATAGTAGTTATACCAGCGAGAGGTGGCTCAAAAAGACTTCCTGAAAAAAACATCAAAATGTTGGGGGGAAAACCACTACTGACACATAGTATAGATTATGCTAAAACTTTTGATTTTATAGATGATATTGTAGTTTCTACCGATTGTAATAATATAAAAGAGGTGGCTAAGCAATCAAGCGTTAGGATAATTGATCGTCCAGCAGAATTAGCAGGAGACTTCACATCGACCGTTGAAGTTTTGCAACATGCAGTTACAACTCTTAACCTAGATAAGGACGATAACATTATCTTATTGCAAGCTACTAACCCTTTAAGACCAAAAAAATTACTTGAAGAAGCGATGAAAATTTACACAACAAATAGCTACAATAGCCTTTTTACCGTAAGTAGAGATACCCATAAATTAGGAAAAATTAAAGGTGATAAATTTATCCCATTTAACTACGAATTTGGCATGAGAAGCCAAGACATGGAACCGCTCTACTACGAGAATGGACTATTATACATCACAAAAAAACATTTAATAGACCAAGGTATAATTATGAACGAAGAATCTTATCCTTTATTTGTTGAGGGGCATTTAGGCAATGTAGATATTGATGACCAATATGATTTTGACTTTGCTGAATTTGTTTTAAAAAAAACACTAAGAAATGAAAGTTAAAATAATTGTAATTTGTATTGACCCTTACCAAAAACCCGTTGTAAACGACTTATTTTTTCAAGACAAATTTCTAATGGCAGGATGTGATTTTGAATATTGGTCGTTAAGTGACTATTTTGGATGCAACTATATTAATGAAGTTGATTATTTTGATCATAAAGTTAGATATTTTAATTCAATTGATGATGTAGTTAATGCTCTACTCCGTGAACAAGACTTTTATTGCGATCTTCAAATCCCGATAAATAAAAAAACTTATATAATTTATGAAACAGCAGTCAAACAATCTATTAAATCGTATCGAATCAATTATTTAGTGGGATCTCTTGAAGTTATGTTAAATAAGAAAAGTTTATTTCAAAAAATTTTATATTATATTAATCCAATTAAATTTTACAGAGATTTAATGCATAAATTATTCCTTGAAAAATTTAAAAATTCCTCTACAAATAAAAATCTAATAAAATTTACAGCACCAAATAAAAGAAATGATAGTGATAATATAATTAATCACATAGATTATGAAAAAAATTTAAAAATAAAAAAATACGAGACTTCAACAGATTACTTTTTGTTTATCGATCAATTTCTTGTTGGACATCCAGATTTTGCTCTAAGAGGATATAAAAACATTGATAGAAAACATTACTTAGAATGTATGAATAAATTTTTCAATCAATTGGAAAAAAAATTTAATAAGGAAGTGATAATCTCAGCCCATCCCAAATCAGATTATAATGAATACGATTTTAATAATAGAAAAATTATAAAATTCAAAACTCCAGAACTATCTAAAAACGCATTAGCTGTTATGACACATTTTTCTACAGCATTTAATTTCTCTATTCTTAATTACAAACCTCTATTTTTATTAACTATGAATGAGTTTTATAATAAAGAAAACAAAACAAATTTGAATGAATATTCTAAAATAGCATATAACATTGCTAAATATTTTGACTCCCCAATCATAAATGTAAATAATGACATTGAAAAAATCACCTCCGACTCTTTTAAAATAAAAAAGCACATTTATGACAAATACATATCCGAATACCTTCATTCGAGAAATGACAATCTAACAAACTTTGAAATCATTACTAAAAAATTAAACATTAATGAAACTTTCAATTGTCATCCCCGTATATAATTGTCAAGATTTTTTAAATGATACATTTAAAAACTTAGAACCTTTATTTGAAAAACTACCTAAGCAAGATTTTGAAATCGTTTTTATCAATGATGGTTCAACAGACGACAGTCTTAATGTTTTAAATGAATATTCAACAAGTAAACCGAATGTATTTGTTTTCTCTCAAGAAAACAAAGGATTATCTGGAGCAAGAAATACAGGAATTGGTTTGGCAAAGGGTGAATATCTACAATTTTTAGATGCAGATGATTACAATGATTTTGATAATGTAATAAAATTATTGAATTTTTCTATTGATAATGAAATTGACGCTACATCTTTTGCAATTAGAAATGTAGATGAACACGGAAAAGATTTAGGTGGACAAATCAACCATACATTGGAATTTAATAGAATAATGAGTGGTCCAGATGCTCTAATTAATGGATATACACCATCATCTATGTGCTGTTTATTGTTCAGACGGGATTTTTTACTTGAGCAAAGCTTGCTTTTCACATTGGGATTAACTCATCAAGATATGGAATTTTCTATGAGAATGTTTCTAAAAGCTAAAAAAGTGTTTTTTTCTGATTTAATTGGATACAACTACTTACAGAGATTAGGGTCTATTTCAAAGCCTAAAACGCAGGAGAAATACGAAAAATATTTATTTGACGAAGTGATAATTAGCAATTTGTTTAAGCTAAATAAAAACAACTCCTATTCTAAAGACTTGAACAATGCAATTGCTAAAAACTACAATTCAGTTGTGTGGAATTTAATATGGAAATTATATAAATCACCAGAAAAAACAAATGCAAGGTTCAAAGAAAAGTGTTTTAAGGAATTGACAAATAAAAAGTTGTACCCAATAAAAGGACCACTAAAAACAAGATTTCAAAAATTCACTACTTTCTTCTTCAATATACCTATATTTGTAAAACATTTTATAATTAAATAATGATAAAAATACTCTCACTATTCGGAACTAGACCAGAAGCTATAAAAATGGCTCCTTTAGTCAAAGCATTAAACCAAAAAACTATATTTGACGCAAAAGTTTGTGTAACAGCACAACATCGTGAAATGCTTGATCAAGTTTTGGACTTTTTTAGTATTACACCTGATTACGACTTAAACTTAATGCGTCCAAATCAAAACTTATATACTCTAACTGCGGACATTATTACATCACTCAAGCCAATCCTTGAAGAATTCAAGCCAAATTATGTCCTAGTTCATGGTGACACAACTACATCTATGGCTGGAGCATTAGCTGCATTTTATGCTGGCTCAAAAGTATGCCATATAGAAGCGGGATTGAGAACACATAATATAAATTCTCCTTTTCCTGAAGAACTGAATCGACAAATCACGGGTAGAATTTCAACATATCATTTCGCTCCTACAGAATTTTCAAAAGAGAATCTCATAAAAGAAAATGTAAAGAATGAAAATATTATTGTCACAGGGAATACAGTAATTGATGCTTTATTTGAAGGGCGAGAGATTCTAAAAAATTATTCTAACTCTGAAATTGAAGAACTAAAGTCAAAATTAAATCTAAATAAAAAAATAATTCTTGTTACAGGGCATAGAAGAGAGAATCACGGACAAGGTATTATCGATATCTGCAAGGCATTAAAAAATATAGCTGAAAAGTATAAAGATGATGTAGAGATTGTATATCCTGTGCATTTGAACCCAAATATTTTAAATACAGTAAATGATTTATTACGTGGAATTTCAAATATTAAATTGGTTTCACCATTATCCTACCCTTCTTTTGTTTGGTTAATGAATCAAAGCTACTTTATTTTAACTGATAGCGGAGGAATACAAGAAGAGGCTCCAAGTTTAGGTAAACCCGTGCTAGTTATGAGAGGTAATACTGAAAGACCTGAGGCTGTAGATGCTGGCACCGTAAAATTGGTAGGTACTGATATTGATAAAATTATCTCAAATAGCAGCCAGTTACTTGATGACTCTGCTTATTACGCGAGTATTCAATCAATTCAAAATCCTTACGGAGATGGTAAAGCTTCTGAAAGAATTATCAACTTTTTAAAAAATAAAAATGGCTAATTACAGCAAACATATTTTGATATCGGATGATGATATTGTAAGATATCCACCGATACTAAGTGTTTTAAAAATTTTAGCTCAATTGAATTGTCATGTGACAATGCTTGGCTATTGTAGTTCCAAAGAGTTAATTGAAGAACTGCAGAAAATGAACATTCATTATGAAGAGGTTGTTGTTGACAAAGTTCAAACGAACCCAGTAAAAAAATTTCAGTCGATGTTCAAAAACAAATCTCAAGTAGAACAATTCATCAAAAGAAATTATGACGATGATACTGTGGTTTGGGTGTTTGGAAACGAAAATGGATGGAGGATGAATTCTATTATTAAAAATTATAGAACAATTCTATATTTATTTGAAATGCCATTTTTCAAAGTCCCAATGAAATACAGATTGGTAGTTCCCAATTTAGATTTAAAACAAAATGTAAAATCAGCCTGGAGAGTAGTTTGTTGTGAATACAATAGGGCTAAAATAACGCAAGCAGTTTTTGGTTTGAAGAAAACACCATATATCATTCCAAATAAGCCATTGTTATCCTTAGAGAATCTCTCATACGATTTATCACATTTTGTTGATGAAAAGTTGATTGATACGCTTAAAGAAAAAAAAACATTACTATACCAAGGAGCCATAGACAATGAGAAAAGACGCATAGATTACATATGCGATTCCTTAAATCATTTGGGGCCTGACTACGCTGTCTGTATTATGGCTGCAGATTCTACTGACAAGGATTTTTTGAAACAGAAATACAAAGATAAAGATGTATACTTTTTACCATTCATCCCGCCACCATATCACTTACTTGTGACAAAAATGGCTTATATTGGATTTTTAACATATAACACATCCGAGAATTCAAATGTAGAAGAAAGTTTAAATTTGCTATATTGTGCTCCAAATAAAATATACGAATATAGTATGTTTAATAAACCTATGATAGGAAACGATGTACCAGCCTTAAAACAAGCACTAGAAAATAACCAAGCCGGAATTTCAACTGATGAATGGAATGTAGAAAATATTGTAAAAGCCATCAAAAAAATTGAAAATAATTACCCTGAATATACAGCGGGATCAAAACAATTATATGAAAGCTGTGATTCTGTAAATTTAATTGATACATTGATAAAAAAATGATTCCATACTTAGTCATATTTTCATTAGCCATTATAGTCTACATTAGCAACCCTTTTAAAAATAAAAAATTAGTTTATTTTTTCTTAGTTTGCTTAATGTTGATAACGGGCTTGCGTGATATGATTGGGGGGTATGATGTCTATATTTACGCGGAGGTATATGAAGTATTAAGGGGTAAAAGTTTATTTCTATACGGGGCTTTTGAAAAAGGTTTTTTAACTTATTATTACTTATTACAAAACATTAGTACTAAACGAGAGTTCCTATTTTTCGCCTCTGCGCTCATCATGTATAGCATGCACTTTTATGTTATTAAAAAAAACACAGAAAATATCAGCA
Organism: Ornithobacterium rhinotracheale; assembly: GCF_022832975.1. Classification (NCBI taxonomy): domain Bacteria; kingdom Pseudomonadati; phylum Bacteroidota; class Flavobacteriia; order Flavobacteriales; family Weeksellaceae; genus Ornithobacterium; species Ornithobacterium rhinotracheale. The sequence continues at coordinate 248,011 of NZ_CP094846.1, read as the reverse complement.
TTTCTCTTTTCGTTTATTTTTGTAAATTCTTTATTTACTCGTTTGTGTACTTGAGACAGGGGCTTGCTATGGCAGTCATCTGGCTCACGATAAGTATGATTATCAACAGAAAGTATATTTATGCTTTGTTCGTCATCGGATTAGCTTTTACTTTGCACCGTAGTTCTATTATCTTTTTACCATATATACTTGTAGCCAATCGTAAATTCAATAATTACCAACTTTTATTAGGAGGTTTTGTCATTTTATTTCTATCTTTCACTCCTCTTGGGGATGTATTAAAAGAAAGCACCATCGAAAGCGCAGGAGTAGAAAAAGCAGCGGCATATATTGACAAAGACTCAGGGGTTAATATCTTTTATCTTATTGAAGCTTTAGTTTTATTTATTTTAGGGTTAAATTTTAGAAATTACTTTTATCAAACCAAAAAAGGTATCGCTATTTTCAATGGTTTTGCGCTTTATGTATTCTTCACCTTGGCAACCCTCACTAATGCCTCGTTTTTAAGACTAACTTGGTACTATTTTATCTTCTTGGTTTTAGCCATTCCGTATATGTATAATGCGATTAAAGATATAAAATTACGAAACTTTTTTAAACTTTGCATAGGAGTCTATTTTAGCGCAGTTTTCATTCGCCTACTCATCTTGTGGGACGGCGGAGATTTAATGCCATACAAAAGCATCTTCCAAGATTTCAATCGAAATGGTAGATTTGAATTTATGGAATACCGACAAAATTATAATTTTTTAAATGATTAATTTATGCCAAGAATAAGCATTATTACTCCTACCTATAATAGAGCTAATTTATTAAAAAGAGCCTTTGATTCTCTACAAAATCAAGAATCTAAAGATTTTGAATGGATTGTGATAGACGACGGTAGCACTGATAATACAGATGAACTAATTAAAACCTTTTCTCCTAATGGCTTTGATTTGTCCTATTACAAAAAAACTAATGGGGGAAAACATACCGCTTTAAATTTTGGTGTTCAAAAAGCAAAAGGTGATTTTACTTTAATATTAGACACTGACGACCACTTGACGCCAACAGCGATTGAGCAACTAAAAGAGAATATCCAAAAAATAAATGATATGTCTGTTGTAGCCGTAGCAACGCGAAGAATATCAAGTGATGGAAAGATTGTAGGTCGTGGTAACTTTGATAAAATCACAAGTAACTCACTAGACATTCGATACAAACATAACATTACGGGTGACTTGGTTGAAGTATTTAAAACAGATATACTTCAAGAGTATACATTTCCTGAGATTGAAGGTGAAAAATTCTGTCCAGAAGCATTAATATGGAATAGAATTGCCCAGAAATATAAAATTGATTTTTACAACTATGGTTTTTATGTTACTGAATATTTACCTGGTGGACTAACTGATAAAATTGTAAAAATCCGTATGAACTCGCCCAAAGCTTCTATGATTCATTACAGCGAATTGGCTTCTTACAATATTCCATTGAAAGAAAAAATCAAAGCGACTATCAATTTCTGGCGTTTCAGCTTTAATGATAATGATTGGAGCTTTAAAAACAAATTATCTCGAGTAAATTTATTATATTCACTCGTTGGTTTCCCTTTGGGATTTGCCATGTATTTAAACGACCGTAGAAAAAACAAATAATGAAGATTTTACAAATTATAGACAGCCTAAACATGGGAGGTGCAGAAAAACTCCTACTCGACTCTATCCCGTTGTATGTGGAGCGTGGAATCAGCATGGACATTGCCCTCTTAACAGACAATGATTACCCTTTCACCAAAGCTTTGGAGGCTAAAAATTGTTCAAAAATTTTTAGATTAAGCAAAGGTTCTGTCTATAATCCTGCTCTTATTTTTAAACTCCAAAAATTATTAAAAAACTACGACATTGCGCATGTGCACCTCTTCCCTGCGCAGTACTGGGCTGTACTCGCCAATTTGCTAAACGGCAATAAAACCAAATTAATCTTCACGGAGCACAGCACCTCCAACCGAAGAATTAGAAATAAACTATTCACACCCATTGAAAAATTTGTTTATAAAAAATATAATAAAACCGTATGCATCACCCCTGGCGTTCAGGAAATAATAAAAAACCACACAGGCATAAACATTGAAAATCTGCCCATTATAGAAAACGGCGTAAACATTGAAAATGTGATAAATGCCACCGCTTTAAGAAAGGAAGAAATAGCGACTAACCTACTGCCCACGGATAAAGTCATTATGCAAGTCTCATCTATGCACGAACCAAAAGACCAAAAAACTTTGATTAAAGCCCTGCACTATCTACCCGAAAATTTCAAAATAATACTACTAGGCGATGGCGTGTTAAGGCAAGATTTAGAAGACTTTACAAAATCTGAAAAGCTATCAAATCGTGTATATTTTTTAGGAAGAAAAACAAATGTATACGAGCATCTAAAATCCGCCGACTATATCGTTCTCTCCTCCAAATATGAGGGGCTTTCCCTTTCCAGCATTGAGGGTATGGCGAGCGGCAGGCCATTCATCGCCTCAGATGTCCCAGGGTTAAAAGAAATTGTGGGAGGCTATGGCATTTTATTTCCGCAAGGAGATGCCCAAACTTTAGCCAAAAAAATCCTATCTTTGGAAAACAATCCCGCACTATACCAAGAAATCGTGCAAAAATGCCAAGCGCGCGCAAAGGAATTTGACATTCATCGTATGGTTGATAAATATATCCAATTGTATGAAACACTCCCAAATTAAACTTTTCAGGACTGCTACTGTTCCGATTTCGCTTGATATATTACTGAGAGGGCAGCTTAAATTTCTCAATCAGTTTTACGAGGTAACAGCGGTATCTGGAAAAGGTAAAAATTTAGAAGCGGTACATCAACGAGAGGGCGTGAGGACAATGCAGGTGGAGATGCAGCGCCAAATTTCACCCTGGAAAGACTTAATCTCCTTGATTAAAATGTACAGATTACTGAAAAAAGAGAAGCCCACCATTATACACTCTATCACACCAAAGGCAGGGCTTTTGAGTATGGTTGCGGGGAAAATAGCGGGCGTTCCAATTCGTATTCATACTTTCACGGGGCTGATTTTTCCGTATCGCACAGGTTTTTTACAAAAAATTTTAATTTTAATGGATAAAATCCTTTGCGCTTGCGCTACCCATATTTTCCCAGAAGGAGAAGGTGTAAAGATTGATTTACAACGATATAACATTACGAAAAAACCGCTTGAAATCATTGCTAATGGCAATATTAATGGCATTGATACCGATTACTTTTCAAAGGAGCAAATAAGCGAAGATACGCTCAACACGCTCCGAAAGCAATACAACATTTCGCAGGATGACTTTGTGTTTTGTTTTGTAGGGCGTTTGGTAAAAGATAAAGGAATCATAGAACTAATCGACGCTTTTACTGAGCTTAATAATCCAAAAACTAAATTAATTTTAGTGGGAAAAGAAGAGCCAAAATTAGATCCTCTTCCCGCTGAAACCATTCAAAAAATGAACGAAAATCCAAACATCATCCGCACAGGATTTCAATCAGATATTCGTCCATTTTTAGCATTAAGCCATGCTTTTGTGTTCCCTAGTTATCGCGAAGGCTTCCCCAATGTAGTGCTCCAAGCACAATCCATGGAATTGCCTTGCATCGTAACAGACATTAGCGGATCCAATGAGATTATCGAAAACAATATCAACGGAACCATAATTCCAAAACAAAATACAGAAGAATTAGCTAAAGCCATGCGCGACTATCAAAACAACCGTGTAGCACTATCCATTTTGCAAGCCAATACACGCAAAAACATCATTGCCAAATACACACAACAATATGTTTGGGATTGCATACACGAAAAATATCAAGAAATTCTTTCCAAAAGAGAATTATAATCATTAATTTAGCAAATATAATTTGACCACCTATGGAGAAACAAAAATCAATCTTAATTACAGGCGGAGCAGGATTTATCGGCTCACATGTCGTTCGTTTATTTGTTACAAAATATCCAAACTACAAGATTTTTAATCTTGATGCACTCACCTATGCAGGAAATCTTGAGAACTTAAAAGATATTGAAAACCAACCAAATTACACTTTCTTAAAGGGAGATATTACTCACGAGGAATACATTGCAGCACTCTTTAAGCAATATCAATTTGATGCCGTGATTCACCTAGCCGCAGAGTCGCATGTGGACCGCTCTATTAAAGACCCATTTGCCTTTGCCCGCACCAATATTTTAGGCACTATGGCACTGCTCAATGCGGCTAAAAATGCTTGGGAAAATGATTTTGAAGGCAAGCGATTCTACCATATTAGCACCGATGAGGTGTATGGCACGCTAGGCGAAACGGGACTTTTTAAAGAGACTACTCCGTATGACCCTAATTCGCCCTATGCTGCCTCCAAGGCCTCGTCCGACCACTTTGTGCGCGCCTATGGCGAGACTTATAAGCTGCCTTTTGTGATTTCAAATTGCTCCAATAATTATGGCCCTAATCAATTTCCTGAAAAGCTGATTCCGCTCTGTATTCATAATATTTTAAATAAAAAACCGCTGCCCATCTATGGAGATGGTAAGTACACGAGAGATTGGCTCTTTGTCATAGACCACGCATGCGCGATAGATGTAATTTTTCACCAAGCGGAGAATAAAAAGACTTACAATATTGGGGGCTTTAATGAATGGCAAAACATTAATTTAGTCAAAGAACTTTGCAAGCAAATTGACCAAAAAATAGGGAACCCCGCGGGGACTTCTGAGCAATTAATCACCTTTGTAAAAGACCGCCCTGGGCACGATTTGCGCTATGCCATTGATGCTACTAAGCTGAAAGAGGAACTCGGCTGGCAACCCAGTGTAACTTTTGAGGAGGGCTTATCGCACACCATTGATTGGTACTTAAACAATCAAGCGTGGCTCGAAAATGTAGTGAATGGAGAGTATCAAGAGTATTACAAAAAAATGTATCAATAAAAACTGAAAAAAAGATGACTGTAAAAACCACCGAAATCCAAGATTGTTTTTTGATACAACCGCAAATTTTTGGAGATGAACGCGGCTACTTTTTTGAAAGCTATAACGAGGAAAAATTTAACCAAGCAACGGGGCTAAATATCCAATTCGTGCAGGACAATCAGTCCTATTCCACACAAGGCGTAATCCGCGGACTACACATTCAGCTGGGGCAATATGCGCAAGCCAAGCTCGTGCGCGTACTGCAAGGCAAGGTGCTAGATGTCGCCGTAGATGCACGCAAAAACTCCCCTACCTTTGGCAAGATTATATGCATTGAACTCTCCGCTGAAAATCAAACTCAGCTATTTATCCCGCGCGGCTGTCTGCACGGCTTCTCCGTTTTGTCCGAGGATGCCATTTTTCAATACAAATGTGATAATTATTATAACAAAGCCTCAGAATCAGGCGTAATTTTTAATGACCGCGATTTAAATATTGATTGGAAAATTGAAGAAACAAACGCCTCTATTTCAGAAAAAGATCGTGAACTCAATTCTTGGCAAAACTTTATAGACAAGTTATAAAAAATTAAATGATATGAAAGGAATTATTCTAGCAGGTGGTTCAGGCACTAGATTACATCCATTAACAATGGCTGTTTCTAAACAACTACTCCCGATAAATGACAAACCGATGATTTATTACCCGCTTTCGGTGTTGATGCTTTCGGGAATTCAAGAAATTTTGATTATTTCTACGCCTCACGATTTGCCCAATTTCCAAAAATTATTGGGCGACGGCTCACAAATCGGACTTAAAATTGCTTATGCCGAGCAACCCTCGCCCGACGGCTTGGCTCAAGCTTTTATCATTGGCGAAGATTTCATAGGCGACGATGATGTTTGTTTAATTTTGGGCGACAATATTTTCTATGGAGCGGGACTTTCTCAAAAGCTACAAAACGCTGTGGAATGGGTGAAAAACGAACAAAAAGCGGTAATTTTTGGATACAATGTGAAAGACCCAGAACGCTATGGCGTTGCTGAGTTTGATGAGGAGGGTAATGTTTTAAGCATTGAGGAAAAACCTACTAATCCAAAATCAAATTATGCCGTTGTGGGATTATATTATTACCCAAATTCTGTGATTGAAATTGCTAAAAACACAAAACCATCAGTACGCGGAGAATTGGAAATCACAAGTGTAAATGCCAATTACCTCAGCCAGAAAAATCTAAAATTAGAATTGCTTGGTCGTGGCTTTGCTTGGCTCGATACAGGAACGCACGAATCGCTTGTAGAGGCCACCGAATTTGTAAAAGCGGTAGAAAACCGAACAGGACTTAAAATTGGCGCAATTGAAGAAATTGCTTATAAATTAGGTTTTATCAATAAAAATCAATTGCTCGAGAACGCTCAAAGATTAGAAAAAAGCACCTACGGACAATATTTGCTAAGCCTTGTAGAAAAAAGATAATTTTTTAATCCTATTTTTTTTCTTATTTTGCATAGCAAATCATAAAGGCTACGCATATGAAAATTGTAATTGTTGGTACAGGCTATGTGGGATTGGTAACGGGAGCATGCCTTGCAGATGTGGGTATGCAGGTTACTTGTGTAGATGTAGATAAAACCAAAATCGAAAACCTAAAAAAAGGGATTTTACCGATTTACGAACCAGGTTTAGAAGACATTGTGTACCGAAACTTTAAAAGCGGAAGGCTTGATTTCTCTACCTCTTTGAAGGACAGTTTGCCAAGCAGCCAAGTGGTTTTCATTGCAGTAGGAACGCCTCCAGGCGAAGACGGAAGTGCCGATTTGCAATATGTAAAAGCTGTGGCTACGGAAATTGGGCAACACATGAACGATTACTTGGTTGTCGTGACTAAAAGTACCGTTCCCGTAGGAACTTCGCACATCGTGAAATCTTGCGTGCAAGATGAGCTAAACAAGCGAAATTTAGCCCTAGAATTTGATGTAGCGTCCAATCCAGAGTTTTTAAAAGAAGGGGCTGCTATCAAAGATTTTATGAGCCCAGACCGTGTTGTGATTGGTATAGAAAACGAACGAGCCAAAAAGATTTTAGAAAAAATCTACAAGCCATTTTTACTAAATGGATTCCGTGTGATTTACATGAGCATCACCTCAGCGGAAATGACCAAATACGCCGCAAATGCAATGCTTGCAACGCGCATAAGCTTCATGAACGACATTGCCAATCTTTGTGACAAAGTGGGGGCAAACATCAACGACATTCGTGCAGGAATCGGTGCCGACCCGCGCATCGGGAAAAAATTCTTGTACGCAGGCGTGGGCTATGGCGGATCTTGTTTTCCTAAAGATGTCAAAGCTCTAGCCAAAACGGCAAAGGATTTAGGGCATTCTCTCCAGATTTTGGATGCCGTAGAAGAAGTAAATAATCGCCAAAAATTGGTTTTAGCTGAGAAAATCTTAAAACATTTCGGCAACGATTTATCTGGCAAAACGATTGCTCTCTGGGGGCTTGCCTTTAAACCAAATACCGATGATATGCGTGAGGCTCCTGCAATTTACATTGCCGAAGAATTACTAAAACACGGAGCTAAAATTAAAGCAATAGACCCTGTCGCAACACATGAGGCTAAAAAAGTGCTCGGCAACCGCATTTCTTATCACAAAAATGTTTATGAAACTACCCAAGGGGCAGATGCCATTGCACTCATCACAGAATGGAACGAGTTCCGCTTCCCAGATTGGGATAAAATATTAACAAATTTAAACACCCCTTTAATCTTTGACGGGAGAAACATTTATGAAAGAAATTTCCTAGAAGAAAAAGGGTTCACTTATTATGGAATCGGTGCTTAGTGTGCAAAATACACTTATTTCTAAATCCCACTCATAGCGTGGGATTTATTTTTTAGCCAAAAATTTAATGATTGTATAGTTGGAAATGATGGCGTTTTTTTTTACTTTTGTCTTAAATTCATTAACACTCATAGAATTATAATAAAATGGCTGAGAATAGTTTTTACGGAAACGATGAGAATGATGAAATCTTCTCTAAAACACTAAGAGCCGGCAGAAGAACTTACTTCTTCGATGTGAGGGAAACCAAAGCAGGCGATTATTATTTAACCATTACTGAAAGTAAAAAAAGCGTAAACCCTGATGGTTCATTTTATTTCAAAAAACATAAGATTTACTTGTACAAAGAAGACTTTGAAAATTTTCAAGAAAACTTAAAGGAATGTGCAGATTTCGCAATCGCCCAAAAAGGGGACGAAGTAATTTCTGAAAGACATCAACATTCTTACGAAGAAAATCACCTCCCTACAGAGAAAAAACAAGAAAATGAAACTGATTTAGATAAATTCACTGATTTGAAATTTGAAGATATCTAAATTTTTATCTTCAGCCCATCATAAGCTAAATGCATATGTGGCGGAAGATTTTTTTCAACCTCTTCGTAAAACCCCATTTCGTGACCAATATGGGTAAAATAGGTAGTCTGCGCACCTATTTCGTGAGCCAATTCAATGGCTTGATCAAGCAACAAATGTGAGTGATGTGGCTTGCTTTGTCTTAAAGCACCAATCACTACCACAGAGAGATTATTCAATTGTTTTTTCACTTCTTTGCGTACTTTATACACATCTGTCAAATAAGCAAAATCCCCTATTCTATAACCCAAAATCGGTAATTCACCATGCAATATGGGCAAAGGCTGAATCTCAACGCCTTGGATAATTACTTTTTCAGTCGAATATTCAATTTCTTTTAAATCAAATTTAGGCAAGCCTGGATACTCATGCGGAATAAAGGCATATGGGAATCGCTCCTTTACCGAATTAATCACACGAGGCAAACCATAAATTGGCATATCCTTGTGATGCAGGTAATTTATAGGGCGCACATCGTCAAGACCTATAATGTGGTCGTTGTGCTCATGCGTGAGCAAAATAAAATCTATATCGTCTAAATTCTCGCGCAACATTTGCATCCTAAAATCAGGACCGCAATCGATTAAAATTTTCTTGCCTTGATATTCTATAAAGACTGATGAGCGTAGCCTTTTATCTCGCGGATTAGTCGATAAACTCACGGGGTCTTTGGCGCCTATCACAGGCACGCCCTGCGAAGTACCTGTGCCTAAAAATATTACCGTTTGGTTGTTTTCCTTCATAATATTCGCTAAATTTACCTCAAATAAATTTTAGTACAAAAAATTATGCCTACAAATTTACGCCCTCTTACCCCCAACCAAAAAGCATTAGAAATCAACCTTAACCGTGGAATCTATGGCTCTTTTGCCGAAATTGGCGCGGGGCAGGAGACGGTGCGTTTCTTCTACCGTGCAGGGGGAGCCTCCGGGACGCTTGCCAAAGCTATGTCTGCCTATGATAAAAACTTTAGTGATGCCATCTATGGGCGCGAAGATGATGGGCGCTATGTAACTCAAAAGAGATTGCGCCGAATGCTCAATCACGAGACGCAGCTACTTGAACAGCGTTTGGAAAGCGACCAGCATGAGGAGCAATGCTACTTTAGCTATGCCAATACCGTAACCACCATCGATTATGCCAAGAAATATAAAGGTCACGGCTGGGTGGGACTTAAATTTCAAGTGAAACCCAAGGGTGAATACAATGAGATTATTCTGCATGTGCGCTTTAAAGAAAATGCCGCACATTTACAGCAAGAAACCTTAGGCATCTTGGGCGTAAATCTGATTTATGGCGCATTTTACCTACACCAAAACCCACGAAAACTGCTCGAATCGCTGTATGATTCGCTGCACAAAGACCAGTTGGAAATTGATATGATTAATTTCTCTGGCGAAGCCTTCCGATATGTAGACAATCGCTTGATGAGCCTGCAATTAGTCAAAAATGGAATGACGGAGGCTGTGATGTTTGGGCCCGATGGCATCAATATCCTGCCCGCCGATGTTTTATACAAAAAGAATATCTATGCCCTGCGTGGGAGCTTTCGCCCTGTAACCAATGTCCATATTGATATGCTGAACAAAGGCATTGAAATGTTTAAAAACGAAAATCCTGATATCTGCCCCGAGAATCTGGAAGTCCTCTTTGAAATCACACTTGCCAATCTCACCCAAGAAGGCGAACTCGATGAGCGAGACTTCCTTTACCGCGCTGATATCCTGTGCCAATTAGGCTACAATGTGCTGATTTCTAATTTTCAAGAATACTACAAGCTCATAAACTACTTTACCGAATACACCCGAAACCGCACCCAAATCGGGATTTCTATGGGCGTGAACAATCTCCTTTCCATCTTTGATGAGCGCTACTACAACAATCTAAGCGGTGGCATTTTAGAAGCCTTTGGGCGCCTATTCAAGCGCTTTGTAACGCTGTACCTCTACCCCTACCTCAACGAGGATACTGGCGAGCTGATGACCTCCGAAAACATTCGCGTGGCGGAACATTTAAAAGAGCTTTATAAGTACTTTAAACAAAATGATAGGATTAAAGACATCAAAGACTTTAACCAAGCCTATTTAAGCATTTATTCCAAAGAGATTCTGCAACAAATCATCTCCTGCCAAACGGGCTGGGAACAGCACCTGCCAGGCGAAGTGGCGGAACTCATAAAACGCGACTGCCTTTTTGGTTACGATAAAGATAAATGTAGCTTTCTCTACGAAAATTAAACTTGAATCACCCCGAGATTAAAGCGCTCAGTAATGGGTGCGTGGTTCGCTGCCTCAATCCCTAGGCTTATCCATTTTCGCGTTTCTGCTGGGGGAATGATTTCATCTATCCATAAGCGTGCCGCGGCATATTCGGGCTGTGTTTGCTTATCGTATTTTTGTGTAATTTCTTGTAGCAACTCATTTTTCTGTGCCTCGCTTAGCGGCTCTTTGCTTTGAGAGGCTTGAATTTGCAGCAAAACTTTGGCCGCCTGTGCGCCGCCCATCACTGCCATTTTAGCACTATGCCACGCAAAAATCAATCGCGGATCATAGGCCTTTCCGCACATAGCATAGTTTCCTGCGCCGTAGGAATTTCCTATGATTACCGAGAATTTAGGCACCACGGAATTAGCCACGGCATTCACCATTTTGGCCCCATCTTTTATGATGCCGCCGTGCTCGGATTTAGAGCCTACCATAAAGCCTGTAACATCCGTTAGAAAAACGAGCGGAATTTTCTTTTGGTTACAATTTGCGATAAAACGCGTTGCCTTATCTGCCGAGTCTGAATAAATCACGCCCCCGAATTGCATTTCGCCCTGTTTTGATTTCACAATTTTTCGTTGATTGGCTACGATGCCCACCGCCCAGCCCTCAATGCGCGCATAGCCGCAAATGATGCTTTGCCCATAACCCGCTTTGTACTCATCGAAGGAATTAGCATCGATAAGGCGGTGAATGATTTCGTACATATCATATTGTTCAGCCCGAGAGCTTGGCAAAATACCGAGAATCTCCTCTGGATTTTTGGCAGGTGCTTTGGCTTTAGCTCTATTAAATCCAGCTTTAGGCTCATCGCCTATTTTTGCCATAATGGATTTAATTCTATCCAGCGCCTCTTTGTCATCTTTTGCCTTAAAATCAGTTACTCCACTGATTTCGCATTGCGTAGTCGCTCCGCCCAAAGTTTCAATGTCTACTTCTTCGCCAATGGCGGCTTTTACTAGGTAAGGCCCCGCCAAGAAAATGCTCCCCGTTTTGTCCACAATCATGGCTTCGTCGCTCATGATTGGCAAATAGGCACCACCCGCCACACAACTGCCCATAATGGCAGCAATTTGCGTAATGCCCATGGCACTCATTTTGGCATTGTTTCTAAAAATTCGCCCAAAGTGTTCTTTGTCTGGGAATATTTCGTCTTGCATGGGTAGATAGACACCTGCACTGTCTACCAAATAAATAATCGGCAATCGGTTTTCCATCGCAATTTCTTGCGCACGCAAATTCTTCTTGCCCGTAATTGGGAACCATGCTCCTGCTTTCACGGTGGCATCGTTGGCTACTACCACACATTGCTTGCCAGAGACATAGCCTATCTTTACCACCACGCCCCCTGCCGGACAGCCGCCGTGCTCGGGATACATCTCATAGCCTGCAAAAGTGCCGATTTCTATGCTTTCGGCATCATCGTCGAGCAAATAATCGATGCGTTCGCGGGCAGTAAGCTTTCCTTTGGCGTGGAGTTTTTCGATTTTTTTTTCGCCTCCGCCTTGGTGAATTTTGGCTATTTTTCTTCTTAAATCGCTTAGGGCTAATTTATTTTCGTCTTCTCTTTTATTGAAGTTTAAATCCATATTGTGTGGTTAAAAAACTTTACAAAATTAAGTTTCTTATTTTAGAATTTAAAATTTAATCCAAATGAACGAAAAATTGGATTTTGATACATTTTTGAAGATTAAAAACAAAGACTTTTAAAGTTTAACACGACAATAACACAATTTACCAATTAATTCGGCTGATTGATAAAAGAGTTTCTTAAATTTGAGGGCGAGTATAAATAGACAAATTCCACATTATTTAAATAATATGGATTTAGCCTATTTTAAACCCAAAATAATATTTCATTTATGCGAAAAAATACGATTATTGCAGCGCTTTTACTTGGTGGCTCTTCTTTGGCTTTTGCACAGACTACTCAGTTCTGGTTTGGTGACAATGCCACTTATCGTAAAGCGAAAACCCTTTTCTTTACCGAAACTTATTTGGCAGCGAATTACGAATTTGAAAATGCCTTGGAAAACGGAAAGTTGAATCTTGCGAATGAAGAAGCGGCGACTTACTATGCTGCGCTCACTAGCTTGATCAACGATACGCCAGGTGCCGAAGAGCAGTTTTTGGCGTTTCAAGCCGCTTATCCCAAAAGTGTGTACACCGAAAACGGAAGCTGGGAATTGGGAAGTTTTTATTTGAAAAAAGGCGATTTTGATAAAGCTTATAAATATTTAAGCCAAAAGAATGTTTACGATTTACCCGAAAGAAAACGACAAGAATATCAATTTAAGCTAGGCTATGTAAACTTGATGAAAGGCTACAACGATAAGGCTTTGCAATATCTTGAACCGCTTACGCAAAAAGGAAATTATCAAAAAGAGGCTAATTTCTATGTAGGGCATATTTACTACGAGCGCAGAGAATTTTCCAAAGCGCTTACTTATTTTGACACCTTGCAAGGCGACCCAATGTATGACCAAAAGATTTTACCGTATCGTGTGCAAATCGAGTTCAACGAAGGGCAATACGACAAAGCCATTGCAGACGGGAAAATGCTTTTAGCCCAAAACCGTTCAAACTTTTTGCAATCAGAGGTTTCTAAAATTGTGGGAGAAAGCTATTTTAGACAAAAAAATTATGCAGAAGCCATTCCTTATCTTGAAAAATATCAAGGAAAAATGGGCAATGCCGATTATTATCAATTAGGTTATGCCTACTATGAGCAACAACAATATCCAAAAGCGATTTCGTATTTCAATAAAATTGTAACGCAAAAAAGTGCTTGGGCGCAAACGGCTTACTACCAATTAGGAAATGCGTATTTAAAAACTAACCAAAAACAAGAAGCACTCGCAGCCTACAAAGCGGCTTCTGAAATGAGCTACAACCCTACCACACAAGAAGATGCGCTCTACAATTATGCTAAATTGAGCTACGATGTCGGAAACCCATACCAGCCGACGACCGCTGCCCTACAATCGTTTATCGCAAAATATCCAAATTCTAAATATTCTGGGGAGATTAACTCGTATTTGGTAGACGCTTTCATTACCTCTGGAAACTACCAAAATGCGCTTGAAATTTTAAATAAAATTCCACAGAAAAATGCCGAACAAAGAAGCGCAGAACAATTGGCGGCTTTCTTGCGCGGAACGGAATTATTTAGCGAAGGCAAATTAGACGATTCTCAGAAAAATTTACAATTAGCCGTAAATTCTAATGCCAATGCAGAAATCACTCAGCGTGCTTATTTCTGGCTCGGCGAGATCGCTTACCGAAAAGGACAATACAGCGAAGCGGCTAAAAACTTTGAGAAATTCAACACTTATGGCTCGCAAGTTCCTGAAAGCAAAGAAGTAAATTACCAACTAGGGTATACTTATTTAAAGCTAAAACAATTTGACAAATCAGCCAATGCCTTTAAACGCTATTTGGCAAGCAACCCACCAGGCGACTTTAAAGCAGATGCTAAATTAAGACTTGCCGATAGCTACATCGGAACCCAAAACAATGACGAGGCACTTAGCTTGTACGAAGAAGTAGCAAGCACCAAAACTGGAAACGCTGACGAAGCAGCTTACAACCGTGCGGTAGTACTTGGCATCAAAGGAAATACGCAAGAAAAAGCACAAGCGCTCGAAGCCTTTATCAAAGAATATCCAGTTTCAAAATTCAATGATATTGCACAAATTGAATTGGCAGATGCTTACACACAACTCAATCAGCCAGATAAGGCTTTGGCAGTTTTAAATAATTTGATTAAAACTTCAAAATCTGAGCTAAAAGGAGAAGCGCGTTTGAGAAAAGGATTGATTTACTATCACCAAGGCAAGAAAAACGATGCGCTTAACGAATACAAAAATGTGGTAAAAGAATTTCCGCGTAACAATTTGGCGTATCAAGCCATTGAAAATGCCAAACGCATTTACCTCGACGAAGGAAACTACAAATCCTTTGAAGAATGGGCTAAAACCATTGATTTCTACGAAGTCAACACGTCTGAAATCGAAAGTTTGGCCTACGATGATGCGATGCGCAAGTTTGATGCGAAAAATTACAAAGAAGCCATTCCACTATTGAGCAATTTTATCGCACAATATCCGCAAGGTAATCATACTTATGCGGCACAATATGCACTAGGCGAAAGTTATTATCAATTAGGCGATTATGCCAAGGCAATGACTCCGCTTTCTGAGGCGGCTAAGTACGATAACGAGAACAAAGCCGATGCGTTGCTGCGTTTGGCTCAAATTTATTTAAGCCAAAACAAAACAACCGAAGCGCTTTTAACCTTGGAAAACTTGCACCAGATTACACAAAACCCTGCTTACATTTCGTATGCGGAGATTCATTTGATGCAATTGTACAGCAAAAATGGCAACCACGCCAAGGCGGTAGAAATGGCCAACAAAGTATTGGAAAATCCTAAAAACGATGCCAATGCAAAACAAGAAGCCGAGCTTACCAAGGCGCGTAGCCTAATGGCAGAGAACAAAACAAGCGAAGCGCAAAAAATCTACACTTCGCTCGAGCAATCCAACAACCCTGCGGTGAAAGCCGAGGCGTTGTATTACAAGGCTTATTTCTTAAACAAAAACAAGGAATATAAAAAGTCTAACGAAGTGATTTTTGAACTGGCGTCTAAATACGCAGAACAGCAACTTTGGGGTAGCCAAGCACTGGTAGTAATGGCAGAAAATTATTACAAATTAGGCGATTTGTACCAAGCCAACTTTACGCTCGATAGCGTGATTGAAAACTACCAAGATTACCCAGAAGTAATTGCTAAAGCAAAAGCCTTAAAAAAACAAATTAAAAAATAATTAAGCAGATTCATTTATGAAAAAGATAGTAAGCCTTTCCGTACTCGGTCTTTCAGTTTTGAGCTTTGCTCAAATCAAGCAAGGCGAAGTGAATGTGAACGGAGAAAATCAAATAAAACAAGGCGAAGTAACGGTGAAACGCCACTATGAGCCTAATGTGAACGCGGCAGAGAAAATCAAACAAACACCTAAAGTTTCTGCGCCTAAGACTAAAAAACATAGCGTAATTAATTACCAAACCAAGGATATTGAAGCGGCTTCGGAATTTGAAACCACTCCAATTTCTGCAGAAAAATTACCGATTAACCAAACGCCACCCTACCGTAATTACATTCGTGCGGGCTATGGAAACAATTCTACATTGCGTCTCAACGGATTTGTGAGCATGCCGATGGACGAGGATAAATCTATCGGGCTCAATGCATCGTATTTGGGAACGGATTTAAACGATAAAACTTTGAAAGATTGGGTAAATACCAATCAGTCTAAAATCAATGCAGAAGCTTTCTTTAATTATAATTTACAAGACGCTAAATTTACTTTGAAAGCGGGCGCAGGTATCGATAAATTAAACCTTTACGGCATTCCGCAAGATATTGTGGCAACTTTTACTGAAAAATTAGATGCGCCGCAAAAATTCACCAATGTGTACGCCAAAGCAGAGTACGATAAGTTCAACGAAGCGTATTTTAAAATGGCGAAAGCAGATGCGTATTATTTAAACAATAATTGGGGAAGCAACGAGCTTGGTCTTTTGGGTAAAACAAGTTTAAACACAGGCGATTTGTACGAAGCAGATTTCTTCGGTGGATTGATTTTAGGAGCCAAAGCCGATGCTAACTTAAATTATATTTTTACGAATGCTGAAGATTTTTATGTGGGTGCTTTGCCTAAAACCAATTATTTAAATTTAGGGATTAAACCACAATTTGTAATCAAAAATGATATTGTAAATCTTTTGGCGGGAGCCAACTTGCAATATGTGACAGAATCGGAACAAAAAAACAATAAATTCCGAATTTTCCCTGCGGTAGAATTAAAGCTAAACACCGCTAAAGAATTTGCCATTTATGGGGGAATCACAGGAGGCGTGCAGATGAATTCTTACCAAAACTTTTATAAAGAAAACCCTTTCATCTCGCCGTCTTTTGGATTACAGCCTACCATCAATAAATTTGAATTTTATGGAGGAATTATGGGAGACATTGGAGAAAACTTTAAATACAACGCCAAAGCTGGTTTGCAAGATTTAGAAAACGAATATTTCTTTATCAAAAGACAGCAATTCACAAACGATCCATTGTTGTATGCAAGCAGCTCAAAAGATCGTTTCCCTAATTACAATTACTTGAATTCATTTATTACTTCTTACGACGATGCCAAAAGAACTTACATCAACGGAAGTATTCAATACATTGGGATAGATAAACTTTCGCTTGGCGCCAATCTTTTAATCCAAGCCTACAGCACAGACCATTTGGACAAAGCTTTTGAAAAACCAAGTTTAAGCGGTTCTGTCAATGCGCAATATGCATTTTTGGGAGAGAGATTATTGCTCGGCGGAGATTTACTTTTCGTAGGAAAAAGAAACGGATTACACCAAACTTTAATTACCAGCACGGATAATTATTCAGGCGAAATTGTGGATGTTCCAGCGTATTTAGACCTTAATTTTAATGCTAATTTTATGCTCACACCACAATGGGTAATCTTTGTAGAAGGGAGCAACTTATTGAACAATAAATACAAAAGATTCAGCGATTATACTGTACAAGGAATCACTGCTGTAGGAGGCGTTCAATACAAATTTTAATTAAAAAATAGATTTAATCATGTATCCATATCAAAGAAATAGAAGAACTCGTAGCAACGAGGCGATTAGAAATATAGTAAGAGAAACAAGCCTAAGCACCCATGATTTGATGCTGCCGCTTTTCATCATGGAAGGCGAAAACTTGCGAGAAGAAATTCCAAGTATGCCAGGCGTTTTTAGAATGACACTTGATGTACTAGAAAAAGAAATCCAAGAAATTTGGGATTTGGGTATCCAAGCGGTAAATATTTACTGCAAAGTGCCAGATGAATTAAAAGACAATGCGGGCACCGAGGCTCTAAATCCTAATGGATTGATGCAACGCGCCATCAAAACCATTAAAAAAGCGCAAAAAGATATGCTCGTGTTTACCGATGTGGCGCTTGACCCTGTTTCATCCTACGGCCACGACGGAATCGTAGAAAATGGCGAAATCTTAAACGACGAAACGGTAGAAATTTTAGCTAAAATGGCGCTTTCGCACGCAGAAGCTGGAGCCGATTTCATTGCCCCGTCCGACATGATGGATGGTCGCGTTTTAGCCATTCGTGAAATTTTAGAACAAAATGGATTCCACAATGTGGGCATCATGAGCTACACGGCAAAATACGCCAGCTCATTCTATGGTCCGTTCCGAGATGCGCTCGATTCTGCGCCAGGGTTTGGTGATAAAAAAACCTACCAAATGGATTATGCCAATGTGCAAGAAGCCTACCGCGAGGCAGATAATGATATGATTGAAGGTGCCGATATTTTAATGGTGAAACCAGGCATGCCATATCTTGATGTGCTTTATCGCATGAAAGAATACACCAAAATGCCGATTGCCGTGTACCAAGTAAGTGGCGAATATGCCATGCTAAAAGCTGCCGCAGAAAAAGGCTGGCTCGATTTTGAAAAATGCCTAATGGAATCCATGTACGCATTCAAGCGTGCGGGTGCCGATTTAATTAACACCTATTATGCCAAAGAAGTTGCAACTATTTTGAATAGAAAATAGGAATTTAAGGCATTTTTAAAAATACCAAAAAATCATTTTTTCAAAATCGAATAAAGGCATTCGCTAGTTATTTATTACTACTAAAAATCAATCATTACCACTTAAATATGAATAACGATAAGCCTTTATTTTTCAGTAAACAATAAGAAAAAACAGGGGAAATGATTAAAAAGCCGTCCTAATCAATGAGCAACACCTTGAAGCCATGGGAATTGTGGTTAGATGATAGGATTTTTAAATGATATGTTTATTCTTTAAAACGATAATTATGACAGAACCTATATCAGAAGATATATTAAATAAATTAAAGGAGTATTTACAAAAAAATATTTATAAAGTTAAAGGAGAAATATTAAAAAAAAATAGTGGGTATGACAATATTCTTTGTGATATATTGAATGATTTTAAAGTTGACACAAATAGGTATTGGGATGCGATATGGATAAAGCATAACATTTATATTGAGTTTAAAAAAGGGAAAAGTATATGGCTTGATTTAGTTCGGTATAGCGAAATTTTCTTAAAATTAAATACTGATGCTAAAAAAGAAACTATAACATTGTTTTTTGTGCCAAATTCTAAAAGAGATGCAATAGATAAAATAATTTGTTTACGAACATCTATACTTATCTCTAAGTTGAAATTAGATGAGAAACAAGCAAATTTTTTACTTAGAATAAATACTTCTATGCCTAGATCTTTTAATGCTCAAGCAAGTCTAACAGTAAATGATGTACAAAAAATAGCGGATTTCATTGTGCCAAATTCAAATTCTCAGTATATATAAGGATCTCATCTATTAAATTATTAAATCAACATTAACACAGATACTATAACTTATAATACAATTTGCCTTGACTAAAGTAGACTAAAATGCATCGAAACGATAGTCATTATCGTGAAACATTAAGATTAATAAATATGATTTTTGTCGTATTTGTGTTTGTAAAACACTTTCAATAAGTGACTTTTATACACTTTTCGTTGTTAAATGCACTAAAAATTAGATAGTAAGCACAAAAATTCTTATCTTCACGACCTTAAAAATTTAATTAAACATTAAAAATTATAAACAAAATGATGACAAATTTCTCACTCGAAGGTAAAACTGCTCTTGTAACTGGAGCGTCTTACGGAATTGGTTATGCTATCGCGTCTGCATTAGGAAAAGCTGGTGCAAAAATCGTTTTCAACGATATTAACCAAGATTTAGTAAACCAAGGTTTAGAGTCTTACAAAAAAGACGGACTTGAGGCATATGGTTATGTATGCGATGTTACAGACGAAGATGCTGTAAATGAGCTAGTAGCTACCGTAGAAAAAGAAGTAGGTGTAATCGACATTTTGGTAAACAACGCAGGTATCATCAAGCGTGTACCTATGCACGAAATGAGTGCTGCTGAGTTCCGCAAAGTAATCGATGTGGACTTAAACGCTCCATTTATCGTGGCTAAAGCGGTAATCCCAAGCATGATCAAAAAAGGTCACGGAAAAATCATCAACATCTGTTCTATGATGTCTGAGCTTGGTCGTGAAACTGTATCTGCTTACGCTGCTGCAAAAGGTGGGTTAAAAATGCTTACTCGCAACATCGCTTCTGAGTATGGTGAGCACAACATTCAATGTAATGGTATCGGTCCTGGGTACATCGCTACGCCACAAACTGCTCCACTTCGTGAAAAACAAGCAGACGGAAGCCGCCACCCATTCGATTCATTCATTATCGCAAAAACTCCTGCTGCAAGATGGGGAACTCCAGAAGATTTACAAGGTCCTGCTGTGTTCTTAGCATCTGACGCTTCAAACTTCGTAAACGGGCATGTGCTGTATGTAGACGGTGGTATCTTGGCCTACATCGGAAAACAACCTAAATAATCCCTTGTATGGCTAATATCTTTGAATATATTATACAATTAGGTGCTGCAGTGATGATGCCCATTATCTTTTCGATTTTGGGCATTGCGCTCGGCATTAAACCTGGAAAAGCCGTATTATCTGGATTGTATGTAGGGGTAGGTTTTGTGGGTTTATCCATCATCACCGCCTTGCTTACTAGTAGTATGGGACCAAGCCTTGACCAAGTGGTGAAAATCTATGATTTAAAACTTAAAGTTTTTGACATGGGATGGCCAGCGGCAGCAGCCGTGGCCTATAACACTGCGGTGGGGGCACTTATTATTCCTGTATGTTTGGGCGTAAACTTAGTTTTATTGCTTTTAAGATGTACTAAAACCGTAAACATCGACTTGTGGAACTACTGGCATTTTGCATTCATTGGGGCAATTGTGTATTTCGCAAGCGATAATATTTATTGGGGATTTTTCGCAGCCATCATCTGCTACATCATTACACTTGTAATGGCAGATTTAACGGCCAATAAATTCCAAAACTACTACGAAGGCATGGAAGGAATCTCTATTCCGCAACCTTTCTGTCAAGGAATGGTGCCATTTGCCGTAGTCATCAACAAAGCATTGGATTTAATTCCTGGTTTCGAAAAATTAAACATCGATGCCGAGGGAATGAAGAAAAAATTCGGATTGCTTGGGCAGCCATTATTCTTAGGAATCATCATAGGATGTGGTATCGGTATTTTGGCAAGAGAAGATGTAAAAGGATTTTTAGGTTTAGGTATTAAAATGGGAGCCGTAATGGAATTAATCCCTAGAATTACCCGCCTATTTATCGAAGGGCTTCACCCAATTTCTGAAGCGACTAAAAAACTTATCGATAAGAAATTCCAGGGAAAAATCGATTTAAACATTGGTATGACACCTGCCCTAGTAATTGGGCACCCTGCAACATTGGTAGTTTCGTTGTTATTGATTCCAGTAACATTGATTCTTTCTGTTTATTTGCCAGGAAATGAGTTTTTACCATTGGCATCATTAGCGGGAATGTTCTATTTGTTCCCACTGGTATTGCCTATTACCAATGGTAATGTGGTAAAATCATTTATCGTAGGGCTTGTGGTGCTTATCATCGGTTTATATTTTGTGACCGATTTGGCTCCATCATTCACACTTGCAGCAAAAGATGTGTATGAGAAAACAGGAGACAAAGCCGTTGCAATCCCTCCAGGATTTGAAGGTGGTGCGCTTGACTTTGCTTCAAGTATCTTTACTTGGGTGATTTTCAAAGCTATCTACTGGTTAAAATACATCGGAATGGCTATTTTATCAATCTTTACCTTAGGAATGTTGTGGTACAACCGCCGAATGATTCTTCGCGAGCACAATCAGAGAAATGCTGTAGTGGTAGAAACTGATAACGCTCCTAAAAAATAATTAAAAATGCTTACGAGGAGTTGAAAGGCTTCTCGTAACTTTTTTATAACACACTATTCAATCAAAAAATTATTTAAAAATGGAAAATTTAATTTCGAAATTCATCGGTGCTATTAAACATTGGTATCTTCCGCTCATCATCGGGATTTTATTTATCGGTGTAGGAATTTACACCTTTTTTGTCCCCGTGGAGGCTTATATGATTTTGTCGATTATCTTTAGTGTATCGTTTTTGATTTCTGGGATATTCGATGCGGTATTTGCTTGGCAAAACCAAAAAACTTTGCCCAATTGGGGCTGGGTTTTAGCCTTTGGTATCTTTACTTGGATGATTGGGATGTATATGTGGGTAAACCCTAAAATCTCAATGGAAGTTTTGCCATATTATGTAGGATTTGTTTTGATGTTCCGCTCGTTTCAATTATTGGGCTTTGCATTGGACATTAAGGCCTACGCTCCTACTCGATGGGTGGGCGTTTTAGGATGGAGTATTTTAGGGATTTTTATCTCTTTTATGCTTTTAGCCAATCCTATCGTTGCAGGTCTTTCGCTTGTGGCTATTACAGGAACCGCTTTTATTATTTTAGGCGTAGCTTCGTGCTATTTGGCCATAAATTTAAAAAGCATTAAAAACCATTTAAACGAAAAGCTTACGCCAGAATTAAAAGCCAAAATCGAGACATTGGAAAATGAATTTCAAGAAATCGTAAGAAAAAAATAATTTATAAACTATTTTAAAAATCAAATTCATGAAAAAAACATTAAGTTTATTATCATTATTATTAATCTCTGGGTTGACATTGGCTCAGTCGTACACAAGCTACGAAGTACGCTACGCAACCAATCCAAAAGATGCTGAACATTACAGCACAGAGCGATTGAGAGAAGAATACTTGGTAAAAGATTTATTTAAAGAAGATAAAGTACACATGGTCTACACACTACACGATAGATTTATCATCGGTGGTGCTATGCCTGTGAAACAAAGCCTAAAACTTGAGGCAATTGATCCTTTAAAATCGCCTAAATTCTTAAGCCACCGCGAAATTGGTATCATCAATGTCGGTGGAAAGGGAATCGTGAAAGTAGGAAACAAAAAATACGAATTGAAAAACAAAGAAGCGCTTTACATCGGTCGTAGCGAGGACGAAGTGACTTTCTCTTCTGCGTCTGCCAAAGAGCCTGCATTGTTCTACTTCAACTCTGCAAACGCACACACAAGCTACCCTACTAAAAAAATTACTCGTGAAGACGCAGTAAAAGTAAAAGCAGGAAGCTTGGAGGAATCAAATGCGCGTACCATTGTAAAATACATCGTAAACCAAACCACCAAAACTTGCCAATTACAACTAGGTTTAACCGAGCTTGAGCCAGGTAGCGTTTGGAACACAATGCCTGCACACATTCACGCGCGTAGAATGGAGGCTTACTTCTACTTCAAAGTTCCGGAAAAACAAGCGGTATGCCACTTCATGGGTGAGCCTGAGAAAACAAGAAACATCTGGGTACACAACTTAGAAGCTGTAATTGCGCCAGAATGGTCTATCCATGCAGGAGCAGGAACTACCAACTACGACTTTATTTGGGGTATGGCGGGCGAAAACTTAGACTATACTGATATGGATAAAGTCTACCCTTACGACTTGAAATAATTATAGTTTTCAATTTGAAACTTATCCAAAAAACAAGGATACTAAATCTTAGAATTTTGAACAAAAAAAGGGGGGCTATTATAACCTCCCTTTTTTAATACATTTAAAAACTATATATTTGCCAATATTAAAAAAAAAAATGAAATGAACTCACTTTATCCCATTTTGAAAACTTTCCACAGCTACTGGGCATTTGCGGTTGTACTAGGAAGTTTAAGTTTACTTATCACAAGTATTCTATTTTTTTTGAACAAAAAACCAATTAGTTTAGGTTTGAAAAAAATCTCATTGTACACGCTTATTTCCTTCCACATTCAGTTTTTGGTAGGAATTGTATTATACATACTTTCTCCTATCGTGCAAGGTGCTTGGGAAAACGGCGTTGCAATGCAATCACCAAACAGGCTTTACACGATAGAGCATCCTTTTATGATGTTCACTGCTGTAATTTTAATCACAATTGCCAATGCTAAGCTCAAAAAATCACCAATCTTAAAGGGGATTACACTTGCCTTTATTGCACTTGCTTGTATCTGTTTCTATATGATTCCATGGACAGCTTGGCTAGGGTAATATTTGTTAAATAAACATTCTAGTCTTTAAATGGCACTGAGTTTGTTTATAGTTAAGCAACAAAATTTAATTATAATGAAAAATTTGAAAGGAATGCGTGTTTTGATTTTAGCGGTTGTAACTATTCTCGTTTCTGCATTTACTGCTTTTAACGATTTTCACACCTCAACGACGAAGGTAGAGTTCAATCCAGGAAGCACTTCTATGACTTTTAGCTCTAAATTTGTAACAGAGGATTTAATTAAAGCCATTGGCGTAGGAATTGAAAACGAAGCTATATTCAACACCGCAGTAGAAAGATACTTAAGAAGCAATTTCATTGTAAAAATCAACGGAAATAGAGTAAATTATAATTACGCACAAGCACAAACTTCGCCTAAGGCTACAAGACTTTATTTCGAGGTACCGAATGTTTCAAATGTTTCGACTATCGAAATACGAAATGCAATGCTTGTAAACGAATTTGCAGATCAACAGAACTTCATAAACTTTAATGTAAACAATAAGCGTGAATCTATTGTTACTAAAAAAGGAAGCGAATCTGGAAAAGTTAAATTTTAGAAATTAAATATTGCTAATCAGAAAAAGTAAAAGCCTCACAACTCTGTGAGGCTTTTATTATTGTCTTGTGTTTCAAAAATTATCTTACAACACGACCAGAACCGTCTCCACCCATTAGGTTTTCAACCTCGGCAACAGTTACTAAGTTATAGTCTCCGTACACAGTGTGTTTCAAGCAAGATGCAGCCACTGCAAAGTCTAATGCTTTTTGGTCATCTTGTGGGTAAGTAAGCAATCCGTAGATTAAACCTCCCATAAATGAATCTCCACCACCTACCCTATCTACGATGTGAGTGATATCGTATCTACGAGATTGGTATAATTTGTCTGAATATAGACATCCACCCCAAGTGTTGTGGTTTGCGTTGATAGAACCACGAAGTGTGATAATTACTTTTTTAGCTCTTGGGAATTTTTGCATCAATTGTTGGCAAACTGATTCAAATTCTGCTGCGTTTACTTCACCACCAGTGTGCTCAACTTCAAAACCTTCTGGTTTGATTCCGAATACTTTCTCAGCATCTTCCTCGTTTCCTAAAATGATGTCGCAACCTTCTACTAAAGCTGGCATAATTTCAGAAGCTTTTTTACCATATTTCCAAAGGTTTTTACGGTAGTTTAAGTCACAAGAAACAGTAACTCCCATTTCGTTTGCTACTTTAATAGCCTCTAAACAAGTATCTGCTGCACCTTGAGAAAGTGCTGGAGTAATCCCTGTCCAGTGGAACCACTGAGCATCTTTAAACACCTCTCTCCAGTTGATCATACCAGGCTTAATTTCTGCAATGGCAGAGTTTGCACGATCATACACAACTTTTGAAGGACGAGCTACAGCACCAGTTTCCAAGAAATAGATCCCTACACGGTCTCCACCTCTTAAAATGTTTTCAGTACCTACTTTGTATTTTCTTAAATCAGAAATACACCATTCAGCGATATCGTTTTTAGGCAATTGTGTTACAAAATCCACCGGAATTCCATAATTTGCAAGCGAAACCGCAACATTAGCCTCCCCTCCACCAAAAGTGGCATTCAAGCTATTAGACTGAATGAAACGCTGATACCCAGGAGTAGCCAAACGCAACATTACTTCACCAAAAGTTACTACTTTTTTCTGCATAAAATATTGTATTTTTTCTAGTTATAAGATTGATTAGCAAAGTTAGTGTTTTTTTTACTCATATCTAATTTTTAGGTATAATTAATATCACAAAATTGTACTTATATGCCAAATCTCATAAAATATAGCTAAAATGCGTTTTTTGATATTTTTTTAGGATTAAAATTTTAGTTTAATCCCAAGATTTAAAATCTTCTATTCAAAATTCTTGTTCAAAAGTTTTTTGATAACTTCCACGAAAATTAAAAACATAATTTCGGCTTAAATCATTTTTTTTTACGAATTTTGTGTCTTAATGTTTATAAGGTAATTTTCAACCCTAAACCATAAGCAGAAATAATGAGTGATGCAATCAAGCACGAGTGTGGTATCGCACTTTTACGCCTTCTAAAACCCCTTTCCTATTACAAAGAAAAATACGGAAACGCCTTCTACGGCGTAGATAAAATGTACCTAATGCTAGAAAAACAACACAACCGTGGACAAGACGGTGCAGGACTAGCAAGTATTAAATTAGGTATGCAACCTGGCGAACGCTACATCAGCCGTGCCAGATCTAATAGCGACAGCCCTATCAAAGATGTCTTTACGCAAGTAAATGAAAGTATCGCTCGCCGTATCAAGGAAAATCCAGAAGCCGTGCACGATATGGAATTGCTCAAAAAAGTAGCTCCATACATCGGCGAAGTATTTTTAGGCCATGTGCGCTACGGAACTTATGGCGAAAACAGCATAGAATCGGTTCACCCATTCTTGAGACAAAACAACTGGAAAGCGAGAAATCTTCTCGTAGCAGGAAACTTTAACCTTACCAATGTCGACGAGCAATTCCAAAACCTCATCGATCTTGGGCAGCATCCAAAAGCCAAAGCCGATACCGTTACGGTGATGGAGAAAATCGGGCACTTCCTCGATGAGCAAGTCAACGAATTATATTACGAACTTAAAAAAGAAGGCTACTCAAAACGCGAAGCCTCTGCCGAGATAGAAAACCGAATCAAGGTTTCAAAAATCTTGGCGCGTTCAGCCAAAAACTGGGACGGCGGCTATGCCATGGCAGGTCTTTTTGGGCATGGTGATGCTTTTGTATTGCGAGACCCTGCGGGAATTCGCCCTGCGTATTATTATGTAGACGACGAAATCGCTATTGTAGCTTCTGAACGCCCTGTGATTCAAACAGTGTTTAATGTAAGTTTTAATCATATCAAAGAATTAAACCCTGGGGAAGCGATTATCATCAAACATTATGGCGAAGTAAAATTCAGACAAATTCTTGAGCCACTAGAAAGAAAATCTTGTTCGTTTGAGCGTATTTACTTCTCTCGTGGTAGCGATGCTGAAATTTACGAAGAGCGAAAAGAACTGGGCCGTCTACTTATCAATCAAGTGATGGAAGCCATAGACGGAGATATTCACAACACGGTATTTTCTTATATTCCAAACACGGCAGAAGCCTCTTATTTTGGACTCGTAGAAGCTGCCAACGACGAGCTTAATCACGAGAAAACCCAAATGATTATGCAGGAGAAAGAAGACATTACTGACAAACGAATCAAGGAAATTCTTTCTACTAAATTACGCTCAGAAAAAATTGCCATTAAAGACGCCAAACTGCGTACATTCATCACGCAGGACAACGCTCGCGACGATATGGTGGCGCATGTCTACGATGTTACTTATGGGGTGGTGAAACCTACGGATAATTTAGTCATCATAGATGATAGTATCGTGCGCGGAACCACGCTTAAAAACAGCATTATTCGCATTTTAGACAGAGTGCACCCTAAGCGTATCGTGGTGGTTTCATCGGCACCACAAATCCGTTATCCAGATTGCTACGGAATCGATATGGCTCGCCTTGAAAACTTAATCGCTTTTGTGGCGGCAGAAGCCCTACACAGAGAGCGTGGCACCGAGCATCTAATTGAAGAAATATACCAAAAATGCAAATCCGAAGTCGGCAAGCCAGACAAGGAAGTCACCAATTATGTAAAAGAATTCTACGCGCCGTTTACCGACGAGGAAATTTCAAACAAAATTGCAGAACTACTTACGACTGACGACATCAATGCCGAGGTGAAAATCATTTATCAATCGGTGGAAAATCTGCACAAAGCTTGCCCTAAAAACTTGGGAGACTGGTATTTCACTGGCAACTACCCTACTGCGGGCGGAAACCGTGTGGCAAACAAGGCTTTCATCAATTATTATGAAGGAAATAAAGAAAGAGCTTATTAAAATTTAAAACTAAAAAATCCAACGCAATAAAAATCAATCAAAAAAATGGAAAAAAAAGATTTCTTATACGAAGGTAAAGCGAAACAAATTTACGCTACCGAAAATCCAGATCAAGTCATTGTTCACTATAAAGACGACGCTACGGCTTTCAACGCTCAGAAAAAAGGAACCGTGGAATCTAAAGGCGAAATGAATAATAAAATCACAACGCTTATTTATAAATATTTAGCCGAAAAAGGAATTCCTACGCATTACATCGAGACTTTAAACGACAGAGAGCAATTGGTAACTAAAGTGAAAATTTTGCCTATCGAAGTCGTAGTAAGAAACTATGTGGCAGGAAGCATGGCACAACGCCTTGGCTTGGAAGAAGGTGGAAAATGCCCAATTACCGTTTTTGATTTATGCTATAAAAAAGATGAATTAGGCGACCCGCTTATCAACGATTATCACGCAATTTTATTAGGTGCAGCTACACGCGAAGATTTGGACGAAGTCTATGCTTTAACCGATAAAATCAACGAATTATTAAAAGAATTATTCCTAAAAGCAAATTTGATTTTAGCCGATTTCAAAATTGAATTTGGCAAAACCTCTGAAGGCAAAATCGTATTGGCAGACGAAATCAGCCCAGATACTTGCCGCCTTTGGGACAAAGATACGCTTAAGAAATTAGACAAAGACCGCTTCCGTAGAGACCTTGGCGAAGTAACAGAAGCTTATCTTGAAGTGTATGACAGACTTAAAAAAGCCCTTGCATAATTTATTAAAACAAAAAACATGAGCACATCTTACAAAGACGCTGGCGTAAACAAAGAAGAAGGATACCAAACGGTACACAAAATCAAAGATGCAGTAGCCCAAACACACACTCCCAATGTATTGAATGGGATTGGCTCTTTTGGTGCATTCTACGAACTTGGAAACTACAAAAATCCTATTTTGGTAAGTGGTACCGACGGCGTAGGGACTAAACTTCGCATCGCTTTGGATGTTAAGAAATACGACACCGTAGGGATTGATTGCTTTGCCATGTGTGCCAACGATATTTTGTGCCACGGAGCAAAACCTTTGTTCTTCTTGGATTATCTCGCTTGCGGAAAACTAGACAGCGATGTGGCTGCCGAAATCGTGGGAGGCATCGTAAAAGCTTGTAAAGAAACCAATTGCTCGCTCATCGGTGGAGAAACTGCCGAAATGCCAGGCATGTACGAAATCGGGGATTATGATGTAGCAGGATTCTGCGTGGGCGTGGTAGAGAAAGACGAAATCATCGACGGGTCTAAAATCAAGGCAAATGATGTTTTAATCGCATTGCCATCAAGCGGATTCCATAGCAATGGTTTTTCTTTGGTAAGAAAAGTTTTTACCGATTTCAACGAAGAATGGAACGGAAAACCTTTGTACGAAACGCTTTTAGTCCCAACCAAATTATACGGCGCTACCATTAATTCTTTGCTTGAAAAACACACAATCAACGGGATTGCACACATCACAGGTGGTGGATTAATTGAAAATGTACCGAGAATTTTGCCTAAAGGTTTGGGCGTAGAAATTCAAAAATCAAGCATTAAAGTGCCTGCCGTGATGCAAGAATTACAAAAGAGAGCCAACATCGCAGAAGATGAAATGTTTGGAACCTTCAACATGGGGGTGGGAATGGTACTTGCCGTTGCGCCAGAGCAAGCCGAACCCATCATTAAAAGCCTAAAAGCACTAGGCGAAGAGGCTTACGAAATTGGTAAAGTGGTAAAAAGTAACCAACCTATCGTTTTGCTTTAATCCAAAAAAATAATTTAATAATAAATACGCTCATTTTGGGCGTATTTTTTTATCTTTAAACTTTAATTAAAAAATAGTAAGCCATGAAAGAAATATCGCTTAAAGAAGCCGAAAAACGCATGGAAGCCTGCGAAGAGGATTTAAAAGTGTTGCAAGACTTTAATCAAGCCATGGACCGCATTGCAAAAAACTTGGAATTGCTCGATGAATATTACGGAAATCAATATTTAAAAGATGTGCAAAATCCCGACAATAAAGATGTGTATTCTGCCGTATTGAGCGAAGATGGCATCTGGAATCTCTTGGCCGAAATCCATTGGGAAAAAATCGATATTCTCAAGAAAATTGTAAAAGATTTACGCTAAAACTCGTTTCGAAAAAAACGATTTTAAACGATTTTTAAGTCTATTTTAAAACACAAAAAAAGAGCCTCCAAAAAAGGCTCTTTTCATTTTTCATTTATTGTCTAATTTGTCTTTAATCTGATAAAACCTCAACATCGCTAAACTCAAAATAAAGCCGCAGATGCTCGCGCAACCGCCTATGACGGCCGAGAGGTTTTCTGATGATAAAAATCCAAACTGCGTGTCGTATAACACCGCATTGAAGACAAATGCACCCAAGAAGAAAATTAAAAAAATAAGGGCTAAATATTTCTTTTTCATAGAAAATCCGATTTTTATATATTTTTGATTAAATCACTGCACGCCACCGCAATTTCGCGCTGATGTTCCTCGTTGATACCCGCATATTGCGCCATCTGCACTTTTTGATACAGGGCTTGCCACGCTGCCGCAAAATTATCGTTTTTATGCGTTTTTAAAATGGCTACTGCTTCCTCCTCAGATTTAGTGCTTGGTTCTTGAGTATAGAGCTGCACAATTTCTTGCAAAATGCGTTCGGTCTCGCGGTAAAAGTCTGCACCTGATTGATTTGCTGTGGCGTTATTCCAATCGTTTTTGATGTCTTTTAGCGTAATGATTGGCGTGGCCACTTCCTCTTTAGTCTTTTTCTTTCTGAGGAATAAAAAGAATAATGGTATTATTAAGATTATAGAACCTAAGCCCAATACCCACGGCCACCAATTTGCTGTATCTTCACTTTCTGCATCGTTTGTTGCCACTGCAGGTATTACTTTGGTAGATTTATTTAATTTTGGCGTATTGCTACGAGCCTCCTCCCTAGGAGTATCAATTGTCGCCGTGCTATCCATAGGGATTGTCATCGAGAGCGAATCATCAATTATAGGATTTTCATTTGGCTCTCCCTCTACCTGCACCTGCTCTGCGTTGGAATGCAAGGTAACATATTTCTTTTTATCTAAATCAAAATAAGTAAACTCCACCGACGGAATATCATAAGTTCCTCCGTATTGTGGCACCACGACATAGCTATCTACTATTTTGCCTTTTTCGGTGCCGTTAAGCGGCTTGAATGCCTCTCTACGGCGTGGTGGATATACCTCCAATTCTTTGTTTAGTTTAAGTTTTGGAAGGCTTATAGTCGAAAAACTTCCTTCGCCCTCAAGTTCTACCTCGATTTCAAAGGCTTTATTTTGTCTTAAATTCTTTTTTTGCACATATGTTTTAAGGGCAAAACTCCCCACGGCTCCATTAAAAGTTTTAGGTGCGTGTGCTGGGAAGTTTTTCACATCTACGCTTTTTACTGGAGAATATAATTCCACAATTTTCTCGTCAAAGAAATCAATCGGAATTGCCACATGAATCAAGAAAGGACGAATATCTAAATTTCCTGTTTTTTGGGGGAGTAAAATGTATTTTCCTACGACCTCCGACACATAAGTCTGATTATTGTACACTTCTTGTTTAATGTCGCGATAATCATTGTTTGGCAAATTGATTTGCTTTACCTCAAAGTTATCCAGAATAGGAGCGCCTACATCTGATCGCCTACGCAAAGCCTCAAAAGACTTGGCATATAGCTTAAGCGTGGCGTAAATAGGCTCATTGGGGAAAGCCGAATTTTGGGATAAATCCAAATCTAAAAACACCAATTGATTGCTGTAATTGCTTCGTTGCACCACGCGTGGAGCATCTACTACAGTAATATATACTGGAGAGGTTTCAAAATGACGATGATTTATCTTTACCGATGCACTACTAATTTTAATTTTGCCCTTTTTTTCGGCACGAAGAATTATTGTTTCAATATTTTGAATGGTTTTTTCTCCATTAATGATATTGATTTGTTGCCCTTGTCGGCGACCAATCATTTTTAAACCATTGAACGATGGATACTTTATATTACCAATATCTGCATTATCGCTTAAAGTGATTACAAAGTTGAGTTCAAAATCCTCTCCCACTTGCACACGATCCTTATTCGGAACCGCCGTAAAGGAATACTGACCGTAGCCGAAACAGCTCAGTAAACTAAACAGTGCGAAGAGATATTTTTCTATTTTCATAATAATTTTACCAGTCTTTAGCCTTTCTACCCGCTTTGGCTCTACTCTCGCCCATCATCATTCTTCTTTTAGTCAATTTTTCTTGTTCTTGTAGTGCTTTTAAGCGATTAGCTTGTCTTTCTTTTTCCAAAAAATCCTGCGGGCTACCATTGGGCTTTTCTTCCTGTTCTGGAGCTTGCGGCATTTGGTCGTTTTGACCTTTGCCTTGCTCGCCATTGTTTTCACCTTTTTGGTCGCCTTTATCTTTTTCTGGATTATCTTTTTTCTGCTGTTGGTCTTTATCAGGATTTTCCTGCTGTTCTTTGTCGTCTTTTTGTTGTTGCTCTAATTTTTGTTTTAAAGCTTGCAGTTTCTTGCTATCTGGAAACTTCTCTAGCCCTTCGGTAACGCGACTCAGTGCCTCACTATTTTTGTTCTGCAAAAAAAGGTTTGCCGATGATACAAAATACTCCTCGCTTGTCTGGGCATAGCCCCAAACAAATGATAAAAAAACGAGCAAACTGAGTATTCTTTTCATAGCTGCATTACTTTAAGCTGTCTAATATAGTGATTTCTTGCAATTTGTTGATGTAATTTTCGAAATGTTTAACGGTTGAATCTTTTGCCATGGCTCCCTGCATCAACTGCAAAGCTTGATTAAATAGGCCTTTTTCGGCTAAAGCATCGGCTTGAGCTTTAATTTTTTTAGCAAATTCCGAAGGCTTGAGCAAGTCTTTTGGATTGGTATTATTATTCTTACTTTTCAGTTTTATGGCTAAAGCTAAATTGTAGCGTGTGGCATCTGCTTTAGGATCAATACGGAGTGCTTTTTTATACGATTTTATCGCTTGGTCATAATTTTTTTGCTGCATGTAGCTATTGCCTAAATTGTGATAGGCATCGACTTTGTCTTTGGTATTTAAACTATAATCGGCAGCTTTTTGAAAATGTGTTACAGCCTTTTGATATTGCTTGGTCTGGTAATAGGCATTTCCTAAATTGAAATTAGCTTTTACATTATTTGCACCCGTAATGAGTACTTTAGAATATTCTACAATCGCCGATTCGTAATTTTTATCTTCGTAAAATCTGTTACCTTTAGCGATAGCTTCCCTCTCTTGTAAAGTTTGTGCAAAAGTAAAATGCAGGCAGATTACAAGGCTTAAAAAAAGTATTTTTTTCAGCACTAAAGGAGTAAATATCTTCATTCTTATTATTACAAATTTAGTTTTTTCTCAATTTAGTCGGTGTTAAAGTATATATAAATAAAAATAAAAGCGATAATGCTACAAAATATTGAAATTGTTGTTTTTTGTTTCTGCTTGAAATCTCTGCCGATGATTTCTTCTCTAAATTGCTCAAAGCGGCATTTAGCTTCTTAATCGCTTGATTCACACTTTCAATTTTAATGTAAGCTCCTTGTGATTTTTCGGCAATTTTACGCAACTCCTCGCCATGAAAACTTGACAAAACGGTTTTCCCATTATCATCTGTTTTGTATTCCATCGCGCCATAAGAATCATACATCGGGATCGGCACAGGACTATCGCCACCAATTCCCATAGTGAAAATCTCGGTGTGTTGTTCTTTAGCTTTATCTATGGCATCTGAAACGCCTTCTTCGTGGTCTTCACCATCAGAAATCAAAATAATGGCTTTTGATGTTTGTGGATTTTTACCCAAAACTTGCAAGGATTTATCTATCGCAGCCGAGAAATTAGTCCCTTGGTTCCAAAGTAAATCTGTATCCAATGCCGAAACCGAAGAATTAAGCGAGGTATAATCGGTAGTGAGCGGAGACATAGCATATGCCTCTCCTGCAAAAACAACCAACCCCACACGATCACCGCCTAATTGATTCAGAAAACTATGGATAAATTTTTTAGCCTTATCTATTCTCGAAGGTGCAATATCTTCAGCGTTCATGCTATTGGACAAATCCAGCGCAAAAACCAAATCTATGCCTTCTCGTTTAAGTTTTTGTTCTTCCTCGCCCCATTGTGGACCCATCAAGGCAATCGTCATAAAAAACAGGGCTAAAAGCAAGAAAATATTTTTAATTTGCAAAAATCTAGAACTTCGCCCTTTCAACAATTGAGGTACCAAATGCGGATCGGCAAAGGAGCGCAACGCACGCTTACGCCATTGCCACAAACGCCACAAAAAGTAAGCGGCAAGTACCACGGCTATAAAAAGCATACCATATGCGGGAGTGCTAAAACTCATTCTGTCAATTGTTTAAAAATTAAAGTTCTACAAAGGATTTCTATACACAGCAAAATAAATGCCCACACGACAAATGCACGATAATATTCGGTGTAGTCGTAATATTTGGTTTCGTTGATTTTTGATTTCTCTAATTGATTGATTTCTTCGTAAATTTCTTTCAATCGCTCGTTGTCGGTGGCTCTAAAATATAAACCATTGGCATTATTGGCAATGTATTTAAGCAAATTCTCGTCTAATTTTAATTTGCTCTGCGGAATATTTTCTGCACCAATCGGCGGCAAAACATAATCGGTAGTCCCAATCCCAATGGTATAGACTTTAATTCCTTTTTCTTTGGCAATTTTGGTTGCCTCTTGCGGACTGATGTACACGGCATTGGAATCATAAAAATTCACATCTTCGCCCCCATCGGTTATCAGCAGTACGACTTTACTTTTAGCCTGAGAATGCTCCAAATGATTAATCGCCGTTGCCAAGCCCACGCCTATGGCTGTACCGGGGATGAGATTATCATCATTGTCTAAATCTTTCACCGCTTGCACCAGCACCGATTTATCTGTCGTGAGTGGCACAGTATTTACCGCACTTCCTGAATAAATCACCACCCCAATTCTATCGGTTTGGCGTTTTTTTACAAAATCTTCTGCCACGGATTTCAGTGCTTCTAAACGAGTCGGTTTTAAATCTCGCGCAAGCATACTCAGCGAGACATCTACCACCATCATAATGTCTACCCCTTCGTCGGAACGCACATGTGTGCTGATTTCTACCTTGCGCGGACGAGCCAAAGCGATGATTAATAAACTTATGGCTAAAAGTCGCAAAGCATACAAGGCGGGCTGCACCCATCGGTACCAAGAATCGCCCGAACGAAATGCCGATAGACTTGGCATTTGCAATGCTTGATTTTGCTTTTTTCGATGCAACAAGCGTCCTAGTAGCATCAGCGGAACCAATGCTAAAAGTAATAAAAACCAAGGATTTGCAAATTCTATGTGGCTCATTTTTTTAAATATGGTCTTTTACTTCCTCGACCAAAGGTTTTGTTTTTTCGATAATTTTTTCTGCCCAATCTCTGTAAAATGCATTTTTTTCTGGACTTAAAGTTGCTTTGGCGTATTTCACGCGGTCGGCATCGGTCAAGAAATTGTATAATTCGGCACTTTCTTCTTGGGTTAAAAATTCTTTGTTTTTCATATATTCGGGCAAATCCGTGCTAAGCAAAGCTTGGGCAGGAAACTCGAATCGGCGCGAAAAATAACGACGCACAATAAAACTTAAATCGGTATAATATTGATTAAATTCTTGTTTTTCTAATAATCCTAAAGCATCTAATTTCTTTAAATTCTGCAAAGCTTCCTCATACGGTGGCAAAAGCGGTGTGCTGATGTATCGCTTGCGGCGTAGCTCCTTTAAATACAAAAAAGCAACTATCAAAAGTGCGATGAGCATAATGCCACCCACAATCATATACCAAAGGTATTTTTTGTTACGGTCCCACCACGAAATATGCTCGGGCATAATCGTTTTTATGGGATACATTTTTTGCAAAGTGGTATCAATTGCGGGCATTTCCACACCGAGCTCTCGTGTGTCTGAAAGTATCGTTTTGCCATCAATCACATAGGGCAAGGATTTAACCAGAAAATTGCCTTCTTCAAAGCCCGTGAGCGTGATGGTTTGTTTATATTTTTTTTGATTGCCTTCGCACGTAGAATCAATTTTTTTATTGACGATTTCTAAATATTTTCCAAGCGAATCGCCAAGCATCGGCAATTCCACTTTGGCGTCACTCGGGGTTTTAAATTCAATTTGTAAACTTGCTGTGTCCCCGATTAAAATTCTATCGGGCGACAATTGGGTGTAGACCTGTGCCCAAACTGGAAAAGCCAAAAGACAAACGATGATATGTAAAATCCTATTTTTCATGGTTTTTTATCGGTTTTTATGGCTTTTAAAATAATTAAGCAAAGATCGGTTGTAGTCGGACTCGGTAGCCACTTCTATGATTCCCGCCCCTGCATTCTTTAAACTTGAAAAAAACTGATTTCGGTGCTTTTTAGCATTTTCTGCGTACTGGATTCGCACTTTTTTAGACGAAGTGTTTACATATTTTTCGGCACCCGTTTCTATATCGTGCATGTGCACCCAGCCAATGTCGGGAAGTTCTTCTTCTTTCTCGTCGTAGACACGAATTCCCGTTAATTCATGTTTTTTGGCTAAAACTTGAATGCTCTTTTGGTAACAATCATCGTTAAAATCTGAGATTAGGAAAATCAATGATTTGCGTTTTTGGGTTTTGATTAAATAATCTATGGCTTTCGAGATGTCGGTTTTAGCGCTTTTTGGTTCATATTCCACAAGGGCGCGAATGATTTTCAGGATATTGTGCTTCCCTTTCTGAGGCGGGTAATAAAGCTCCACCTCATCGCTAAAGAGCAAAAGCCCTACTTTATCGTTGTTTGAAAGTGCCGAAAATGCCAAAGTGGCACAAATTTCAGCCATGGTGTCTTTCTTGGATTGCTTGCGTGTCCCAAACTGATTGGAGCCACTGATGTCTACCACAAGCATCAAGGAAAGTTCTCTTTCTTCTTCAAAAATCTTTACATACGGCTCGTTGAAATGTGCCGTTTTGTTCCAATCAATATTGCGAACATCATCGCCAAATTGATACGGACGCACCTCCGAAAAAATCATGCCTCGCCCCTTGAACGAGCTATGATACTCGCCCATAAACAAGTGATTGCTGGCTCTCCTAGATTTAATTTCTATTCTGCGAACCTTTTTGATTAATTCTTTGGCGTCCACGCTAGTCTTTCTTTTTTAAGGCAATGGAATTTTATTTACAATTTTATCTATAATCATATCTGAATTAATGTTTTCTGCTTCGGCTTCGTAAGTGATTCCGATACGGTGGCGCAAAACATCTTTCACCACGGCACGCACATCTTCTGGCACCACATAGGCTCTGCCTTTTAGGAATGCATGGGCGCGAGCGGCTTTTGCCATGTTGATACTACCACGCGGCGAGGTTCCGAACTCTATATATTCCTTCAATTCAGGTAATTGAAAATCTTTTGGATAGCGCGAACAGGCTACAATGTCTAGAATGTATTGTTCGATTTTTTCGTCCATATAGATTTTTTGAATCACTTCTCGTGCTTGGAGCAATTCGTGTTTTTCCATCATGGGCTGAATCTTGGGAAAAGTATTATTGATATTATGGCGCATAATTTGGCGCTCAGATTCATAATCAGGATAGGTGATGATGGTTTTAAGCATAAAACGGTCCATTTGCGCCTCGGGCAAAGAGTAAGTCCCCTCCTGCTCCACAGGGTTTTGAGTGGCAAGTACTAAGAATGGTTCTTCTAGCCTAAAAGTTTCATCGCCTATGGTAACTTGCCTTTCCTGCATTGCCTCAAGCAACGCAGATTGCACCTTGGCGGGCGCTCGGTTTATCTCGTCTGCCAACACAAAATTGGCGAAAATAGGTCCTTTCTTAATCGCAAAATCGTTTTCTTTGGCATTATAAATTAAAGTTCCCACGACATCTGCCGGCAACAAATCGGGCGTAAACTGGATTCTTGAAAAAGCTCCATGTACCGCGTCTGACAGGGTTTTGATGGCTAAAGTTTTAGCCAAACCAGGCACGCCCTCGAGCAAAATATGCCCATTACAGAGCAGCCCAATCAAAAGGCTCTCTACCATTCTATCTTGTCCGTAAATTACTTTTTTAAGCTCTTTGGACAACGAAGCGAATTTAACTGCTTGTGCTTGAACCAATTCAGATATCTCTTGCATATTGTTTTCTTGTGTTGCCATAGTTTGCACTCTTATTTTGGGTGGTACCAAATTTGATAAAAATCATTGATATTTTAACAAATAATATTCCACAATCGCCGTTAAAGTTTGTTAAGCCAAAAAAATCACTGATTTTCAATAATCAAAAAGCCTTTCTCACAAAGGAAAAAGGCTTAAATTATCATTTTTAATCCACTGAATTAGGCTTTGAATTTTTCAAGGATTTCTTCTTGCGAAATGCTTACTTGCTCTCCTGTTTTTAAATCCTTAAGCGAAAGTTTGCCCTCGTTCATCTCCTCGGTCCCGATGATGGCAACATGCGTAAATGCTCCTTTGTCGGCATACGAAAATTGCTTTTTCATTTTAGCCGATTCGGGATAAAGCTCAGTGTAAATGCCTTGATTTCGTAATTTTTGAACCACTTTCATTGCAGCGAGTGCTTCTTTTTCGCCGAAGTTGGTAAATAAAATTTTCTTATTTTCGCTGGCGAAATCAGGGAAAAGGTTTAGCTCTTCCAGCACTAAATAAATTCTGTCTAAACCAAACGATACCCCCACACCAGGCATATTCTTTAAACCAAAAATTCCCGTAAGGTCGTTGTATCTTCCGCCGCCACCAATGGAGCCCATTTCTACGCCTTTGGCTTTTACTTCCAAAATCGCTCCTGTGTAATAATCCAAACCACGCGCAAGGGTTAAATTTAGGATTAATGATGATTTTTTAAGCCCTAAAGCTTGCACTTGCTCATTGATGAATTGTAATTCCTCGATTCCTTTGAGTCCAATTTCTGAATCGGCCACAATAGGCTTTAATTGCTCCAATTGTGCAGAAAAATCGCCCGAAATATCGAATATCGGCGAAAGGATTTTTAAGGCTTCTTGGGAAATTCCTTTGCTTAGCATTTCTTCTTCTACGGCTGCTTTTCCGATTTTGTCTAACTTATCGAGTGCTACGGTAAAATCAATCAATTGCTCAGAAATATTTGCCACTTCTGCCAATCCGCTTAAAATCTTTCGGTTGTTTAAGTGGATTTCTACCTCCAAGCCTAAATCCGAAAATCCTGCATCATATAATTGAATAAGTTCTACTTCTTGCCACAGCGACTCGCTACCTACTACATCGGCATCGCACTGGTAAAATTCTCTGAAACGCCCTTTTTGCGGACGATCGGCGCGCCACACGGGCTGAATCTGGTAACGCTTGAATGGGAAGTTGAGCTCGTTCTGGTGCTGCACCACAAAACGGGCAAAAGGCACCGTTAAATCATAACGCAGGGCTTTGTCCGAGATTTTGGGAGCCACGGCATTGGGATTTGCCGATAAATCTTCTGGTTTTAGTTTTTGTAAAAAATCCCCTGATTTTAGAATTTTAAAAATCAAGCGGTCTCCTTCTTCTCCGTATTTTCCTGTGAGTGTTGAGAGATTTTCAAAAGCAGGTGTCTCAATCGGTGCAAAACCATACAATTGGAAATTCTTTTGCAATTTCTGAATGATGTATTGTCTGCGCTGCACCTCCTGTGGCATAAAATCTCTGGTTCCTTTGGCTAAGGCTGGTTTCATTTTATTAGGTTTTTATAAGTTTAGACCACAAAAATATGAATTTTTAAGGTTTTTATTTACCTTGGCCAAAAGAAAAAAACCAAAGCAAAAGCTTTGGTTTTTATGACTAACGGATTTTTCTGTATTTAGAAGTTGTAAAAGTTTTCTTTTCATAAGGGGTTCCCTCATCCGCAATGCCTTCGAACTTTAAATCTAAAAATTTATCATCTAGCCTCAAAATTTCCACAGAATTGGACTCACCTTTATCATCAGTGATAATAATCTTATTACCTGATATTTCAAATGTTCCTTCTTCTAACTCCCCTACCTCACAATTATTGTATTTGGGCAAAAATGTTAATTTTTTGTTTTTATAGAAATTAAAAATCTCACCACAACCCTTTTTAAACTCTCTATCTTGTTTATTATGAGCATCATATTCATAATACAGCTCCCATTCTCCATAGATTTCATTTTTTTGAACATCGGGATTTCCTCCATCATCATCTTTGTTACAAGAGATGAACAAAATGGCACTCAATGCCACTAAAACTAAACTTAAAAATTGTACTTTTTTCATCTTATTAAATATTATTTTGGTTTATCATCGCAGACAAAAAAATCCCGACTTTCAAATTTTTTAAAAAATTTGAAAGTCGGGATTGCACTATAAATTTCATAGGGAAAAAAATTTCCCCACAACGATTTAAGCCTTTATTATTTACATGTGTGTGTGTGTGTGTGTGTGTGTGTGTGTGTGTTTAAGCATTTTTTTAAATATTACAAATTTTAATCTGTTAATTTCTGCCAAAGACATGATTTTTCATTTAAAGAACAAATTTACCTCTTTGAAAAATACCAAAATAAAAAACTGAGACAGCACGATTAACTTCACTATCTCAGTTTTTATAGTCTGTATAGTTATTTTATTTAGTCAAAATATCTAAACCAAGCGCTATCATCTTATTCACAGACTCTTTGTAATTTTCTAAAAATTCGCCTGTGGTGCGGTTGGCTATAATGCAATTGAGCGACAAGGCGTGATGCCCCATCATTTTGGCAAACGAATAGATGGCTGAAGTTTCCATTTCAAAATTATCTAATCCGCAAGCGTGCAAATGGTCTAAGAAATCATTATCGAGCGACTGCAAACGCACTTGGCGTCCTTGCGGACCGTAGAATCCTGACAACGAACCTGTGTTGCCCACGACTACATGGTCTTTAAACAACTCCAATAAATCGGCATCGCATTCCGAAGTGTAAACCATCGGGCGGATGCTGGTGTATTTAAAATCTTTTAAAAATTTCTCCTGAAATTGTGAATTTTGGTGTTGTGGATAAAAATTCATCAACCCATCGAATCCTGCAGTGTAACGAGACGCTACAAAATCCCCTGCTTTTATCGATGGATTCACGGTGCCCGATGTGCCAAAACGCACAAATTTAAGCGATTTTTTTTCATCCTTAATCTCTCTTGTATGCAAATCTACATTCACCAGCGCATCTAGTTCATTGATTACAATATCAATATTATCTGTCCCAATTCCCGAAGAAAGAACTGTTAATCTTTTACCATTTTTAACACCCGTATGAGTTACAAATTCTCGCTTATGCTTCTGAATTTCTACTTTATCAAAGAATTTAGACACACGAGACACGCGCTCGGGGTCGCCCACGAGAATAATGGTATCGGCAATGTCTTCTGGCAATAGATTCAAATGGTACACGCTCCCATCGGGGTTTAGTGGCAGTTCTGAGGCTTTTATCATTTTTTATTTATTTTTTTAAGTTGAGCTTCCTAAGGTAAGATTTTCTTTTTGAAAAAACAAAATTTGAAATGATTTTATAGCGGAGGGCGCAAAAATTCTAAGCCTTGAATTTCTAGATTTCTTAAAATAAAATAGAGGATGACTAGGACTAAAAGAGCCTTCGCAAACAAGTGGTGATTGAGTATTCGGACTTGGTAGTGCGTACCAAAAATGTAGTTTGCGGCTTTTACCCCGAGGGCGTATAAGACGAGCGGAAGCATAATCACCAGCAGGGAATTATACCTAAATGCTTGGTTTAAATTAAAGTTTAAAAGCTGAAAAACAGCCCTTTGAGAGCCGCACCCAGGGCAATACAATCCTAAAAACGAATAGCTTGGGCACTTGGGGAAGCCCTCCACTTCTGAGGGATTGTAGCTACCGTATAAAAATAATAAAGCTCCGCCCAGAAACAGGACAGAGCTCAATATTAATACTTTTTTTAACTTCATTTATAAACTTGGTACTACAAATTTTCCAGTTTTTCTTTGGCCAAAGTTAAAACTTTATCTAGACCTTCTGGTAATTTTCCGCCCGCGGTGGCAAATGTAGGCTGCCCTCCACCACCTCCGTGGATTTCCTTTGCCCACTCGCGCACTAAATTTCCTGCGTGCAAGGATTTTCCCTTGGCCAAGGCATCGCTAATTCCTACGGAGATTGTAGCTTTGCCCTCATAAAGATTGGCCACTACAATGAAGGCATTTTCCAGCTCAGTTTTTAATTGAAATATTAAATCTTTGATGAGTGCATTATCCATTTCGGCACGCGCAAAGATTGCGTTAATGCCATTTATTTCAACTACTTGGCTTTTCCACTCTTGTTTCACGCCTTTGGCTTGCTCGCGTTTTAATTGCTCAATTTCAGCTTTTAGTTTTTCGTTCTCGGTTTGTAACGAAACCACCGCTTTTAGTGGCTCTTTATTTACATTTAATTGAGATTGAATTTGGCGTAATTCTTCTTCGTTGGTTTTAAAATAATCAAGTGCTTCGGCTCCTGTGATAGCTTCGATTCTACGGATTCCCGCAGCCACCGCTGATTCGTTTTGAATCTTAAAATACCATATATCTGCCGTATTGGGAACATGAGTTCCGCCGCAAAGCTCTTTGCTCTCGCCAAACTGAATCAAACGCACATTATCGCCATATTTTTCACCGAAAAGTGCCATGGCACCTTTAGCCAAAGCTTCTTCTTTTGGAATACTTCTAAATTCTTGCAGGGCGATTTTTTCTTTGATTTTTTCGTTTACAAAATGTTCTACTTCCAAAATTTCTTCTGGCGATAATTTCTTAAAGTGTGAAAAGTCAAAACGCAAGTTTTTGGCATCTACTTTAGAGCCTTTTTGCTCCACATGCGTACCCAAAATTTGGCGTAAAGCTTGGTGCAACAAGTGTGTCGCTGAGTGATTTGCCATGGTGTTTTGGCGTAAATCTTTTGCCACAACAGCCTTAAACTGTGCATTTACATCAGACGGAAGCTCTTCCACAATGTGCACGCTCAGATTGTTTTCTTTTTTGGTATCGATGATGTATACACGCTCGCCATTGCTGGCAATTAACGCGCCCTTATCGCCCACTTGTCCGCCTGATTCTGCATAGAATGGCGTAACATTGAACACTAATTGATAAAATGTTTTTTTGTTACTTTCTACTTTTCGATATTTTACGATTTTCACATCTACTTCTGTGCTATCGTATCCGATGAATTCTTGCTCATCATCGTCCGCAAGCACTACCCAGTCATCGGTTTTAAGGCTTGCAGCATTTTTAGAACGCTGCTTTTGTTTTGCCAATTCTTTTTCAAACTCCGCTTCGTCCACAGAAATTCCTTTTTCGGCAACAATCAGCTGCGTTAAATCAAAAGAGAATCCATAAGTATCATACAATTCAAAGGCTTTAGCTCCGCTTAATTTATTATCTTTTACACTAGCAATCATCGAATCGAGAATCAAAAGCCCATTATCCAAAGTTTTAAGGAACGAGCTTTCTTCTTCTTTAATTACATTTTTAATGACATCGTATTGCTTCACCAATTCTGGGAAGGCTTCGCCCATTTCATCTTTTAGCGTTTCAACTAATTTATAAATAAATTCGGTTTTAAGATTTAAGAAAGTAAAACCGTAACGAATCGCGCGGCGCAAAATTCTACGAATTACATATCCAGCTCCGTTGTTAGACGGCAATTGCCCGTCTGCAATGGCAAACGAAACTGCACGCACATGGTCTACAATCACGCGAATTGCAATGTCTGTTTTTTCGTCTTGACCATATTTTACGCCTGAAATTTGCTCTAATTGCTTGATTAAACCTGAGAAAACATCGGTATCATAGTTGGAAGTTTTTCCTTGTAAAATCATACAAAGACGCTCAAATCCCATGCCTGTATCCACATTTTTGGCTGGTAATTTTTCTAATTTGCCATCGGCTTTACGGTTAAATTCCATAAATACCAAATTCCAAACTTCGATAACTTGCGGGTGATCTTTATTTACTAAAGTTTTCCCATCTACTTTTTGTCTTTCTTCCAGCGGGCGAATGTCTACATGGATTTCTGAACACGGACCACATGGGCCGCTCGCACCCATTTCCCAGAAATTATCTTTTTTGTTTCCGTTTAAAATTCTAGCTGAATCTATATGTTCTTTCCAGCAATCGTAAGCCTCTTGGTCAAAAGGCGTTCCGTCTTCTTTATCGCCTTCAAAAACGGTAACATAAATCTGATTTTTATCGATTTTGTAAACTTCGGTAAGCAATTCCCAAGCCCACGCGATGGCCTCTTTTTTGAAATAATCCCCAAAAGACCAGTTTCCAAGCATCTCAAACATGGTGTGGTGGTAGGTGTCTTTCCCTACATCGTCTAAATCATTATGCTTACCAGAAACGCGCAAACATTTTTGCGTATCGGCAATGCGCGGAAATTTCGACTGCTGGTGACCGAGGAAAAAATCCTTAAATTGGTTCATCCCCGCATTGGTAAACATAAGGGTAGGATCGTCTTTTAAAACAATCGGCGCGGAGGCTACAATTTCGTGTTTTTTGGAGGCGAAGAAGTCTAAAAACTTGCTTCTTATTTCGTTAGATTTCATCATTTTAAAATTCTATTTATTACGCTTTAGGAGTTTTTTAACTCGGTTTGCAGTTTAAAAATCTTTTCTTTGTTAAATACGTGGTTGCAAAGATAGCAAAACACGGCTAAAAATTGATATTACCATGAGTAAAAAACATTTTTATTACGATTCTGAAAAAGGGGAATATCTCCCCGTTGAATCATCAAAAACTAGCAAGGCAAAATTAATATTTTCCGTTATATTTCTTACATTATTTTTCTCTGGCATCGGGATTTTCTTGGGCTACCATTATTTAATTCAGCCTAAAAATGCAAATCAAGCTAAATTGGCCAACGAGCTTGAGAAAATGGAACTGCAATACAAAGTTTTAAATAAGAAATTTAAAAAGACGCAAAAGGTGCTCGAAGATTTAGAAA
Organism: Ornithobacterium rhinotracheale; assembly: GCF_022832975.1. Taxonomy (NCBI): domain Bacteria; kingdom Pseudomonadati; phylum Bacteroidota; class Flavobacteriia; order Flavobacteriales; family Weeksellaceae; genus Ornithobacterium; species Ornithobacterium rhinotracheale. The sequence goes on along the minus strand of NZ_CP094846.1, from coordinate 203,266 downwards.
GCCGTGACGAATATGTATATCGTTCGTTTTTTGAACTTGCTCCGATCGACAAAGACATCAGAAAAGCGGGTTTTGGGGGTGTAGATCGCTACGCAGATTTCTCGTCGCTCACTTACGGGGAATTGGTCAAAGAAACTAGCAAAAACTTAGACATTATTAATAAAAGATTGGTCGTTCAATCCAAATCTCTTGACGAAATCGTGGAATCTGCAAAAAAGAAAGATGAAATGTTTCGTCATTTACCCGCCATTCAGCCAATAGCTAATAAGGATTTAAAACATATCGCGTCTGGCTACGGAATGCGCCTTCATCCTATTTTGAAAATCGGAAAAATGCACTGGGGAGTAGATTTTGCAGCAAGCCCTGGGACTCCGATTTATGCCACAGGCGATGGCACGGTGAAACAAGCTGGCGTGTCGGGAGGCTATGGGAATGTGGTTGTTATAAACCACGGCTATGGCTATGAAACGGTGTATGGGCATATGAGCCGCATCAAGGTGCAAGCTGGGCAGGCCGTAAAGCGTGGCGATGTCATCGGCTTTGTGGGTAGCACTGGGCTTTCATCTGGCCCGCACCTGCACTATGAAGTTCACAAAAATGGGGAACGCGTGGACCCTATTCACTTCTTTAATCAAGAGGTGAGTCCAGATGAATTTAACGAGCTCTATAAAGCTTCCAGACAAATGAATATCTCTCTAGATTAAGCCAAAGAATGAATATTGAACTTCCCGAGAAATTGTATTACAAAATCAGCGAAGTTGCTGAAGCCTTCGGTGTGAATGCTTCGCTATTAAGGTTTTGGGAAAAAGAATTTGATATTTTAAAACCGAAAAAAAATCGGAAGGGCAATCGCTACTTCACACCAGAGGATATTCAAAATTTAAAAGTCATTTATCATTTAGTCAAAGAAAAAGGCTACACGCTCGAGGGGGCTAAAATCGCCTTAGAGAACAAGGAAAAAATTGAGGAAGAAACCTCTATTATCTTTAGACTTGAAAAAATAAAAGCCGAGCTTGAAAATCTAAAAAACTTATTGGATTAAACTTATCATAGTGCTTCGGAACGTATACCATAGTGGTTCAAAACCTATATCATAGTGCTTCAAGACCTATATCATAGTGCTTCAGAACCTATATCATAGTGGTTCAAGACCTATATCATAGTGCTTCGGAACCTATATCATAGTAGTTCAAAACCTATATCATAACGGTTCAGAACCTATATCATAGTGCTTCGGAATAGATAGGATTAGGGCTTTTGTAAGCGGTAATATTCTACTAAAAGGGCTACAAATTTGCCATAACTCTCCAAGCCCTCCGCTTGATTATTAGCCTTTAAATATTGGTGATTCATAGCGCTAAACACCTTATCTGCCGCACTATTATATTTATTAAAATAATCTAGCTCGGCTTGATAATCCGCCTGCATCTCTGGCGAATAGGCTTGCATCTTTTGCCTCACAAATGTAGAATCCTTTGGGTAAATGGCACGCAAAACATAGCGCAAAGCCTTGTAATTTGCTGCATAGCGCAAGGCAGGACTAGGGCTCTGCACACAGGCCAAATACCCCACAAAATTAGCCTCACTCTCAAAAGCATAGCCCATCTGGTGCGCCTGCTCGTGTGCCATAGTAAAGGGCTGACTCACAGAAGGCAAACCCTGCGTAATCTGTGCCTCGGCAGTAAACGGATTGTAATAGCCACTCACGCCCATGTAGTGCATTGCAAAACTATAAATGCTATTTTTCTTGCGCCGCTTAGGCATTTCTCTAAACGGCAAATTCAATGCGTGAAGCCCCTGAATTGAATCTTGAATTAAGGAATTAAACGCCTGTGGCACAAATAGCATCTCACCCGATGGCTTGCGCGGCACCCACTGCGATTGTGCTTTTGTCTTAGCCAAAATATCATTTGCTATGATTTTCAATTCCGTGGTATCAGCAGGGCGCATCTCTTCGAAAATCGGCTTTTTGTAATAATTAAACGCCCATAGAAAATGAAAACTGGCATACATCAGCCCCGTGAGCCATAATATTTTATTGAGGAAGTGAAGCCACTGCCCGTTTCTCTGCACCATAAGTTTTAGCCCACAATAAATGAACTGTATTAAAAATAAGGCTACAAATAAATACACGAAATCCCCCACTGAAAAAAACACCCAACCAAATGCCCGTGTATATAGCGGATAAAAAAAGGCATACCACTGCGTATAAAGCGACTGCGTAAAGAACTCTGAATGCTTTAATGCCCAAATGATTAAATAAATGATTAGCCAAAAATATAAGCCTTTAAGTTTTTTCAAATTTCCCATCATAGCGATTATGCTTGCAAATTTCTTACCTTTGTGCCTTTAAACCAAAAAAAGAATGTCAGTAAATAAGGAAATAAAAAAAATCACAACTGAAATTTTAAGAAACTCCAAAGGGAAAGATAAAATTGCAATGCTCACTGCCTACGATTACACCATGGCACAATTGGCAGATGCAGGTGGGCTAGATGCGATTTTGGTCGGTGATTCTGCTGCGAATGTAATGGCGGGGCACGAAACTACTCTGCCCATTACGCTTGAGCAAATGATTTACCATGCCCAATGTGTGGTGCGTGGCACTTCGCGGGCGCTGGTGGTGGTAGATATGCCCTTTGGAACCTACCAGTCTAACTCTGATAAAGCCTTGGACTCTGCCATTAAAATTATGAAAGAAACCAATGCCCAAGCTGTAAAATTAGAAGGCGGGGCAGAAATTGCAGAAGCCGTGCAAAAAATCGTGCAGGCAGGAATCCCTGTGATGGCGCATCTTGGGCTTACTCCGCAAAGTATCAATCAATTGGGGAGCTATGCTCTAAGGGCTAAGAAAAATGCCGAGGCTGAAAAATTGAAAAAAGATGCTCTTTTATTACAAGATTTAGGTGCATTTGCTTTGGTTTTAGAAAAAATCCCAACGCAATTGGCAAAAGAAGTTACCGAAAGCCTAAACATTCCCACCATTGGGATTGGGGCGGGGGCGCACTGCGATGGGCAAGTCTTGGTATTGCAAGATATGCTTGGTATGAACGAGGGCTTTAAACCCAAATTCCTGCGCCAGTATGCCCACTTAGGCAAGCAAATCACTGGTGCCGTTTCGCAATATGTGCAAGATGTAAAGGCCAACCATTTCCCCAATGAATCTGAAAGCTATTAACCCACACTATGCCCACTGAGCTCAATATTTTATACGAAGACAATCACCTTATCATCGTCAATAAAAAATGTGGCGAATTAGTGCAAGGCGATAAAACAGGTGATAAAAGCCTACTAGAAGACATCAAAAACTTCATCAAAATCAGAGACCACAAGCCTGGGAATGTATACTTAGGCTTAATCCATCGGCTCGACCGTGTAACCAGTGGCGCCATCGTGTATGCCAAAACAAGCAAAGCCCTCAGCCGAATGAATGAACTCTTTAAAACCCGAAAGGTGGATAAAGTATACTGGGCGCTCTGCACACCCCTCGCCCCTACACAACCCACCGAAGGTACACTGACCCATTACCTGAAAAAGAATTCCCGAAACAACACCGTTACCGTGTTTCCGCGCGCTACCGAGGGAGCCAAAAAAGCCGTTTTGCACTACAAATTAATCAAGAAGCTAGACCGCTATTGGCTTTTTGAAATTGAGCTAGAAACTGGGCGCTCGCACCAAATTCGGGCGCAAATGGCAAAGATTGGCGCCACCATCAAAGGCGATTTAAAATACGGTGCCGAGCGCTCCAATAAAGATGGAGGCATTCACCTGCACGCGCGGCACCTCCGCTTTCAGCACCCTGTGAGCAAGGAGCAAATCAGCATCACCGCACCATTGCCCCAAGATAATTTATGGCAAGCCTGCGAGCTTTAAGCCTTAGGCTCTATAAAAGTGATTCCAATCCCTATAAGAATAATAAGCCCCCCGAGGAGCATCTCGGTTGTGGGCTTTTCGTTTAATACAGCATAAGCCATCAGTGCGGCAAAAACCGTTTGGCTTAATAAACTTAATGAAATTCTAGTGGCTCGCATTTTTTTGGTAGCGTAGCTAATGAGCGCCCACGCAATGAGCTGGCAAAACAATCCGCCCAAAAATAGCAAAAGCCAATCACGGCTACTAAACCCCGTGAAACGCTCGTGGCTAAAAAGATTTAGCACCCCCAAAGTAAAACTCGCCGAAAGGCTATTGAGCGCCATATAAGGCAGCACCTCAACCCTTGCAAGCACCAGTTTGGAAAGCACAATGTACACCGAATAAATCAGCGCCGAAAGCAAGCCCATCATAAAATAAACATCTACCGAAAGATTGACAAACACCTCCCAACCAATGAAAACAATCATTCCCACGAAAGCCACCAACGCGCCTAACCAAAAATTCCGCTTGGGCTTATTGGGCAAAAACAAAAAGGCAAATATGCCCACAAATATCGGGGCTAAATTGGTGAGCAAGGTGGCTTGCGTAACATTGGAGCCCGCAATGGCTAAGTTCCAAAAAAATATGTCTGAGCCAAAAAGCACCCCACACACCAGCGTGCCTATAAGGTATTTACCTTGTGGAATTTTCTCCCTTGGGCTAAAAAACAAAACAGGCAAAAGGCACACAGCAGGCACCAGCACCCGATAAAATGCCGAAATGCTTGCCAAGCCCTCCATATATTTCACCAGTACGGGGTAGGCAGAAATCAATAATATGCCTAAGAGCAAGGCGATACGATGTTTATACACGGCTTTGACTTTTGAATAAATTAAGGCAAAATTACGCGCAATTTTCAGTATAAAAAAGGCTCTGAATGAATATTTCCTTACAAAGCAACACCCGCGCACCTTAGGGCAATCGCGCGCACCGATCGGGCGTATGGCGCTACACCACTCACACAGGCGAAGGGCTTTCGCATTAGGCTATAAAGGTGTTTCGTATTAGGCTACGAAGTTCCCTTTGCCTTAGGCTAAGGAGGTATTCCCTATCAATAAATGAAAATAAATCATATTTGGGGATTAAGTTTAAATACTTAGGCGATTGCTTTTCTATATATAATAAGGTATAAATAAAAACGCCTTACCGAGCAACGATGTATTGCCTTATGCTAACGAGGTGTCCGTTACGGGGCTAACGGGGTGTCTGTCTCATACTGCACGCGGGACAACACTCGTACTACACGCGAGAGAACACTCGTACTACACGCGGAGGAACACTCGCACTGCACGCGGGGGAACACTTGTGTAATAAAAATAAAAACCGCCGTGCGCAAAGCGCACGGCGGTGAAAGTATCTGAACAATCTTAGATTAATTAATTTCGGCAACGCCTCCTGCTAGGGTTGGCCACCCTGGGTTTTGGTAAATCACGGAGTTGTTCGGGTTGCCATCTGGGGCAGCTAGCTGCAATTCCTCAAAGGCTATTGGCTCATAGTAGTGAGCTTTTACCCAAGTGTAGCCCTCATAGAATCGGTTGTCTGATTTGATTCTGTAAATGTAGAAGTATGGGCCGATATCTGGGCTAGACATATTGGGGGATTTGGCAGGCTCGTATCTGAGGTCTGAGAAGTTTTTAAGCTCATTGCTGTTTAGCACACCAGGCTGTAACCACTCCCAGATTTTAATACCTCGCACTTGGTAGTTTTTCACTTGGTCTAGTGCGCGCCATCTTTTCAGGTCGTCCATACGCAAGCCTTCTGCTACAAGCTCGCAGCGTCTCTCGCGGCGAATGTTGTAGAGGGTAACCTCTACTTTTTGCCCTGCGGAGTACACGGCAAAGTCATCTTCTAGGTCTAAGTCCGTGTTTTTATCTGTTACCTTATAATCTGTAAGCACGCCAGCTCTTTCTCTAAGGGCTGCCCAGTAGGCAGCAGATTCGTTGCTTACATTGCCTTCTAGCTCATACTGTGCCTCGATATAGTTTAAGTACGCCTCGGAGGCCCTGAATAGCAAGCAGCCATTTACACTCTTTTGTGCTGAATTCTGCTGTGGGTAGGGGTCTAAGCCGAGGCCTTTTCTAATCTCGTAGCCAGTGGCAGAGAGGTTTCCTCCTTCTGAGAATTTAGGTAGGTAGAAGGTGTTTTTATTGGTATTGAATTGGTCGCTTCTTTTCTTTACAAACATAGCAATGCGCTCGTCTCGTTTATTGGCGAGGTTGGTCGAGAGCTTTTTAGGGTCGTTGTAGGAGGCGAGGATAGTTGCGTCTTTATAGACGGGCTTTCCGTTTTTGTCTAGGTAGGCGTCCATCAAGCCTTGTGTAAAGCCTGATTGGCTTCCTAGTTTTAGGTATACTTGTGTGGCGTGTGCTACGGCGAGGTCTACATTATAGCTTCTCCATAGCAATACCTCATCATACTTGCCCATATCGGTGTCGGCAAACATCATATAGTAGGGGTTGGTTCCTACTTCTAAGCTTTTAACCTTGTGGTTGCTTGGGGTGAGGCTTACATTTTTGATTACCTTCTCGGCGGCATCTTTGGCTTGGGTAAGGAAGAATTCTATTTCCTTGTCATAGCCATCGGGGTAGTTTACATCTTGCGGGTTTCCTGGCCAGCCTTGCCCCCCTGGTACAAAGGCGGTGCCTCTGTGGTATTTGAGCCAAGTGCCTTCGTATAGGGCTACTCTGGATTTGAATAGCTGTGCTACTTCTTGGCTTATTCTGTTTTTATTGGCTACGGGGTTGGGGCTTAGGTATTTTATGGCCTCGTCTAAGTCTTCTAAGATGAAGCGGGCTACTAGGTTTCTGGGGCTTCTTTTAGAGCGCTTGATGAGCTCCGCTCTATCCTCTGGTAGCGGCTCCTTGATGATTGGGAAGTCGCCTAGCTTGGTGAGCTTGCCATAGTATGTGTAAGCTCTTAGGAAGTAGGCTTCGCCAATGGCTTGGTTAATCTCTGCTTTGCTTCCTTCGATTTCTCCGGCTTTGTATTTAGGGAGTACTTTGCCAAGGAAGTAGTTTACCTTGCGGATATTGTTTAGTTTCCATACGGAGGCTTTGTTTGGCACTTTCTTCCAACCTGGAATCCATATATCATCTGAGGAGTTTCTTTTTGCTTGGTTATCGGTATTGTTGTCCAGCAAAGTATTCCCCATAGAGTAATCTTTATTGGTGTAAAAGAAGGATTTGTATAAATCTAAGGTGTAAGCGGATAGCTGCCCTGCGTTGTTAAAATAGGCATCTGGGCTTACTTGTGATAGGGGTTCCCTGTCTAGGAAATCGTTACAAGCACTTAGCGAATAGAGGGCTAATAGTGCGATTATTATTTTATTTATCTTCTTCATTATTTTAAACTTTATTTTAGAAATTGATGCTAATTCCTGTGGATACTACTTTGGAGAGTGGGTACATTTTCCCTTGCCCGCTAGCGCCGCCGATTACCTCGGGGTCAAATAGCGAAGAGAGCTTTGTCCAAGTGAATAGGTTTTCTCCTGAGATATAGAATCGCACTCTGTTCATATAGATGCTCTGTACTAATTTCTTTGGCAAGGTGTAGCCTAGCTGAATGTTTTTCACTCTTACATAGGCGCCATTTTGCAAATATCTAGTTTGTGGCACTGGGAAGTTTTTGTAAGAATCTCCCAATGATGGGGCTGGGTAGTAGGCATCTACATTAGGCCCAAGCGGACTGGTGGTGCCCTCTGGGCGGAAGTAATCTAAATGCTCCTTAAAGCCTGTGGCTGGCCATAGATTTGTTTTACCGCCATCATACGGGGTATTGGCACCTGTAAAGAGCGTGTTTGGCGTTAAGAAGCCCTTGCTATCTAGGTCTAAATCTCTCTTAGCCGTACCTTGGAGGAATATTCTAAGGTCTAAGCCCTTGTATTGCGCAAATAGGTCTAAACCAAAGTTGTATCGTGGGATTCTGTTCCCGATGATTTTCAAATCGCCGTGGTCTTCCAAAGTTGAGCTTCCTACACCGATTTTGCCATCTTTGTTTAAATCCTCGAACATAATGTCGCCAGCTCTCCAGTTTCCATTGTAGAACTCGGGGCGGTGTTTGCTCACCCAATCATTAATTTCAGCATCGGTCTTAGCCATTCCGTGGGTTACAAATCCCCAGATTTCGCCTAATTCTCTTCCTGAGTAATAGGTGTTTAGGGAGCCTGTTTCGTTGGGGTAGTTTATCACTGTTTGGCGGCTATCAGTCAATGTAGCGTTGATTGAGTAGTTAAAATCTTTGCCTACTTTATCATTCCAGCCTAGGGCTAATTCAAATCCTCGAGACCTCATATCTGTATTGTTGGTATTTGGCACTTTTGCACCGAATACGCCTGGTAGCGCTCTTGCGGGCCCTACCATATCTTTGGTGTTTCTTTCAAAGAAATCGAGGGTTAAGTTAAATCTATTTTTAAAGGCATTAAGGTCTAGCCCTATGTTTTTAGTCTCTACTCTCTCCCAAGTTAAAAACTCACTGATTAATTGAGGCATTGAGGCCGTATTGGTGAGCTTATTATCAATTAGCCAAGTACCTACATTGGGCTTAAATGGCATCGTTTGGTAGAATGGGTAGAAATTTGTTGTAGACTGGTTTCCTAGCTCTCCATATGAGGCTCTGAGCTTAAAGTCGCTGATTTTAGAGAAGATATCGCCTAGATTTTGCCAAAATCCTTCTCTGGCAACATTCCAGCCCAAGGATACAGATGGGTACCAGTTCCATCTTTGGTCTTGCAGGAATCTACTTGTACCATCATAGCGGAGGTTTAGTTCCACCAAGTAGCGCGCATCATAATCATAGTTCAAGCGGCCAAAGAAGCCCACCGTAGCCCAATCGTTGTAGCGGCCATCTACATACATTTGGTCGCCATCAGTAGTGGCTAGCGCGATGACATCTCTGTTCACGATTCCGTTTCTTTTAGCTCTAATGTCTCTATTTTTAAACTCCTCTGCTTGGAAACCGGCGGTCAATTTAGCGGTGTGGTTTCCAAAGTATTTGGTATAATCTGAATAGATGTTTGGCGAAAAGTAATTGGATTTATAGCCAAATTCCTCTAAGAATGAAATTCCTGGGGCGATGTTCCCATAAGGGGAAATACTAAATTTAGGTGCAGCAAATGAGGCACGCCCCTTGTCATCATATTGATAGAGTGGCATATAGTATCTATTCTCAAAGTCAGTATCTGTTCTGTAAGAGAAGTTTGCATAAATGTTCCAATCTTTGAGCGGAGTAATGGTGAGGTTCACTTGCTGGTTCAAAAGGTCTCTCTCTCTTTTGTACCTTCCCATTTCAAGCTCTCCGATTCCGTTGCCATAGATATAATTCCCGTTGGTATCTTTGACTGGGAACATTGGCCATTTTCTAACGATGTCCTCGTAGAAGCTAGCAGCAGCACCTGCTAAGTAAGAGGATTTTCCGTTTAGCTCTCTGGTAAATCTGCTTTGATATTGTAGTTTCAGCCAAGATTTTAAATTAGCCGTAAATTTTGCGTTAAGGGTAATTCTATCATAAGTATCTGTATTATATCTCACAAGCCCTTCTTGCCCTAAATACCCCGCAGAGAGGTAGTAGGTAGCCTTCTCATTCCCACCGTTGATGGATAAGTTATGCTCTTGCGATGGCGCCCAAGCTCTGTACATTTGCTGATACCAATCTACATTGTCCCAAGCTTTGATTGTTTCCCAGACTCCCAAGCTTGGGTCAAATGCTGTGGCATAATCAATCTCCCCGTTTTTATACTTAATCGCATTTTCTATTTGAGACTTATTAAATCTATCGCCCGAAGCGGCAGAGTTATTTCTATAAGCTTCATTTAAGTAATGCATAAATGTCTCAGAATCCAAAAACTTAGGGACAAGTGTGGGCGAGCTGTATCTTAAACTATTGTTGTAAGAAATGGAAACTTTCCCCTCCTTCCCTGATTTTGTGGTAACTAAAACAACACCAAAAGCCGCACGCGACCCATATAATGAGGACGAAGCTGCATCTTTTAGCACCGAAATGCTTTCAATATCTTGTGGGTTGAGCGATGAGAAATCACCCTCTACCCCATCAATCAAAACCAAAGGACTTGCTGATGAGCCAACACCAAGCGTTCCTGTTCCCCTCACATTTATCGAAGGAGATCTTCCCAACTCAGTTCCTGAACTTCCCACATCAAAATTCATCCCTGCTACCTTACCTTGCAAAGCTTGTACAGCATTAGATACTGGTCTGCTTTCGAATGCTTTGGAATCCACAACAGAAACAGAACCTGTCAAATTCTCTTTCTTTTGTTTACCAAACGCAACCACGACATCAAGCTTCACTTCTTTTTCGTTCAACTTAAGAACTCCCATTTTTAATGACTTAACAGGGAAAGTTTTCTGGCTAAATGTAATAGGATTTGTAATGTCTAGTACATCCCCCACTTTACCAGGAATGCTAAACGCACCTTCGGCATCTGTTTCTACCGAAGTATTGGTCCCCACTATGGTAACAAGTGCACCTTGTAGCGGACCATAATCATCTTGCACCTTACCGGTGATTTGCGCCATAATGCTCACAAATAGTAGCAACATTGTGCTACTCCATAACATTTTTCGCTTCATTCTATATATTTTTTAATTGTTTTAATAAATGTTAAAATCGCAACTATCTGAGTTGCTAAACTAAATCATTTTTCATTGATAACAAAACCTTTATCGTATATTTTGTACAAAAATGAAGAATATCATATCATCATTGTGTTAATTTTTAAAGTGAATCAATCCATTTTCTTCAACTTAAAAACCTTGAAATTCTGATTTTTAAGGATTTTTCAAAGAATAAAACATCAATCATTCGGATTTTAAGCAATTTGAAATATTTCTTGATTAAATGTGTTTTTCAAAAAAATTAAACTTTATTTTTGTCCAAAATTCAGCATCTATGGACGAAATAATTAACAAAGTTGCCAAGAGCTCACTCATTACGATAGATTTAGCGCATATATTTAACTCCGAAATTTCACCAAAAATCAAAATTTTAGACATTCAAGAATTTCTAAGAGATGGGCAAATTTTAATTGAAAAGGAATTTAGAGGTGCTTTAAAAGATATCGATTGGACAAAATTTCAAGATAGCTATGTACATATTACATGTAGTGGAGATCCCATTTTGCCAGGTTGGGCATTTTTATTATTACAATGCCATTTAGCCCCCTTTGGTGAATTCTGTGGCGTAGGAAATAAAGATGAATTCAATAATTTAGCAATACAACATTATGTAAAAAATATGAATTTGGATGATTTTTCTAGAAAACCAATCATCATCAAAGGTTGTGGAAATATGAAAATTTATGAGCAAACTTACATTTCGCTCATCGCTAAGCTATATCCTGTTGCTAAATCGCTTATGTATGGCGAAGCATGTAGCACAGTTCCATTATATAAAAAGAAATAATTGTGTATTGAATATAAAATAAAACGGAGATAGAGAATCGCGATTCTCTATCTCCGTTTTAATATGGAATATGATTAATTATTCCTTAATACGCTCTTGGTATGAGCCATCTTCTGTACTGATTTTTACTTTATCTCCTTCTTGAATGAAAAGTGGCACACGGATTTCTGCTCCCGTTTCCGTAGTGGCTGGCTTAGTAGCGTTGGTAGCTGTATCTCCTTTTACACCTGGCTCTGTGTGTGCGATTTCCATAATTACAGTGGCAGGAAGCTCAGCAGATAGCGGTGTTTCATCGTCTGCACGGAAGATAATGGTTACCTCCTCCCCGTTTTTCATGAATTCTGGATTTTCAATCATATCTCTATTTAGATATACTTGTGTAAAATCATCATTGTTCATAAAGTGGAACCCATTTTCGTCATCGTATAGGTATTGGTATTTTCTAGTTTCCACACGCACCTCATCAATTTTATGACCTGCCGAAAACGTGTTATCCAATACTTTTCCGTTGGTTACACTTTTAAGTTTAGTACGCACAAACGCAGGTCCTTTTCCTGGTTTCACATGTAAGAATTCAATAATCTTGTAGGTATCGTTATTCCATTCGATACACATTCCTTTTCTGATATCTGATGTTGTTGCCATATTCTTATATTTCGTTTTTTAATTAATTTTTAAAGATTGTTTGGGTTGTAGCCTTTCATAATTCCACGCTGAGATTCTTTCACAAAAGACAGGATTTCATCCCTTTCAGGAGTGGCCTCCATTTCTGCTTCAATAAAGCTAAGTGCCTGCGAGTTATTATATTTTTTCTGGTAAAGAATTCTATAAATATCTTGAATTTCTCTGATTTTTTCAGAGCTAAAGTTTCTTCTTCTAAGCCCCACAGAATTGATCCCCATGTAGGAAAGTGGCTCGCGTGCGGCTTTTACATAAGGGGGCACATCTTTGCGCACAAGAGAACCTCCTGTTACAAATGCGTGTTTCCCTACATGGCAAAACTGGTGCACGGCTGTCATGCCCGCCATGGTTACATAATCGCCCACTGTAACATGCCCTGCGAGCGTGGTATTGTTAGAGAATATACAATTATCTCCCACTTTGCAATCGTGTGCAATGTGGGAATAAGCCATGATTAAACAATTGCTACCTACCACTGTTTTCATGCGATCGGCCGTTCCTTTATTGATGGTTACACATTCTCTAATTACGGTATTGTCCCCGATTTCTACGGTGGTTTTTTCGCCTTTGTATTTTAAATCTTGTGGAACGGCAGAAATCACCGCGCCAGGAAAAATTTTGCAATTTTTACCAATTCTAGCCCCTTGCATAATAGTAACATTGGGGCCTATCCATGTACCTTCGCCTATGGTAACATCTTTTGAAATGGTAGTAAACGGCTCTACAACTACATTTTCAGCAATTATAGCATCGGGGTGAATATATGCGAGTGGTTGATTCATGATTGTTATTCTTTATTTTTGATTAATCTTGCCATCATTTCTGCTTCCACCGCAACTTCACCATTGGTATAGCCTGTTCCCTGCATGCTCACAATTCCACGACGAATAGGTTGTGTTAATTCACATTTTATGATTAAAACATCTCCCGGAATTACTTTTTTCTTGAATTTCACTTTGTCTATTTTCATAAAATACGTGGAATACGATTTTGGATCTGGGACATTGCTTAAAAATAGGATTCCGCCTGCTTGTGCCATTGCCTCTACTTGTAACACACCTGGCATCACGGGCTCTTCTGGGAAGTGACCTACAAAAAATGGTTCGTTCATACTCACATTTTTCACGCCTATTACAGTTTTCTCGTCGATAGACATGATTTTATCTACCAAGAGGAAAGGAGGGCGATGTGGAAGCAGTTCCATAATTTGATTGATGTCGTAAACAGGCTCACCATTCAAATCGATTTCTGGCACATTTCTGCGCTGTTCGATTTTGATTTGTTTGCTCAGTTTTTTGGCAAACTGGGTGTTGATTAAATGCCCTGGTTTGGTGGCTATGATTTTACCTTTAATTTTCTTTCCAATTAAGGTTAAATCTCCAATCACATCCAATAATTTGTGGCGTGCTGCCTCGTTTGGATAATGAAGAGTAAGATTGTCCAAAATTCCGTTTGGTTTAATCGAAACGCTTTCTTGGTTAAAGGCTTCTTTCAACTTTTCTTCGGTTTCTGGGGTGATTTCCTTATCTACATACACAATGGCATTATTGATGTCTCCTCCTTTGATGAGCCCTGCGTGCAAGAGTTGTTCCAATTCATGCAAAAAGCTGAATGTACGCGCATTGGCAATTTCAGTTTTGAATTTGGAAATATCTTTCAATGTAGCGTTTTGGGTGCCTAATACTTTGGTTCCAAAATCTACCATGGTTGTAATTTCAAATTTTTCAGCTGGGATAGCTGTAATTTCTGAGCCTGTTTCTGGATCGGTATAGGTTACAATTTCCTTAATTTCATAATATTCGCGCTCCACCTCTTGCTCCTTTATTCCTGCTTTTTCTATCGCTTCTACAAAGAATTTGGCAGAACCATCCATGATGGGTGGTTCGGCATTGTTAAGCTCAATAATCACATTATCCAAATCCATTCCCGTAAGCGCTGCTAAAATGTGCTCTGTGGTATGGATTTTTACGCCTTTTTTTTCTAAAATCGTTCCTCGCTCAGTGAAAGTAACATAATTAGCATCGGCTTCGATAGTTGGGTGCCCTTCCAAATCTGTCCTCACAAATACAAAACCTGTATTGGGTTCTGCGGGTTTTAGTTTCATGGTTACACTTTTACCAGTGTGCAATCCTACGCCATCTAAAACTACTTCTGATGCTAAGGTTTTTTGATTCTCTGCCATAAGACGATTTACTTGAATTATATTTTATTTTTTTTCTAAACGATTGATTCTCTCTACTATTTGATTTAAATTTTTGAAAAGCACATAGGATTTTCTAAATTGGTGCGCATCGATTGCTGGCGAGCCGTAGAGTTTTTCGCCATCTTTTACAGTTCTGTTTACACCACTTTGTGCTTGAATTTGGTTTTGGTTTCCAATTTTGATGTGTCCCACAATGCCCACTTGTCCGCCAATCATATTGTGCGAACCGATTTTGGTAGAACCCGCAATGCCTGATTGTGCAGCAATCACATTGTGCGAGCCAATTTCTACATTGTGCGCCACTTGGATTTGGTTGTCGAGTTTAGTCCCTTTTCTGATGATTGTAGAGCCCATAGTACCTCTATCTATCGTGCAACACGCGCCCACCTCAACGAAGTCTTCTATCACAACATTCCCGATTTGTGGTACTTTGATAAATTCTCCTTTTTCATTGGGTTTAAAGCCAAATCCATCGCTTCCGATGATGCTTCCTGCGTGAATAATGCAATTTTCACCGATTTTACACTCGTGATAAATCTTCACGCCTGAATTAATTACGGAATTATCTCCAATTGTAACATTATCTCCTACATATGCGTGTGGATAAATTTTTACATTTTTACCGATTTTTACATTTTCGCCAATGTAGGCAAAGGCTCCAATGTATTCATTTTCGCCAATTTTGGCCGAATCGGCAATAAAATGTGGATTTTCTCGACCAGATTTTGCATTTCTGTATTGCTCATAAATCGTGAGTAGCTGGGTAATTGCTTCATAAGCTTCTGGAACTACAATGAATGTTTTGCTATCCTGCTCTTCAAAATCAAAATTTTGAGAAATAATGATAACACTTGCCTGGGTATCTTTCAGGAAAGGTGCATATTTCGGATTTCCTAAAAAAGTAAGATCACAATCGGTTGCAGTATCTATGTTGGCAAAACGAGACACCACACGATCGGGATTTCCTACAATTTTACCATTTATAAATTCAGCTATTTGTCCAGCTTTAAACTCCATAAGGGCAAAAGTAAAAAATTAATTATTAAAGTATAACATACTTATCTCAAAATTTAGTTGCAATTCGTTTATTTTTGGGAAAAAATCATTTTTTAACCATTTTTTCGCCCCTTAGACTTATTGATATTTTTGTATTTTTGTAAATATTCTAAAAGCTGTATGGGAGAAATCAAAATTCAGAAAAAACTAAAAATTAATTTATACCTAAAAGGATATAAAAATGTTTTTTTGCCTACTTTCAAAAAGTATAAAAACATTGTTACTACTATTGAAAAATCACTCACCCATGAGCAAATTGCAAAATGCCGTGAAAGGATAGACTATTATTGCCAAACTTCTATTTCTCAAAATACAGCTAATTCAAATAAAATCAAAGATTTAAAAAAAGTAAAAAATCCAAAAGCTTATTATTTTGATTTATATGAATACGCCCGCTTTTTTGATCAAAATTTAGATTTAAATTATGTTTTTGGAGATGTGATTGATGTTCCAGATGTTCCTTCCATTGTCAAAAGCCGCCCGATTCATGGAGATAACGCCAATAGTGTATTGATAAATTTGGATAAACAGAGACATTTCCGATGGGTAAAAAAAGATATTCCTTTTGCCAATAAAAGAAATATATTGATTTCTCGTTGTGGGGTTTTTCAAAAACATAGATATGATTTTTTTGAGAAACATTATGGAAATCCTCTGTGTGATTTAGGTCAAGTGAATAAATACGAATATGGAGAACAAGAATGGATAAAGCCTAAAATCTCTATAGGAAAACATTTGATTAATAAATTTATTTTATGTCTGGAGGGCAATGATGTTGCTTCCAACTTAAAGTGGGTGATGTCTTCTAATTCCATTGCCGTGATGCCCGAGCCTACTTACGAGACTTGGTTTATGGAAGGAACGCTGAAAGGGGGCGAGCACTACATCGAAATCAAAAAAGACTATTCCGATCTCGAAGAGCAATTAAATTATTACATCAATCATCCCGAAGTGTGCCAAAAAATCATCGAAAATGCCCACGCCCATTGCGAACAATTTTGGAATAAAAAAACCGAAGATTATTGTAATTTAAAGGTTTTAGAAAAATACTTAAATCTTTAATTTTAAATATTTTACCTCATCAATTTTTTAAACTTATCCACATTCCAGTAGCAGAGGTGGTATTTCTCTGTTTTGTCGTAAAGTGGCTTGGTCAAAATTTGCTTTTCAGACCTTGCAATATCCACACAGCTCCCATTTTTATTGTACAACAAAATAGGGTGTTTTTCGGCATCATAGGGCGTCACTTTCATTTGGGTGGCATGCACAAAATAATCGGCACAATCTATTCCCATCAGCTCGTTGCATTTCTCACGGCGACGCGCAATTTCATCGTCCGATATTTTTTCGTTTCGGATGACGGCTTTGGGCAAGCGGCGTTCTACGATTGAAGTTGAAAGCGTTTTTAAAATCAAATCGGGATGCTGCTGCCACAATTTGAGCGATGCCATAATGTCGGTATCATCGAGTTTAGTGAATTGGGCTAAATCTTCCTCCGTAAAGACAGATGATTTTTTTCTGTTTAAAAAGTAATTGACACCCGCGCTACACGGCAATTTTTCGCCTTGGTGAGTCAATTCTTTGGCTCGGCGCAATGCTTGAATTAAGTATGTTTCTGCCGCCAAAGATGTTTTGTGCAGATACACTTGCCAGTACATAAACATTCTGGAAATCAAGAATTTCTCTACCGAATAAATTCCTTTGGTATCAATTACCAATTCATCGTTGTAAACATTCATCATAGAGATGATTCGGTTTGAATTAATGTTCCCCTCCTCCACGCCCGAGAAGAAGCTGTCTCGCTTTAAATAATCCAATCGGTCGATATCGAGCTGACTGGCGATGAGCTGAGACAAAAATTTCCGTGGATATTCTTTTTTAAATATCTGTATGGCTAAATCCAATTCGCCTGCAAATTCTTGGTTAAGTTTCTGCATCAGAATCAGTGAGATGTCCTCGTGGTGCACCCCGTCTACAATGGTGGATTCCAGTGCGTGCGAGAATGGCCCGTGCCCCACATCGTGCAAAAGTATGGCAATGTATACTGCTTTTTCCTCTTCTTGGCTTATCTTTACATTTTTAATCCTTAAAGTTTCAATGGCGCGCTGCATAAGTTGCAGGCAGCCCATAGCGTGCAGAAAACGGGTGTGATTGCAGCCGGGGTACACAAAGTAGCTAAGCCCCGTTTGCTTGATACGGCGCAGGCGCTGAAAGCATTTATGCTCTATGAGGTCGAAAATAATTTCATACGGAATGGAGATAAATCCATAAATTGGGTCGTTGAAAATTTTAAGTTTATTACTTTTTTTCAAAAAAAATGATTTTTATTATTTTAAAATACAAATATATAACAAAATGGCTATAAAAATACTCTGGGTAGATGATGAAATAGAATTATTAAAATCTCACACGCTGTTTTTAGAGAAAAAAGGCTACCAAACTACCAAAATTAACAATGCAACTGATGCCATAGAATTGCTCAAAGAGGAAAACTTCAGCGCCCTATTGCTTGATGAGAATATGCCTGGAATTTCTGGGCTGGAGGCGATTCAGAAAATCAAGGAGATAATGCCTAATCTGCCCATCATTATGGTTACCAAAAACGAGGAAGAGCATATTATGGAAGAGGCCATAGGCTCGCACATTGCAGATTATCTAATAAAACCCATAAATCCTAATCAAATTCTTTTAAGCCTAAAAAAAATCCTAGAAGGCTCCAAGCTCATCACAGAAAAGGCCGTGATTGATTACCAAATGGCTTTCAGGGAAATTACAATGGATATTATGAACGCGCGCCACTTTGAGGACTGGGAGAGCGTCTATAAAAAACTCGTGCACTGGGAAATTATGCTAGAAAATATTGAAGATGCCCAAATGCTCGAAATCCTCAATCAGCAAAAGGAGGACGCCAATCGGCAATTCTGCAAATATATTGAGCAAAATTATTACGGCTGGCTACACGGCGAGCAGCGCCCCACCCTCTCCCACACCCTAATCAAGGAATATGTGCGCCCGCACTTGCAAGATGGCAAAAAGAGCATTCTGCTGGTGATTGATAACCTGCGGCACGACCAATGGAAAATGATTCAGCCACTCTTTCAGCAGTATTATAGCTATTTGGACGAGAAAATGTATTACAGCATCTTGCCCTCCTCCACCCAGTATGCCCGAAATGCACTCTTTGCTGGCCTCCTACCCCTTGAAATAGAAAAAAGATTCCCCAAGGAATGGAAAAACGACCCAGAAGAGGGCAATAAAAATGACTTTGAACCTAAGTTTTTAACCGATAACTTAGCCCGATTAGGAATGAAAAACCTGCGCACTAAGTATTACAAAATTCTAAACTCCTCTTTTGAGAAAAAGGTCTTAGATGATTTTAATAAAATAAAAAATCACGATTTAACCGTAATCGTTTACAACTTTATAGATATCCTCTCCCACGCCAAAACAGACAATAGCGTCATCAGCGAAATGATTCGCGATGATAAAACCTACCGCGAAATTACCAAAAGCTGGTTTAAACACAGCTACCTGATGGAAATTATAAAACTAGCAGCACAAGAAGACATTAGGCTAATGCTCACCACAGACCACGGCACCATCTTTGTCGAAGAGCCCTCCCAAATAGTGGGCGACAAGGAAACTAGTGTGAACCTGCGCTACAAGCTGGGCAAGCAATTGAAATATGATGAAAATGATGTCTTTGCCGTTGAAAAACCCGAGGAATACTACTTGCCCAAGGTAAATGTAACCTCAAAATACATCTTTGCCACCAATAATAAATTCCTTGTGTTCCCCAAAAACTACAACTATTTTGTAAATTATTATAAAAACACCTACCAGCACGGGGGCATTTCTATGGAGGAGATGATTATACCTTTTGTAGTTTTAGAAAATAGATAAAATAATGATTTTCATACATTTTTCTCATAAAAAATCCCCGTAATTCGGGGATTTTATATTTTCTAAATATTAAAATTTAATAAACCTTTTAATGCAACAATTTCAATTCAAGGCTGATGTTGTTTCCAAAGAATTTTTTGGCTAATTTTTGAAAGTTTTTAGTGATATCAGATACATAAAATCTATATTCACCTTGGGCATTGATTTCGTTTTCTATGCCTTTTTTGGTTAAAATCTCTTTGAGCGTATGTGCCACAATCAGCGGAGAATCGATCACTTTCACCGTTCCTTGGAAATAGTTTTCTATCTCGCGCTCAATCAGCGGATAATGCGTGCAACCTAAGATGATGGAATCTATATCTTTTAATTTTTTATTTGAAAGATAATGCGCCAAAACAGCTTTAGAAATATCCGAACGCATTACATCTTCCTCTATCACAGGTACCAAAAGCGGCGTTGCCAGTTCCTGCACTTGGATATGCTTATTAAATTTTCTGATGCGCTTTTTGTACACGCCAGAATTCACTGTGGCTTTAGTCGCGATTACACCCATTTTTTGATAAAATCCGTATGCTGCTTTTTCTGCCACGGGCGTAATCACATCTAGCACAGGCACATTGTTTTGGCTCGCCACTTCTTGAATTTCCTTCAAAGCATTGGACGAAGCTGTATTACACGCCACGATGATTACCTTGCAGTTTTGATCAATCAAAAACTGGGTAATATCCTTGCTATACTGAATGATTACCTCCTTCGATTTATTTCCGTAGGGCAAATGCTTAGAATCTCCAAAATAAATAATGCTCTCGTGAGGAAATAAATTCTTTATTTCCCTTGCCGTGGTAAGCCCGCCCACGCCCGAGTCAAAAATGCCTATGGGTCTATTATCGCTCATAGTGCAAATTTACAGAATAAACAGCTCAGAAGCGATACCATCAGCAAAAAATCTATACGCTGGGGCAAGAAAAATTTTATTTCCCCGCAGAATTAATTTTCCTTCTTGGACAAAGATTTCAGCCTGAGCCCACCATTTTTGCCACAAATCGGCGGAAAATTCAGATTGTATTTTGCCTAAATCAATGCCAAAAATCGTGCGTAGCCCTATCATCGTGAGCTCATTAAGCCTATCTTTTGGGCTTAAAACCTCCCTCTCCTGAGGTAGCTTATTTTCACCAATTTGCGCAATGTATTTAGAATTATTAGCCACATTCCACGCGCGTGATTTCCCATCAAAGGAATGCGCCGAGGGGCCTATGCCAAGGTATTTTTTCCCGAGCCAGTAGCTGGAATTATGCTTTGCATATTGTTGATTTTTAGCAAAGTTAGAAATTTCATATTGCTCATAAGCATTTTGGCCTAAAAGCTCAATCATTGTGAGGTATTGCGCCTGCTGTTTTTGTTCATCGACATTGGGCAAAGTCCCTTTTTGAATTTTATGATTCAGTGCCGTGTTGGGTTCCACCGTGAGTGCATACGCAGAAATATGCGGAACACCGAGCGAAATGGCTTTATTTACATTTTCCTGCCACATTGCATCGCTTGTGGTGGGGGTGCCATAAATCAAATCTATGCTTAAATTATCAAAACCATATTTTTGGGCATTTTTAATGCAGGATTCGGCTTGGTGGGCATTGTGTGCACGATTCATAAATTGTAAATCAGCATCAAAAAATGATTGAATGCCAATGCTTAAACGATTCATTGGCGTTTGTACAAGCGCTTGTATTTTTTCAAGTGTTAAATCATCGGGATTAGCCTCAAGCGTGATTTCGGCATCGGGTTTTATCTCAAAAAATGCTTTAATTTTATTAAATAAAAAATAGATTTCATCTAAATTTAAAATCGAAGGCGTTCCGCCCCCAAAATAAACGCTTTCCAGCGGCGACTGGATTTCGGCTTGGCGCAAAAACATTTCGTGGGCTATGGCTTGTAACATTTGCTCTTTCTGTTTTAAAAGAGTAGAAAAATGAAAATTGCAATAATTGCATTTTTGCTTGCAAAAAGGAATGTGAATGTACAACGCCGACACTTTTTAATTTTTAAGATTGAAAGGCAAAATTACTAAATCCCATGTGAATAATCTCTGCTTTTTGATGGCTAAAAGTATTAAAAAAACTATATTTGCGACCTAATTTATTGCTTAATTTAGTTTAATGAGTTTATTATCTGTAGGTACCGTAGCTTTTGATGAGATAGAAACCCCTTTTGGAAAATCTGGAAAAATCTTGGGCGGAGCGGCTCCTTATATTTCGCTTGCGGCTTCAAAACTTGTAGCTCAAACCAATATTGTATCGGTCATAGGCGACGATTTCCCCGATGAATATTTGAATATTTTAAAAGAAAATCACTGCAACACAGACGGGATTAAAAGAATTCCAGAAGGCAAAACTTTCTTTTGGGCAGGGAAATACCACATGGATATGAATTTTAGAGATACGCTGCGCACGGATCTCAATGTGCTAGAAAACTTTAAGCCAGAATTACCCGATAATTATAAAAATCCTGAAGTCGTGATGCTTGGAAACCTGCATCCCAAAGTGCAGATGGAAATCATTGAGCAACTAGACAACAGACCTTTCATCATCATGGACACGATGAACTACTGGATGGATCGCACTTGGGACGAATTGATGGCTGTGATGAAACGCGTAGATGTACTAAGCATCAACGATGAAGAGGCTCGACAAATGAGCGAAGAATATAGCTTAAAAAAAGCAGCCAATAAGATTTTGACCATGGGACCTAAGTTTCTGATAATCAAAAAAGGAGAGCATGGTGCACTACTTTTTGGTGGAGATGAGGTGTTTTTTGCACCAGCTTTGCCGCTGGAAGAAGTCTTTGACCCCACAGGTGCAGGCGATACTTTTGCAGGCGGATTTTCTGGACATTTAGCTGATACTCTAGATTTCTCTTTCGAGAATATGAAACGCGCCGTGATTTATGGAAGTGCTTTGGCTTCGTTTACGGTAGAGAAATTCGGGGTGCAAAGATTATTAGAAATCAATGAATTAGATATTCAAAATCGTATCGATAAATTTAAAAAATTATCTTATTTCGATTTGGATTAAAAGCAAAATATCTTTAAATCTAAAATTTAAAAAATAATAAAAAAGTGGTTTTCACAGAGAAAACCACTTTTTCTATGTTTACAACAAAAAGTTCTTTAATTAAAATATATTACATAAATTGAATAAGTAATTAATACTAAACTATATACAAAATGAACTCCGATATTTAGTGCAAACCCTACAAAGGCACCCCACGCCGCACGCATGGCATTTTCTTTGTTTTGATTATAAAGGTACTCTCCACCAAAGGCACCTAAAAACGGCATGATGAACAAAGAGGCTAAACCAAATGGTGAAAAGGCAATTCCAATAATTGCTCCAACGATAAGCCCTATGATTCCATAACGCGTTCCACCGTATTTTTTTGTAGTATACATCGGTAAAAAGTACTCTAGCAGTGCTAAAACTAAATATACAAATGCAAAAATCGCAATGGTTGTCCAACTTATTTCTTGAGAATAATTGGTAATTTTTAAAATTAATAACCCAACCATCGAAAGTGATATACCAGGCAACACTGGCAAAAGTGTTCCTAAAACGCCCAAAAACATGAGCAAGAGTGAAAGTGTGAGCCAAATGTCCATAACTTAAAGTTTTATTCTCTACAAATATGCACAAAATTTATTTTACTTTTGCAGTAATTATTCAATTTTTAAACGTTAAATAAATAATATCCACATGAAAACAAAACTAAGTGTAAATATCAATAAAATTGCTACGCTGCGCAATGCACGCGGTGGTAATACTCCCAATGTGGTAGAAGCAGCCATAAATTGTGAAAGATTTGGTGCACAGGGAATTACTGTTCACCCAAGACCCGACCAGCGACACATTACCTACCAAGATGTATTTGATTTAAAAAAAGTAGTAAAAACTGAATTTAATATAGAAGGAAACCCAATTCCTGAATTTAAAGAATTGGTGCTGAAAGTGAAACCTGACCAAGTAACATTGGTGCCCGATGCCGAAGATGCCATCACCTCAAACGCGGGCTGGGATACCGAAAAGCACTTTGACTTTTTGCAAAAAACCATTGCAGAGTTCAAAGCAGCAGGCATTAGAACCTCTATTTTCTTGGATCCGCGTCCAGAGCTCATCGCTTCGGCAGCAGAAACAGGAACCGATCGCATTGAGCTATACACCGAAGCTTATTCCACAGACTATGCCAATAAAGATGAAGGAGCAGCAGAAATGTACAAAGCAACCGCCATTTTTGCCGAAGAAGCAGGCTTAAAAGTAAATGCAGGACATGATTTAAGTTTAGATAATATTGAATTTTTTATCCGAGAAATTCCAAGCATTGCCGAAGTTTCAATCGGACATGCGCTGATTTCAGAGGCACTTTATTTGGGCTTAGAAAACACCATTCAGCTCTATCTTAGAAAAATAGAAACCGCTTATTTAAATGCCGAAAAATAATGGAAAATCAAATTTTATTTAGCAAAATTATAGGCGATAAACCCAAGCACCTCATCATTCTTCACGGGCTTTTTGGAATGCTCGACAATTGGGCTACTTTGGGTAAAAAATTTGGCGAATATTTTACAACGCATTTGGTAGATGCGCGTAACCACGGACGCAGTTTTCACACCGATGAAATGAGCCACAAAGCCATGGCCGATGATTTGTACCACTATATGCAAGCCCACAAGGTGGAAAAAGCATCTTTTATAGGGCATTCTTTGGGCGGAAAAGCCGTGATGGAATTTGCGATGAAATATCCCGAAATGGTGGATAAATTAATCGTGGCAGATATGTCGCCAAAGGATTATACACCGCATCATCAAGCAATTTTGAAGGCACTAAATAGCGTAGATTTTTCGCAAGTTGAAAGCCGTGGCGATGCCGAAGATTTTCTAAAAGATTACATCAAAGATCCCGCCGTGCGAATGTTTTTGATGAAAAGTGTACAGCGTTGCGACGAAGGAAAATATGCTTTTAAATTTAATCTAAAAAGCCTTACCGAAAACTACAATGATTTAATTACAAATCATCTGCCCGACAAGACTTTTAATGGAGATGTTTTGTTCTTGGGTGGTGGAAATTCAAGCTACATTACCGAGCCAGATACCATGCAGATTAAAAAATATTTTCCGCATGCGGAGATTACGCATATTGCAGGTGCGGGACACTGGCTCCACGCCGAAAAACCAGATGAGTTTTTAGAGATTTGTTTAAACTTTTTGTTGATGTAAAAAAAGGCTACTTTAAAGTAGCCTTTTTTTTATATTCTATTTTTTAGGTTCTAATTCTATATTGTATACTTTAGTATCATATTTTTTGATAGAACCAGAAAAAGCATCTATAATCCAACCTATACCATTTGTTAAATTGATAATAGATACTGGATTAAATTTAGCATCTAATTCAATGGTTCTATTTTGATATTCATCTTTTTTAAATTCTATATCTTTTTCAGATAAAGTTCTAGTTACTTTAAGTGTACATGGTGTTTTACACTTTTCTATTCCTCTCTCATAAACTGTTGCTCCTTCTGGGGTAGAATTAAAAGTTATACGATCACTCGTTCCTGTGAAAATAGTGGCACAAGACGATAAGGATAAAATTACTAATAATCCACAAGCATAAAGTTTTGTTCTTTTCATTTTAATTTATTTTGTGTTAAACTTTTTTTCAAAATTCTAAAAACTAAAAATCATATTTAAAAAATATTTGTATATTTATATTCGTATTATGAATAAAAACATACATTTTATGAATAAAGTAAGTGCAAACATCCGTAGAATTAGAGAGCAAAAAGGATATTCTCAAGAATATATGGCTCAAGAATTAGAAATAAGCCAAGCCTCTTATGCAAGAATTGAAAACCAAGAAACTAAACTAAGTATCGATAGACTTTTTGAGATTTCAACTATTTTAGAAACAGATATTTCATCATTATTAGGTACTGAAAAATTAACTATTAATCACCAAGAAAACCATGAAGGTGCTTTTGGAAATGGATATATTCAAAATTTACATATTGAAAATAAAGAAGTTTATGAAAAGTTGATAAAAAATTTAGAAGAACAAATAGATTTTTTAAAGAAAAGATTAGACAAGTATGAATAATCCTTCAGAATGACCATCCAGACTTAAAAAATATACCAAATTCCAATTTTATACATCCTGTCACTCTGAACTGGTTTCAGGGTTTAAATTACGCGTAGAGATTCCGAATAAAGTTCGGAATGAGCATTGGATTAAAAATACATCAAATTCAGTTTTTTTAGTATCAAATTTAAACACAATTACTTATTTTTGCGCTTTGATACTATAGTGTTTTAAACATGGCAGAAGAAGAAAAAAAGAAAAGTATAGAGGAGAATCAGGTAGAATCCATCGGCGATAAATTATTTAATTTTTTACGTGAAATTTACGACCTGAGCAACGAGGTGGATAAAGAGCGTACGAGAGAAGAGGTTTTAAGCAATATTAGTTTTAAGGGCCTAGCAGCTTATGTATTGGTTGCCTCGGTAATGATTGCCTCTATTGGGCTCAATAGCAACTCGGTAGCGGTAGTCATAGGGGCAATGCTTATTTCGCCTTTAATGGGTCCAATTATTGGGCTTGGGTATTCTGTAGCTGTAAATGATATTAAAACTTTGAATAAATCATTTGCCAATTTTGGGGTAATGGTTGTGATTTCAATTCTTACATCATTTCTCTATTTTTCTATTGCTCCTCTCACAACAATCAACCCGCAACTTTCTGGGCGTATTGAGCCCACATCGCTAGATGTGTTGATTGGTATTTTTGGTGGTTTGGCAGGAATTGCTGCCTTTAGTAGTAAAATCAAAAATTCCAATGTGATTGCGGGCGTTGCCATCGCTACGGCTTTGATGCCACCTTTGTGTACCGTGGGCTATGGTTTAGCCATGGGAAATGAACTCATTGGCTATAAAGACTATACAGGTTTTATGGCTGCGCTAAACGCTTTTTATCTTTTTGTCATAAATTCAATTTTTATTGGAATTTCCACTTTTGTTTACATTAAATTCAACAAGTTTCCTTTGGTGCAATACCAAAATGCACAAAAAGCTAGAAAAACGAATTTAATTATTGTGAGTATCGCTATTTTAACAGTGTTGCCTAGTGGATTTATTTTCTACGGAATCGTAAAAGAAGAGGTATATAAATCTCAGGTACAGAAATTCTTAAACAACGAAGTAGCCGTAGCCTACGAAAATACTTTCTTCAATATTAATAATCCTATTTTAAGCAAAAAAGATAGTATTAATTACATTACAATCTCTACCATTTCGGCCAATATTCCCGAAGAAGTAATTAAAAATTGGAATACTATTTTAAAGAACAAATACCATCTATCGCATACTCAAATCCTTGTACACCAAGGAGGATTTACACAACAAGATAACACGGGCGAAAAACTATATAGCTCTATTTATAGCTCGCTCCAAAAAGAAGTGAGCCAAAAAGATAGTATCATAGATTACCAAAAAATGCAAATCAATCGATTGAATAGCGATACCATTCCATTCCAAAGTATTTCTAAAGAATTAAAATCTTTGTATCCTGAACTAGATTATTTTGGTTATGCTACTTTTAATTATACCAATTTTAAAAATCGTACCATTATGCCTACATTCGTTATTCTATGGAAAGACAATGTACCTCATGAAGCCGATGAAATTAGAATTAATAAATATCTTAAATCTCGATTGAATTTAGATACTATTCAATTCTTGCACCGATAAAACTTAATCCAAAACTGAATTTTAAATCATTGATATTTTTTTAGTTTATTAACAATGTAGCACAATAATTGATAGACACAAAGTATATCATTTTAAAAAAATATACAAAATGTCTAAAAATAAACGCTCTAAACATCATCATTCTCAAGATAATAGTTTTAGAAAAACGGCTAAAAAAGTATTACAATACTATTTAAAATATCCAAACAAGACACTCAATCACAAGCAATTAGGTTCTGCATTACAGTACACCAATGCGCAAGAAAAGCAACATTTGATCAAGGCACTTTCTCGCCTCGTGGCAGATGATAGCTTACTTGAAGTTTCTCCAGGAAAATTCAAATTGAATATGGAGAAAAATATACTTGTGGGTACCATTGATTTTACCTCATCTGGAGCTGCTTATGTGATTGTAGAAGGGCTGGAAGACGATATCTATATCCCAAAAGGACAAACCAAAAACGCTCTACAAGGCGATTTGGTTCAGCTTATTTTGCACAAAACTTCTCGTGGTAAAAAGCCAGAGGGTAGCATTGCCAAAGTGATTCAGCGACATCGCATGCAATATGTGGGCGTGCTAGAAATCATAGGTGATAGAAAATATGGTTTTGTCATCGTAGAAGGCAAATCGATGCCAGTAGATATTTATGTGCCAAAGGAAAACTTAAACCATGCACAAAACGGCGACAAAGTTGTGTGTAATGTGGTGAGCTGGCCAGAAGATGCCGATTCGCCATTTGGCGAAATCACGCGTGTGCTTGGAAAACCAGGCGTGCACGATGTGGAGATTCATTCCATTTTGGCAGAATATGGCTTGCCGGCTGCATTCCCTAAAGAAGTGGAAGACGAAGCACAAAACCTTGATACCGAAATTAAACCAGAAGAAATCGCCAAAAGACGCGACATGCGTGATGTGCCTACCTTTACCATCGATCCAAAAGATGCCAAAGATTTTGACGATGCACTTTCGTTCAGAACCCTTGAAAACGGAAATTACGAAGTGGGCGTGCACATTGCCGATGTTTCGTATTATGTGAAACCTGGCACTTTGCTCGATGAAGAGGCTTATAAACGAGGAACTTCTGTGTATTTGGTAGACCGAGTGGTGCCTATGTTACCAGAGGTGTTGAGTAATTTCGCTTGTTCGCTAAGACCCAACGAAGACAAATATACATTTTCGGCTGTTTTTGAAATGGATAAAAACGCCAATATCATCAAAAGCTGGTTTGGGCGCACCGTTACGCATTCAGACAAGCGTTATGCGTATGAAGATGCACAAGCTATCATAGAAGGCGGAGAGGGCGAATTGAAGGAAGAAATTTTAATTCTAGATAAATTAGCCAAGATTTTAAGAAAAGAAAGGCTTAAAAACGGAGCGATTAGTTTTGACCGATTGGAGGTTAAATTTAATTTAGACGAAGACGGAAATCCACTTGGTGTTTATTTCAAAGAAAGTAAAGATGCCAATAAGCTCATCGAGGAATTTATGCTTTTAGCCAATCGAAAAGTATCTGAATTTGTGAGCTTAAAAAGAGGTAAACCTACGGATAGAACCTTTGTTTATCGTAT
Source organism: Ornithobacterium rhinotracheale (assembly GCF_022832975.1). Lineage (NCBI taxonomy): Bacteria > Pseudomonadati > Bacteroidota > Flavobacteriia > Flavobacteriales > Weeksellaceae > Ornithobacterium > Ornithobacterium rhinotracheale. Next base: position 174,740 of record NZ_CP094846.1, on the reverse strand, counting down.
CCACGATGATCCAGATCCGGAGAAATTAGCAAGTTTAAAACAATTTATTCATCAATTTGGGTATAAATTGGAGTTAGGAGACCGTAAAAAAACCACCGCATCTATCAACCAACTTTTGCACGATGTGAAAGGAAAAGGCGAAGAAAATATGATTGAAACGCTTGCAATGCGATCTATGTCTAAGGCGATTTACTCAACCGATAACATTGGACACTACGGATTGGCATTTGAATATTATTCGCATTTTACATCGCCTATACGCCGTTATCCCGATGTTATGGCACATAGATTACTCCAACGCTACTTAGACGGTGGCAAATCGGCCGAAAAAGAGGTGTACGAGGAAAAATGCGAACACTGCAGTCAGCGCGAAAGATTGGCAGCCGATGCCGAGCGAGATAGCATTAAATACATGCAAGTTAAATTCATGGACAAACATGTGGGCGAAGAGTTCAGCGGAATCATTACAGGAGTTACCGAATGGGGAATTTATGTGGAACTACCTGAATGCCGTGCCGAGGGCTTGGTAAGACTACGAGACATTCACGATGATCACTATGTGTTTGACCAAAAGAATTATGCCATCGTAGGACAAGCCACAGGAAATACCTACCAATTGGGCGACGAGGTAAATGTGAAGCTTACTCGTGCCGATTTAGATAAAAAACAATTGGATTTGGAATTGTTGTAGGAATTTGATTAAAATTATTGATAACAAAAACCCCCATAATTTGAATTATGGGGGTTTTTATTAATTTAATTTATTATTATTTCTTTCTTGCTGTTTTTTTAGCTTTTTTCTTTTTGTTTTAGATATTAAACTTATTTTTTCAAACTTTTGTAATATTCTTTTTTTGCCATTCTTTTGGCTTTCTTTTTAGCTTTTTTATTAGCTATTTTTTGCAAATTTCTTTTTTCAATATTTTTTAAAATTCTTTGCCTTTCATTATATTTTTCAGCATCGTAATTATCAAAAAAATTATTTGTTTTTTCTTTTTTCTCTTCTATATGCTGCTTTTTACAAGTAGAATTTAAATTTGATATTGGTGTTTGTCTTTTAGGGTTTAAGTGCGTTTCCTCATTCATAATTAATATTTTAAAACCTTTAAGCAACAAAATCCTATTTTAAACGAATTTTTCTTTTTTATTGAGTTTTAAATCTCGCACATAAGATTTAATCTCTTGGCTATTTTCAATTGGCGAAATCAAAAGTGCTTGTGGCGTGTCTACGACAATATAATCTTCTAAGCCATCTACCACTACCAATTTCTCTTGGGGGGCAAAAATAATGTTGTTTTTGGCGTGATATGTAAAGACATTTTTGCTTGAAAAGGCATTGCCATCTTCGTCTTTTTCCGTATTTTCATAAAGCGAAAGCCAAGTTCCTAAATCACTCCAGCCAAATTCAGAAGGAATCACATATACATTTTGCTCTTTTTCCATGATGGCAACATCCACAGATACCTGTTGCAAAGTAGGATACACTCGCTTAATTTCTTCCACTTCCTTATCGGTATTTAAAACATTTTCAACCGCTTGGAACGCTTGGAACATTTCTGGCATATGATTTTCAAACGAATTTAAAATATCTTTTGCACTCCAAATGAAAATTCCGCTATTCCACAAGAAATCACCTGATTGTAAAAATTGCTGTGCCAATTCTAAATTTGGTTTTTCAGTAAAAGTTTTTACTTTTTTCACTTCTCCCTCATCTGCTGCATCAAACTGAATGTAGCCATAACCTGTATCAGGGCGTGTAGGCTGAATGCCTAAAGTGTATAATCCATGATTTTTTGCTGAATTTTCAAGTGCAGTGAGTGCAATTTCAGTAAATTTTGGCTCGTTGAGAATTAAGTGGTCTGATGGGCAAACAAGAATCTCTGCCTCAGGATTGCGCTTATAAATCTTATAAGCGGTATAAATGGCGCAAGGGGCAGTATTCATACCCACAGGCTCTGCCACGATATTCTCTGGCGAAATCTTGGGCAATTGCTCTTGCACGAGAGAGGTATACTTTTGGTCTGTAATGACATAAATATTTTCGGGTAAACATAAGTTTAGTAATCGATCAAAAGTTTGCTGAATTAGAGTTGTTCCCGTTCCTAAAATATCATGAAATTGTTTAGGGTTGCTCGTAGTACTCATTGGCCAAAATCTCGTTCCTACTCCACCAGCCATAATTACGCAATAGATATTTTTCTTATCTAATGTTTCCATACTAAATTTTTCTATACTCTTTTACAGGTGCCAATTCATGAATTAAATAGTTTTTTCCAGATGATAATTCTGTGCAAATATACCTAATTCTCTTGATTTCACCTTTTTTAAAAACTCGATTATTTAGAGCAAAAATAGTACCTTTTGGCAAATCTTTTAAAAATATAGTATCCTCCTGCTTTTCTTCTTGGCTAAAATACGCTACAAATGGCGAAAAGGCATAGAAATTTGCCTTCGGATTTTTGATATACTCCCTCATTATAGGCTGTAAATCCTCGGGGTATAGGTGTAAAGTTTCTTGCAACAGAGTGGCAAAAGTGCTTTTCCATTCCTTACCATGCGGACTGATTCTAAACCCAAATTTATCGAAAGTATGCATGTGTGCAATCTCATGGGTAAGCGTTATCAAAAATAAATATGGGCTCAAATCTCTATTGATGGTAATTTGATGCCCTCTCGGGATTTTTCTATAATCGCCTAGCTTGGATTTTCGATTATTTTTCACTTTTAGGAGCAGCGGGTAGCCACTAATCCATTGCGCTATATGGGGTAATGATGCTTCGGGTATAAATTTTTTTAAACCTTGTACGGGCATTTTTTAATTAAATTAATAAAAGAAAAAATAAACCGAATTCAATTTTTTTTTAAATTCGGTTTTAGCTATATTTTTTAATCCTTTTGCCTTTGCAAAACTTCGCGCACGCGCTTCATTAAATCGGAGCTATATACAAAATCGGAAACGCTCTTATTATCTGTAAAAAGGATTTCCTTATTTGTGCCTTCCCAAGCTTTAAGCCCATCTTTTAGAAAGAGGATTTTTTCGCCAATTTCCATCACGGAATTCATATCGTGGGAGTTTATCACGGTGGTGATACCAAATTCTCGGGTGAGTTTCTGTATCAATTGGTCGATAACGATGGCCGTCTGCGGGTCTAGCCCTGAGTTTGGCTCATCGCAAAAGAGGTATTTTGGCTTATTGACTACGGCGCGGGCGATGGCGACGCGTTTTTGCATACCGCCAGATATTTCAGAGGGCATTTTTTTGAAGGCATCTTCCTCTATATTAACTTTTTCCAGTATCATATGCACGCGCTCGTTCATCTCTTTTAAGGAGAGGTCGGTATACATTTCTAGGGGGAATCGCACATTTTCCTCCACTGTCATAAAATCGAAAAGGGCGCTGTACTGGAATACGGTGCCTATGTGTTTTCGGCGCTCGTGCCGTTGTTTAGAGGTTATGTTTTTGGTGGAAATATCTTCGTAAATGATTTCTCCGCTGGTGGGCTCAAAAAGGCCTAAAATGCATTTGAAGAATACAGTCTTCCCTGCGCCACTGGCGCCTATGATTAGGCTTGTTTTTCCTTTTTCAAAGGTGGTGGAAATGCCTTTTAATACTTCCTTATCTCCAAAGCTTTTTTTAAGATTTTTAACTTCAATCATAATAAAATATTGGTAAGGATTAGGTTAGTAATGATTAATATGATGCAAGTCCACACTACTGCCTTGGTGCTTGAGCGCCCCACTTCTAGCGATCCGCCTTTTACATTGTACCCATAAAAGGCTGGTACGGTGGCGATGATAAAGGCAAAAACTTCCATCTTGATAAAGCTATAAGCAAAGAACCAATTATCAAAATTCTTCTGCAAGCCTGCTACGAAATCCACTGTGGACCACATACCTGATAAATCTCCAATCAGATACCCGCCAAAGAGGCACATACTGATGGATATCATCAATAAAATGGGGTAGAATAAAAGCGAGGCGATGATTTTGGGCAGAATTAGAAACGAGGCGGAATTTACCCCCATTACTTCAAGGGCATCTATCTGCTCTGTGGCACGCATAGTGCCTATGCTGGAGGCTATGTAGGAGCCTACTTTTCCGGCCAAGATGATGCAAATGATGGTGGAAGAGAATTCTAAAACTACTACTACCTTAGTGGCATAGCCCACATAGCTGTCTGGTATGGGCATTTCGGCGCTCTTAAAGTTTTGGTACAGCTGAATGGCTAATACCGCGCCCATAAAAATGGAGAGTATGGCTACCAAGCCCACGGAGTTCACCCCTAAATCGTATAGCTCTCTTATGATTAATTTACGATACACCTTTGTTTTTTTCGGTTTTTTAATCACCTCAAACAAAAGCTCAAAGTATTTACCAATATTGGTGAGGTATGTTTCTAATACGCTAAACATAATATGGGGCAAAATTATTGCATTTGGCTGAGTTTACAAAATAAAAAAAGAGCAAGACTCTCGGCCTTGCTCTTTGATTTTTTAAAATATTAAATTCGTTTTCTTTGACATATCCTTGAAGCTTACCCTGCGCCAAATCTCTGGTATCCAAACTTTATTCTCATTTCGATACTCCTGAACGATTGTATCGTCTCCTTCTATTTTTTTATAGCGCAACTCAGAATTTGTATTAGAGAAACTAGGATTCATAGCGTGCTTAATGATATGCTCTGTAAACTGGCCATCATCTTGAATTTTATAAGTGCCATATTGCAAAATAACAGGAATCTGAACCGCCCCATTATTCTGAGGAACAATCATAAAGGTATAGAAAGTACCATCGGGGTTAATCACCTTGTAATTGCCAGAGGGTCTCAATATTTTATTACCTTCTGAATTTTTTAACAAAAAACACTGTTGCCAAAATCCCACTAAATCTGTGCTTTCAGGAATATGTTTAGGTGCTTCTTGAGCATTTAACATTATTCCAAACACTGCTACAAAAACAAAAAATATTTTTTTCATCATTAAATTATTTAAAATTCTTTCATAAAGCTATCTTTTTTAGGCATCGTAATTCTACGCCAAATCTCTGGTACCCATCTATCATTATTTTCTGCCTTAAATGATTGTAACAAAGTATTTTCATCTTGCATTTTATATCTTAAAATACTACCAGATTTATCAAATTTAGGCGAAATATGGGAAATCATTTTCTCGGTAAAAGTACTATCACTCGTAATTTTATAAGTTCCATAACCTGTTAAGGTTGTTTTATTTTTCCCAATAAAAACCAAGGAAAATGTACCATCAGGCGTTATGATTTTATAATTTCCTGTTTTTATATAATTTCCATTTGATATAGGGTAAACATGTTGCCATATTCCCACCAAATTTTTGCTTTCTGCTATGTGCTGTTGTGCAAAAGATAAACTTGCTAAACTTAAAAATGCACAAATTCCTATTTTTTTAAACCACTGATTCATATGTCTAAATAAAAATTTTATCAAATTTAAAATTTTTATTTTATAGTATTATTATGATTTTATTCATATTAAATTAAGATTTAATCTATTCTTAAAACTAAATCTTACCCTTTAACCAATCAAAAAAACTTTGAATAGCAATTTTTTTAATACTCATATTTATCGCCCCAGCGATTTTTTAAATTTTGGCGGTCTATATTTTCGCGCTTATTATCGGCAGGAGCGTATAGTGTGGTGCCGCTTAAATCCTCGGGCAAGTATTCTTGTTGCACAAAATGCCCTTGGTAATCGTGGGCATATTTATACTCCTTTCCATAATCTAAATCCTTCATCAGCTTAGTAGGAGCGTTTCTTAAATGCAGAGGCACGGGCAAATCGCCTGTTTTCTGCACTAAATCTAATGCTTGATTAATGGCATTATAGGTGGAATTGCTCTTGGGCGAATTGGCTAAATACACCGCACACTGCGATAAGATGATGCGTGCCTCGGGGTAGCCAATGGTGCTGACGGCCTGAAAGGCGCTATTGGCCAGCATCAGTGCATTAGGATTAGCATTGCCTATGTCCTCGGAGGCTAAAATAAGCAATCGGCGGGCGATGAATTTTAAATCTTCGCCCCCAGCAATCATGCGAGCAAGCCAATAAACGGCGGCATTGGGGTCTGAGCCACGAATGGATTTGATAAAGGCAGAGATGATATCATAATGTTGCTCGCCCGTTTTATCGTATCTTGAAATGTTTTGCTGAATGCACTTTTGCACCAAATCATTGGTAATTACTATTTCAGTTTCATCGCCCACACTATGAATTACCAATTCCAGCCCATTGAGCACCTTGCGCGCATCGCCCCCTGAGTAGCGCAAGAGGGCATCTGTCTCTTCTAAGCGAATGTTTTTAGTTTTCAGCCATTCATCTTGGGTAATGGCATTGTGCATCAATTCCTCCAAATCCTGCCGCGAGAGCGAGGTTAAGGTATACACTTGGCAACGGGAGAGCAAGGCAGGCACCACTTCAAAGCTTGGATTCTCGGTTGTGGCACCAATGAGCGTGATATAGCCCTTTTCCACCGCTCCTAAAAGCGAATCCTGCTGTGATTTATTAAATCTATGCACCTCATCTATAAACAGAATGGGATTCTTCTCTCCCGAGAAAAGCGTTCGTTTTTTAGCCTGCTCTATCACCTCACGCACCTCCTTAACTCCTGCATTAATGGCGCTCAGGGTGTAAAATTCCCTGCCAGATAATTCCGCTAAGAGCTGCGCTAGCGTAGTCTTCCCCGTGCCAGGAGGCCCCCACAAAATCATAGAAGCCAGCAAACCATTGTCCAGCATTACTTTGATGGGCGCATTATCGCCTACCAAATGCTTTTGGTTCACATATTGCTCAAGTGTTTTGGGGCGCATGCGTTCGGCAAGGGGCGTATTCATTGTGGAAAGTGTTATTAATTAAACGATGTAAAATTGCACATTTTTACGGAATTTTACCGCATAATTCATTCCGAAGATTTTAGAACAAGGACGAAACAGTAATTAGGGAGAGAAAAATAGTTTTTCACAATTTTCATTCAATACTATATAATATATTTTCTCTTTAAAAATTTTTTAAAAAATATATGTTGTATATAATGTGCCTGTGGAAATGTGGATAACTTTGTTGGAAAACTTTGGCTAAAATTAGTTTTAGACAATTTTTACAATTACTAAAAGTTTGTTTTTTAAATCGTTTAATCACTTTTCAACAAGCTAACAAATAAAGTGATTTTTTGGTTTAAAAAATTAAAATTAGTGTGCCGAAGTATTGAAATAGGGTTGATAATTTTACAATAGAAAATGAAAAATAAATTTGGAAATTATTTCTTAGCTTTGCTATTGTAATTTATTCTAGAAAATGCAAGAAAAAGTTTTGATTTTTTGTTCACCATAATTAAAAAATAATCAACAATTTTAATATGAATTAAAGCTATTGAGCATGAATAATTTACATTAAATTTACGATTTACTAATGTTGAAAACTATAAAAATTATGAAAATTGCCATCGGATCAGACCACGCAGGTTACCCATTAAAAGAGAAAATTAAAGAACATTTAGTTTCAAAAGGAATTGATATTCAAGATTTTGGAGCTTTTTCAACAGAGTCTGTAGACTATCCAGACTTTGCGCATCCCACAGCTACGGCTGTTGAAAACCACGATGCCGATTTAGGTATTCTACTTTGTGGCAGTGGAAACGGTATTGCGATGACGGCGAATAAGCACCAAGGAATCCGTGCAGCCATTTGCTGGAATACAGAATTGGCAGAATTGGCACGCCAACACAATAATGCCAATATTTTGGTATTGCCAGCACGATTTATTTCAGAAGATTTGGGCTTAGAAATCGTTGATGCCTATTTAAATGCCAGTTTTGAAGGTGGACGCCACGAGCGACGCGTAGAAAAAATTGCTTGCAGCTGTTGATAACTCTATTAATTAAAGTATAAAATGATTCCGAAATGCGTTTTGGAATCATTTTTTATAGCTAAAAATCAATATTTTATGTCTAAAATATTTCGTTTTAAACAATTTACGGTGGAACAGGAAGGTGCTGCAGCCAAAATCGGTACCGATGCGGTGTTGCTAGGTGCATCGTGTCCTGTGTTGCCAAGTTTTCAACATTGTTTGGATATCGGAACGGGCACGGGCGTCATTGCCTTGATGCTTGCACAGCGTGGAGCCCAAGCGGTAGACGCCATAGAGCTGGATTCCGAGGCGTATAAAACGGCAAAATACAATTTTGAACAATCGCCTTGGGCAGAGCGATTAAATGTTTATAATGGTGATTTTTTAGATTTTTCGTGGGATAAAAAATATGATTTGGTGGTGAGCAATCCGCCATTTTATCAAGATTCTTTCCCGATAGATGATCATGGCAGAGCGCGAGCACGCAGCGAGTCGTTTTTGCCTTTTCCACAATTGATTGAAAAAGTAGCTTCTCTCCTATCTCCCAAGGGTATTTTTGCTGTGATTATTCCGTATGAGTATGAAACGCAGTTTTTAGAAGAATCGGCTAAAAATGGAATTTTTCCGCAAGAGATTTTGCGTGTGCGTGGCAATGCACAATCCAAAATCAAGCGTTCGTGTTTGGCATTGACTTTTCATCCTGAAAATTTAACCCAAAAAGAAATTTTCATCGAAAAAGCTCGACATGTTTACAACGAAGATTATATTGCCATCGTCAAGGATTTTTATTTGAAAATGTGATTTCGGTAGATTTTTTAAAATGTTGAAATCTTTAATCAGAAAAAATCCCTTAAATTATGATTTTTAGCTTTGGCTAAATGCTATTTAATGTAAAAAGCCGTTTCGCAATCGTGAAACGGCTTATTTTTTAATGATTAAAAGAAAAAATGCTTAAAAATCGATTTTCTTCAATTATTTTAATTCTCGATAGGTTTAGCTATTAAAAAATGATTTAATGGCTTTAAACTTAAATTATGAGCGTTAAAAATTTAATACTTTTAAAATTAAATATTAAAAATATTAAGAATGTAAGAATTTCTCAATATCTCGGTTTTTTCCGTACACTACGATGATATCTCCCATATTGAGTATGGTATTGTTTTGTGCTACGCCATATACTTCTTTGTTCATTCTATGGCCCCCGAGCGGACAATGGATTTCGCGTTCTTTGGCCGTTGTGAGTGCCACTAGGTTGTAGTTGTTTCTAAAATCGACTTCGGCAATGGTTTTTCCGTCGTATTTTTTAGGTACGCGCACCTCGGTAATGCTGTATTCTTTGTTTAGTTCAAAAGTTTCTTCGAGGTGTTTGTTGCTTAATTTTTTAGACCATTTACGCGCAGATTCTTTTTCTGGGCGAATGATGGTTTCTACCCCAATGGCGTGTAATACGGTTTCGTGCACGCTGGAGATGGCACGCCCTATGATTTTTTTGGCACCCAATGTTTTAAGGTTGGCAGCACACATGATACTGGCACCGTGCTCCTCCCCGATGGCTACTACAATCATGTCGGTATCCTTGATAGGAAGTCCGCCCAGTGTGTGCAAATCGGTAGCATCCATACAAATGGTGTGAGTGATTTTATCTTTATAAAAATCTACTTTTTCCATGCGATTGTCGATGGCGATTACCTCGTGCCCCATATTGGTGAGATATTGCGCGAGCGATGCACCAAATCCTCCGAGTCCGATCACTATGTATTTCATATAAAGATGTTTTTTTAGTATTAAATAAATTAAATATTAGTTGATTAAAATATCCTCGGTTGGGTATTTATAACCTTTGTATTTTTCTTTTTTAAGTAATGCAATCAAGATGGAAAGCATGCTCACACGCCCGATGAACATTACGCAAATTATCACTACTTTTGAAACGCTTGAAAGTGAATCTGTGATTCCTAAGCTTAATCCCACGGTGCTGTAAGCCGAGAAACATTCAAATGCGATGGATAGTAAGCCCTTGTCGTGCTCTACACTTTCTATAATGGCAATGGCTACGCCAATTACGAATAGAGATAGCACAATGGTTGCAAATGCCCTTTTGATTGAGGTTTGAGAGATTTCTCTACGGAAAGCTTCTACTCTATCTTTACCTTTAGCCAGACTCATAAAATTAAGGATTGAAACGGCAAAAGTGCTGGTTTTGATACCACCTCCTGTGGATCCTGGCGAAGCTCCTACCCACATGAGCAAGAAATAAACCATTAAGGTAGGGAAAGATAAATTTGCCATATCTACCGTGTTGAATCCCGCAGTACGCGGTGTTACGGATCCAAAGATGGATTCAACGATTTTTCCTTTTAAATCATAATTGCTTAAAGTGTAATCGTACTCAAAGATAAAGAATGATATAAAACCTAAAAAGAATAATGCAAATGTGGTAGTAAGCGTAATTCTGGCATTGATGCTGATGAGCCAAGGTTTATACTGAATTCTATCTCTTCGTAAAATTTTGCGGTATAAATTTGAGATTTTGTAGACAAAATATTTATAAACATTGTACACAATTGGGAAGCCTAAACCTCCAAATGTGATGAGCAATGCTATAATTAAATGTAAATCATAATCATGTTGCACACTCGCTGAATAAAGCCCATCTGGCAGGGTAGAAAATCCTGCATTACAGAATGCCGAAATGGAATGGAACATGGAAAAGAAAATTGCATTTTCGTCCAAATCATTAAAACTTGTAGCAAAATAAATAAGGGTTGCACCTATAAATTCAATGATTAAAGTAATGAGAACGATTCGTCTTAAGGTAGAAAATACATCGCTCAGATTGTCGCTATTGGTAAATTCACTGAGTGTAAGGTGATTGCTATATGAGCTAGAACCTCTAAAAAAGTAGGAAAAATAACTTGCAAATGTCATGATTCCTAAACCTCCGATTTGTATCAAAACTAATATTACACCTTGCCCAAAGTGCGTGAGACCACTACTCACATCCATAATGCTTAATCCTGTAACACATACTGCACTGGTAGACATAAAAAGTGCATCGAGATAGCTAAGTTCAACATTACTTGCCTGTGGAAGCATAAGTAAAAAAGAACCAAATAAAATAATTACTAAAAAACTGAATAGAAATAATCTTGCAGGGTTGATTACATTTTTACCATAATTGATGTGCATTGCCGAAACTTCCCGAACAAAAACAAAGAAAATGGCAAATGCCCACATAGATTTGTGTATAACTAGTGAGCGATACAATACATAGAAAAAGAATATTACGCTAGCTAAATCAAATATTTTGACAGTGAGAAAATATTTTTTTCCTGTATAAATATGCTTTAAAATAATGGAAAAAGCACCTAAGAATATAGAAAGTTTGTATATATAATCTGCCCAGTGGTAGTAATCATCATTGTGTTTAAAACCTAGGTCGTAAATAAAAATAATTACCGAAAGCACACTCATGTAAAAAGTGAGCTTATAGATATATTTTTTACTATAATTAAAAAACTCGTTAATGATTTTTAAGAATTTCATTCTGTGTTCTAACCAAAAATTAATCACGGCAAAATTACAATTTTATCTATTATAGAGGACTATAATTATTGGTTTAGTTTTCTATAAAATAAGTAGTAAAACAAAATTTGGTGTGATATGCATTAAATTTTTTAAAATTTTGGTGCTTTTTAAAAAAGTAAAAACATTACTTTTGCAACGAAGTTCAATCACTAAATTTTTTGCGAATAATGAAAGAAGATTTCAAAGAAGGCTTAGAAAGTAATACTAATTTCTTTAGTACATTGTATTACAAATACCGTAAATTTATTTTAACCTTAAGCCCTCAGAGGCATTTAATATTTGGGTTTGCACTTTATACCTTCATTGGATGGATGTTGCTTTCTATACCCTATCTACATAAGCAGCCTACTAGTATGCTAGATAATTTATTTACAACAACATCTGCCATTTCTACTACTGGGCTAGTTACTGTGAGCTTGTCCGATACCTATAATGCAATAGGGCTAGTTATTATAGCCATATTGGTGCAAATAGGAGGGATTGGATATATGACAATGGGCTCATTTTTAGTAATGTCTAGAAAAAACAAGATGAGTAGCCACCATGTTAGGATTTTGACAACAGAATTTTCTCTACCTGAGGGATTAGAAATTAAAGACGTCATAAAATCTATAATTGTGTTTACATTGTCTGCTGAAATTCTCGGAGCCATTGCATTATATTTCATTTTTGTAGATGCGAATGTACCTCCAAGTTTTGCCATTTGGAGTAGTATATTTCACTCAATATCGGCTTTTTGTACTGCGGGTGTAGGGCTTTATAATAATAGTTTGGAGGATTTTGCTAGTAATATTCCTCTGAACATAGTAATTTCTACTTTATCTCTATTGGGATCACTAGGTTTTATAGTTGTTACAGATTTATGGAGTAGACTCAGCGGAAAAACCAAAAAAATTAGTTTTACAACCAAGGTAATAGTATTAATACTAAGTATTCTTTTGATTGCAGGTACATTGATGTATTATTTTAAAGAACCTGCCACGAGATTTAATAATGAAAACAGATTTATTACCTCATTTTTCCAATCCATGTCTGCTTTAACCACGGCTGGTTTCAATACTATTCCTATTTCCAATTTATCATTACCATTATTGTTATTTACCGTATTTTTAATGTATATAGGAGCTTCCCCATCAGGTACTGCAGGTGGATTGAAGACAACCACGTTCACCGCTATTACCGCTATTATGTGGAGTAGATTAAGGGGAGATAAGCGAGTTTCGTTTATGGGAAAAGTAATTCCTATTGATAGATTATATGCTGCTACCACAGCATTTATATTCTACACAGGCGTGATATTTCTAGTAACCTTTATACTTTCATTTACAGAGGATTTTTCACTTTCTGCTATCTTATTTGAGACAGCTTCTGCACTGGGTACTGTAGGTCTAAGCACGGGAATCACAGGAGATTTATCTACCATAGGTAAGATAGCCATAATATGTACTATGTTTATTGGTCGTCTTGGGGTAATTACCTTTGGAATTTCTATACTAGCGCGCAAAAAACAATTGACTATTTATAATGAAATGGAAGATTTAGCGGTATAGTACTTTGCATAAAAATATTAAAAATCCACTTTTTACAATAAAGTGGATTTTTTTTGTTCTGTTTTACAAATAAAAAATAAGATAAATCTTTGTAATTAAATGATTTATTCCATTATATTTACATAAAAATTAATGCCATGATTCAATTTTTCTCCGAAACAGAAGATTTTACCCTAGAAAATCCACAAGTTTTTGCCGATTGGTTAGAAGCCTGTGCCGAAAAACATAACTATGAAGTAGAGGATATTAATTATATTTTTTGTGATGATGAATATCTTTTAGCGATTAATCAAAAGCATTTAAATCACGATTATTATACAGATATCATTACATTTGATTACTGCGATGGAAATTTACTTTCTGGTGATATTTTTATAAGTATCGATAGAGTTTCAGACAATGCTTTTGAATACGCATCTGATTTTGAGGCTGAGCTTGGTCGTGTTATGGTACATGGACTTTTGCATATGATGGGTTTTAAGGATAAAACCGAGGAGGAACAACAACAGATGCGCGATAAAGAAGATGAATGCCTACAACTAATTTTTAGTGATACGGACGAAGAAGAGTAAATATATAGCATGAAAAGAAATTATTTTTTAGCACTATTTTGTGCCTTGTTAAGCCTAGTCAATGCGCAAGAAAATAGGCCAAAAGTGGGTTTGGTTTTAAGTGGAGGGGGCGCCAAGGGCTATGCTCATGTGGGAGTTTTGGAGGAGTTGGAAAAAGCACAAATTCCCATAGATTACATAGGTGGTACGAGTATGGGGGCTATCGTTGGTGGTTTATATGCATCTGGCTACTCAGCAAAGGATTTAGAGAAAATATTAAAAGAAATAGATTTTGAAAAAATTATTTACGATGATAACAATAGAGAAGATGCCCCTTTTTTTCAAAAACAGTACGAAGAAAAATATTTAATATCACTCACCTTCAATCATTTTAAACTTTCATTACCTAAATCTATATCTAATGGGCATGGCACATTGAATACACTCATAAAATACCTGCAACATACCCATGACACAGAAGATTTTTCTAAATTAAATATACCCTTTTTATGCATAGCTACAAATTTAGAAACTGGTAAACAAAAAATATTTAAAAAAGGATTTTTACCACAAGATGTATTTGCATCTGGTGCATACCCTACTCTATTTTCACCAGTTCGTATAGATTCATCTTATTACATAGATGGTGGTGTAGTCAATAATTATCCCGTGCAGGAAGTAAAAGATATGGGTGCAGATATAATCATTGGTGTCGATTTGGGTGAAGGTTTAATGAAGGAAAAAGACATTAAAAATGTGGCTAATATTTTGGAACAAATCATTTCATATGGTATAGAATCTAAAACAAACGAACAGCGAAAAAAGGTAGATATTAATATAAAACCGAATATTCTAGGTTTTTCTGTTATGGATTTTGAAGCAAAAGATACTTTGATTGCCATCGGAAAAAAAGCGGTTTTAGATATAAAACCTCAAATAGATAGTCTTTCTAAAATTGTGGGAAAACATAAAAGAAAATCTGATGTTTCATTGATTGACGACATATACCTCATCAGTGATGTTGATATTTCAGGTCTTAAGAGTTATACCAAAAACTATGTTTTGGGTAAATTAGGCATGAAACTACCCAGAGCAGTTAATTACGATATGATCATAAAAGGTATCGATGCCTTGTATGCGACTGGAAACTTCAAAGAAATAAACAATCGTTTAGAAAAAGCAAAAGACGGTAGCTATATATTGTATCTTGATATAGTGGAAAGCAAGGATAATCTTTTTGTAAAAGCAGGTTTACATTACGACGAATTATTTAAATCTTCCTTATTGTTAAACTTCACGGCAAAAAACATTATCAGTATCAATACCACCTTATCGCTTGATTTAGTTTTGGGAGATAAGCCTCGTTATTATGCCAATTATTTTGTAGACAATGGTGTGAAACCAAGTTTTGGAATTAATAGTGCTTTTCAACAATTTTCTGTACTCAATCGTTTAGATCAAGTGGGTATTCCTAATTTAAATTATGATATAAAAACATTTAAAAATCAAGCGTATGTTCAATCCACATTAAAGGAGCGTTACGCCATTGGATTAGGCTTGGAACATCAATATATTAAAATTGAAACAGAAAATTTATCCAAAGACGATACAAATCAAAAATTAGCTAATAATCATTTTTATACCCCTTATGCTTTTGTGAAAATAGACAATAGAGATCATAATTATTATGCCACTAAAGGTCTGATGCTCGACAGTGAAATCAGATACATTGTTGCATCATCACAAGAAAATTTTGATCCGATTTTTTATTTAAAATCAAATTTAAAAATGAATTTTCCGCTAGGCGATCATTTTTCTATTCTTTCAGGAGGAAGGTTCAACACTTTCTTTGGAGTTACAGATATACCTAATGGTTTAAACTTTAATGTTGGAGGATTACAGCAGCAAGTAATTTTAAACTCATCTCCATTTTATGGTTTAAATTTTGGCTCGTTAGTTGCCAATAATATGTTTGAATTAAGTGGAGGTGTACAATATAAATTTCTCAAAAAACATTATTTAACGGCCAATGCAAATATTCTCTCTATTGCCGATAAATTAAATCATTTGAGTTTTATAGATTACGCCTATCAAGGCTATGGTATCACTTATAGTTATGATAGTCCCTTTGGTCCACTTTCGGGAAGTTTAAGCTATTCTCCACAATATGGTAAGGTGATTCCTTATGTATCATTAGGCTATTGGTTTTAAACTTAAAAAAGGCTTTAATTTTAGAAATAAAATATTCATTTTATACCTATCTTTGCAAAATATTCCACGCGGCAATATATCAATGTTCCACGTGGAACATTTTTTTAAAATACTATTGAATTATGATTTTTACTCAAGCATACGATGTAATTGTTGTGGGTGGTGGGCACGCAGGTTGCGAAGCGGCAGCGGCAGCAGCCAATATGGGTTGTAAAACACTACTTGTAACAATGAATTTACAGAATATAGGACAAATGTCTTGTAATCCTGCCATGGGTGGAATTGCCAAAGGACAAATCGTTCGAGAGATAGATGCGCTCGGTGGGTATTCAGGAATCGTTACCGATTGTACCATGATTCAGCACAAGATGCTCAATATGTCCAAAGGCCCTGCCATGTGGTCGCCAAGAGCTCAATCCGATCGCATGCGTTTTGCAGAAAAATGGAGATTGATGCTTGAGCAAACAGAAAATCTAGACTTTTATCAAGAAATGGTGAAAGGACTTTTGTTTGACGAAAATCAAAAAATCTGTGGCGTAGTTACCAATATTGGTGTTGAGATAAAAGCTAAATCTGTAATCTTAACCAATGGTACTTTTTTGAATGGTTTAATCCATGTTGGGACAAAACAATTCGGTGGAGGAAGAATGGGCGAAGGTGCTGCACGCGGCATCACAGAACAATTAGCCGAATTAGGTTTTGAAACAGGAAGAATGAAAACAGGAACACCCCCGCGTGTCGATGCAAGAAGTTTAGATTATTCTAAAATGATTGAGCAACCTGGTGATGAAAATCCGCAAAAATTCTCTTTTACCGAAACCCCGAAATTAGAAAAACAGCGTTCCTGCTATATGACTTATACCAATCCCGAGGTGCATGAAATTTTGCGTTCAGGATTCGATCGTTCGCCTATGTTCAATGGAACGATAGAAAGTGTAGGTCCTAGATATTGCCCTTCGATTGAAGATAAAATCAATCGTTTTTCTCATCGCGATAGACATCAAATTTTTGTAGAGCCCGAAGGCTGGGAAACCATCGAAGTTTATGTCAATGGATTTTCAACCTCCTTGCCAGAAGAAGTGCAAGCCGAAGCGTTGCGTAAAATTCCAGGATTTGAAAACGCAAAAATCTTTAGACCAGGTTATGCAATAGAGTACGACTACTTCCCTCCTACTCAATTAAAACATACTCTCGAAACTAAATTAATCGAGAATTTATATTTTGCAGGACAAATCAACGGAACCACAGGGTATGAAGAAGCAGCTTGTCAGGGTTTAATGGCTGGGATCAATGCGGCACTCAAAGTACAAGGAAGAGAGCCTTTTGTTTTGAAAAGAAACGAAGCCTATATAGGAGTTTTAATAGATGATTTAATTACCAAAGGAACCGAGGAGCCATACCGCATGTTTACCTCTCGTGCCGAATTTAGAATTTTGCTTAGACAAGATAATGCTGATGAAAGATTAACGCCACTTGGTTATGATTTAGGTTTAGCCTCTCAAGCACGCCTCGATCGCATGCACCAAAAATATGAGCGTACTGCACAATTGATTAAATTTATCCAAAGCACATCGGTGTTACCAGAAGAGATAAATCCAATTTTAGAAAAAAAAGGCGGAAATCCAATTTCTCAAAGTATGAAAATGGACGGAATTGTGAAACGCCCAGAAATCAGTTTAGATGATTTAAGAGATTTAAAAGCATTTCAACAATATTTTGAAGAAAATGAATTTGATCAAGAAGCTTGGCAACAAACCGAAATTCAAATCAAGTACGAAGGCTATATCAAAAAAGAAGAAGAAAATGTCATGAAATTAAATCGTCTCGAGTATGTGAAAATTCCTGAAGATTTCGATTTTATGCAAATTCAAAGCATCTCGATGGAAGGTCGCCAAAAATTGCAAAAAATAAAACCAGCAACCATTGCACAAGCCTCGAGAATCAGTGGAGTATCTCCTTCGGACATTAGTATTTTATTAATTCATTTAGGTCGATAAAAAATAAAATGTTTCACGTGGAACAATTAAAAAATAATCAAGTAAAGGATTTTTTGGTAACGGGAGAAAAATTTTCGCTCGTGATAGATGACGAAGTGCCTGGAATGTTGCGCACCATGCCCCGCCCCTTCTCTACCGAGCTAGATAAATATTATGATAGCAAAGAATACATTTCACATACCGATGGCGAAAATTCTTTTTTTGAAATTCTCTATCAGCGTGTCAAAAAATATAATCTTGCCTACAAGAAAAATATCGTTTTTTCAAGCGAAAAACCCAAAACAGCACTTGATTATGGATGTGGAACAGGCGATTTTGTAGATTTATTATTAAAAGAAGAAGTGCAAGCCTTTGGTTATGAGCCTAATAGCAATGCCTTGAAGCTCGCAAAACCTAAAATTGGGGATAATTTATTAAGCGAGTCCGAAGTTTTTACCAAAAAATACGATGTCATTACCCTATGGCATGTTTTGGAACATATTCCCAATTATGATTTAATCTTTTCAGAATTATTAAAATGTTTAAATCCTGGTGGGAGAATTATTTTAGCTTTGCCCAATCATAAGTCGTATGATGCTAAATTTTATAAGAATTATTGGGCGGCCTACGATGCACCACGACATCTTTGGCACTTCTCCCCTGCTTCAATTAAATTTTTGGCAAAAAAATTTGGCACGATTATAGAGCAAGTAAAACCGATGTATTTTGACGCCTTCTATGTGAGCTTACTTTCAGAGAAATACAAGCAAAATGCATTTGGATTTTTAAGAGCGCCATTGGTAGCTATGTTTTCAAATTTTTTGGCTATGTTTACCAAGCAGTACTCTTCACTAATTTATGTTATGAAGAAAAAATAACTTAATTAAAAAATAGAAAAAATGAAAAAAGTATTACTTTTAATGCTGTCTGTAGCATTTTTTGCTTCTTGTACTACTACACAGAACGCAGCAAAACAATCAGCAAAAGATTTTAGAGGAGATTGGACCCTTACATCTGTTACTCCACGCGACGCTGGTATCGAAATCACTAATTTATTTGACCAAGCACCACAAAACTGTTTTGTAGGAAGTTCTTGGCATTTAGTGGCAAACAATAATTCTGGAAATTATGTTTTCAATAGTGTTTCTTGTCCAAGCGAACCAAGTAAAATCAATTGGCACATGTCTAACGAAGATGGTGTGACTTATTTCTGGTTTAAAAGAATTGCTGCTGGTGAGAAAGCTAAAAATGTACTTTCTGGGTATAAACTAAAAGTAGAAGATATTTCTGATTATCAAGCACACCTATCTCAAGAAGTGCCAGTAGATGGTCAGAAAACAATAATTGATTATTATTTCACTAAAGTAGGAAAATAAATTTTATAGAATATGAAAAAATTACATTTACGCATATTACCACTTTTGGTAATAGTAGGATTAATGCTAAGTAGCTGTGAAGCTGTACAAAACACAAACAAATCTCAAAGAGGTGCGGCCATAGGTGCTGCAGCTGGAGCAGGTTTGGGTGCGCTTATTGGTAAAAAAAATAGAGCCCTAGGTGCTATCATCGGTGGTGTTGTAGGTGGTTCTGCTGGAGCTATCATTGGTAAAAAAATGGATAAGCAAGCGCAAGAAATTGGGCAAGCTTTGCCAGGTGCAGAAGTAAAAAGATCTGAAGAAGGTATCCAAGTAATCTTAGACGAAAACTCAGAAGTAAGATTTGCTTACAACAAAGCATCTTTGACTCCAGAAGCTAAACAAAACTTAGCTAAAGTAATCAAAGTTTTCAAAGAATATCCAGATACAAATATCATGGTTATCGGGTACACAGATAATGTGGGTTCTCAATCATACAATCAGCCATTATCTCAAAAAAGAGCTCAGTCTGTAGCTGATTTCTTAACGATGAACGGAATTGCAAAAAGCCGTTTGACTGTAGTAGGTATGGGTAAAGAAGATCCAAGATACTCAAACGATACACCACAAGGTAGAGCCGGAAACCGCCGTGTTGAATTTACAATTACAGCCAACGAAAAAATGAAAGAGGAAGCCAAAAAAGAAGCAGGAGAATAATTAAAAATTAGTCATTAGTTTTATAAAAAATGTGCATCTCATTGAGATGCACATTTTTGTTTTTAACCAAAAAAATATTGAATCTAAGCAATTTTTCTTATCCATTAATCGCCTCTACATGTTCCACTACATTTGGTAGCATTTCTTTAAGCATCGCCTCAATTCCGTTTTTGAGCGTAATTGTAGAACTTGGGCAGCCGCTACAAGCCCCTTGCAAAAGCATTTTGGCAGTTTTGGTAGACTCATCAAACGATATAAGCGCGATATTTCCTCCATCATTTGCCACTGCGGGCTGAATATATTGGTCTAAAACGCGCTGAATTTCTTTTTCTGTACCAGAATATACCTTTTGTTCCAAATGTTCTTCCCATTCGTTTTTAGGTGCTGTATAATCGCTTTTTACGATGGTTTTGCCACTTTGTAGATAATTCAACAAAAATTCACGGATTTCTAAAGCCTTAATTTGCCAATCTACTTTATGATCTGCCGTAACCGAAAGAAAATTCTCTTGTAAAAAGACTTCTTTCACAAAATCAAAATTTTCATACAATTCCACTGCAACAGGCACTTGAGTAGCCTCTTCCCTACTCTTCACCTCCACGATTTGCGGTGTAATTTCTTGATTAGCTACAAACTTCATTACATTAGGGTTTGGCGTCATTTCGGCATAAAGCGTGTAGGGAACTTTTTTAGCTTTTTCTATAATGATGGTAGAATTTTCAAGATGCTCGTTGATTAATTCTTTTAATTCCTGTGCGATATCTTCCCAATCGATATCTTCCATTTTTTGAATCGCCACAAAATTAGCGGTGATAAACACCCTTCTCACAAAAGGAAAAAGAAAAAGTTGTTTTGCCATAGGCGAGTTCAAAATAGTGTCTTCTGCTGTGTATTCGTAGCTACCAGAAGTCAGAATTTTGTCGCAAACAAACTTCATGATATTTTTTTGTGGGGTTTGTTCTATATATACTCTCATGCTTTTTTATTAAAAATCGTGTGCAAAGTTACATTTAAAATACTTAACTTAAACCCAAAATTTGCTTATGACTTTAATAAAAGAATTAAATGGCATTCAGCCCAAAATGGGTAAAAATGTATTTTTAGCCGAAACAGCTACGCTAATCGGCGATGTACAAATGGGCGATGATTGCAGTATTTGGTTTAATGCCGTGTTGCGTGGCGATGTCAATTTTATAAAACTTGGCAACAAAGTAAATATTCAAGACAATGCTGTGGTGCATTGTACCTACCAGAAGTATCCCACCACGATTGGTAATAATGTTTCGGTAGGGCACAGTGCTATTGTGCATGGGTGCACCATTCAGGACAATGTTTTGATAGGCATGGGTGCCATTGTGATGGATGATTGCTTGATTGAATCTCACGCAATTATCGCGGCAGGTGCCGTGCTCACGCCACATACGCATGTTAAGGCGGGCGAATTGTGGGCAGGCGTGCCTGCGCGTAAAATCAAAGAAGTTTCAGAGGATTTAAAAACTAATGAAATTGAGCGTATTGCCAATAATTATGTGAAATATAGCTCGTGGTATAAATAGTTATTAAATTCAAAATTAATTTTAAAAATAATGTAGAACGCGAGTTTTGATAAAAAGTAAAGAAACCTTAAGTGCATAAAAACAGAGTTTCTTACAAAATATGGCTAAAAATCATATAGGCTCTAAATTTATCTTTTATATATTTGCGAATTAATATTAAGTAAAATGAAAATTTATAAATTTGGTGGGGCTTCTGTAAAAGATGCAACCAATGTACAAAATGTAGAAAAAGTTTTAAAAGCCACAGGCTACCAGAATTGTTTTTTGGTCGTTTCGGCAATGGGAAAAACAACCAATGCCCTGGAGGATGTCGTGAGTGCATATAGAAATAAGGAAGATTATCTTTCATTATTAAACGAAATTGAGCGTTTTCACATCAATATTGCCAAGGAATTGATTCCTGAGATTCATCCCGTTTTTGAGCAAATTATAAAGCTTATTGCCGAGGTGAAAACTTTTTTGAGTTTAAATAAATCACCAAAATATGATTTTGTGTACGATCAAGTCATCAGTCTTGGGGAATTACTTTCAACCAAAATCATCAGTGCTTATTTAAATTTTAAAGGCATAGAAAACCAATGGATCGATGCCCGAGAATACATTAAAACCAATAATTTCTACCGAGAGGGAAAAGTAGATTGGAAAAAAACGGAGAAAAACTTCAAAGGATTAGACGAAGATAAATTATACATTACGCAAGGTTTCATAGGCTCAGACGAGAACAACTTCACCACTACCCTAGGGCGTGAAGGTTCCGATTACACAGGAGCTATCATTGCCTATTGCTTAAATGCCGATAGTTTAAGCATTTGGAAAGATGTAAAAGGGGTATTAAATGCCGATCCGCGTGTTTTCAGCAACACACAAATTTTGAAAGAAATCTCTTATGAAGAGGCAATTGAGCTTGCGTATTATGGAGCTTCTGTTATTCACCCAAAGACATTGCAACCATTGCAAAGTAAAAACATTCCGTTGTATGTAAAATGTTTTGAAGATCCGAGTTTACCAGGTTCGGTGATTAAGCAAGGAAAGCGTCTTGATCCACTTGTGCCGTGCTATATCGTGAAGAAAAATCAGATTACATTAAGTATTTCGAGCAAAAGTTTCTCTTTCATCGACGAGGAAATCATCAAAGATGTGTACGAAAAACTTTCAGACAACAAAATCAAAGTCAATTTAATTCAAATTTCAGCAATTACTTTACTACTTTGTATAGAGGATAAATTCCATAATTTGGAACAATTAATCGAGGATTTAGATCAAAAATATAAAGTTTCTATGGTTACAGATTGCACACTTTATACCATAAGACACGCACAAAAAGACAGCGAAAACATAATTCCAAACCACGATAAAGCCATCGTGAGACAATCTGCAATCAATACTTTGCAATTAGTGGTAAAAGAAGAAAAATGAGTTTAGTTTCTGTAAAAGATATAGCACAAGTTTCTGGACTACAAAAATTTGGTTTTGCAGGAAAGCCTTTTGCTTTTTTGGTGCATAGAATACTTAATTTAAATAAATTAAATAGTATTTACGAAGCCAATAAAAGTTTGGATAGCCCAGAATTTGAGTCGCATTTGCTTAAAGATTTAGCCATCACCTACGAGGTGAAAGATGAGGAGCTTGCAAGGATTCCTAAGGAGGGTCCTTTTGTCGTGGTATCCAATCATCCGCTTGGGGGATTGGACGGGATAATTATGCTTAAAATCCTTTCGGAAATTCGTCCAGATTTTAAAATCATTGCTAATTTTTTATTACAAAAAATTGAACCTTTAGCCCCGAAAATTTTTCCTGTAAACCCGTTTGAAACCCGCAAAGATGTCAAAAATAGTCTTTTGGGCATGAAAGCGGCACTCGAGCATTTGAAGGAAGGGCATCCGCTTGGCGTGTTTCCTGCGGGAGAAGTTTCGTATAAAAATGACCAAGGCGAAATCGTGGATAAACCATGGCAAAAGCCCATTATGAAACTCATAAAAAAAGCGGGTGTGCCTATTATTCCAATGTATTTTAAGGCTAAAAATAGTAAGCGTTTTTATAGCTTAAAAAAATTACATCCGGATTTGCAAACAGCACTCCTCCCCCACGAATTGCTTAAAACAAGATTAAAGCCAATTCAGCTGAGAATAGGGAAACCCATTAGCCTAAAACAGCAAGAGGAATTCGAAACCATAGAGAAATTTACCCATTTCTTGACCAAGAAAACCTATGTCCTCGCCTCCTCCTACGAGCCAAAGAAAAATATTACACAAACAATAAAGGATTCAATCCCTACAAGGCCAAAAAGTGTAAAAAATATTATTAAAGAAACTCCTAGCGAAGATTTAATAGAAGAAGTAGAAAAACTGAGAACTACTGAAGCGCTACTTTTTAGCAATAGTCGCTATGAATGCTATTTTTGTGATTTCAAAAGTATTCCAAAACTCATGAGAGAGATTGGGCGTTTGCGTGAAATTACCTTTAGACAAGTGGGAGAAGGTACCAATAAAGAAACCGATATAGATCGATTTGATAGGCATTACAATCATTTGATTCTGTGGGATACGCAAGAAAATAAAATTGCGGGTGCTTATCGTATGGGATTAGGAAACGAGATTTATAAAAATTACGGAATCAAAGGTTTTTACATCAGCGAATTGTTCCATTTTGAGCCCGAGATTCAGCCATTTTTTAGAAAGGCAATAGAAATGGGGCGTGCCTTTGTGGTGCCAGAATACCAGCAAAAACCTATGCCGCTGTTCTTGCTTTGGCGCGGAATCATTCATGTAGCGCTGCGCAATCCTGAACATAAATTTATTTTGGGGGGCGTGAGCATAAGCAATCAATTTTCGCAGTTTTCAAAAGCGCTGATGATTGAATTTATGCAATCGCATTTCTACGACCCATATGTGGCGCAATATGTGCGACCAAGAAGAGCGTTTAAGCCCAAAATCAAAGACCAAGACAAGGATTTTATCTTTGATGAAGCCAAGGCAGATTTAAACAAATTCGACAAGCTCATCGAAGAGCTTGAGCCAAATGCACTACGCTTGCCTGTTTTGATTAAAAAATACATTAAGCAAAATGCCAAAGTCATTGCCTTTAATGTGGATCCTAAATTCAACGATGCGATAGACGGCTTGATGTACATCCGAATTTCTGAATTGCCAGAAAGCACGATTAAGCCTGTATTGGAAGAGCTGCAAGCCGAGATAGAAGAAAAAGAAAAACAAAAAACGACTTAAAAAATATAGCAAAAAAGGGATTTTTATAAATCCCTTTTTTGATGCTTTAAAAATCTTTCAAAGCTTGGTACAATCGGTGCACGGGCAAGCCCATGACGGTGAAGTAGCTACCTTCTAGCTTTTCCACGCCCACATAGCCTATCCACTCTTGCACGCCATAGGCACCCGCTTTGTCAAATGGCTGAAAGGTATCGACATAAAATTCGATTTCTTCATCATTTAAAGCAGAAAATTGCACTTTGGTCTTGTCTGAAAACACGATTTGTTTCTCGGTCGAAGTAATCCCCACCGAGCTGATGACTTCGTGTGTTTTGCCACTGAGTGCCTTGAGCATGGCAATCGCCTTTCCCCTATTTTTAGGTTTTTCTAGTGCACGATTTTTGAGCCAAACAATGGTATCGGCGGTGATTAAAATTTGTTTTTCGTGGCTAAACTGGAAAGCTTCGGCTTTTACACGGCATAGAAATTCGGTGATGTTTTCAGCCTTGAGTTCGGCAGAATAAGACTCATCGGCGTGTAATGGCTGCGTTTTAAAGCCTAAACACAGCCCGCGCAATAATTCTTCCCTGCGTGGCGATTGGGAACCTAAAATCAGCTCAAAACCTTTTAATTTATCTTGTAGTAGCATATTGCAAATGTAAAAAAGTGTGCATAAAAAAGATGACTTGTCAGTCATCTTTTTGTATTTGGTTGTTTTTAAAATCTTTATTTAGCTGTTTGAGAAAGAATTTTTCTTAACTCAGCTTTCACTTCTTCTTGTTTAGGCAATAAAAATGGAGTATTTAATTGTTTAGCTCTGAACCAAATTTCGCTGATTTCTTTGCCGTTTTTAAAACTATTGTTTTTAAATGAAATCAATAAAACATCTTTAGTTGAAAATTTATATTTTAAATCAGAAGTGGTGTTTACAGATTTGGGATTTACACTATTAACGATATGCTCAACATAGGTGCTGTCCGAAGTAACATTATAGTTTCCGTAGAAAGATATCCCTTGAACCCCTTTATTGTCTGTGAGAAAACAATAAAAAGTGCCGTCTGGATTCATAATTTTGTTTTGTCCGCTGCGCATAATTCTTGCGTCTCCTTGATAATCATAAGGAATCATTTGTACCCAAAATCCCGCCAAGCCTTCTTGTTCTGCAATGTGTTTCTTTTGTTGAGCAAAACTTAATGTCGTTACGCATAAAAATAGAATTAAAGCTATTTTTTTGCTTAAATTGAATTTCCTCATCATATGTTAAAATTTAAATTTTTCACAAAAATATAAATTTTAAATCATAAATCATTGAAAATTATTTTTTAATCAACACCAAAGTATCCGTTGGCTGTTGGGTCCATTTGTAAGAATTTGGCATTTTTTGTCTAAGTTGTAGCACAATGCTGTCGCTTGGTGTATCGTTTAGCGTAATTTCTATGTTCTCTTTAGGAAATCCAAATGCTTTATCATTTTTGCCCAATGGCTCAAAATGAAATCTTGCATAATTCTCTTTTTCGCCTTGAAATGGGATAAATAATATTTTTTTGTTGTAGAGCGAATCGTTTAATCGATATTCTATAATTTTAAATTCGGCTTCGTCTGCCAAATGAATTTGCGTGCTATCAAGTAGCTGAAATTCTTGCTTGAGCGGAATATAAGTAGTTTGTTCCAAAACGCTGACTTTTGGGTCGGACGTTGCTGGTTTTGCATCAAAAATATTAATCGCTGCAATGATGATGTAGGTGAGCATATTCCCGATTAATAAAGGCTTAAAGAGTGTTTTAAATTTTTCTTTGTAAATTAGTTTTATGACTAAAGTTTCAATGACCACGCTGCCCAGGCACATCAAAACATAGCTTGCCACCCAATTCACGAGATTGAAGGTGGAATCAAACAAAATAGTATCAAAAATAAAATGCCAGCCCAGCATTCCAAAAGCCATCAAAAATGTACCGACGAGCCCCGAAACGAGATTCCCAATCAACGAAGCGACAAAGGATTTTAAATAACTATAGCCAAGCGCGTATTTGAGCACAAACATTTCCACGACGATAGTCATAATAATTAAAAACCAGAATTTTAGCAAATTTTCGGCGATGTAAAGTGCTGGCCAAATCACATTGCTGGGCAAAATCGAAAGCATCATAAGTTTTAAATTTTAAAATATGATTGAATTACAAACAATTGTGCCAAAATATCATTTTCAATGGCTGATAAAACTCACATTCATAAAACGAGTGCCCAAATCCGTGTCTGAAATAGCAAAAATCGGAATGTTTTGGTACAAAATACTTAGCATAGATTTTCGTTTTTTACGATGATTAAAATTTAAATTACACCGTAATATTATACCCAAAAATAAATGCCTTGTACAAAAATTTGCAAACTTGCGCACACGGGATTGCTTGTCTCCTATTTTTTCATGGTTTTTTAAGTTTTATTTCTTTTTTTCTTTTCTAAGTATTAAATCGAATTTTCCCCCTTCTAAGACCAATTCATCTTTATCTAATTTTTTGATTTTTCTAGTTGTAATTCGATATTTGATAGGAATGTATCTTTCATCGTCTTCTATTCCCGTGAGAAATACTTCAGTCTCGTTTGAAAAATGTGGCTCAAAAGTAAATTCGTAGGACTCTCCAGCTAATGCTCCTTCGCTCAAATCGTGAAAAACTCTGATGGTTCCATATCTATAATTTTTACGGGTTTTAGGAATTTTAAAGATTACTTCTCCATTTTTATCGGTTAAGCTAGAACCATAAATAGTATTTGCGTTTTCTCCTTCAGCTGTAACTACGCAAAATTTATTGCAAGGTTTTTTATCTTTATCAAAAACTTTGATTTTTAAAATGAGAGAATCTGTGTAAGTTTTAATCCTTTGTGAAATGTGATAGGGTCTTGGCGGAAGCACTGTTAAATCATAATTAAAAGTAATGGAATCTCCCTTAATAGAGTAATGCCCTTTTCCAAATTCTTCTGGTCCAGTATCTGCCCCTGCATAATATTCAAAAGTGCCGTCTTTGGAGAAAGTGTACCCTTGATAGAAATCACCGCTTTGTCCATAAGTTCCTTCCAGTTTTTGCTGACCAAAAATAGCCGAAAAACTGAATGCTAAAACGAGTAAAAATAGGTTTTTCATGTTTTTTTAAGTTTTATTTCGTTTTTTCTAACTTTAAATCTATTACTCCAAAATCTAATACTAATTCATCTTTATCTATTTTTTTGATTTTCCTTTTAACAATAGAGTATTTTATTGGAATGCATCGCTGATAGTATTGTATTCCTGTGAGAAAGACTTCAATCTCATTTGAATTCGTTATATTCAAAGGGAATTCATAGGTTTCTCCTGCCATGGCTCCTTCATCTTCTTCTTGTAGGATTCTTATTCTTCCACTACTAAAACCAGGGCTAGGAATTTTAAAAAAGACTTCTCCATTTTTGTCTGTAAACTTAATGTTTTTTTCTATTGGACTCAATGTGTTAGAATCTTTGTAAACATCTACAAAACATCTATAGCATGGCTTTTTATCTTTATCAAAAACTTTGATTTTTAGAATGGGAGAATCTGTGTAAGTTTCTAATCTATGTGTAAAGTGATAAGGAACAGGTCCAAATTCAGTTAAATTATAATTTAAAATAAGCGTATCATTCTTAATAGAATAATGTCCTTTTCCACATACAGGGTTTCTATCTATAAAAATTCCATTTTTGAAGAATGTGAATTTTTCACTCCCTATAAGAGTGGAACCAGTATAGGTTCCTTCCAGTTTTTGCTGACCAAAAATAGCCGAAAAACTTAAAGCAAAAACGAGTAAAAATAGGTTTTTCATGGTTTTTTAAATTCAATTATTCTAAATCTATCCACTGATTCCACTCAACATTTGGATAATAAAATATGCTACCATCTTCTTTTATTTCAACTAAGTTTATGGTGTAATTTTTAGATTTTTCTTTTTCAAAGAAAGCGGTTTCAGTAAATTGGATATTATTCAATAATTTTTGAGACACCTTGATTTTGGGCTTGTTTTTATGCCAAATAAAATAATTAGTATAAAGCCTTGGTGAACGAGTAAAAACAACCATATCGGGGTGTGGCTTTCTTACAGGAGCAGTTTCATTTTTATCATTTCTCGTAAAATCAAATTTCACATAAATAGTTTTGTGTTCTTTTTTTTCTTGTACATTCACGCCCAAATAAAACAAGCTGATGAGGATTAAAAATAGATTTTTCATGGTTTTTAATTTATATTATAAATCAGGTGATGAATAAATGTATAAATATCCGTTACGCGGTTCTCTGCAAATATCTTCGTTCATGTATCCTTTGAAACAATTTATGCTTAAATTATGAGCATGATCAATTTCAGTAGTTCCTATTTTAAATTTTTTAGGAAAAAGTTCTAATATCACATTTCTTATTGTATCCCCGACTGAATTTTCCTGCTTTTTTTCGTTGTATGAAATGATTTTATACTTTTTTTCTGAGTTCAAATCCTTAGCGTAGACTACTCGCCAGCCATTATTCAATTTTTGGGTTTCTTCTATCACCAAATTATATTTAGGCGGATATAGTTCCAAACAAGTTTTTTCTATAATTTTCAGTTTGTTCGGGACTTTTTGATTATCATAAATATTTCTGCAATAGGAAGCACTCAAAGTGTCCTTAATACTTATTGAGTCTTTTGTAGCCGTTGCGTTTTTCTTTGTCGCGCAAGCAACTAATAACAGCATAACCGTTGGCACTAAAGCCATTAAAAATAGGTTTTTCATTTAAACAAATTTTCTTATTTTCTAGAATAAATCCATGTTATGGGGTAATAATCAATCCATTTATTTTTAGAAACTTTCTCTAAAATATGAATATCTAAAAAATTATGTACAAATCCAGGCGGTGTGAGTTTTAATCCTTCTTTTTTAAAAGCTTCTTTATAAACAGAAAATTCCAATTCATCTAAATCTTTATCGTTTACAATGCTATTTTTCGATGGTTTTTTATGGATTTTTTTTGCTTTAAGATCTTTAGAATTATAGATAAATTGATTTCCATCAATCCAAAATATTAAATTCTGATTACTCCATTTTTTTTCATGTTTTGCCAAATTAAAAATCAAATACACTTCTTTTTTTTGATGGTTCAAACCATTTTTTCTTACTTGAAAATAGTTTTTATGCTGCGCATTCACGCCCAAACAAAACAAGCTGATAAGGATTAAAAATAGATTTTTCATTTTTTTTCATATTTAATTAGGGAAAGAATATATAATATGCTTAAAATGAGCTTTGTATAAAACAGCTTTTCCGAGTTCAATCTCTCTCAAAATATAGAAATGATTATGTTTTTTAACGGCATCTTTAAGATTTCGGTCGGTGCTATCAATTGTTTTAAACGATTTTATATCTACAATTCCAATCATATCTTT
Organism: Ornithobacterium rhinotracheale; assembly: GCF_022832975.1. Classification (NCBI taxonomy): domain Bacteria; kingdom Pseudomonadati; phylum Bacteroidota; class Flavobacteriia; order Flavobacteriales; family Weeksellaceae; genus Ornithobacterium; species Ornithobacterium rhinotracheale. The sequence goes on along the minus strand of NZ_CP094846.1, from coordinate 144,740 downwards.
TTTTTCTGAATAGATGATAGATTTGTCTTTATTATAGTTACAAAATTTAAAAAATACACGAGTTCCTACATCTTTAATAGTTGTGATTTCTGGTTGGTATTTATTAAGTATAGTCAAAGAATCGAATCCCACAACGAGCAATCGATCCATTAAACATTTTTGACTCCTTTTCTCATTTAATAAAATATACAATGTGTCTTCATCTGATTTTAAACCAGAAAGATGTGAGTTTTCCTTTGTTTGAGAAAAGGAGTTAGGCAGAAAAAATAAGCCGATAAGGATTAAAAATAGGTTTTTCATTAAAAATCTTTTAAACACAACTAAAATACAATTTTTAAATCATTTAAAATGTTAAAAAATTAAGTTTAAACAAGCTAAAAATCCAATCTTTAATTCTTCAAAAAAATCACTACCTTCGCAACTTATAGAAGATTACTTAATTTATTTCAAATAATTATGCAATATCAACCCAATCAAATAGAACCCAAATGGCAAAAGTTTTGGGCAGAAAATAAAATTTACAAGGCAGAAAATCATTTAGATAAGCCAAAATTTTATGTACTCGATATGTTCCCCTATCCGTCAGGCGCAGGTCTGCATGTAGGGCACCCGCTCGGCTACATAGCATCAGACATTTATGCGCGATACAAACGCCACAAAGGCTTCAATGTTTTGCACCCTATGGGCTACGACAGCTTTGGTTTGCCTGCAGAGCAATACGCTATTCAGACAGGGCAGCACCCAGCCATCACGACCAAAGAAAACATTGCTCGCTACCGAGAGCAGTTAGATAAAATCGGTTTTTCGTTTGATTGGGACAGAGAAATCCGCACATCCAATCCCGATTATTATCGCTGGACACAGTGGATTTTCTTGCAATTGTTTGATTCGTTTTTCTGCAATCAAGACCAGAAAGCCAAGCCAATCAGCGAATTGATTGCACATTTTGAAAAAAACGGAAATGCTAATTTAAATGTTGCTTGTGACGAAGATACGCCAAGCTTTACCGCCGAAGATTGGCAAGCTTTTTCAGACAAAGAAAAATCAGAAATATTACTAAAATATAGGCTCACTTATCTTGCCGAGGCAGAGGTGAACTGGTGCCCTGCACTGGGTACTGTGCTTGCCAATGATGAGGTAATCAACGGCTTATCTGAGCGTGGAGGACATCCCGTAGTGCGCAAAAAAATGCGCCAATGGATGATGCGTATCATTGCCTATGCCGAAAGATTGCTCAACGGAATAGAATACAACGAGCAAGCACTCGAGTGGACAGATGCACTTAAAGAATCTCAAAAATACTGGATTGGGAAATCCAAAGGTGCATCGGTAAAATTTAAAGTCAAAGGACAAGAAAATACCGAAATCGAGGTTTTTACTACCCGTCCTGATACCATTTTTGGCGTTTCGTTTATGGTGTTGGCACCAGAGCACGATTTGGTGCAGCAGCTTACCACACCAGCACAAGAAGAAGCCATCGATGCCTACATCGAGGAAACAGCCAAACGCAGCGAGCGTGAGCGTATGGCAGAGGTGAAACGCGTAACGGGTGTGTTCACAGGAGCCTATGCAATCAATCCAATCAGTGGCAAAGAAGTGCCAATCTGGATTGCCGATTATGTGTTGGCAGGCTACGGAACGGGGGCTGTGATGGCGGTGCCTGCGGGCGATGAGCGTGATTATGCCTTTGCAAAAACTTTTGATTTATCCATCGAAAATATTTTCGAGGGAGTAGACATCAGCGAGCAAGCCTTTACCGATAAAACAGCCAAGGTGCCTTTGCAAAATTCCGATTTCTTGAATGGGCTCACCGTGAAAGAAGCCATGAACAAGGCAATCGAAAAAATTGAAAGTTTAGGCGTAGGAAAAGCCAAAATCAATTATAGATTAAGAGATGCCGTATTCAGCCGTCAGCGTTATTGGGGAGAGCCCGTGCCGATTTATTTTAACCAAGGCATTCCGCAGTCGATTGGCGAGGAACATTTGCCACTCGTATTGCCAGAAGTAAGCGAATATCTCCCTACCGAAACGGGCGAGCCGCCACTAGGTCGTGCAACACAATGGGCTTGGGATACCGAGAAAAACCAAGTGGTAGAAAATTCATTAATTGATGAAAAAACGGTGTTTCCATTAGAGCTAAACACCATGCCAGGCTGGGCAGGTAGTTCGTGGTATCAGTTCCGTTATATGGATCCGCAAAACGAAGACGCTTTGGCATCAGACGAAGCATTAAAATATTGGCAAAATGTGGATTTATATTTGGGCGGAAGTGAGCACGCAACGGGGCACTTGCTATATAGCCGTTTCTGGACTAAATTCTTAAAAGACAGAGGTTTTGTAAATTCAGAAGAGCCGTTTAAAAAACTCATCAACCAAGGAATGATTTTGGGCGAAAGTGCTTTTGTTCATCGTGTGAATAATACAAATCAATATGTCTCTGCGGATAAAGCGGGCGACTATGAGACAAGCCCTGTTCACGCTGATGTGAGCTTTGTGAGTGGCAACAATGTGCTCGATACGCAAGCCTTTAAAAATTGGCGAGATGATTTAAAAGATGCTGAATTTATTCTCTCGGATGATGGGAAATTTTATGTTTCGCGCGAGGTGGAAAAAATGTCGAAATCGAAATTTAATGTCGTCAATCCAGATGATATTTGCGAGCAGTATGGTGCCGATACTTTGCGTATGTATGAAATGTTTTTAGGCCCAATTGAGCAGTCTAAGCCGTGGATTACCAACGGGCTCAGCGGTGTGAATGGCTTCCTTAAAAAGCTGTGGCGTTTGTTCTTTAAAAAAGATGAGCTCCAACTCTCCGATGCGCCCGCAAGCAAGGAGGAGCTGAAAGTGCTGCACACTTTAATCCAAAAAGTAACTGAGGATATAGAGAATTTCTCCTTCAATACCTCCATTTCGGCCTTTATGATTGCCGTAAACGATTTGCAAAAACTACAATGCAACAAGGCTGAAATCCTTTCGCCATTGGTGATTTTGCTTTCGCCATTTGCACCGCATATTGCCGAGGAATTGTGGCATGTTTTGGGCAACGAGGACAGCGTAACACGCCAGCCCTACCCTATTTTTGAAGAAAAATACTTGAAAGAAGACAACAAAGAATATCCGATTTCATTCAACGGAAAAATGCGATTTACCTTATCATTACCACTCGATTTAAGCAAAGAAGAAGTGGAAAAAGCCGTGATGGAAGACCCTCAAACAGCTAAATATCTCGAAGACCGAACCCCGAAAAAAGTCATCGTAGTACCAGGCAAAATCGTGAATATTGTAATCTAAATTCGTGAGAATTTTTGAATAAACTTAGTCCCTGTGCAGACAAAGTCTGCACAGGGATTTTTTTGTTTTTAGCCTCTCTAAACTTAATTCATAATCTCAAAAAAAGGAATTTAATATATTTTTAATTCTAATTATCACTCTGAATTTAATTTTGTCATTCCAAACCTGATTCGGAATCTTTCTTTGTATTTTTAAGACCCTGAAACAAGCTTAGTGTAACATGCACTAAAAAAACGGAATTAGATACATTTTTAATCCATTCAGAAGAAATCTTTTTGTTCAAATTTAAAAAATCAATTATCTTTAGAAACCAAAAAAACTACAATACATGAAACCCCGCTATTATTCCCTAGATGTGTTCCGTGGCGCCACGGTAGCACTCATGATTTTAGTTAATAATCCTGGCTCTTGGAGCGCGATGTTCAAGCCACTCACCCATGCCGAATGGGCAGGGTGCACGCCCACGGATTTGGTGTTTCCATTCTTTTTATTTGCGGTGGGAAATGCCATGGCTTTCGTAATTCCACGATTGCAAAAAGCGGGAAGTCAAGTTTTTTGGCGAAAAGTTTTAAAACGAACTTTTTTAATCTTTATCATCGGTTTGTTGCTCAATTGGTTTCCGTTTGTGCAATGGCAAGACGAGGGTTTGGCGTTTAAAAATTGGGAAAATGTGCGAATTTTAGGGGTTTTGCAGCGCATTGCTTTTGCCTATTTCTTTGCGGCGGTCATTGCCTATTATTTCAAAGAAAAAAAGGTTTTAATCATCAGTTTTTTACTGCTCATCGTCTATTGGCTTTTAGCCTTATTTTTGGGCGGAGCCGATCCGTATTCTATGCAAGGATTTTGGGGCACGAAGGTAGATTTAGCCATTTTGGGCGAATCGCATATGTATCATGGCGAAGGCGTTCCGTTTGATCCTGAGGGATTTGTCGGTGCTATTTCGTCTACGGCACAGGTTTTACTGGGTTATTTGGCAGGGAAAATCATCACGGCGCAAGGCGAGGTAAATTGGCTATTTGTGAAAGCACCGAAAACGAGCGAATTGCATTACAAAGTGCTGAGTATGCTATTTGTAAGTGCTGGGATTCTGCTTGTTGTAGCGTATGTTTGGCAATTGGATTTCCCGATTATCAAGAAAATTTGGTCTAGCACTTATGTGCTGCACACCACGGGCTTAGCGATTATCACAATTAGCATTATGATATGGTTTATCGAGGTTTTAAAAGCTAAAAACTTTTTGACGCAATTCTTTGATGTTTTTGGAAAGAATCCATTGTTTATTTTTGTTTTAAGTGGATTAATTCCGCGTCTTTTAGCCTTGGTAAGGATTCCTACGCATGACGGATTTACCACGCCTTTAAAATATTTTTATACCACATTTTGCAAGCCTTTGTCTACCAATGAAAATGTGGGCTCTTTTGTGTATTCTGTGGTGTTTTTGGTAGCGATGTGGAGCATTGCCTATCTGCTCGATAGGAAAAAGATTTACATCAAAGTTTAAGAAAAAAATAGCACCTTTGCAGTAAATAAAACGGGCGTATCACAAAACAAAAGGTATGAGAAAAATTTATCGTGTGGGATATGATGCCAAAAGAGCATATCATAATGCTAGTGGCTTGGGAAATTATAGTAGAGATTTAATAAGAATGGTTGCTCAACAAGGTAAAGAGTGGCATTTAGCACTTTTTAATCCCAAGACCAAGAATAAATTTGCTGTTTTAGATGCTACTAACATCAAGGAGATTAACCCTAGGAGTAGATTTTGGAGATTTTTTAGCGGCTTGTGGCGAAGTTTTAGGATTACCTCTTTGGCCAAGGAAGAGAAGCTGAATTTGTATCATGGGTTATCTGGTGAAATACCAATAGGAATTCATAAAAAAGTTCCCACCATTGTAACGATTCATGATTTGATTTTTTTACGATTTCCAGATTTATACACATTTTTTGATAGAAAAATACATTTCTTAAAATTTAAATATGCAGCCCAACATGCCAAGCACATTATCGCGATTAGCCAACAAACAAAGGATGATATAGTCCACTTTTTAAAAGTGCCAGCAGAGAAGATATCTGTAGTTTACCAAGGTTGCAACGAGGCGTTTAAGAAAGAATACAGCGAAAGAGAAAAGCAATTTGTGAAGGAAAAATATGGATTGCCAGATGAGTTTGTGTTAAATGTGGGAACCATAGAACCTCGTAAAAATGCGCTATCTATTGTGAAAGCTATAAAAGACATAGATACCACGCTTGTTATCGTAGGAAGGAAAACCAAGTATTATAATCAGATCGAGGAATATTTGGAGGCGCATAATATTACACACAAGGTAAAGGTTCTTAAAAATGTAGATATGCAGGATTTGGCCATTATTTACCAATTGGCTACGATTTTTTGTTATCCTTCTGTTTTTGAGGGGTTTGGGATACCTATTATAGAGGCACTATTTTCAAAGACACCTGTAATTACTTCGCAAGGCAGTTGCTTTCCCGAAGCAGGAGGAGAAAATAGCCTATATATTAATCCAAATTCACAAGTTGAGGATTTGAAAAATCACATTGTAAAATTGCTTGAAAATCCCGATTTGCGAACAGAAATGGCTGAAAAAGGTTTTATATACGCTCAAAAATTTAATGATGAGGTTGTGAGAGCTGAAATCCTAAAAGTATATAAAAATTTCATGGATTATGACTAAAAAATTATATTTGTTTAAATTAATTCACAATAAATGAAAGTACTGCATCTTACAGAAGCCAAAACATGGTATGGAGGAGAAATACAACTAGCCGATTTGCTCCATAATCTTAAAAAACTAGATGTAGAGAGTGCTGTATTTTGTTATTCGCACACCCCCATTGAGCAGTATTGTAATGAAAATGGATTTAAAGTTTATGCTCAGAAAAAAACAAATATTTTAAATCTAGCGAAATCATTGAAAAAATTAATCAGTGAAAACAATATAGAGGTTTTGCACATCCATACAAGCAAATTCTTAACCCTATTTGTGATTGCAGATTTTTTATACAATTTAAAAGTAAAATCCATTTATTCAAAAAAATCGAAAAGCAAGGGAAATACACCTTTAAGCAAGGTTAAATTTAATTACAAAAACATACAATATGTAATTGCGGTATCTCAAGCCATTGCCGAGAGTTTAAAAAAAGTGATAAAACCGCAGAACCAGCACAAAATCAAAGTGATTTATGATGGCATTCCGATGGAGATACCTTCTGCCGAATTTAATTTAAAAGAGAAATTCAATATCAAAGAAAAATTTTTGATTGGGAGTATAGCCAATCATACAGAGCCAAAGGATTTGCCTACTATGGTGCGCACTATGGATTATTTAATCAATCATTTAAAACATAAAAATGTGCATTTGGTTCAGATTGGGCGAGAAACAGAGCATACGCCTGAATTGAAAAAAATGGTAGAAAAATTGAATTTAGCACAAAATATAAGTTTTCTAGGCAGTATCGAACAGGCCAAAAGGTATATTTCTCAATTTGATTTATTTTTAATGACATCGGAGTCAGAGGGGTTGCCTCTCGTAATTTACGAATCATTTCTGAGCCAAACACCCATTGTGAGTACCAAGGCTGGTGGAATCCCAGAAGTCATAGAAAACGGGAAAAATGGTTTTTTGGCAGAAATAGGAGATTACCAAAATTTGGCAAAAAGCATCAAAACACTCTTAGATAGCAATACGCTGTCACAAGAGTTTGCACAAAGATCATATCAAAAAGTGAGGGAGGAATTCAGCTCCGAGATATGCGCTCAAAAAACACTTAATCTATACCAAAAAAGCATTCAAAATGGATAAGCCCATAGGATTATCGGTAGCCATTATAACCTATAACGAAGAAAAAAATATAGGCAGAACGATAGACGCAATACACAATATTGCCGATGAGATTATAGTAGTAGATTCATTTTCGAGTGATAAAACCAAAGAAATATGTCTTTCTTTTGAGAAAATAAAATGGTTTGAAAGGAAATTTGACGGTTTTGGACATCAAAAAAATTATGCCTTAAGTTTATGTTCTGGAAAATGGATTTTATTTATTGATGCAGATGAGGTAGTATCGAAAGAATTAAGAAAATCAATTTTAGAAATCGTAAACAACTCATTATTAGATAGAAAGGTTTTCAATATTCAATTAGAAAACTATATTTTTGGAAAACATGTAAAATACGGCGGATGGGGAAGTATTTGGAGAGAAAGATTTTTTGCTAAAGATTCAGTAAAATATTCTGATGATTTAGTTCACGAAAAAATTGTGACAAATGAAAAGAAGTACATTTTAGAAGGGACCATAAAACACCACACCTATCACTCCATATTTCATCACATAGAAAAAATGAATTTATATACCGAAGACATGAGTATAAAAATGCTCGCCAATGGCAAAAAATCTTCGATATTCAAAATCATTATAAAACCACCATTTTCCTTCTTTAAAGCATATGTTTTACAAAAAGGCTTTCTAGACGGATTTATGGGACTCTATCTCGCCGCAACACACGCCCTGTATACATTTTTAAAATATTCTAAACTTTATATCCTTCAGAATAAATGATTTATATTGAATTTATTTTCCTGCTTTTTGTAGTTTTTGTAATCTTTCATTTTAAACTATGGATTCATCTATTCCCATCGCGCAGGCTTCCAGTTTTAATGTATCATAATGTAGTGCCACACACCAGAGATAATTTGGATGTAACGATTGAAGCGTTTGAAAATCAATTAAAATATTTGAAAGAAAAAGGCTTTCAAACCTATTTTTTTAGCGATTTAAAAGAAACTCCAAAAATCCATACAAAATCTATTATTTTGACATTTGATGATGGATTCAAAAATAACCTAGAATATGCACTTCCTTTGTTAAAGAAATATGGAATTAAAGCGACTATCTTTCTAAATACAGAAACCATAGAAAAACAGAAAAAAGACATACTTACCCCCGTTGAGCTAAAACAAATGTACGACTCAAAACTCATAGAATACGGTTTGCATAGCCATTCTCATTTAAGCTGTAAATCTCATTCAATAAGCGAAATAAATCAAGATTTAGAAAAAAACATCCATCTACTCAATCTTTGGGGCGTAGTATTTAGTCCAGTTTTTGCATATCCATATGGCGCAAGACCCAAAGAAAAGCAAGCCTTTTATAAACTACTAAAAAACAAAAAAATTGACTATGCCCTAAGAATAGGAAATAAATTAAATACATTCCCATTTAAAAATCCCTATGAAATATGTAGAATTCATGTAAAAGACACCGATACGCTCCAAAAATTCAAATTAAGACTAATTTTTGGCAAGTTGAAGTTTTTTTAAAAAAACATTGAAAATTATAATTTTCGCTCCTTTTGGAATCGTAAAAAATTAAAAAATCTTTGAATTCAAAAAATCATTTTATTTTTAGCATATAAATGCTTACTTTTGCACATTAGTAAACCATAGAAAAATGGCAAGAAAAGAGAATCACAAAAAATACGCCACACAAGAGGCTTTTGAGAAATTAGAACAAACTGCACAAAGTTCAGAGCACTTTTTAGAAAAAAATGCCAAACTTTTAGGAATCATTTTTGGTGCCTTGGTGGTTGTAGTTTTAGGTTATTTCGCTTATTTAAGATTTATTGTAGATCCTAAAAACGAGGAGGCAAATAAAGAAATCGTAACTGCAGATAGAATGTATCAGCAAGACTCTATGCAATTAGCCTTAAATGGTAGCCAAGGAGCTTTCTTAGGTTTTGATCAAATCATTGAAGATTTCGGAGGAACCAATGCGGCGAATCTAGCCAAATTTAAAGCAGGTGTCGCAAACTATAAATTAGGAAAATACCAAGAAGCACTAGAGGATTTCAAAGCTTTCAAAACATCAGAAGAAGTTTCTAAAGCAGTGAAAGAAGGAGCCATAGGCGATGCGCTTTCTCAATTAGGCAAAAAAGACGAAGCATTTGATGCTTATGCAAAGGCCGCAAAAGAAACCAATGTGCAAACAATCCAAAGAATCTATACAAGAAAAGCTGCTATCTTAGCGTATGAAACCAAAAAATACGACGAGGCAGTGAAATTAATCGATGCCTATAACAAAGAATACGCAGAGGGATTAGGTTCTGATATGGATAAATTGTATGTCCTTTTAACCAATGCTAAACAATAATGGCAACAGAAAACAAAAATTTATCTCAATACAATAAAGAAGATTTACCCAGTGCCAAACCTTATAAGTTTGGCATTGTTGTTTCATCTTGGAACTCCGAAATCACGCATGCACTTAGAGACGGCGCGATTGAAACTTTAAAAGACTTAGGCGCATCAGACAAGAACATCAAAACACTAGAAGTGCCAGGAAGTTTTGAATTGCCCTACGGTGCTAAGCTTTTGACAAAATATTGCGATGCCATAATCGTTATTGGAAGTGTAATTCGTGGTGAAACGGCACATTTTGATTTTGTGTGCCAAGGCGTGACACAAGGCATAATGCAACTGAATGTGACGCAAAATACCCCTGTGATTTTCTGTGTTTTGACGGATAACAATATCGAGCAATCTCGCAATAGAGCAGGAGGGAAGCATGGAAACAAAGGCATAGAAGCCGCCGTAGCCGCTTTACAAATGGCCGATATCCGAAACCAAAGAGGGTTGTAAAAAATGCAAATTTACGCCTTTACAGATGGATCTTCTCGAGGTAATCCCGGGAGAGGAGGATTTGGTGTGGTGCTGATTGCTCCCGAGCTTAAACTCAAAAAAGAGTTTTCAATGGGATTTCGCAATACGACCAACAACCGAATGGAACTTCTCGCAGCCATTACCGCTTTGGAGAAACTAAAAGGAAAGCAAGACATCGTTATTGTTACAGACTCTAAGTATGTGTGCGATGCGGTGAATAAGAGATGGGTTTTTAATTGGGAAAAAAAGAATTTCTCTGGGAAGAAAAATCCAGATCTATGGATGCGATTTTTGCGCAATTATCGCAAGCACAATGTGAAACTCGAGTGGATTAAAGGACACGCAGGACATAAATGGAACGAACGCGCCGACCAACTGGCGACCGAGGCTGCTGATGGCGAAAACCTTAAAATAGACATGGGCTTTGAGCGTACCGAGCAAGCGAGTTTGCTTTAATTTAAAAGCTTAAAACATTATTCTCATGAATTTTAAACCCAAAAAAATAAGCACCCATGAGGAAAGGTGCTTATTGGGGGATAATAATTAAATTTATATAAAGAATGAATAATGTTTATTTGTCGTATCCGCTCCATCCTTTTGCCCAATCTGGTAATTGAGCGCCTGCGCCAGCTCCTGTAGCAGCATTGTTTTCAGAGATTGCACTTTCTTCGATTCCTTTTACTTTGGTGGCTACATTTTCAAATTTTACATTGGTGATGTGTTTTCCATTGCTAAAGTAATCTGTAGTCGCTTTGTCTTTGAAAGTGAAACCTACCGCCCAGCCAGAAACCACTACATTGTCTAGCGTAGCATAAGTTCCCACACGGAATAAGTTAGTTCCTTCTTTCTCATCTTGTGTGCCCGCATGCCCTACAAGGGTAATGTTTCTCAAAGTAGGGTTTGAACGAGGATCTGCATCGTTGTTATTTTTATTATTATCGGCTTCGATTCCTCTGTTCCCGATGTTGTTTACATCTCTACGAGCGTAAGCATCAGTCAAAGTTCCGCGCCATCCGTCTGTCCAGTCGATAGCATCGTCTTCGTTATTGATAGAAACCACTTTAGACACATTTACAGTACCCCCGAAGAACTCAATACCGTCGTCTGCTCCGTCGATTACAGAAACGCCCTCGATTACAGTTCCGTTACCCACTCCGAAAAGAGAAAGTCCGTTAAATTCTTTTTCTGAAGTAAAACGAGCTCCTGCATGCTTGATTTGTACATATTTGATAACCCCAGAGTTGTCGGCATCATTAGTTCCGCCATATGGCAAGTTTCCTACCTCTGAGGTAGAAGATTCTCCTGTGTTGATGCTTGCTTTACCACAAACTACGATACCACCCCATCCTTTTTTCTCATTGGCTGTGAAGATTACAGGTTTTTGTGGAGTACCATTTACAAAAATTTTACCCCCTTGAGCTACGGCAAGATAAGAGCTTGTACCACCAGAAGCCAAGATTTTTGTTCCAGCATCGATAGTTAAAGTAGCTCCGTCACCTACCAAAAGAGGTCCGCTAAGTTTCCATGATTTATCGGCTGTTAAATGCAAGCTTTGTCCTTTTTTAAGCGAAATTCCGTTGGTTCCGCCTAAGTTGGTATCTACTACTTCTACGGGTGCCTTTCCGCCACCATTGTTGTTGTCATCGTCGTTGCTACAAGAAGTAAATGTTCCTAATGTTGCAAAGCTTAATCCAGCTACTAAAAAGATTTTCACAAAATTTTTTCTCATGTTTTCTACAAAATTTTAATTAATTGTTTTCTTTTATTTTTTATTGATTTTTTAGAATTGATACGAAAGTCCTAATCCCAGCTCGGTTCCGTTTTTGTATTGATAAATTACCGAAGGCGTTTGGTTTTCTTGAATGCGCTCGATTTTAGGATTTAAAAGGTTTTTAGCCTTTAGCCCAAATGAAAATCGGTCGTTTAATTTTAGTTTTAAAACCGCATCGAGCAAGTTTAAAGGTTGTTCTACCACGCGGCCCAAACCTTGGGTTCCGATAGAGTAGAGGTGCTTGCCGATGTATGAGTAGGAAATCACAAAATTAAGTTTACTGCCACGATTGGCGTTGAGGTTGTAATCAATCCCTACATTGGCATTGGCTACGAAATTGGCAGCCCCTTCCAGTTGCTCGCTATCTTTGTTGAAATCCACAGAGAAAGGCGAATTTGCTCTAATTTTATCGTTGTTTAAGTCGGTTTTAGATTGTAAGTAAGACGCATTGGCAAAAGTGTAAATTCTATATTGGTCGCGCTCCCAAAGGTCTTTTCTTATTTCGGCTTCGATTCCGTACACATAGGCTTGGTCGCCAATGTTGAGGTAGGAGTATAGGCTTTCGCCCACGAGTGCTTTGGAAATTGGATTTTGGATATATTTGGTGTACAATCCAATCGAGAATAATTCGCCATTTTTAGGGAAGACTTCCCATTTGATGTCTAAGTTGTTATTGTCAGATGGTTTCAAGAATGGGTTTCCTTGCGATTGTTCACTGATGTCGTCGTAGATATAGTAAGCCAGCTCTTTTAGCTGAGGCATGGTATAGGTTCTAGAAAGCGATAATTTAATGTTTTGGTATTCGTCTAATTTATATTTTAAGTTAAGCGACGGCAAGAATTTGGTGTATTGTGTGTCAAAATCGCTTTTCCCGTCGAGCGAACCTAAGTTGGTTTTCCAAGCGATGTTTTGGTTTACGCTTTCCAATCGCATGCCCAATTGAGCCGTTAAAGCTGGACTAAATTTGTAATTGGCACTCACATAACCTGCATTCACATTTTGAGAGCCGTTGAACGACATGGGCGTTAATTCTTTGGTATTATACAAGAAATTTGAACGAATGTTGAAAAAGCCTTGGCTAAATCTTTCTGCATTAATCACTTGATCGATGTTGTGGATATCTGGCACCAAGCTTTCGCCAATGTGCGCATCGGTGTATTCAAAATCGTATTGTTTAGACCAGAATTTTCTGTCTTTGAAACGCCCTTGGTACCCAAAATCAAAATTTAAATCATCTGATAAGAAATATTTTAAATCCACATTGGCAGCCAATTCGTTGTCTTTTAAATCATCAAAATATCTGTTTGATGAGCCACCGTCTCTTTTGAGTTTATACGAGCTTTCAAACCCGTCGTAGATTAATTTATTGCTGATTCGGTTTGGTCGCTCGCTGTGAAGTGCATTGTACCCCGCAATCCAGTTTAATTCAAATTTTTCGTTTAAGTTATGCTTTCCGCCCAATTGATTCACAAAAAGCTGCGTTGTTTTAAATAAGCCACGACGCACAACTCCTTTACCTTCTTGTGCCCAGTCGTAGTGGTAGCCATAATAATTTTTCACTTCTTGCTCCGAAGAATGAATGTAGTTTGAAGTGAATTTTAATTTATGATTTGCATCGATTTTGTAAAATAAATTGACTAAACCTGTCGCATTGGTTGTGTATTTATTTTTGTTTGTATCGTAAAGGCTAAGCTTGTTGCCTTGTGCGTTGTAATTCCCTTCAATTCCTTTTGAAGTGGTGTAGTCGTTATCAAAACCTGCATAGAAAAAAGCATTTAACTTTCGATCAAAAACATTAAAACTTCTACCGCCTTCGAGCGACATATTTAAGTTAAGCAATGGGCGTTTAATTTTTTCAAAATTCCAAGAATTGAAATTATATTTTTCAAGCGAATTGCTTGGTGTTTTTACTTGATTAAAACCTAAAAAATCCTGATTTTCAGATAGATAGAAATTCTTTTGTTTTACTACCTCGAGGTTGGCAGAGGAGCCTAGCGAAAGCGTTAAATAAGGTTTTCCGCTAAATTCTTTAGACACAATGTTGATGTTTGCCCCGCCAAAATCGCCAATATTGTACGGAGAAAACACTTTTTCTATCCCAATGTATTGAACAATATCGGTTTTCAAAAGGCTTAAATCGATGTTTTTGTTTTCTGGATCATTAGACGGAATCGGTAATCCGTTCAGGCTTGTGGTGTTGTATCGGTCGAGCAATCCTCGCACCGAGAAAGTGCTACTTCCTTGTTGTTTCACAGTGCTGGTCGCTTTGGTTACAGCCGTTGCCACATTGCCCACACCTTGCTTGCTCAGCTGCACAGCACCGATGTTTTCGCTGATGGTGAGTGCCTTTTTTTGAACATTTAATAAGGAAACTTCGTTGGCTTTATTGGCTTGAGCGTCCACCACCACCGCGTCGAGCGTGGTAACAGAGGTGCCTTCGGAATCATTTGGGATAAAGATTTCGTGGATGTTTTTTCCCATTTTAGCCTTAATCTTTTTAGAAATATTGCTAAAATTAAATCCCGCTACTTTTAAAGTATAATCGCCCTCAGTAGGCACTTGAATGTTGTACGAGCCATCGGCCTCGGTATAGTACACCACATCGGTGTTTTCTACTACAACTTCGGCTCCTTCTATCGGGTTCCCTTGTGCATCTCTCACGGTTCCCATGATGCTCACTTGCGCATTTGCTAGATAAATGGGGAATAACACTATTAGAATCAATAAGATTTTTTTCATTTTCATGTAAATTCTTCAACACCGCAAAGGAATTACATTTAAAACAACAAAAGGTTATGCCTAAATTATCTTTCGTTTACCAATGTGTTATGTGAAAGTAAAGTACTTTAAATTAACATTAAGAAATGTTTTCCTCAATGATTTTACTGCAAAAAATCCCATAGAAATCGTAATTTTACCCTTGAAAACAATTTATTATGAGCAAAAACAAAATTTTATTGGTAGATGATGAGCCCGATATCTTGGAATTTTTAAGTTATAACCTAAGAAAAGAAGGCTACGAGGTAGAAACTGCCGTAAACGGTGTGGAGGGCGTGCGCAAGGCAAAAATCATGAAACCCGATTTGATTTTGCTCGATATTATGATGCCAGAAATGGATGGGATAGAGGCTTGCAATCAGATTAAAAAAATTGAATCGCTTTCCAAAACCTTGATTGTTTTCCTCTCGGCACGCACCGAGGAATTTACTCAATTGGCTGGCTATGAAGTGGGTGCCAACGACTATATCACTAAGCCCGTGAAGCCTAAAGTGCTGATGAGCAAGATTAAAACTCTTTTAAAACTAAAGAAACCAGAGCTCACCGAAGAAATCATTAGCCTAAAAGATATTGAAATCAACCGAGAAACTTATAAGGTAACTTACCAAGGTGAGGATTATACGCTCCCGCGCAAGGAATTTGAGCTGATGGCGCTTTTGGCATCTAATCCGCAACGCGTGTTTAAGAGAGAAGAAATCTTGGAAAAAGTTTGGGGCAACGAGGTTATCGTGGGCGGGCGCACCATCGATGTGCATATCCGTAAACTTAGAGAGAAATTCGGTAAAGAGCGTTTTACTACCATCAAAGGTGTGGGCTACAAAATCAACGATTAATTCATGAAGAAACCCCAAAAAATTGCATTTAGTTCGTTTTTTGCGATGGTGCTGTCTGGGCTTGCTTACTGTATGGCAGGCAGCCCTTTAATATTGTCTGCATTGGTTTTAATTTTGGTATTTATAGGGATATACTTTTCTTTAAATTATGCCGAAAAACCAAATTCTAATCATTTAAATATTGCAGTGAACACATCGCCTGATTTGCCTGAAAAAACAAACGAATTAGATACTTTCTACGAGCGGGAAAACTATCGTCGTGAATTTGTGGGAAATGTGGCACACGAATTAAAAACCCCGCTTTTCTCCATTCAAGGCTATTTGCTCACGCTCATAGAGGGCGGGGTAGACGATGAAAGCATTCGCGATAAATATCTCCATCGAATCAATAAATCGGTGGAGCGACTTACCTATATAGTGAAAGATTTAGACTTAATCACGGAGCTGGAATCTGGAAATCTGAAATTAGATATTTATCCATTTAATATTGTTGCTTTGGTGCAAGAAGTTTTTGAACTTTTAGAAATAAAAGCCGAGAATAATGATGTAAAATTGATTTTCGATAAAACTTATGATGAGCCAATTAAAGTAAATGGAGATATTGAGAAGATAGAACAAGTATTAATGAATTTAATTGTAAACGCCATTAATCACTCGCGACGCGCTTGTGAGGTAAAAGTTTCGTTTCAAGTAGTAAAAGATTTGGTCAGAATCAATATCTCCGATACAGGAATGGGCATAAAACCAGAGGAGATGAAACGAATTTTTGAGCGTTTTTACCGTGCCGATAAATCCCGCAGCCGTCAGCAGGGAGGTTCAGGACTTGGGTTGGCAATTGTGAAACACATTCTAGAGGCGCATAATCAGAAAATTTTGGCAGAAAGCACTTATGGTGAGGGTACTACCTTCTCATTTTATTTGGAAAAAGCTTAAATTTCGTGGGCATAAAAAGCATCTGTAAATACCTTAAAATGTAATTTTTGCCCATTTTTGGTTACCACCGCAATATCAAATCTGCATTCTACATCTAGGTCATTTTCTTGAATGTAGGCATCGGCGGCAGCGATGAGCCTTTTTTTCTTGGCACGAGTTACCGAATCTTCGGGATTTTCAAAAATTTCGCTATGGCGTGCTTTCACTTCTACGATGGCTAAAATATTGTCTCGCTTGGCAATAATGTCGATTTCGGCAGGATGAAAATACCAATTTTGGGCTAATATTTCGTAACCATTTTTTCGGTATTTCTCTGCGGCGTAGTTTTCTGCCAATTTGCCAAATTCGTTGTGTTCTGCCATAAAAAAGATGAAATAATAACAAATGATGGTAATTTAACGGTTTATTTCGTTCGCATAGAGTCCTCCTCTTTTATTACCTTTTCTAAAGTTTCTATAGGGGGAATATGCGAATTTATTATTTCAGTAGTTTTTGTTTTATCTTCATCTATTTTTTTCTCATTATCCTTTTCACTTTTTATTTTACACATAGAATAATAACCTAAAATCAGCAATAAAATATAAACTATTGCAATAGAGATCCAATTTTTCCTAAGAATAGATTCGTCATGTCTTGTAATTAGCAAGAGAACTAGTAAAAACGAAATTAATGAAAAAGCTAAAACAAACAAAAAAGCAAGTGCATGCCAGATACTTTTTACAAAAGTGAATCCTTGAACGCCTCCCATAATAAAAGCTACGACAGCTGTAAATAAACCTATTAATTCGACGTATTTTACTTCTGATTTTTGTATCTTGTCATTTAACTCTTTAACATTATTAGAAATAGGTGTTATTTTACTAAGACTTTCTATTGTCATTTGCAAGGTTTCGTATCGTCTTCTAATATTTTCGTAATTATCATGAGCCTCTTTATTGGGAGGGGGCAACATAAAACCAGAATGTACATAAATATCATCTACCATGCATTCTTCGTAAGGAAGTCTGTACAGCATTTTATGAGAATGCTCCAGAGACCATTCCATATTGTTTTTATAGGCATCATAAATAGAGGATAGATAGTCCTTTATGAACATTTGAACATCTTTAACTTTGGATGGGTCATTAGTTTCTTCCTCAAGTAATAAGAGAGCTTTATTTAATGTCTTAAACTGTGAAAAATAGTTTTTATCATCGCTTTTAACATCATTGTATTGCTCAATTAATTTATATTTATCCTTACAAGATTCAACATAAAGAGAAAATCTATTATTTTTAGCATATGAGTAGATTGTTTCCCATATAATATCATTATTACTTTTTTGTCTTCGATAATCAATAACAGATACGATATTTTCTAGTGAGTCTATATCATCGGTAATATCTTTGTAATATTTGATTAATGCATGATAATTTTTAGCTGTTGTGTTATATAAATCAAAATTTTTATCATCCAATAAATCTTCACATTGCTTTATGATAAATGGATCTTTGTTGTCATCATAATGATTGTCAATGTAATTAATTAATTCTGTAAATTCTTTATTTTTTGTTATTCTCTCTCTACTCGTCGTTCTGTCCCTGTTTCCATCTATGTACTTTGCTATTTTTTTTTCATCTTTTTTTGCTCGTTTTTCCCATTTGAAAAGGAGAAAATTTATCTTCAGTATTATTTTTTTTACTTCATTGGCTAAAAAAGATAACCTCCCCCCTTCAAACATCCCCTCTATATTTCTTTTGATTTTTTCTAGATCTGAATAATAGCGCTTCGTATCAGACAGCTGAATATCAAAATAAGATACATTTAGAAATGAAATAAATAAGTTTGTTTCTAATCTATTCTTTCTTGAAAATGAAGGGTTTCTGACAATAAAATAATCCTCGTAATCATTTTGATGAATAATTGAAACTTCCCGTATAAATAGTGTATATATATCAATGATGTCTTTTACAGATTCTACAATATCTTTTAGCTCTAATAAAGATTTATTTTTGTCTGATATTGTATTTAGATTTTCTATAGGTTCAGCTATGAGAGTCGCGCATTTTGATATATTTTCTTCAATTTTAGAGTTACCAATGTACTCTCCAGCAATTACAGAACAAAAAAACAAACGAATAATAGATTTAACTTCTTTTATCAAAAGAAAAACGTCATAATTCGAGTTATCTTCCTCCCTTATCTTTGGCAAATCTCTTATTCTAGATAGAATTTTTTCTGAAATATTTTCTTTCATTTCTAATAATTTCAGTATTCATTGAAGAGTGAGAATCTTCAAGAACATTATAGTAAAAATCCCAAGAGGAGTAATAATGACTAATCTCAACTAGAGTAAAAGCATCATAACCTAATATTTCTTTGTTTTCTATTTTTAAGGAATCTATACTCTCATCTATTTTATTTGTCCAGATAGGATTGGTTTTAGACCAATCTTCAATACTTTTTTTATTCGTTATGTTTAAGCAAAAGCGATTGATTTTAATATTATTTAAATCTCTATATGAACTATATATATCAGCCTCAACAGGTCCATATGTCCATGCTTGGAAATTGTCGAAAAGGTCTAATAAATCTTCCTTATCTCTGTTTTTAATTATAGAAACAAAAAAAAGCAATTTCATAGCTTTTAATATACTGATGTCATTCTCCTTTCCAGGAAAAGACTCCTTATACCATTCATTCAATTGGTATAATACATATTCAAAAGCAGATATCTTTTCAGGGACAGATATTTTGTTTTCCATGACAATACAAAAGTACTTATTTTTGGCTAATAAAATATAAAATATATAGTGATTTTTTAATGTTTATGATTTTTGTTACATTAAAATTGTTTATCGTTCTTGATTAAGAGTTCTCTGAAATTCAATTACAAAATCGTGCCATTCTACAAAAAAGTCTATTTTTTAGCAAGGTATGCAGTTTATTTAATCTTTTCTCTAAGAGTATGATGCGTTTAATTTTATCCCAGAAAATTCAAAATTGTATTTTTTTCTGAAACTTTAAACGAGACTTCCGCGCCCATGATTAAAGCCCGATTGTCGCCAAAGTGCCCCGCAGGAAAATTAAACGCTACAGGAACACCGAGCGATTTCACTTGCTCATAAATCACTTGATTGGCAATTGGGTCAAAGTTTTCGGTATAAAATTCATTTTCTTCTTCCACATCCATTTTGGTAAAACTTCCGCAAATCACGCCTTTCACACGACGGAACAAGCCCGAGCGTTTAAGCCCTTCGAGCATGCGATCGACATGGTACCAGTTTTCGTACCAGTCTTCAATAAATAAGATTAAATCATCGCCTTCTATTGCCGTTTGGCTCCCCAGCTGACTGTAAATGATGGATAAATTTCCGCCCACGAGTTTGCCTTTGGCTTCGCCCAAAATGTTTATCTGATTGGCGGGTAAATCGTATTTTAAAGGTTTTCCTTGCAATGCGTCAATGAGCGTTTGGTAGGTTTCGTGGGAATATTCCGTATTGAGTGGTTTTGCCGTAACGGCGTGCAAAGTAGGAATCCCTAAATTGTTTAAATGATTATGAAAAACCGTAATATCCGAATACCCGATAAGGTATTTTGGCTGATTTTTAAACTGAGTAAAATCCAATGCATCAATGATTTTGACGCAGCCGTAGCCACCACGCGCGCACCAAATAGCATCAAGCGAACCGTCGTTTAGCACAGCTTGTGTAAGCTGCAAGCGATGTTCTGTATTGCCTGCGTACCAGTAGCCTAAATCAAATTCGGCATAAATACTTTCGGGGATTACAAGTTCCCAGCCTTGTGTTTTGCACCAATTTTCGGCAAAATCCAATTCGCCTTTTTTGATGCGACCAGCGGGAGCAATCACGCCGATTTTTGCGCCTTTTTTAAGTGGTGGAATTTTCATCATGATTAAAAATAAAAACCCCACCGAGTTGCCAAGGTAGGGTTTAGAATGGTATTAATTAATTGTGTAAGTCGTTCCGTCTTTGCCGTCTTTCAATTGGATGCCCCCTTCTGCCAATTCATCACGAATCTGGTCTGAAGTTGCCCAATCTTTGTTTTCACGGGCTTTTTTTCTAATATCGATTAAAAGCTTCATCGCAGTATCAAGCTGCCCAGCGTCTTCGCTTTGCGCTTCGTTTAGTTTTAAGCCTAAAACATCTTGCGTAAAGGCTCTGAACTTTTCAATCAATAAATCCTTATCGGCTTGAGTTAAAGTTTCTTTTCCGTCTTTTACTAAATTAATGAATTTCACGGCTTCGAACAATTGCGCAATTAGCATAGGCGTGTTGAAATCGTCATCCATTTTAGCATAAGACTCGGCGACCCATTCAGCGATGTTTAAGCTAGAAGTTTCGCTCACAGGCAATTGGTCTAGCACTTGATTGGCTTGCACCAAACGCAAGAATCCTTTTTCCGCTGCCATAATTGCTTCGTTTGAAAGGTCTAGCACGCTGCGGTAGTGCGCTTGCAACATAAAGAACCTTACAACCATCGGGTGGAATCCTTTTTCAAAAAACGGATTGTCTCCCGAGAAAAGCTGTTCTGGCAAAATGGTATTTCCCGTAGATTTAGACATTTTTTGTCCGTTCATGGTAAGCATATTGGCATGCATCCAGTAGTGCACAGGCGCTTGCCCATTGTTGGCACCTTTGGCCTGAGCGATTTCGCACTCGTGATGTGGGAATTTTAAATCCATTCCGCCACCATGAATGTCAAAAGTATCGCCTAAATATTTGGTGCTCATCACCGTACATTCCAAATGCCAACCTGGGAATCCAATGCTCCAAGGCGAAGGCCAGCGCATGATGTGTTCAGGAGATGCTTTTTTCCAAAGGGCAAAATCTTGCGGATTCTTTTTCTCTGACTGCCCGTCCAAGGCACGCGTATTTGAAATCAATTCTTCGATGTCTCGTTTGCTGAGCTCTCCGTAAGAATGACTTTCGTTGTATTTTTTAACATCAAAATAAATAGAACCATTGCTCTCATAAGCAAAACCATTGTCCAAAATCTTTTTGATGATTTCGATTTGCTCGATTAAATGTCCCGTAGCCGTAGGCTCAATGCTCGGCGGCAAGTTGTTGAACTCTTCGAGCACTCGGTGAAAATCGGTAGTGTATTGTTGCACGATTTCCATTGGCTCAAGTTGCTCTAAACGGGCTTTTTTAGAAATTTTATCTTCCCCTTCATCGGCATCGTTTTCAAGGTGCCCCACATCGGTAATGTTACGCACATAGCGCACTTTGTAACCAATGTGCTGAAGGTATCTAAAAACCACATCAAAGGACATAAAAGTTCGCACATTTCCCAAGTGAACACTTGAGTAAACCGTAGGTCCGCAGACATACATGCCCACGAAATTAGGGTGGATGCTTACGAATTTTTCTTTTTTGCCCGAGTGAGAGTTATATATTTTTAAATTATGGTTCATTCCGTTGGTTTTAATTTTTTAATTTTCAGAAATGGGAATTTTAAACATTAAATTTCGTTTCCATTCCTATATATTTAAGGAATTCCGCGCGGGTGGTAGGGTTGGTTTTAAAGGCGCCGCCCAGCTCTGCCGTTACGGTGCTGCTTTCTATATCGCGTATTCCGCGGGAGTTTACACATAGGTGTTTGGCATCTATCACGCAGGCGACATCTTTGGTACCGAGCGCCTCTTGCATAGCGCGCACGATTTGCATTGTGAGGCGTTCCTGCACTTGTGGGCGCTTGGCGTAGTAGTCCACTATGCGGTTGATTTTAGAGAGCCCCACCACGCGACCTTTAGAGATATATGCCACATGTGCACGCCCTACGATAGGTAAAAAGTGGTGTTCACAAGTAGAATATACCACAATGTCTTTCTCTACAAGCATTTGGTTGTATTGGTACTTGTTTTCAAAAGTAGACATTTTAGGTTTGCGTTCTGGGCTTAATCCGCCAAAAATCTCTTTTACAAACATTTTTGCTACACGGCGTGGCGTACCCTTCAAGCTATCATCCGTCATATCAAGCCCAAGTGTCTGCATGATTTGGTGAAAATGTTCTTCGATAGTGGCGATTTTTTGCTCATCTGGCATAGCAAAAGCATCGTCTCTTAGGGGCGTTTCGTGATTGCCGGGAATGTGCCCGTCGCCCATATCTTCGTACAACTCATCTAGGTTGTTGTGTGCCATAATCTTTCAAAAATTTCTACAAAGTTAAATATTAATTTCGAGAGCGCAAGAGATTGGAGTTTTTGGCGTTTTAAAAAGTATTAAAATTCGGAATTTGAGTGATTTCATTTTAGTAGGAAGAGGATTTGGCGTTGTTTAAAAATATTTTAATCAATAATTCAATGAAAAAAGTGATTTTAACTCTTTAAGAAAGAAAAATCACACTTAATTTGTTGAAAATAAAAACATTTTGTACCTTTGCCCTGTTTTTAGGGAAGAAAATACCGAAGAGCATCTTTTACAGAGGCTCTTTTTTTGTACTAAATGATGAAAGAAAAAGTAGCACAATTAATCAAAGAAGCCGTGGCTGAAAATCCTGCGCTATTCCTCGTAGAATGGAGCATTGACGCTCAAAACCAAATTCAAGTGTTGGTAGATGGCGATGAGGGATTACCCATGGAAGAAGTGGTGCGTATTAGCCGCCACATTGAGCATAATTTGGATCGAGAGGCAGAGGATTTTGCCCTCACGGTGTCGTCGCCAGGAGTAGACTACCCATTGCAGAGCGAAAGACAATTCAAAAAAAACATCGGTAGATTATTGAAAGTGAAAACCGAAAGCCAAGGCGAAATCAAAGCACGCCTTGAAGAGGTGAATGAAGAGGGAATCACACTTACTTGGAAACAGCGAGAAAAGAAACCTGAGGGGAAAGGAAAACACACGGTAGAAAAAGTAGAAAAAATCCCATTTGGGGATATTAAAAAAGCAGTCGTACAAATAGAAATTTAAATAAAAATATAGCTAATGGACAATCAGGCATTTATAGAATCTTTTGCTGAGTTCAAAGACGAAAAAAATATAAACCGAGCAACTTTGATGGCGATTCTGGAGGATTCGCTGAAATTAGTATTGAGAAGAAAATATGGCACCGATGAGAATTTTGATGTCATAGTGAATCCAGATCAGGGCGATTTACAAATTTTCCATAATCGTGTAGTGGTGGAAGATGAAGAATTAGAGGATGAAAACGCTGAAATTTCTTTGTCCGATGCACAGAAAATTGATCCAGATTATGAAGTGGGAGAAGAAGTGTCGGAGGAAATCTTTATCAAAGATTTAGGAAGAAGAAATATATTGACACTTAGCCAGCATCTTAAAGGAAAAGTGATAGAGCACGACAATGCTAATATTTATGAAAAATTTAAAGATTTAGAAGGCGAAATCGTAAGTGGTGAAGTACATCATATTAGAAAAACTCATGTTATCATTGTAGATGATGAGCAAAACGAAATGATGTTGCCGAAAGAACAGCAAATCCCGTCCGACTATTTTAAGAAAGGTGAAACCATTCGAGCCGTTGTACATAAAGTTGAGTTGAGAGGAAATAAACCACAAGTGATTGTTTCAAGAACTGCCAATGCTTTTATGGAAAGGCTATTTGAACAAGAAATTCCTGAGATTTTTGATGGTTTAATTACCATTAAGAAGGTAGCGCGTGAGCCAGGCGACAAAGCTAAAATTGCTGTAGAATCTTACGACGATAGAATCGACCCAGTAGGAGCTTGTGTGGGAATGAGAGGTTCAAGAATCCATGCGATTGTGCGTGAGTTGAGAAACGAAAACATTGATGTAGTGAATTATACATCAAACTTAGAACTATTTGTTCAGAGAGCGCTTTCGCCAGCACATGTAAACCGAGTGGAAATAGATGAAGCTAAAAATAAAGTATCTGCCTTTGTAGAAGCAGAAGAGGTGTCTAAAGCCATTGGAGCAAGAGGCGTAAATGTTCGTTTAGCATCTAAACTGATTGGAATGGAAATAGATGTGTTCCGTGATGGATTACAAGATGAGGATGTAGAACTTACAGAATTTAACGATGAAATCGAACAATACATTATCGATGAATTCAAAAAAATTGGACTAGATACCGCCAAAAGCGTACTTGAACGAGATGTTAAAGACCTTGTTGAGCGTGTAGATTTAGAAGAAGAGACCATTTTACACGTTATCGAAATCCTTAAAGAAGAATTTAAGGACTGATAACTACATAAAATAATAAAAAGTAAACATTAAGTGCAAAGTAATTACTAAATTTGCACACAAATAAGAAATAAAGTGCATATATGCCCAAATCTTACAGACTAAATAAAGTTATTAAAGAGTTAAATATCACTGTTAGTATAGCAGCGGATTTCCTTTCAAGCAAAGGAATAGAAATAGAACGCAATCCAAATACTAAAATTGAACAGGATATTTACGAAGTTTTAGTGAAAAAATTTCAAGCAGACCGCAAACTAAAAGAAGCGTCTGAGGAAGTTGATATCAATAAACTAAAACGCCAAGAACAAAAAGAAAGAGAGCAACAACGCCTACAAGAGGAGAAAAAGCTAGAAGCGCAAAAGAAAAAAGAGGCCGAGAAACTCGAAAAAGAAAAAAAGAAAGAGGCGGAAAAAATAGCACGAGAGGCCGAAGAGCTTGCTCGTTTGAAAAAAGAAGCAGAGCAAAAGGCTGAAGCCGAAAAACGACAAGCTGAAGAGCCTAAGGAAAAAGGAGCGGTTTCGCCTGAAAAAGAAGATAATGAGCTTTTTGGAAGAAAAAAATTAACAGGGCTTAAAACTGTTGGGAAAATAGATTTATCTGATAAAAAGCCAGAAAAATCAACTAAAAAAGAAAAACCAGCCACTCCTGCAAAACCAAAACAAGAGAAGCCTATCGCTGAGGAAAAACCAAAATCTGTTGAAAAAGTAGCCGAAAAAAATGAAGCTCCAGTAGCAACAGAAGAAAAACCAGCCAACGAAGAAAGTGAGGAGCCAAAGGTTATAGAAACCAAATATAAAAAGCTTGAAGGCGTAACACAAGTAGGCAAAATCGATTTATCTAAATTTGAGGATAAAAAGAAAAAAGACAAAAAAGAAGACGGAGATAAAGGAGCTAAGCGTAAAAGAAAAAGAATTCGTAAAAACGCTAAACCTGAAACCGCAAATAATGCTGGTGGAAATAACAGTAATAGAGGTGGAGGAAATCGTAGAGGTAAAAAACCAGCTAAAAAGGATGTTTCTGAACTAACTGAAGAAGAAGTACAAAAGCAAATCAAAGAAACTCTTGAAAAGCTTACCAATAAAGGAAATAAGAAAACCAATAAAGGGGCAAAACACCGTAGAGAGAAAAGAAAATTCCGTAGAGAGCAGGAAGAGCAAGAACTACAGCAACAAGCAGACGATAAGGTGCTAAATGTTACAGAATTCGTTTCTGTAAATGAGATTGCATCTTTGATGGATGTTTCTGTCATGGAAATTATTTCTGCGTGTATGTCGCTTGGTGTTATGGTGACTATGAACCAGCGTTTGGATGCCAACACGATTGAATTGGTAGCAGACGAATTTGGTTTTGATGTAAACTTTACCGATGCCGAAATCGAAGAGGCAATCGTAGATGTAGCAGATGATAGTGAAGAAGACTTACAACCACGCGCGCCAATCGTAACAGTAATGGGGCACGTAGACCACGGTAAAACATCGTTGCTAGACTATATTCGAGAAGAAAATGTAATCGCAGGAGAATCAGGAGGAATCACTCAGCACATTGGAGCTTATGCGGTACAATTAGAAAATGGCAAAAAAATCACATTTTTGGATACTCCAGGTCACGAAGCGTTCACCGCGATGCGTGCCCGTGGTGCCCAAATCACAGATATTGCCATTATCGTAATCGCGGCCGATGATCAAATCATGCCACAGACCGAGGAAGCAATCAGCCACGCACAAGCGGCGGGTGTTCCAATGATTTTCGCCATCAACAAAATTGATAAGCCTACTGCGAATCCAGACAAAGTAAAAGAACAATTAGCCAATATGAATTTATTGGTAGAAGAGTGGGGAGGTAAAATTCAATCACAAGACATTTCAGCCAAAACAGGTCAAAATGTAGAAGAATTGCTAGAAAAAGTACTTCTAGAAGCCGAAATGCTTGAGTTGAAAGCAAACCCAGATCGAGAAGCGAGCGGAACAGTAGTAGAAGCCGCTTTGGATAAAGGTAGAGGATATGTATCAACTATCGTGGTACAAAATGGTACTTTGCGCGTGGGAGATTATGTCCTAGCAGGTAGCAACCACGGTAAAGTAAGAGCAATGCTCAACGAGCGTGGAACCAACATCAAAGAAGCAGGACCAGCAACGCCAGTCACCATCTTAGGTTTGGACGGTGCGCCTACTGCAGGAGATAAATTCCGTGTGTTTGAGGACGAAAGAGAGGCTAAGCAATTAGCAAGCAAGCGTGAGCAATTGCAGCGTGAGCAAACCATCAGAACTCAGAAACACATTACCCTTGATGAGATTGGTCGAAGAATCGCATTGGGAGACTTCCAAGAGCTAAACATTGTATTGAAAGGGGATGTCGATGGTTCAGTAGAAGCGCTTACCGATTCATTACAAAAACTTTCTACCGATGAGATTCATGTAAACATCTTACACAAAGGTGTAGGGCAAATTACAGAATCAGATGTATTGTTGGCTTCGGCATCAGATGCAGTCATCATTGGATTTAATGTAAGACCAAACGCTTCGGCAAGAAACATCGCAGAGAAAGAAGAAGTAGAAATCAGAACATATTCAATTATCTATGATGCCATCAACGAGGTGAAAGAAGCGATGGAAGGTATGCTTTCGCCAGAATTGAAAGAAGAAATCATTGGTAATGTTGAAATTCGCCAAACCTTCAAAATCTCTAAAGTGGGAACTATTGCAGGATGTATGGTATTGGATGGTAAAATCACGAGAAACTCTAGCGTGCGAATCATTCGCGACGGAGTTGTAGTACACACCGGAGAGCTCGCCAGCTTAAAACGCTATAAAGATGATGTGAAAGAAGTAACCAAAGGTTACGAATGTGGATTGAATATTAAAAACTACAACGACATCCGCGAAGGTGATGTTATTGAGGTGTATGTAATCAATGAAGTGAAGAAGAAATTAAAATAAAATTTTTCACATTGAGATCTATCCGATCTAAATATATAAGCGGCTTTGTCTAATGACAAAGCCGCTTTTTTGCGAAGTTTTCAATTTTATACGATAAAAATAAGCTGAAAATCAAGGGAAAGCGTAAAAAACACAATATCCTAAGGAAAGAAAAAGCAGTATCTTTAATTTAAAACGGATTTTATGCTAGCGGGAAGCTTTTCAATAGAAAAAAATTAATTTTATATGATTTTTGTTGCAATATAGAATGGGTCTAAATAAAGCCATATTTTAAAGATTTATTAATATTGTTTAAATCTGAATTAAAACTATAAAAAATATTTATAAAAAATCGCGTATAATTGAATTTTTTTAAAATGTTAAATTCGCTCAAAAGGTTAATTAGGTAAACTAATTGTGTAAACTTAATTGAAAAATACTATTTTAGCTATCATTAAAAAAATCAATTAACACATGAGGAGAAATTTAACAAGATTATTCGCCATTGGTGCTTTCTGCTTATCATTCTATGCGTATGGTCAGCAAAAACCAATCACAGGTAGAGTCGTAGACTCGGAGGGGATCCCAGTGCAAGATGCTTACATTTATATTGAGGGGTCTAATGAGGGAGTGTATGCAGATGAGAATGGAAATTATACCATTCAAGCAGCTCCTGGGGATGTCATTAAAATAGAATTTATAGGCTTGGATTCTCAGTCTATAGTCGTGGGGGATAAATCTAAGTACAATGTAAAGCTTAAGAAAGGAGATGGAGCTGTAGGTTTAGATGATTTAGTAGTAGTGGGCTATGGAAATGCAAGAGATGTGGCTTCGGTGGCTAGCAATGTTGCCGTAGTCTCGGGAGAAAGCATTGCTAAACGCCCTTCTGCCAATGCACTAGATGCTTTGCAGGGGCAAGTTTCCGGTTTGCAGATTTTTACATCTAGTGGCGAGCCTTCCGCCAATTCCTCTATTCGATTGCATGGTATAGGTTCAATTAGTGCGGGCAATTCTCCATTGTTTATAGTAGATGGTATGCAGGTGGGGAGCGATGTGCTTTCTAGCCTAAATGATGCTGATATCGAAAATATATCGGTGCTAAAAGATGCTTCTGCAACATCTATTTATGGATCGCGTGCAGCTAATGGGGTAATTTATATTACAACCAAGAGAGGGAAAACGGGAACGGGTGTGTTTACGATAGATGTTCAGCAAGGATTTTCAAGTTTAGCCAATACTAAATTCTTTGATGGATTGATGAATGCGGATGAATTAGCTAAATTTTGGGTAGAAACAGGATTTAAAACTGCTCAAGAAATGGAGACTTTCAGAAAAAAATATCCGTATGATACAAAATGGAGTAAAGTCTACTATAAAGATTATGCGCCAACTACTAAATTAGCCACATCATTTTCTGGTGGTGCAGATAAAATAAGATATTACATCTCGGGTAGCTATTTGAATCAAGATGGTGTAGCTTTTAGATCTGGAATGAAACGTTATACATTAAGAACTAATATTGATTCTAAGCTAAATCATTGGATGAAAATTGGGGCCAACATCGGAATGATGTATAGCAAATATAATAGCAATGGATGGGGTAAAAATAGTACCAATAGAGGATTGTTTTTTCTAGCTCAGCCTTTTTATTCGCCAGTAGACAAAGAAGGAGTACCGTATAAGAAAATTCCAGGCTGGAACCGATACAGCCCACAATATTTAGCGGAAGCTTTCCCTTCTGATTCTCGAAATGCAGAAATTAATCCATCAGGTTTTGTGGAAATCAACCCGTTTAAAAACTTAACATTCCGCTCGCAAGGGGGTATTTACTTAACTTTGAACAAAGCTGAAAATCATAGAATGCCATCATATTTAGGTTCGCTCAATGATGGAACTTCTAGCGTTTCAGATTTCAATTCGATTAGAAAATCAATTACCAATACGGTTGAATATTCATTCAAGCTAAAAGATGTTCATAGCTTTGATGTTTTAGCAGGACAAGAGTATACAGACTATCTATCTGAAAGCTTGAAAGGTGAAGCAGGAGGATTTACAAATGATAATTTGATCCTTTTAGGGCAAGGTACCAAAAATAAAGATGTAGGGCAAGGAAAGTCTGAATACGCTTATAGCTCATTCTTCGGAAGATTGGAGTATGACTATAACAAGAAATATTTCTTTAACGCGTCGATTCGTCGAGATGGCTCTTCTAGATTTGGAGCAGATAATAGATTTGCAAACTTCTGGTCTACTGGGGTAATGTGGAAAGCTAAAAAAGAAAGTTTTTTGGCTGATGTAGAATGGCTAAGCGACTTGACATTCAAAGCAAGTATAGGTACTAGTGGTAACTCAGACATTTTAGATAGTAATGGTTATCAATTAAATTACGCAAGTTTATCATTAATTGGTTCGAATCAATATGTTGGGGAACCAGGTTATAGATTATCAAATCCAGGAAACCCTTCGCTTGCATGGGAAAAACAAACCTTAACTACCCTTACTGCCAATGTAGGGCTATTTGATCGTTTAAACTTAGAATTATCTGTTTACGACAGAAGAACATCAAACCTATTGTATAATGTGCCAATTCCATACACCACAGGTTTCTCTGAATATTTAGCCAATGTGGGTACTATGCAGAACCAGGGTATAGACATTAAATTTGATACCAAAATTGCAAGAACCAAAGATTTCTTCTTGAACTCTTATGTAAACTTCAACTACAACAAGGATAAGATAACCGAACTTTTTCAAGGAAGAAAATACTGGATTATTCCAAATACAGGGGTAGGATATGCTGTAGGAGAGTCTATCGCATTCCTTTATCCAATCTTCAAAGGCGTAAACCCTACAACTGGTTTGCCTGAGTGGTATTTGCCAAATGAAAATCCAGAAGATATTATGAATACTCGTAAAGATGACAATGCGGTAACTACTAAATTTGATAAATCACTAGAACAAAACACAGGAATTAAGCGATATACGCCAATTACTGGAGGTTTTGGATTAAGTTCTGGTTATAAAGGATTTAGCTTGCAAGCTGATTTTTCTTATGCACTAGGAAAACATCTGATCAATAACGACAGATTTTTTGCAGAAAACCCAAATACATTTGCAGGCTTTAATCAAAGTAGAGTTGTATCAGATTATTGGAAGCAGCCAGGAGATCACACTAGATTCCCTAAATACGATGTTCAGTTTACCCAATTCGATTCCCGTTTAATCGAAGATGCTTCCTTCTTGAGACTAAAAAATGTGACTTTAAGCTACACATTGCCTAAAAAAGAATTGCTAGATCAAATAAAATTCATTGACAATGTAAAAGTTTATGCCATTGCAAGAAACTTATTAACGATTACGAAATACTCTGGATCGGATCCAGAAGTTGATTCAAACTTATCGATAGGTAGCTATCCTAATACTAAGCAATTCGTTTTTGGTGTAGAACTAAAATTTTAATTAGAAACCATGAAAAAAATAAAATTAATATTATCTAGTATTTTCGTTTCATCAATACTACTCACTTCGTGTACAGATGAATTAGACAAAAAACCATACACTCAGCTATCAAGAGAAATCGCTTTTGAATCTATGACTGATGCTCAACAATGGGTAAATGGAATGTATGGAAGCTTAAGAGGAATCATCTACGGTAAAAATATGTATGCGACCGATGTTCAGGCCGATCAATTGAATGCTACAATCGAATACGGAAACCGTGAGGGAGAAATGCACAAATGGACTCCGCTACAATCAGATGATTATACCATCAGAGATGTTTGGGCAGGTAATTACCAATTAATCGCTAACATCAATGTCGCTATCAACGGGATTGAGAAATACCAAACAGATAACGAAAAAGAAAAAGCAGAATTGAAAAGAATGTTGGGAGAACTACACGCAGGTAGAGCCTATGCTTTTCACCAATTAGTAAGAAAATACGCTAAGCCATACAAAGCAGCAACAGCAGAAAAAGATTTAGGAATTCCAATTTTAACGGAATTTGATATCAAAGCCTTGCCACCACGTTCATCTTTAAAAGATACTTACGAGAAAATCTTAAGCGATATAGAGATTGCTAAAGAAAATTTAGCAGAAACCACAAGCGCTCCGATGGATAAATATTTTACCATTGAATTTGTAAATGCACTAGAAGCTAGAGTTAAATTATTTAAAGAAGATTGGGCCGGAGCAAAAACTGCCGCAGAGAAAGTTATAAATTCAAATAAATTTTCGCTAGCTCAAGGAAAAGAAGGACTTGAGAGTATGTTTGTACATGATAATTCTCCAGAAATCATTTTCCAATGCAAAGTTTCAGCTCCCGATGAGCTAGCATCTACCAATGGAGTGTACTTAGGCTTTCAAGGAGACACCAAAAAGTATACGCCAGATTTTATCCCAACACAAGCCATTGTGGATTTGTACGCAGATCAAGACGCACGCAAATCGGTTTATTTCAAAGAAGTTACAGCAACATTGGGTGGCAGCGATTACCAAATAAAAGTAGTAAACAAATTTCCTGGAAATCCAGTTTTGTTCACAGCTGCAAACACCAATTACCAGCAAGCGCCGAAAGCCTTTAGGCTTGCTGAAATGTATTTGATTGCTGCCGAAGCATCTATTAAAAGTGGTGGAGACGCTGCAAAATATTTGACTGCATTGCGTAAAGCAAGAGGCTTAGATGCAGGAGGAACATCATTGGAAGATCTAAAAAACGAAAGAACTCGAGAATTGGCTTTTGAGGGATTCAGACTAGATGATTTAAAAAGATGGGGAGACCCTATAGAAAGAAAGAATCCTCAAAACTTGGAGTGTATCATGAAAAATCCAGCATCTGACTATTATGGTTTAAAAAAGAAAAGTGATGATTATAAAGCAGTATGGGCTCTGCCATCTCATGACATCACAACAAACAACAAATTGGTGCAAAATAGTGGATGGTAATTATTTAAATTTTCCTCTATAATTAAAAAATCCCCATTTCGCAAGGAATGGGGATTTTGCATTATTTCATTTTCTAATCAACACAGAAAACATCTACCTCGCTCAGCTGAATCGTGGAGCTTATGCTACCCTTGCTATTATATCTAAAATTGATTTTAAAGTCCCTATTCAGTTCCGGAAGGTCTATCCATTGAGTTTGTTTAAAATCGTTGTTGTAGCGCCCCTCGTTATCTATAAATTGTGCAAAATACTTGGAATCTATGGATTTTACCAAACGATTATTTTTATCAACAATAAAAACCTCAAGCGGATTCCCATTGCTATAGGCATTGGCAAACGAAAACATCAATTTACAGCCTTTTTCCTCAGCGCTAATGATAGGAGAGTAAAGATTGGTCTTAAGATTAGCCACAGGCTTTCCTTTACCCGAAAAAGCCGACATATTCATATAGTGGTAATCTTTGTAATTCTTGTATTTCCATTTTCGGTATTTATGATCGGTGTCTACTTGCCAAGTTTCGGGTAGCCCACTAGAAAAATCTTCTTGAATTACAATTTTTTGTCCTTTCAAGCCCATCATCGTTCCCGCAATCATCGCAAGGGATAAAATTTTCTTCATATAATTCGTTTAAATATTGAATTATGCAAAATAAAAAAATCCGTGAGAAGACCAAACTCCCCACGGATTTTAAATAAAATGAGGTTTTTAAATGGTTATTTTGTCCATTTAATATTGTCGATTACGACTTGTTTGCTATCTGCTTTAAGAGTTAATGTATAGCTACTTGTAGTATTTGGCGTTAGTTTTAGTTTGTGTATATCATCTGAGCGATCAAAAATCTTAGTATCCACTACATTGCTACTATTTTCATCTCCTTCAATCACTTTTAATTTTCTTTTGGTTTTACTTGTATAAGCACTTCTATAGTCAACTTCAATTGTTTTTACACCTTTAGGGAAAACAATTTTAACATAAGAATTATCTTTAATCATAATCCCTTTGCCATTGATTGGGTATTGGTCCATATCAGTTCTTCCCATGTAAGTAAGTACAACGCCATCTTTTCCATTAATAGTCCCTGTTGAGTTGTACGAATTATTTATATCTGTAATACCTTCAAAATCAATTAAATTTGCATTTTTTTCACCGCCAGTGTTTGGTGGGGTTGGATTCGGAGCAACAGAACCTTCGAATTCGATATTTTCTCTACTATCTACTTTAATTTGTTTTGTGCCTTTATATTCAGTGAAAATCCCTGTAACAACTACCACTTGGCCATCTGTGCTTAGTTTTTTTCTATCTTCAAGATTTGGGATTGTTGTTGTAAATTTAGGAATGTAAATTTGTAAATTATTACCATCTTTCAAAACTAAATGAGCTTTGTTTTCTATCATTTTGATGGCTCCCTTCATTTTTACAGGTTGATTTAATTTAAAAATATCGATATTTACTTCGTTTGCATTCAATACTTTGCCTGTAGCTGGTGGTGCCGGTGCTGGGTCTGGAGCGGGAGTTCCTGCTTTCCCAAATGTAACATCATTGGCACTTTCATAAACTAGTTCTTTAATAGTTTCTTCCCCTTTTTTAAAATCTGTAAATGTTCCCACTACAGTGATTTCTTGTCCTTCCGTAGACATTTTGGTTTGGAAATCTTTTGGTAAGGTTGTCCACAATCCTTTTTTAGCCTGAATTTGGATTATAGTTCCATCACCAAATTGGATTCCTGTAAATTTGCCATTTATCAATTTAACGGTTCCGTGTAAGCTAACTTTTTTACCTACTTTATAATCGGAAGCTGTAGCTGTTTTTGCTTCTAAGGTTGTAATTTCACTTGGTGGCGCAGGGGCTACGCTATCACCGAATTCTAGATCGCTATCATTTTCATAGATGATTTCTTTGACTACAGTACCATTTTTCAATTCATAATCTTCGAATGTACCTGTTACAGTAACTTCTTGTCCTTCGGTAGCCAATTTTTGTTTGCTTTCCTCTGAAGCGGAGGTTTTAGTTTTTCCATAAATTTGGATTTTTGTGCCATCTTTGAACACAAAGTATGATCTTCCGCTTTCGATATGAACATGTCCATGTACCTTAGCTTTTTTACCAGCAACATAGTCTGCGGCTGTAGCATTTGCAGCTTCGATTACATTTAAGTTGCCTCCCACTTTAAATCTTGGTTGGTCAAACTGAACATCGGCAAGTGTTCTAATGTTACTTTGATAGCTTGTTTTGTATTTACTGATGATTAAAGTAATACTACCACTTCCCTCTGGCAAGACCTCTTTGGCCCAGTCTACACGACTACCATTTCTTAAGTCTAGGGTGTTTCCGTTTTTGTCTTCAATCTTGATATTGGTCGCTCCACCAAATGCGTTTTTGCTATCATAATAAGTAGCTGTTCCGTTAGCATCTTTAAATTGAACGCCTTCTAGGCGGATTAATGTATTAAGTCCTGCATTTTTCTTAGCTTCTGCTATGTCTTTGAAAACCAATGGAGTTGCTGAGCCGCTTGGATTACATGCTTTTTTTACATGGCTTAAGAATTCATCTGGCTGCAATCTATCGGTTGCGTATTTTCCAGTACTTTTTGCCCCTAGTTTTATGGTTCCATTATCTTCGGCAATGTAGAAGCCTTTAGCATCGATTACTACTTCTGTTCCTACGGGAAAGTAGGCACTATAGCCCGAAAGTGCAACTCCGATTTCAATCCCTTTGGTTGCATTTTCGTTTTGTACGATAAAGGTTTGGTAGAAGTTTGCACCAGCGTCTGATGAAATTACATATCCTTTAAAAATAGTATTTTCGGTGATTTCATGAGCTTCTGTAGAAGCAGAAGCTAGCACTCTTTCTATGGTGCTATTAGGCGCCACATCTGAGCATTCCATGCTATTGATTGGCGGAAGGTCAAAGTCTTTGTTATCAACACAGCTACCGAGTGTAAGGGCTAGCCCCACGCAGTAAATTCCTGTTTTAAAAATGTTAAATTTTTTCATTATAAATGAGTGTTTGGTGGTTAAAAATTAGAATCGAACAAATAGGTTTAAGAAATAGCTGGTTCCTTGATCATACCAATATTTGTTTCCGAAAGTTTTGCGTTTTTGAGCATCGTTTAGCGAAGCAAAGTTTGCCAATCTTAATTGCTCAAATCCGCTGGTGATATAGTTTTTGTTGTTTAATACATTGTTTACAGAAAGGCTTAAGCCTACATAATAATTTCCAAATCTGAAGGTTTTCCCTGCATTGGCATTAAGCATAAAGGCATCTTTGAATTTTTCTTGACTTAACAACGCGCGCATCACTTCGCCACCGTTTTCCAAATCTTTTACTGCTTCTGGGAAAGGTAGATTGGTTGCTTTGTTGACGAAGAAAGCTTCTGTACGGCGAGTTTTTGCAAGCGATGCGTAGTTGTCTCCAAGGTAGTTTCCAGTAGCTCCTACCCACCAATATTTAGGGCTTCTGTATTGGAAACCTACAGAAAACGCTTTTTGTGGAGAAGCGGCTACATGGTAATTATTTAAATAAGTTTTTCCTTCGTATTGGTATCCACCTTTGTCTGAATAAGCATCAGAAAAATAATACAAATCAGGATTATTTTTATACAAATATTGCCCAATTGAAGCGGCAGCATTCACAGTAAAAGTGGTTGAAAGTTGTGCTTCTAAAGCCAATTCTGCACCCATATGTTGCTTTGCTACTCCTTTAATTACTTCCGCAGTAAATAAGTTTGCACTGAAATCTTGAGAATCTCTTTCCAAATATCCAAAAGCAGTTTCTACTTCATCTTTGATATCGGTAAAGTATCCAGTCGCACGCGCTTTGATTCTTGAACCTCTAAGCATATAGCTTAAGTCTCCTGAGAAGATTTTGGCACTTTCTAAATCTGGAATGCTCAAGTTGTTGGTTCTCTGTTGTGGGAATACATCGTTGGCTGTTGGCGCATTGGTAAAGTATCCAGCATTCATCACAAGGTAATTTCTACCATCGATTTTATAAGTAGCGTTTAATTTCACGCCATAATCCATGAAATTATATTTTTCGCTTTTTCCTTTAGAATTTGTATATCTATAGTAGTCAAATAGTCCGTTTCTTTGGATAGAAGTATTGGCTAATTTTAATCCCAAGGTAAAATCGAAATTATCTACTTTATAGTTTCCTGCAAGATAAGCGTCAATTTTATCTACAAACAATTCGTAATTATATTGTACTTTATTGTTTTTATAAGCTTTTCGGCTAGGGTTGCTTTCGTCGCTGTTTCCTGATTGTCCGGCATCGGCAAAGTCATCTACATCAAGCACATATTTAGCCCCCAATAAATCATCTAATTGTCGGAATAACGCAGAATTTGTTTTTTGGTAGCTTAAATTAGCATGTAATCCAAAAGCATCAGAAAATTGATTTCTATAATTAGTATTAAATGTAAAGGTTTTGTCTTGGTTTACATCGCTTAGCAAGAAATATTTAGCCTCACCAGAAATGGTATTGTTTAATAAATACAATTGGTGCCAATTAATTTGGCTAAAGTTTTCATTGGTTTTCCAAAGATTGGTAAGCTCTTTGGCTTTTTCATCGTTGGTTCCTTCGTAGTAGCTTGGCATATTTCTATAATAAGTAGGCGAAGGGTTAGTTGCCTTGTTCCAATCTAAGCGGCCATTTGCGTTCTCACCAAATTGAAAGCCTAAAGTAGTGGTTAAGCGAGAAGTTTCCGTAATGTTCCAATAGTGTGCAAGCGAGATAAGAGGCTCGTGTGTTTTTTTGATTCTTTCGCTACGCTTATCCCCCATTTGGTAGCCCCAGTAGGCATTGTAGTTGATGCCTTTTAGGTCATATACTTCTTGTGTATTTGGGCTGCTTGAGCTTCTACGGCTTGGCGCGCCAAAAGCACTTAATAATAATGAGTGTTTATTATTAAATCTTTTTTCGATACCTAAATAGTAAGCCCACGCATCGTAGAATGTGCCTGGGATTCTACCTTCGTTTGCCCAGCGGCGAGAGCCAGAAACAGTAAAGCCCCAACCTTTGGCATTGATTCCCGTATTGTGGGTAAACATCAAACGCTGGCGGTAGGAGCGATTAGTCAAGGAATATGACAAGCTATTTCCAGTTCTTAAGTTTGAAGGGCGAGTATCCACATAAGTGATTCCTCCTAAATCTCCAAAAGCATAATCGGATGGCGCAATGCCATAAGTCACCTCGGCAGGGTAGCGTGTAATATCGTTGAGTCCTCCCCAGTTTCCGAAATCTACACGATCGTTGTCGATTTTGTTCATGCGTACACCATTGAAGAATACATCGCTGTATTTGTTGTCGTATCCGCGTGGTCTAAACCAGAACGAACCTAATTCATAAGCAGCTACTTTAGCAAATACATCTTTAGACGATTGCAGAAGTCCCACAGACGATTGTGTGCTCGACTCGTCTGAAGATAACTCGTCAGAAGAAAGCGTAATCACGCCCACATTCACCGATTGCGGGTCATAAGAAAGGAATAAATCTCCTAAATCTATTACTTTCTCGCCATTTACCACAAAATCTTGTGTGTATGATTCATAGCCTACTTTGTTAATCTCTAAAGTGTAGGCTCCTTTGGGAACATCTATAAATTGAAAATATCCAATTCTATCAGACTGAACGCTTTGTCCCAATCCTTTTAAGGTAACTTGTGCATCGTACAAAGCCTTCTCATCGGAAGAGGATTTTACCGTTCCCGTAATTTTTGTTTGACAATAAAGATTGAAAGAAATCATAATTGTCAAAAAACTTAACCATAATCTAACCATGCTTTTGAATTTTTGTTTTAATTTAGCACTATTATTTTAATTACAAATATACAGCTATGTATTCATTAAAGACAAATAAACAATTTAAGAAAACATTAAATCTTCTGATTTTAACATTTTTAGCAATTCCCCTATTAGCTCAGCAAAAGCAATTTCAAGCGGCAGGTATTGGTTTCTATAATGTGGAAAATCTTTTCGATACTATTCGTTCAGCAGGATTTGTAGATGGAAATAAGGATTATCAAAATCAGTTCTATCACATTACAATTAGCGAAGATAGCATTCCAATTTATGCCAAGGATACCATAAATTGTAGATGTTCTCTCACTGAAAAAAATATCCGTGGCAAAAAAATCATCAGAAGTTTAATTCTACAAAACGAATTCTCTCCACAAGGTCCCAAAGCGTGGAACACCGAAAAATATAATCAAAAACTTAAAAACTTAAGCAAAGTAATTTCAGAACTTGGGTCTTCCATCACCAAAACAGCCCCCGTGGCCGTGGGATTTGCAGAGGTTGAAAGCCGTGGGGTGCTAGAGGATTTAATCAATCAGCCAGCCCTGAAGCCATACGATTATGGCATTGTGCATTACAATTCTTGGGACAAGCGTGGGATAGATGTAGGCTTTATTTATCAAAAATCAAGATTTAAAGTTACAGAGACCAAAAAATACGAATTAAAGGTATTTAATGACAATGGCACTCGTGATTACACGCGAGATATCGTTCGCGTTACAGGATTACTCGATGGCGAAGAAATCAGTTTTGTCATCAATCACTGGCCCTCTCGTCGTGGGGGAGAAGCGGCAAGTTACCCACGCCGTAAAGCAGCAGGCGAATTGCTAAAATCTATTTTTGATGAAATGGTAGCCAAAAATCCAAAAGCCAAAGTCATCGCCATGGGAGATTTGAACGATGATCCTATCGACAGAAGTGTCATTGAAGCACTCGGTGCCAAAGGCGACATCAAAAAAGTGAAGACAGGAGATATCTATAATGCTATGTATCCTTTATACAAAAAAGGACAAGGAACATTGGCATATCGCGACAGCTGGAACCTTTTCGACCAAATGTTTTTCTCAAAAGGTTTGCTGGGCAAAGATTTCAAAACTTACGAAATGTATAAAACAGAAATATACGCCCCAAGCTACTTAATCAGCCAAGAGGGCGCATATAAAGGTTTTCCGCATCGTATGTTTGCAGGCGATACCTACCGCTACAATGGTTATTCAGACCACTTCCCGGTATTTACCGTACTGCTCAGAGAAGTATCAAAGTGATAGAAAATCTTGAATGATTTTCGTAGACTCTTCGGGTAGCTCAAGCATACCCATATGGCCACAAGGGAGAATATGCACATGTATATTCTCTCTTTTTGGTATTAAATCCTTAAACTCTTTCTCGGTCGAAGGGTCTTTTTCGCCCAAAACGATTAAAATGGGATAATTCAATTTTTCCAAAAGATAAGTCGTGTCTTCGCGCTCGCGCATGCCACGCAAAGCCGAAACCAGCCCGTCAATCGGAGTTTCCATGCCCCAGCTTTGTGCTTCGGCAATTTGCGGACGCAAGTTGTCGAGATTATCTTGCGCAAAAAGTCCTTTTACGCCCAATTCCACAAAACGCTCTTTGTTCTCCTCTGCCACGCGCACCGCTTGCAGGCGTTGAGCCTTTTTCTCCTCGCTGTCTGGCGTAGTTTTAGAGAAAAACAGTCCTAATTTTTCTACATAAGAAGAATAGTCCCTTGCAATCACCATTGCAATGTAGCCACCCATGGAGTGCCCGATGAAAGTCGCCGAGCTCACTTCCAATTCTTTCAGCAATTTTACCAAATTTCTCGCTTGGTCTTCCATTGTATTTACTTCATCTTCTGAGCGAGTTTCGCCGTGTCCCAGCAAATCTGGAATAATGAATTTATAGCCTGGAATCGCTTCTGCAATCGGAATCCACATTTTGTGATTTTCCAAGAATCCGTGAAGTAGCACAACGGGTTTTCCTTCCCCGATGATTTTATAATTCATGTCCATATTTCTATTTTTTATGTTTTTCTATATTTAAATTCTATATTTAAAAATGTATCAAAATCGCATTTTTGTTATGGCTAAAGGTTTTTAATCTTTATAATTAAAAAATATAGCCAAAATGCATTTTTTTCAAGGTTAAATGCCTTAAGCTAAAAACGCTAAAATTCCGAATTTGCATGATTTTTCAAGAAATCGGTAATGGGTTTTGGCGTAGGCAAATCCTTGGTTTGTTCTTTCGGGACTAAAGATAGCGAAAATTCTTCACTTAAATTTTTTAATTCAGTATCATTTAATTTTAATTTAAAGAAATCAATGTTTAATCTCTTGTGCGTTAAAATATGCAAGACACTTTCTTGGGGGACTAAATTTTTAAGATTAATCGCCGCTCCCATGAGCTCTTTCGTCGGAAAATCATACATATTTTTCCAAATACCTTGCTTGTTGCGGTGGTGCATAAGCACAAAATCATCGGAGAAAATATATAGATATTCAATTTTTTCTTCTTTTATTTTCACCTTTTTAGTCTTTACGGGCAATTCGCCTATTTTTCCATGATTAAAGGCGTAGCATGCATCTTGCACGGGGCAGAACATGCAAGTCGGATTTTGCGGAAAACACATCGTGGCACCGAGCTCCATCACCGCTTGGTTGAAGTCGCCTGGGCGTTTGTGACAGATGAGGTTTTGCCCCGCTTCAAAAAACTTAGCAAAACTTTTTCCCTCGGCAATATCATCATACATTCCGAGGAATCGGCTGTAGACTCTAAACGCATTGCCGTCTATCGCTGCCACGGGTTCTCCAAACGCAATCGAGGCAATGGCAGCGGCAGTGTATTTCCCAATGCCAGGGAGTTTTTGCAAGGTCTGGAAATCGCTTGGCAATTCGCCCCCAAACTCAGACACAATCATTTTTGCCGCCTTGTGAATGTTGCGCGCACGTGAGTAGTAGCCTAGCCCTTTCCAGAGATTGAGCACCTCTTGCTCATCGGCACGGGCAAGTGCAGTGGGCGTAGGAAAACGCTCTACAAAACGCAGATAATAATCCATGCCTTGGTTCACGCGGGTTTGTTGCAAAATAATCTCAGAAATCCAAATGTGGTAGGGGCTCGGCGCATCTCGCCATGGGAGTTCGCGCTTGTTTTGGTCATACCACAAAAGCAGTGCTTGTGCAAAATTCATAAACGCAAAAGTACAGGATTTTTTTGGAAGCCATGTTTTGTGAAATTTTTAGAAAAAATTTGTATTTTGCAACTTATTAAATTAAATAAATACTAGTTTTTATGATTTATCAAGAGAAAATAAAAGGATTTAAGTGGTTTGCGTTGGTTTTATTGGCGCCGTTGATTCTCATTTATCAAACTACAAAACCAGATTTTAAGCATTTAAATTCAGATTTCTATCAATTTATAGGCTTTTCGTTGTTTCTGGTATTTCTAATGCTGATAGTTCTTTTTCAATACTTAAAAATTACATTTAATCCCGATTTTTTGCAAGTGAGCTATGTGCCATATACGCTTTTGGGTGCAAGCAAAAAAATCAAATATTCAGACATTAAGCATTGGGAAATATTGAATATAGATCCCATTTACTCGTTTGGGGGCGTGGGTGGCGTGCGCAAATCCAAGACTTATGGCGAGGGCTATGTGATTAGCACTGATGAATTTTTGTTTTTGGAATTAAAAACGGGAGAGAAAATAAGTTTTAATGTAAAAAATCCGAGCAAAGTGGCGGAAATCTTACGCCAGCATGTGACATTAAGCTAAATGATATAAGTCATTATTTTATTAAAAAAAAATGCCAAAAATGCCCTTTTCTTTTTTAAAAAGATGAAATATAAAGAATTACACACAAAATTTTGATTTGGATTTGAAAAATAAATTGTACATTTGCAATCCGTTTCGAATTAAATTAATTTATAAAATATAATAAAGAATGACTAAGGCAGAAATCGTAACTAACATTTCAAACAAATTGGGCTTAGAAAAGCTTGATACTCAAAATGTTGTGGAAGCGTTTATGGAGGAGGTGAAGTCAGCTATGACTGGCGGAGAAAATGTATATCTTCGCGGTTTTGGCTCTTTTATCATTAAAAAGAGAGCGCAAAAAACCGGACGAAATATCTCTAAAAATAAATCAATCATAATCCCGGCACATAATATTCCGGCTTTTAAACCTTCTAAAACTTTTGTTGAAGAAGTAAAGGATCAAGTAAAAGTACAAGATTAAGAAAATAACGAGAGAATTCACTGAATTATTAATTTTAAAAAAAATTTGATATGCCAAGCGGTAAAAAAAGAAAAAGACATAAGGTTTCGACTCACAAGAGAAAGAAAAGAAGAAGATTAAACAGACACAAAAAGAAAAAATAATTTTTCTTTGACCTTTGTTTAAAAAATAAATGCACCACCTTACAAAGGTTCGGTGCATTTTGAATTTTTTTTAATTTGTAATGTTTTTCTAAGAATTTAGAAGAATATATTTAATATTATTTGTGAACCCGAATGAATAAAGAACTGATTATAAGTTCCTCTGGTGAAGTGGTTAAAATAGCTATGCTTGAAGAAGGCAGGCTTATGGAGTTTCATCAAGAGAAGGTAAATCAACGCTACAATGTGGGCGATATCTATTTGGCTAAAATCAAAAAATTGGCGCCAGGTATGAACGCCGCATTTGTAACAGTAGGTTCTGAAAAAGATGCATTTTTGCATTATCATGATTTAGGCGCAGAGGTGCAATCTATGCTTTCATACATCAAGGCGGTGCGTTCAAGCAAATATAAAACTCATTTACTAAAGGATTTCCCAATTGAAAAGGAAATAGATAAAAACGGGAAAATAGAAGATGTCATCCAGCCAGGGCAAAACATCTTGGTGCAAATTGCCAAAGAGCCCATCTCTACCAAAGGGCCGCGGGTAACTTCCGAAATTTCAATCGCAGGACGCTATTTAGTATTGGTGCCATTTTCCGATCGTGTATCTGTTTCTCAAAAAATTAAAGAAAAAACCGAGCGAGATAGACTTTCTATGCTCGTGGAAAGTATTAAGCCAGAGGGTTTTGGTGTAATTATCCGTACAGTAGCCGAGTACAAAAAAGTAGCAGAATTACACCAAGATTTAGAAGATTTGGTGCAAAAATGGAAAGGTATTTACAATAATCTGCGTGCCAAAAAACTCCCTAAACGCGTGCACAGCGAGCTCAGCCGTGCATCTGGAATTTTGAGAGATAAATTTTCTGAAGATTTTGTCAAAATCCATTGCGACGACGAGGAGTTGCTTGAGGAAATCAAGGATTTTCTAAGCATAATTGCACCAGGCAAAGAAGATATTCTGGAACTCTACCAAAAGCAAACGCCTATCTTGGAATTTTATAATGTAGAAAAACAAATCAAAACTTCGTTTGGAACACATGTAAACATTCCTAAATCCAAAGGTGCGTATCTTGTGATTGAACACACCGAGGCGTTACATGTGATTGATGTAAACTCAGGGAACATAAAAGCCGTAAAAGACACGCAAGAGCAAAACGCCCTAAATGTGAACATGCAAGCGGGAGCAGAAATTGCTCGCCAATTGCGATTGCGCGATATGGGAGGTATTATTGTGGTGGATTTTATAGACATGCGAGAGGTCAAAAATCGTAGAAAATTCTATGATTTCTTCAAAGAAGAAATGAAGAAAGACGGTGCTAAACACAAAGTGCTACCGCCGAGTAAATTTGGATTGGTGCAAATCACGCGTCAGCGCGTGCGCCCCGAGGTAAACATCAAAACCTACGAGGAAAATCCAAATAAAAACGGAGAAGAGGTAGAAGCACCCATTGCGATTATAGAGCGTATAGAGGC
Source organism: Ornithobacterium rhinotracheale (assembly GCF_022832975.1). Classification (NCBI taxonomy): domain Bacteria; kingdom Pseudomonadati; phylum Bacteroidota; class Flavobacteriia; order Flavobacteriales; family Weeksellaceae; genus Ornithobacterium; species Ornithobacterium rhinotracheale. The sequence goes on along the minus strand of NZ_CP094846.1, from coordinate 100,800 downwards.
AAGAATCAAAGCGATTGCTGAGGCAGGCAAAGCCAAGAAAATCACGATACACATGCACCCATTTGTGGCTGCGTATTTGAAACAAGGGATTCCGTCTATTAGGAAAAAATGGGCTTGGAAATACCGATTGCCGATTAAAATCATGCCACGCGATTCGTTTAGATATTTGGAGCTCCACATTACCGACGAGAACCAAAACGAGATTTACCAAGAAAGTAATTAATAAAGAAAACCCTTCAAAATTCATATTTTGAAGGGTTTTTTTAGATATAAATTTTTCTCATTTTTCTATTTTTTTAATTGATATTGCATGTGCATCTTTATAGGTAATTGTACCATAATCTACGCAAGATTTAATTTCGCCATATAGTAATTTAAATTTAACTAAATAAGTGTCTTCAAAATTAAATTCCGTTCTTTCCACATTTTTTAAATAAACACCCCATAATCTCTTATTCTCTACCATTATTTTATCATTTGTCAACATAAGAATGGGCTTCGAACAAAAGGAGCTATTAAAAAAATGCCCCTTGGCATATAATACGCCATTTTCATCTGTTTGTTCCTTATCATGAATTTCATCGCAGGCGCTAAGCCCGAAAAAGAGAAATAGGATTAATAAAAAATAATTTGTTTTCATATTGAGTTTTTTAAAGTTTTACATTGTCAAATATAAACAAAATTAAAACATAAAAATGTTAAATTATTAACTTCTTACATGAGCCATAGTGAGTACATAAATTTCGATTGTGGGGTAATTTTGTTTTAAAACTTCGGCACAATGAATGAGCGTGGAGCCCGTAGTCGCTAAATCATCGATGAGCAAAACTTGCTGAAAATCGTCCAAATTCGGATTTTTATTTAAGCTAAAAGCCCCATCGAGCCGAGAAAATCGTTCACTTTTGCCCAATTGCGTTTGCGAGGATTTTCGCTCGGAACGCACGAGTAATTGTGGTGAAAAATTGGCGTTAATTTGCTCTGCCACTTCTTGCGCAAAGGCGTGTACTTGGTTGTAGCCACGCTGTCGCAAGGTGCGCGGGTGGCTGGGCACGGTAATCACAGCATCTATATTTTTAGTTTTGTAAAATTCAATTAAATCCTTGGGCAATAATTGAGCGATGAATTTCCCGATTTTAGGCTGATTAAAGTATTTATTGGCATGGAGCAAAGCCTGCACCGTTCCGCCTTTGTCGTAATAAAAAAGGCTCTGCACTTCTTGGAATAAATCGGGACGGCTTAAATTTTGAAACAATGGCGATTCTTCATCGATTTGCCAATGCGTAAAACTTAAATTCCTAAAGCACGAAACGCACAGAAAATCCTGATTTTTAGCCAAAATTCTATCGCAGCCCACACAGCGTTTCGGAAAAATTAAATCAAAAATAGATTGCATTGCTCAGAATTCCTTTAAATTTGCAAATAAGATACAGAATAAAAATGAATCCACAAAAAATAAGAATTACAAAGATATTTAGTTTTGAAACGGCGCATGCGCTTTTTGGTTACGATGGAAAGTGCAAAAATGTGCACGGGCATTCGTACAAATTGTATGTGACTTTGCGCGGAACGCCGATTGAGGATACAAGCAACGAAAAGCTGGGTATGGTAATTGATTTTGGCGATGTGAAAAAAATCGTGAAATCCGAAATTGTGGATAAGCTCGATCATGCGGTGCTACTGAACGAGAATTCTGGGCACAAATCGCTGGGCGAAATGCTTGAAAAACAAGGGCACAAAGTCGTTTTTACGCCCTATCAGCCTACTTGCGAAAATATGTTGATTGATTTTGCCGAGCGAATTAAAAAACAATTGCCACCGCAAGTGGAATTGGTGTATCTGAAATTGTATGAAACCGAAAATTCTTATGGCGAATGGCTGGCGGAGGAGAATTAATCATTGATATTCCTGCGGGAAAAAAAATCTATTTTGCATCGGATCAGCATTTTGGTGCGCCAAATGAAACAGAAAGCCGTGCGCGAGAGCAAAAATTTATTCAGTTTTTAAATGAAATAAAACCCGATACGCATGCACTTTTTCTACTGGGCGATTTATTTGATTTTTGGTTTGAATACAAGCAGGTCGTGCCGAGGGGCTATATGCGAGTTTTGGGGAAATTAGCCGAATTTGCCGATGCTGGGATTCCGATTTATTTCTTCATCGGGAATCATGATTTGTGGATGCGAGATTATTTAGAGCAAGAGCTAAACGCGCAGGTGTTTAATCGCCCGCAAGTGTTTGTGATTAATGGTAAAAAATGCTTCATTGGGCACGGCGATGGGCTTGGTCCTGGTGATAAAGGCTACAAAAGATTGAAAAAGTTATTTACCAATCCTTTAGCTAAAAAAATGTTTTATTTACTGCATCCCGATTTTTCACTTTGGTTGGGCAAATATTTATCGCGTAAAAATCGCTATCTATCTGGTGATAAAGACAATAATTTTTACGGAGATGATGAATGGCTTGTGCAGTATGCCAAACGAAAATTAAGCCAAGCGCATTACGATTATTTTGTGTTTGGTCACAGACATTTACCTTTAGAAATCAAACTTTCTGAGCAATCAAAATACATCAACACAGGCGATTGGCTCAGCCATTTTACTTATGCCGTTTTTGAAGACGAAAAGCTTAGCCTAAAAAGATATATCGTTTAATATTCCAGGTAGCTTGATTAGGTGAGCGTATTTGTATAGCAAAATACTGATGATAAATCCGAAAAGCACAATTTCCTTGAATTTTTCTTGTGCGTACATGCAATAATTGGCCAAAATAATAGCAACGGGAATCGCGAAAAATAAGATAGCATATTGCGCTTCGTGGGCGTATAAAATGGTGTATAAAATCGCAAACGGGATAAACATAATTGCATTGAAAAATACGAGTTTTTTCTCTGCCGAATGGCGATTGATGTTTTGGATGTAATCATTTAGCCCAAGAATCGTGAACACCAAAATAGGGGAAAGCCACAAATAATTGATATTAAAATGCAGTGAAATCTGTGGAGTGAAACGATCCCATAAATAAGGTGCTAAATCGGTGAAATCAAATAAAACAGCGATTTCGGCTGTGAGTAGCGAAAAGGTTAAAATTCCTAAAGCGCATAATATTAAGCCACGGAGCATTACGCGCCCGAGCAAAATGTAGTGCAGTAGCAAAAATCCTGCAAAAATCCAAAATGGTGGGTGCAAGAAGCATGCAATCGCCATGAAGAAACCGATGTCAAACGGAGAGAGTATTTTTTCGCCCAAGTCAAATTCATCTAAAAGCTGTAATGCCACGATGATTAAAAATAAAAATCCTGCAAAAAAAGAAAAGTTTGAAAAGTCGGGAACTAAAAGTGCAAAAGCAATCAAACTAAAAAATTCAAAATAATGCGTGCGATTAAAAAATGAAATCCACTGGGAATACCCCGCCAAACAAGCCATTCCTATGGCAAATAATCCTGCGGCTCCCCAATCGTAATCGGTGTGGAGTTTGGAATGAAATTGCAATAAAATAAGCGCTATTGCTATCCCGTATAGCAAAAAAGATACAAAATTTCGGTTTAGTTTTAGAATTTTTGAAAGCATTTTTATAACTTTGTTGCAAATTAAAGGAATAATGATACAATTTGCATTTTTTACAGAGATTTTTTTTGGTCTAGGTGACTTTTTTCAGTGGACTTTTAAAATTTTACCTCCTATAGGGATTTTCATGGGGTGGTTGTTATCTGCTGTAATTTTGGGTCTTTTAATCTGGTGGTGTATTCAAATCGTCGGGTTCGGTAAAGATGACAAAAGAATCGTTGATTATAGAGAGCCACACAATTTTATCGACTAAAAAATCGAATTTTATAATATTTTATAGCCCACTTGTGTAGAGTTGGGCTTTTTTAGCTTGCATAAATTATGAGATAAATTAAAAAAGTCGCCCATTGGGCGACTTTTCGTGTTTTACTCTGCGTAGTATTTTTCTCTAAGTTCTTTAATCTTAGGATCTTTCAAGTACTCGTCGTAAGTCATGTAGCGATCGATTACACCTTTTGGAGTAAGTTCTATAATTCGGTTGCACACGGTTTGCATCAATTCGTGGTCATGAGACGACATAAGAATCGTGCCTTTAAAGTTCTCGAGTGAGTTGTTCAACGCCGAAATAGATTCCAAATCTAGGTGGTTGGTAGGCTCGTCGAACAACAATACATTGCCTTTTAGCAACATCATACGAGAGAACATACAACGCATTTTTTCTCCACCAGAGAGCACGGTGCTCATTTTTAAGGCTTGCTCTCCGCTGAAAAGCATTCTGCCCAAGAATCCGCGAATGTACTCCTCGTGGCGTTCCTCATCGGTGTCTACATATTGTCTTAGCCAATCTACCAAATTGATTTCTTTTTGGAAAAATTCGGTGTGGTCGAGTGGCAGATAAGTTTGTGTAGTGGTGATTCCCCATTTGTATTCTCCGCCATCGGCAGGAACATTGCCAGAGATAATTTCGAAGAAACGAGTTTGCGCTAAAGCGTTGCGAGAAATAACTCCCACTTTGTCTCCTTTTTGTAGATTGATGGAAATATTGTCAAATAAAATCTCTCCTTCTAGGCTGGCTTTTAGATTATCTGTTTCTAAGATTTGATCCCCAGCTTCGCGTTCTTGCTCAAAGATAATTGCGGGGTAGCGACGAGATGAAGGCTTGATTTCTTGCAAATCAAGTTTGTCGATCATTTTTTTACGAGCAGTAGCTTGTTTAGCTTTTGCCACATTCGAGCTAAAACGCTGAATAAATTCTTGCAATTCTTTTTTCTTCTCTTCCGCTTTTTTGTTGGCTTGCGCTCTTTGTCTTGCTGCCAATTGCGATGCTTGGTACCAGAAAGAGTAGTTTCCTGAGTAAAGGTTTAGTTTGCTAAAGTCTAAATCCACAGTGTGCGTGCACACAGCGTCTAAGAAGTGGCGGTCGTGAGAAACCACAATCACAGTGTTTTCGTAATCTGCTAAGAAATCTTCTAGCCAAGAAATGGTATCGACATCCAAGTCGTTAGTAGGCTCGTCCATGATTAAAAGATCTGGATTCCCAAAAAGAGCTTGTGCCAATAGTACACGGACTTTGGCCTTAGGGTCTAAATCTTTCATTAATTTATAATGGTCTTCTTCAGAAATTCCAAGGTTTGAAAGTAGTGTAGCCGCGTCGGATTCGGCGTTCCAGCCACCCATTTCCTCATAAATCACACCTAGCTCACCTGCTTTCACCCCATCTTCTTCAGAAAAATCAGGTTTAGCATAAAGCTCATCCATTTTAGTTTTTACTTCAAACATTTTCTGATTTCCGCGCAAAACGGTTTCAAGCACAGGAACTTCATCAAATTTAAAGTGATCTTGTTCTAAAACAGACATTCGTTTATCTGATTCCAAGCTCACATGCCCGCTTGTAGGCTCTAGCTCTTTTGAAAGGATTTTCAAGAAAGTTGATTTCCCAGCGCCGTTAGCGCCGATGATTCCATAACAATTCCCCTTGGTGAATTTTATGTTTACTTCGTCAAACAAAACGCGCTTGCCGAATTGTAAAGATACATTTGATACTGTTAACATATGATTTTGGAATAACTTTTGTTATATTTGCAAATATATAAAAAGTTTAAAACACTTTGCGTGATACAGAAGCAAGTAAATATTAAAAATAAAAAAGCACGCTTTAATTATGAGCTGATTGAGGAGTTCACGGCGGGAATCCAGCTGGTGGGTACGGAGATTAAATCCATACGCATGGGCAAGGCGAGTATTGCTGAAAGCTTTTGCGAGGTGAAGAATGGAGAGGTGTTCATCGTTAATATGCATATTAATGAGTATGATTGGGGTACGCATTTTAATCATAAAATTAAGCGCGACCGTAAATTACTTTTGCATAAAAGAGAAATCCAAAAATTGGATAGAAAAACAAAGGAATCTGGCCTCACGATAGTGCCTACTCTACTGTATATCAATAGTAAAGGCTATGCAAAGCTTAAGATTTATTTAGCCAAAGGGAAGAAGCTTTTTGATAAAAGGCAGGTGTTAAAGGAAAAAGATATTAAAAGGAATTTAGATAGAATCCAAAAGATTTTTTAACTTTGCGCGATAATTGTTAATCGAAGATAGAACATTTAAATAAAATATTTTGAGTATGAAAAAATTTAATTTAGCGCTTGGATTAGCTGCAACCTTGTTTGTAGGAGCCAATTCGTACGCTCAGGATGCTAGCAATCCTTGGGGCATTACAATCGGAGCTCACGCCGTAGATTTTACATCAGCAGGCCGTGGAGTATTTGATGGATTTTTTGACACAGACGATTACGAAATCGTTCCTCCATTATCAAAATTGTCTGTTATCAGACATTTGGGAGGTAAATTCTCTGCAGACTTAACTGCTTCAATTGGAGAAGTGAGCAACAAGAGAATGAAAGTAGATGATAAGCTATTTGTAAATGCTGGGTTAGGTTTACGCTACCGCCTTTTAGGTAAAGCAGACAAAAGCTATTGGTTTGATCCATATTTAAGAATTGGAGCTTCTTACCACCACTACGATTACACCGGAATCAACTTTGGTGAGAACGAAACTTACACTATGGGTACAGGAGAAACTGTTTCTGGTAAATTCGAAGGTAAAGAAAATTACTTAATGGCTCAAGGTGGAGCTGGTATCAACTTCTGGATTACAGATAACTTTGGTATCAACTTAGCATCAGACTATAACTTCTCACCTATAGGAGATAATTCAGATTACATCAATTTCTTCCAACATACAGCTGGTGTTACCTTTAAATTTGGTAAACAAGATAGAGATAAAGATGGAATCGAAGATAGCAAAGATCAATGTCCAGATACTCCAGGTTTAGCAGAGTTTAACGGATGTCCAGATACAGATGGTGATGGTATTCCAGATAACTTAGACAACTGCCCTAATGAAGCAGGACCAAAAGAAAATAACGGATGTCCTTGGAAAGATACAGATGGTGACGGATTGAACGATAATGTAGATAACTGTCCAAATCAAGCAGGTCCAAGAGAAAATAACGGATGTCCTTGGCCAGATACCGATCGTGACGGATTTACTGATAATGTAGACAAATGTCCAAACGAAGCTGGTGTTGCTCCTGATGGATGTCCAGTTGCAGAAGAAGTGATTATTGCTGAAAAAGTGGAAAGAATCAATGTAGACTTTACTGTTGAATTTGCTACAAATAAAGCTGATATCAGACCATCTTCAGATGCTAAAATCGATCAAAAAGCACAAGAAATTAAAGACTTGTTAGCTGCTTATCCAGATTTAAAATTAAATATTGATGGATACACTGATAATACAGGTAGAGCTGCTTACAACCTTAAACTTTCTGAAAGAAGAGCTGCTTCTGTAGTTAAAGCCTTAGAACAAAGAGGTATCCCTGCAGGTGTGTTAAGTGCAAGAGGATTCGGTCAAGAAAATCCTAAATGTACAAATGATACTCCAGAAGGAAGACAATGTAACAGACGTGTAGCGGTTTCAGTTAAATCATTACACTAATAAAATTTCTTTTAGAGAATAAAAAAAGAGGCGTTTTAAACGCCTCTTTTTTTTATGTTTATAATTTAATCCTCAAAAAATCGTAATTTGTATAATTTTTGTGGGATTTATATCAAACCAAAAATAAATAAAAATGTTAGTAAAAGAAAAAGTTTCTGCCTTGAGAAATGCGATGCAGAGCAATAATATAGATGCGTTTATCGTATTTAGTGCTGATCCTCATATGAGTGAATACATGCCTACTCATTGGCAAGAGCGTGCTTGGCTTTCAGGATTTACAGGTTCTGCAGGTTTTGTTGTAATAACTAAAGACAAAGCTGGTTTATGGACCGATTCAAGATACTTTGTGCAGGCACCTATGGAACTAGAAGGTTCTGGAATCGATCTGTTTAAAGATGGTGTAGAGGGAACTCCCAATTATATTGATTGGATTATTGAGCAAATACCAGAAGGAGGCAAAGTAGGAGTTAATGCACTGGCCACTTCACGAGCTAATTGGCAAACATTGGAAGATAAATTGAACAGCAAAGGCATTCAATTAATCCATATTCCTTTGATAGATGAAGTTTGGAAAGATCGAAAAATTGAAAAATCCGATGCGATTTTTGTACACCCACTTGAATATGCAGGCGAAAGTGTTCAGGAAAAATTAGCAAAAATCAAAGAAAAAATGCACCAAAAAGGAGCCGATACACATATCGTAACTGCACTAGATGATGTGGCTTGGACAACAAATCTTCGCGGGAATGATGTGGCGTTTAACCCAGTGTTTTTGGGCTATTTATGCATTGAGGAAGATAAAACTACGCTTTTTGTAGAGCCGCAAAAAGTAACCGAAGATGTGAAAGCTCATCTAGAGCAAGCCCATGTTCAGATTAAGGATTATGATGCATTTTTCGATTATTTAAAAACTTTGAAAGGCAAAAATATTCTTTTAGCACCAAATGCCAATCAATTAATTTTCTCAACTTTAAGTGCAGATAATAAGATAATTGTAGCACCTGCACCAGGGAATTTATTCAAAGCGATTAAAAACGAAGCAGAGCTCGAAGGTTTCAGAAAAGTAATGGTGCGAGATGGCGTTTCATTGGTTAAATTCTTCCATTGGCTTAAAACTTCTGCAGGAAAAGAGGACTTAAATGAGTACAGCATAGGCGAAAAATTAAGAGAATTCAGAGCTCAGGGCGAGGCCTTTGTAGGCGAAAGTTTTGGCAGCATCGTTGGCTATCAGGGAAATGGTGCCGTAGTGCACTATTCTGCGGCAAAAGATACAGCCAAAAAGGTGAAAAACGAAGGCACAATTTTAATCGATTCAGGAGGGCAATATCTTGAAGGTACCACCGATATCACCCGTACTTTGAGCTTTGATGAGCCAAGTGCTGAGTTCAAAAAAGATTGGACCTTGGTCTTAAAAGGAATGATAAATCTTTCCATGGCTCGTTTCCCAAAAGGTACTTGTGGTGTACATTTAGATGCAATTGCAAGATTGCCACTATGGATGAACGATCGCGATTTTGGTCACGGAACAGGTCATGGAGTGGGTAGCTTTATGAATGTACATGAAGGGCCTCAAAATATTAGAAAAAATTTAAACAATACGCAACTGGTGCCAGGAATGGTGGTTTCTAACGAACCAGGTTTATATCGCGAAAATAAATACGGAATTAGAATCGAAAACTTAATTGCTGTTTCGGAGTATTCAACTTCTGAATTTGGTGAATTTTATGAATTTGAAACGCTTACACTTTGTCCATTATTCATTGATTGTTTAGATGTAAAACTCTTAACTGAAGAGGAAAAAACATGGCTAAATAAATACCATTCTCGTGTAGAAACAGCACTTTCTCCTTATTTAGAAGGTGCCGAAAAAGAATTTTTAATCCACGAGTGTAGAACGATTGATTAATCAAATCTACATTAAAAAACAGAAAAGCTGAAATTATATAATTTCAGCTTTTTTTTATGTTGAAAAGATTGTTTTAGGCTAAAAAATATAGCAAAATCCATTTTTTTATGAACATTCATTAAGCTCAATGCAAAACTGCGTTCCGTTCTCTTTGTCCGAAAAATCTACATAAATGCTCCCGTTGTGGAATTCTTCGACAATGCGTTTGGCTAAAGATAATCCAATACCCCAACCACGCTTTTTGGTCGTGTAGCCAGGGTCAAAGATTTTCCCGATTTTGCTTGAATCTATACCGGGACCTGTGTCTTTAATCAAAATAATGATTTTGTTCTCTCTTTTGAGAATTTTAAACGAAATTTCGCCACGATTTTGCATCGCATCTACGGCATTTCGCATCACATTTTCAAACACCCAGCTTAGCAATTCAGGGCTCACATTAGAACAAAGCTCTTTTTCTTGGCTATAAAAGGAGAAAATCACTTTATCGCTGATTCGCTTTTTCAGGTACTCGTATGAGTCTTTTGCCACTTTTACCACATTGGTTTTTTTAAGCTCTGGCGTAGAGCCAATTTTAGAGAAACGATCGGCAATTTGTTTCAATCTTTTTACATCTGATTCTATTTCGTATAAAATGTTTTTATCTACATTTTCATATTTTAGAATTTCGATCCAGCCAAGCAATGAGCTGAGGGGGGTGCCAATCTGGTGTGCGGTTTCTTTTGCCATGCCAGCCCATAAAAAGTTTTGCGATGAGGCGTCTACAATCCTAAAATACCAAATTACAAGTACCGCAAAAACCATTAAAATTACAATTAAAATTAAAGGGTAATATTGTAACTTTTTGAGTAGTTGTGAGTTTTGGTAATAAATACTTTGTGTTCCAAAAGGCAAATCTACCTTGATGGGCTCGTGGTAGGAGCGCAGTTTTTCGATATAATTTTTTAGGAAAAGGCTATCCGTTTCTAGGCGTTTTTCGATATGGTCTAAGTTTTTTTGGTAAGAGAAGACATTATCTTCATCAATTAAAATCAGAGGGATTGCATTGTTTTCAGCTAGAATTCTCAGGGCTAAATCCCGCGCCTTGGGGGAGGTCTCTCGGTCGGAGCTTTGTAGTTCTAGCGCCGCTACGATGGTTTCCACCTTGTGTTCTTCCTCGCTACGGAGTTGGTCTACAATGGTTTTAGAGATGTACACAGTGGTAATTAAAATTCCTAACAGCACAAAAAGCACCGCCCATTTATTAAGCACGGGGGAGTTTAGCACTATATTTTGGAACTTCTTAAAGGGTTTCACGGCGTAAAGGTAATAAAAAAAGCCTGTTATGAAAACAGGCTAAAATTGGAAGTTTTAAAAAGTTATATTATTTATTTTTAGCATATAATTCTTCAACTTTCTCCCAGTTTACCACATTCCAGAATGCAGCAACATAGTCTGGACGTTTGTTTTGGTATTTTAAATAGTAAGCGTGTTCCCAAACATCTAATCCTAAAATTGGAGTTCCTCCGCAGCCATTTGGCATCAACGGGTTGTCTTGGTTTGCCGTAGAGCAAACATCTACTTTACCACCTTTGTAAACACAAAGCCACGCCCATCCTGAACCGAATTGAGTTTTAGCTTTGTTTGAAAATTCTTCTTTGAATTTGTCAAAAGATCCGAATTTTTCTTTGATAGCTTCAGCTAATTCACCTTTTGGCTCGCCACCTCCGTTTGGAGAAAGGATTTGCCAGAAAAGTGAGTGATTATAGAATCCTCCGCCATTGTTTCTCACAGCAGGAGTTTCAAAACCTTCTACCAAGATTTCTTCGATTGTTTTTCCTTCTAAAGCTGTTCCTTCAATTGCAGCGTTTAAGTTATTTGTATATCCAGCGTGGTGCTTATCATGGTGGATTTCCATGGTTTTAGCATCGATATGTGGTTCTAATGCATCAAATGCGTACGGTAATTCTGGTAATTGAAAAGCCATAATCTATATTTTTTTGTGTTTAAAATTCTGATAAATATCATCAAAAATAATACCATGATTTTGTGATTATGGGCAAAAACACATTTTCTCAAGATTTTGAACCAATAAAAAAACCTAAAATCTGAATTCCAAATTTTAGGTTTTTAGTTATGATTAAAAAATGATTTTTACACCATTTTTAGGAAATCAATTTCTTGTTTGTCAAGGATTCTCCAAGTGCCTCGTTTTACATTTTTCTTGGTAAGCCCTGCAAACGAAACGCGGTCTAGCGAAACGATTTTGTAGCCCAATCTTTCAAAAATACGGCGTACTACGCGGTTCCAGCCAATGTGGATTTCTACACCCACTTCGTTGTGTGGTTTGCCTTCGATGTAGGAAACTTTGTCTACACGAGCAATTCCTTCTGTCATTGGGATGCCTTTGCGCACGCGTTCCATATCGTCGCCGTGTAGGGGGCGGTCTAGCACTACGTGGTAGATTTTGCGCACATTGTGGCTTGGGTGGGTTAATTTTTTGGTTAAATCACCATCGTTGGTAAATAGTAAAACCCCAGTGGTTTGTCTGTCAAGACGCCCCACAGGAAAAACGCGCGTAGGCGTTGCATTTTTCACCAAATCCATTACGGTTCTGCGATCACGCTCATCGTTGGTAGTAGTGATAAATCCTTTTGGTTTATTGAGTAAAATATAGATTTTATCTTCTGGCGTTAGAATTTTTCCGTCAAAACGCACCTCATCGGTTGGTTCTACTTTGTAGCCCATTTCGGTGACCATTTTGCCGTTTACTTCGACCATTCCGTTTTTGATATGCTCATCTGCCTCACGACGACTGCAAAGTCCTGATTTAGCAATGAATTTGTTCAATCGTAGGCGAGTGTCTTTTGGCTCTTCTTCAGTTTTTTTAGACGAAAATCTTTTTCTAAAAGGCTTATTGCCAAATTTTCTGTTGCTGCCAAAGCTTGGTTTTCTTTTAAAATCGCCTCTTGCCTCTCCCTCTTTTCTGAATGGTTTTTTGTCTTCAGAATTTTCGGTTCTTCTATCGGTTTTTTTAAAAGATTTTGGCGCTCTTTTTCTGTTATCGGATTGAGCATTTCTGGGCGTGCCACCTCTGCGGTTTCCACCTCTTCTGTTTGTATTCATGATTAAATAAATTTTTGCAAATCTAAGGGATTTATTTTTATCCACGCCAAACTTAGCACCCCAATCCACAAAAGTATTTTTAAGGCAAAGTGCAATAAGTGCCATTCTTTCTTGCTTTTAGCCCTTAAAATAAAGTAGGGCAAGGCAAAGAAAACCACCCCTACGCTGTAAAAATAATAAGACATATTGCCCACGCCATCAAAATGTGCCAAAAGAAATGCTACAACGGCAGTGAGCAACAGCAATAGGTTTAAGATTAATTTAGATTTGTGCGTGCCAAGAACGGTGGGCAGCGTTTGGTATTCGTAAATGCTATCGGCGCGTTGTGTAATGAAGTCTTTTTCGATGTCGAGCGTGAGCAAGTTCAGCCCTAAAAATGCACCATGCACAAAAATCACAGCACTGTAATTGTTAAAGTATAAGAACAATGCTAAAAATGGAAATAATGCCAAAATTGTAGAGGATAAATTGTTCATAAATACGATTTTGTTTAATTTATGACAATAAAACCAAGTTAAAAACTGAAAGGCAAGAATAAATATCGTCACACGCCACGATGCTAAAAAGGCAAAAATGAGTGCCAAGGAGTTTAAAAATAAATAAGTGATTAATTTAAAATTTTGGCTCACAAATTTGGCAAGATATGCCATAATGGGGCGTGCGATTTGGTCTCTGTCTAAATCGTAAAAATTATTGATAATATAGCCTGCCGATACCGAAAGTGCCGTGGAAATGATGATATAATGGATTTCTACATTTTTAAAAAATTGACTTAGCGAATCGCCTTTAGCAAAAATAAAAAACGCAGCAAAATACATTGCCAAAACCAAAATGGCAACATTATAGCCGCGAACTACTGCAAAAAGTGAAAGTAATTTCATCGCATAGCTATTGCCTTGGGGCGCTCTCATAGGGCTGTTTTTTTAGAAACGATACACGGGTTCCAGCTGAAAATCTGAGAGGGCTTTTTGTGCTTTTTCAAAGTCCTCTGCAAAGCCTAAAACATAGCCGCCGCCGCCGCTTCCGCAGAGTTTTAGGTAGTAATCATTTGTCTTAATTCCTCTCTCCCAAGCGCTGATTAATTTTTTGGGAATCATCGGCTTAAAATGAATAAATGCCCAAGTAGAAAGGCTCTTTAAGTTTCGGAAGAGGGGCTCTTTTTTTCCCTTAATGAGTGCATCAATGCAGGCATCATTATACTTAGTAAATTCTTTTCTCAGCGTTTTCCTAAATCCCTCTTGCTTTAATTTTTGAAAAAAGATTTGCACCATAGGCTCCGTTTCCCCAGGGGCGCCAGAATTAATTAGGAATACAGCCCCCTTGCCACTGGCATTTTGCGGAATCCCGATGGTATCAATCTCCTCCTTGGAGTGGATTAGGAGCGGAATGTTCATATAGCAAATCAGCGGGTCTATACCTGAGCTTTTGCCGTGAAAATAGGATTCCATTTGGGCAAAAGTCTTTTTAAGCTCAGAGATATCTTGTTTAGATAATTGATTTTTAGCCAATTTTTTCACGGCATACTCATCATAAATGGCAGCCACGAGCGCCCCAGAGCTTCCCACGCCGTAGCCTTGTGGAATGTTTGAATCGAAGAACATACCTTTGCTTAAATCGGAATTAAGCCGCTCCACATCAAATTGCTGAGGCATATTTTGGTTTAAGTACTGCACATATTTTTTGAGATTTTCGCGAGATTTATTTTCAAGCGAGGGGTCGGTAAATTTTAAAGTTCCTTTGTAGAAATTGTAGGGAATCGTGAGCCCTTTGGCATTTTCGATGATGCCATATTCTCCAAAGAGTAAAATTTTAGCGAAAAAAGAGGGATAATTCATTCCTAAAATATTTGGTGCAAAGGTATTAAATCTTAATTAAAAAGTGGCGAGATTAGTTTTTCGGTTTTTTTTCTTCCAGTACGCCGCGTATGCGATTGGCGTTTAGGATAAAATCTTCCACTTTGTCGTAATTTTCAAGAATTAGGTCTTTTCTAAATTGTTCCAGCTGGCTTATGTGTTCATCTAGCACATCGAGGAGGTTTTCTCTATTATGTTTAAAGATGGGGAGCCACATAGCTGCGTGCGATTTAGCCAGGCGCACAGTGCTTGAAAAGCCCGAGCTGGCAAGCTGGAAGATGGTTTCTTCCTGTTTTTCTTTTTCTAAAACGGTATTGGCTAGAGCATAGGAGGTTACATGCGAAATGTGGCTTACATAGGCCGTATGCACATCGTGTTCCTTGGCATTCATATAAATGAGGTGCATACCCAGCGCTTGGTATAAGTTTTTGATAAAGTCTACTTTATCTGGGGCGGAGTTTTCCGTGTCGCACAGCACAAGAGAGCGCCCTTCAAAGGCGTTTTCGGTAGCAGCTTGGGGGCCGCTATTTTCGGTACCCCACATAGGGTGAGTGGCGACATAGTTTTGGCGTTTTGGGTGGTTTTCCACACTGCGAATGATGCTTTCCTTGGTAGAGGCTACATCAAACACGCACTGCGCCTCTACATAATCTAAGACCTGTGGCAGCAGGCTTATAGTGGCTTCTACTGGCACGGCAATCATCACGGCATCGGCTTGCTGAATGCCTTCTTTTAAATCCGCTTGGCGGTCGATGATGCCTAGCGAAATGGCTTGGCGCAGGTGATTGGGATTGGCATCGATGCCGATTATTTCTGAAAAGAGATTTAATCTTTTACTTTTTAGAGCGAGAGAGCCCCCGATGAGCCCCACGCCGATGATGGCTAATTTCATTGGTTAGGAATAGTGATTTTTTGTTCCATTTTTTTCATTTGCTCTATGTTCATAGAGGGTTTTTCTTCTGTGGGGCGGTCTATATTATTGCGTATGGAATCTTGGATTTCTTGCAAAATATCCTTGTACAGCTCAGGGGAGGCCATATAATATTCCAATGATTTTCTAAAATCCTCGGCAGAGAGGTGGTATTTGTCCAAAATGGCCGCACTGATGGCGTTAAAATCTATTTCGCGCGATACGGAGAGGTTGGGCGCTTGCTTGTAGAGGTACATTTGCGTGAGTGCGCGTTTAAAGGTTTCTCTATCTATCAAGTTATCAGGTTTTTTAATACCGTGATTGCAGGCTAAAAGGCTGATGGCAAAAATGCTAAGCAGGAGTTTTTTAATCATTAGAGTTTCCCAATTAAAGATTTATATTTTAGCTTAATTACCCCAAGGAACCCTTCCTTAATGATGGAGTTGCTGATTTTGGATTCGCCCAGCGTGCGGTCGGTAAAAATGATGGGTACTTCCACGATTTTTAAGCCTTTTTTCCAGATTTTATATTTCATTTCAATTTGGAAGCCGTAGCCTTTAAACTCGATTTGGTTTAAATCAAGGCTTTCAAGTGCTTTTCGGGTATAGCACACGAAGCCCGCTGTGGTGTCGTGCAGGGGGAGCTGGGTGATTAGGCGCACATATTTGGAGGCAAAGTATGAGAGCAGTACGCGGTGCATAGGCCAGTTTACCACATTCACACCCTGCGAGTAGCGCGAGCCCACGGCCATATCTGCGCCCTCTTGGCAGGCTTTTAATAGTTTAGGCAAGTCGTTGGGGTTGTGAGAGAAATCGGCGTCCATTTCAAAAATATAGTCGTAGCCGTGAGCAAGCGCCCATTTAAACCCGTGAACATAGGCACGCCCTAGGCCATCTTTAATTTGCCTTACTTCTAGGAAGATGCGCTCAGGGAAGAGCGTGATGAGCTCTTTTACAATCTCCACGGTGCCATCTGGCGAGGAATCGTCTACCACCAAAACATCGAAATCTTGTGGCAATGCGAGTGTTGCACGCACGATTTTTTCGATGTTTTCCTTCTCGTTGTAGGTAGGGATTATGACTAATTTCTTTATCATTCTACAAATATACTAAGCCTATGAGATTTTATTTAGTAATTTTGCAAAAAACTTATTTGCCGTGGAAGGAAATTTAAGATTGATAGAAAATAAAGATGGAATTTTTCTCCTGCTGATGGCCGTGTGCGCACTGCTGATGTTCACCCGCTGGGCTTTTAAAAAGTATTATGATGATTTGGGAACATTGGAGAAATTTAGTGAGAAAAAGGACAATTTTTTGCTCCTAAACGGCATTTATATGGCCATATTTTCCACTTTGGTGGGCTTGTTTCTGCTGCCCTTTGTGGTGCAGTGGGGCGTGTGGCAGGGCTATGATGCCTATGTGCAGCTCACATTTTTAGCCTTAATAGTGATGGGCTATATCATCATCAAGGTGCTTGCCAATGCACTGATTTTCTCCCTAGTGGGCTATGCCGAAATTTTGCGTGATTTCTTTATTTCGCGCTCATATTTTGGAATATTCATAACATTGGGGCTCGTGGCGATTAGTTTTTTATATTATTTCTCAAAAATTGATGCGCAGATTTTAACCTATGTAGCCATAAGCTTTTTAGCCATAATGTTTTTAATAACGCTCATTTCCTTTTATTTAAGGACAAGCAAGGAATATAAATTCCCAATTTACTATATTATTTTGTACCTTTGTGCCCTTGAAATATTACCTTTCGCCATCGTGTGCAAGTTTATCTTGCTCGAAAGCTAAAGTCAATGAATGTAGTAAAAAGTATGAATATAAAATCCATCCTAGTATCTCAGCCCAAGCCAAACTCGGAGGGTTCGCCGTACCTTACACTTGAAAAAGATTTAGGAATTAAGGTAGACTTTGAGCCATTTATCAAAGTAGAAGGGCTTACTGCTAAGGATTTAAGACAGCAGAAAATAGATTTAAGCAAATTTACAGGCATCGTTCTCACCAGTAAAAACGCCGTAGACCACTTTTTTAGAGTAGCAGAGGAGATGCGCTTCCACGTGCCAGATGCAATGAAGTATTATTGCCAGAGTGAGGCAGTCGCATTTTACTTGCAAAAATACATCGTGTATAGAAAGAGAAAAGTGTATATCGGAGGGAAAACTTTTGCAGATTTAAAGCCCATTTTAAAAAAATTAAAAAAAGAAAAACTCCTGCTCCCTTCCTCCAATTCACTGAAACCAGATGTTCCTGCCTTGATGGATGAGCTGGGGCTGGATTGGAAAAGAGGCATTATGTACCAAACGGTGAGCTGCGATTTATCTGAAAAGAATGTAAAAGATTACGATATTTTAGTATTCTTTAGCCCGTTGGGGATTAAATCCTTGTTTGAGAGCTTTCCAGATTATAAGCAAGAAAAACAAGTCATTGCTGTGTTTGGGAAATCTACCGTTACCGAGGCAGAGAAAAATGGCTTAGAGGTAAATATCAAAGTCCCTACGCCAGAAACTCCTTCTATGACTATGGCGTTGGAAAACTATATCAGAAAAGCAAATCAATAATAAAAAAGAATAGAATATGAAGAAATTAAGCACATTAATGTTGTTGATTTTTACAAGCGTATTTGTAAATGCACAAAAGAAAGGAACTGATTGGTTAAAATTAGGAGTTCATGCGGGAATCCCAGTTGCGGATACTAAAGATGCTTCTTCTTTTGCCGTGGGTGTTGATGCTAAGTACCAGTTCCTAGACCTCAAAAGTTTTGGCTTAGGTTTAGCAACAGGCTACACCCATTATTTTAAGAAAAACGATGCCGAAAACATAGGCCTATTACCCGTTGCCGCGCTATTGCGCTACTACCCCACCAGACGGTTTTTCCTCGGGGCTGATGTAGGCGTGGGAGTAGCATTCTTAAAAGAAGATACCAAGGCAGGCTTCTATTACCGCCCAGAATTGGGGTATCACAATGATGAGTGGAATGTATTTGTATTCTATCAAGGTGATGCTGTAAAAGACTTAAACATTGGAGCAGCCGGAATTGGTGTAAGTTATAATATCTTACGCCCAATGAAATAATTTCATCGCGAAAAAATGTATTAAAAAAGGTTTTTTTCAGATTCTGGAAAAAACCTTTTTTGTTTAGACCCAAATGGCGTAAGCTAAAATAGGTGATAAAATAATTAAACCTATGATTTGCATTTTGTGCGCCATCGGTTCTTCTTGGTAGCGTGTAAAAGCCAAAATAATGGCTCCCAAAAACGCAATCGCGCAAAGTGTGATAAAAATATAATTAAACGCTTCGGGCGGATAAAATTTTGGGCGAACATACACTTGGTATAGATAGCTCGCCGCAAGCATTAAGCTCAAATATCCTACGGGAAATTCCTTTAAATTCATATTTTTTTAAACTAAAAGTATTGCCTTTTGTATTTCGGTAAAGGGAATTTCTTTATTGGCTTTATTATATATTTTAATGGTTTTATTATCACCGTCTTTGAATGTGGAAGTTTGCACTATCTCTCTCACGCGCTCCACAATTTCGTTGTCACATTTTATGCGAGATGCAATCTCCATGTCGGGGAATTGTTCTTTTAATTTCATTAAGTGTCCATAAACTGTAGACATAGTGCAATCTCTTTCCTTGGCAATTTCTTCAGGAGTCAAGCCTTCTTCAAACATCTTTTTGGTTATAATGTGTGAATTTTTCACTCCTTTTTTCTTCTTATCTGTTTTGCTTAAACGCTTTACGGGCTTAATTTGTCCGCCACATTTTACAATAAAAGGAATATGCTCAATCTCTAAATCTTCTATCGAAAAAGTGTCATCTGCCCAGTCTGAAAGCTCCAAAAATCGCCTATCTGCTTTGAACGCCAATTCATCCAATTGCATCGCAATATCGTTTACGCCCAAAAGCGTTAAACCATCCATGCTTCTAAGCCTTGAAAGAGCCACATAGCCTTGCCCTTTTTCGAAAGTTTTGCGTAAATCTACGCAGGCTTCGTCCAAAGTCATCCCTTGGCTTTTGTGCACCGTAATTGCCCAAGCCAATCGCAAAGGAACTTGCTCTATGGAGGCAAGCGTTTTTCCGTTTTCATCTTCCACCTTCCATTCTTCGGGTTCGGCAACGATAAAATCGCCATCACGAGTCTCTACTACGGGATAGCCTTCGTCTGAAAATTCTTTGACCACGCCGAGCGTCCCGTTGAAAAATTTCTTTTCAAAATTGTTTTTTACAAACATCACTTCAGCGCCTTTTTTTAGTTCAAATTCAAAAGGGGCCAAAATATTATTTTTCATCGTTTCAATCAGCGATTTATTTCCTTTGGCAGTGGCGGTAAATTTCTCTGGCAGCGTGTCGAGCAATTTTAGTTTTTGCTGATTGATTTTATCCACATCGGCATTGTGCGTGTAGAGCTGCGGAAAACGATTGATGTCGGAATACATCGTTTCTTGTATTTTCTCGTTTACCATGTCATAGGATAAAGGGCTCACCTCGCCCGCGCGCATTTCGTTGAGCAATTGATTCAGCGGATTGTTGCTCTGGCGGTGCTGCTCGGTCAAGTAACAAATAAAAGGTTTGGCATCTACCCAAGCGGCAGACATAAAACAGAATTTATCGCGAGACTCTTCCCACTCTTCGCCAATTGGGGGCAATTGGAAAAAATCGCCCGAAAATACTACTTGAATGCCACCAAAAGGCTGCGTATTGTCTTTAAAATATTGCAAAACATCGTTTACAGCATTGAGCTGATGCTTGTGCAACATCGAAACTTCATCAATAATAAGCACACGCACATCCTTCATTTTGTCTCGCATATATTTTTTCTCCTTCAATTTCTGAAGGTGCGACAAATCCATGTGATTTTTAATCCCAATTCCGCTCCAAGAATGCACCGTCATCCCGTTGAGGTGCGTAGCCGCAATCCCCGTACTTGCCGTGATGGCAACGGGGATTTTGTGTGATTTTAAATATTCGATATACTTATTTAGGGTGTAAGTTTTTCCCGTTCCGGCCGAGCCTGTGAGGAAAACATTTCGCCCAGATTTTAATAAGGCTAAAGCTTTTTCTTGTGTCAAAATTTGAGATTTTTACAAATATATTAAATATTGCTTTTTTCCACCTTAAATAAAAGCTTGAAATCTTAAGACTGCACTTTCTTCTTGTCGAAATAGGCCAAAATAAAAGAAATTAAGCCTAATCCCAGCGCGATTAAAGTATGTGGTGTGTGCACCAAGAAAGCGAAAGTCACGCCCACTTCTTTGGAAAAGCCGAGCACGATAAAGCCAAGTCGCATCGCTGAGTGATACGCTCCAATGCCGCCGCTTGCAGGAATTACCATGCCGATGCCGCCAACAAGCAGGAGGTAGAATCCATCGGCAATGCCCAAATTTTCTGTCTCGGGTAAAGCAAAAACGACCACATAAGTCATGAAGAAATAAAAAATCCAAATCAAAAGCGTGTAGACGATGAATTCTTTTTTTCTCTTTAATTGAAAAATCGTTTTTAAGCCCTGCTGAATTCCATAGATGAATTCTCTGATTTTGGGATAAAAACTTAATTTTTTGATTTTTTTTCTGAAGGCAAAAAGCAAAATTATAATGAGCGTAATAGTTCCACCCAAAATATATAATTTAAGGGAATTTCCGTCGTCGCCTGCTTTGTCGCGAGTGAGGAGCACCTCGCTCATGAGTTTTTTGATTAAATCAATGTTGGTGACTACAGCCAAAAAAGCAATAAACATTAAACAAAGCATGTCTATCACTCGCTCACTGATTACGGTACCAAAGGATTTGTCTACAGGTGTTTTGTCTAGAGCGTACAGAGAGGTGCATCGTGCAATCTCGCCCGAGCGTGGAATCAATAGATTCCAAAAATAATTCATGCAAACTGCAATAAAAGAACGCTTGGCAGTGACTTGATAGCCCATTGGCTCTAGAAGCAATCGCCAACGCTGGCTGCGGAACCAATACGCCATAATGCCCAATACAACCGAAACCCCAATCCAGAAATAATTTGCCTGGCGTAGCGAATCCATCGTTTGGTCAAAATCTATTCCCGAGAGCGAATAAGCAATCAGAGCAATCGCCAAAAGAATAGATACCAAAAGCGTGAGCGTAGTTTTTAGCCGTTTGCTCATGAAAAAATTATTTCAGTAAATTCGTTTTTTCGTTAGGGAAAATCACCGTGGGTTGAAAGTTTCTAGCCTCCTCTTCAGTCATTTGCGCATAAGCGATAATGATGACTTGATCGCCTTTTTGCACCTTTCTTGCTGCAGGACCATTCAGTACGATTTCGCCGGAGCCACGCTCGCCACAAATGATATAAGTCTCAAGGCGTTCGCCGTTGTTTATGTTTACAATTTGTACTTTTTCGCCCTCCAACATGTTAGCTGCATCTACCAAATCTTGGTCTATTGTGATGCTTCCGATGTAGTTGAGCTCCGCCCCCGTTACAGTAACGCGGTGGATTTTAGATTTAAACATATTTAGTAACATGGGCGCAAAGATAAATCAAATAATTTTTATGTACTTATTTAATTTGTGTGCAATTTCAGAAAAGAATATAATCTGCGGATTTATTATAGATTTAATTGATTTGTAATGTGTTAAAAAAATGAATTGTCCTTTGTTTTATTGCAAAAAAGTATGATTGTTGATATCTATCAAAATAAAAAGACGATTTAACTTTCATTTAAAATATATCTATCATGAAAAAAGCTTTATCTCTGTTTTTATTGATGTTCTTGTTATCCGCTGTTTATTCTCAAAGAACGATTTTTTGTAATAGTGGATCAGATTATAATTTATCTAAAATTTTCACGATAAATGGTGTAAGTTTTAGCATGAATATGGAAGGGAAAATTTGCCAAAAGCCATTTAAAATAATCAAGCAGAGTAATATTTGGTTTGCTGTGGCTATGAATGGTGATTTCAATTTTATTTGTGATGGATTTATCTTAAGCCGAAAAGGTAAAGTTAGAGGATATGTGGTTTATTCGGATGCGTATGACGACTTTTTTGCTTATTCTTTTGATTCGGGAGATTTAAGCAGATTTAGAAATAAATCGATTTCTTATGATTTAGATGGAAGGATAGAAAAAGTGGGTGATACACGGATTTCGTACGAATTTTTTTCTAATAAAATAGAGAAAATAGGAGGTGTAAGGATTTCTTATGATTTTTCTGGAAATGTTGAAAAAATAGGTGATAAGAGAATTTCTTACAATTTTGACAAACGATTGGAGAAAATTGGCGGTACTCGAATTTCGTATGATTTAGATAAAAGAGTAGAGCGAATGAGAGATAGTAGAATCTCTTATGATTTTGACGATAGAATAAGCAGAGTGGGAGAAGCAAGAGTGAAATACAATTATGAAAATAGAGTGGTTGATGTAGACGGTGTTTCTATTTCCTATGATTCAGATGAGAGAGTAAACAAGGTGGGGCACGTCAAAATTGTATATGATTCAGATGATGAGATTTATAGTGTTGGTGGAAATAAATTATTCAATCAAAGTAGATTTTAAAATCGCATCAAAAATAAAAAAAAAGCGTATTTCGATATTTTTTGAAATACGCTTTGTAAATTAAAAAAATGGAATTTAATCGATTTTTAAATTATCGATTAAACGGATATCTCCTGCGTAGGCTGCTACAAAAGCACGAATATTTTCGCTGTCCTTCCAATCGTTGATTTCGTGGAGTGTTTCTTCATCACAGATTACAAAATATTCCAATTCCAAATCAGTTTGAGCGAAGAGTTCTTCTATCCTTTGTTTTACCTCTTGGGGCGAAAAATCGTTTTTAAGCGAATTTACTTCTTTTAATATTTCGTAAATCCTAGGCGAAGCATTTCTAAATTCAGGACTTAATCGCTGATTGCGAGAGCTCATCGCAAGCCCGTCGTCTTCTCTAAAGATAGGCATTGGCACGATTTCGATGTGGTGACCCTTTTTCTCGACCATTGTTTGGATGATGCGCAACTGCTGAAAATCTTTTTCGCCAAAATAAGCGCGATCGGGCTGAATGATTTCAAAAAATTTATTCACGATGGTACCCACGCCATCAAAATGCCCTGGACGGAACTTGCCTTCCATTTGATTTTCAAGCCCATTGAAATCAAAAGTTTCTGATTTTTCGCCTTCGGGATAAATATCTTCTACTGTTGGGAAAAATACCGCGTCACAATCTACGCTCTCGAGCAGCTCGGCATCTTTTTCTGGGTGCCTTGGGTATTTTTCTAAATCTTCTGGATTATTGAACTGCGTAGGGTTCACGAAAACCGAAGCTACACAAATATCGTTGTCTGCTTTACATTGCTTGATGAGAGAGAGGTGTCCCGCATGTAGAGCCCCCATTGTGGGAACAAAGCCAATGGTTTTCTTCAGTTTTCGCTGGCTTGCTACCCAGTTTTTCATCTCCTGAGTGGTGTGGATTTTTTTCATGCTGAAAGTTTAAAACTTTATTAAAATCAGGCAAAGCTACATTTATAAACTTAAATTTCAATGAAATTTTGTATTTTTGCACATATTCTCCTGTGAAATATTTTTTTAAGGAAATAAAAAACACAAAATTATGCGCATTTTATACGTTTCTACAGAGCTAAACCCGTACACTCCAGAAAACACTTTGTCTAATGCTTCCTTGGAGTTGCCGAGAAAGGCAAGTGCAGAGGGTAACGAGGTGAGGATTTTTATGCCAAAATTCGGTATGATTAATGAGCGTAGACACCAATTGCATGAGGTGATTCGCCTTTCTGGGATGAATATCATTATCAATGATTTAGACCAGCCTTTAATCATAAAGGTAGCGACTTTGCCTACTGAGAAAATGCAGGTGTATTTCATAGATAACGATGATTATTTTAAGCACAAGGGAATCTATGAGGATGAGGAAACGGGTGTGTTTTTTGAAAATAATGACGAGAGAGCTATTTTCTTTACCAAAGGGATTTTAGAAACCGTAAAAAAACTCAATTGGAAGCCAGATATCATCCATGCGCAAGGCTGGATGTCGTCTTTTTTGCCTCTTTACTTAAAAAAATATTATTCTGATGATGCTTTCTTTAATGAGGTGAAAATGGTTTATTCGGTTTTTGATACGCCATTCAAGGGGGAGTTAAGCAGTGAAGTTACTAAGAAAGTGGCATTTGATAAAATTGCTAAAAAATCATTTAAACATTTAGAAAAACCTAATTTTAATAACATTTTAAAGCTGGGGGTAGATCACTCAGATTTAGTGATTCAAGGAGATGAGGTGATTCCAGAAGAAGTAAGAGATTACATTCAATCTACCAAAAAACTTTTTAAACCTTTTGATTCAGAATTGCCACTTAAGGATTTGTATGCTGAAATCATCAAAGGGGAAGAAGACGAAGAATAAATACATGAAAAACAAATTTTTAAAAATTAAGGAATTCGCTCTTTTGCTAGCAGGGTTCTTTATCTTTGGAAGCTGTGAGCAGGGGGATAATCCTGTGGGAGCAAATATTCTATCTAGTAATTCAATTAAAACAGAAAAAGCATCCATTGCGCTTTCAGCAACTAATTTAGCACCAGAGCCTGTAGCTTCGGGCAAAGCGGTGTCGCAAGTGTTGATTGAAATTCCAGGTGTTCGAGGAAATGTGCAGAGTACTATAAGCGGTGCAAGCGTAGGGGTGTATAATGAGCCTGTCTTTGGTAAAACTCAAGCAGCTTTTTATAGCCAATTGCGTCTAAGTGCTTTGAATCCATCTTTTGGGAAAAATGCCAAAGTGGATTCTGTGGTTTTGGTATTGCCAGTGGCTTCTTTTAATAAGAAAGATACATTGTCTGTAAAAGAAAAATTGGTAAATACGGCTTATACATTGGATACGGCTGATGGTAAATGCTCTGTGAAAGATACAGCCTATACTTTTCATCGTTCGTTAAAATTTTCGGTAGATTCTATTTATGGGGACAAATCCGCAAAAATAAATTTACAAGTACATTTGGTGACTGAAAATATGGGTACAATCAAAGATCAACTGATGTCTAATAAAGGTTTTGCTACTGGAAAACTTTTGGGTGAAAAAACTATAGGCAACACTGCATGGGTGCGAAAAACAATTGTTTCTTCCAAAAAGAACAGCAAGGGGCAAGGGGCTAAGGAATTTTCTTCAGAAAGTGTTCCGTCTTATAGAATAAGATTAGATGAGCTTTCTAATACATTTGAGGCTCTATTTATAAAACAGCCAAATAATGGTTCTGATCAAGTGACATTTATAAACAATGTTATAAATGGTATAAAAATAAGTACTAATAGTAGTAACGGCTTTATTCTTAACTTCGATCCTGCGAAGGCTAAAGTGCTGATGTTTTATAGTTATGATAATCCAAACTTTAAAGACGAAAATAAAAATAATGTAGACGATAGAGAAGAAAAGTGTAATGTGCATTCTACGCATAAGCGTTTGGCGGCTTCGTATGAATTTATCATGGGGTCGGAAACTATGAACGATATGGGGTATTATGCTGTGACGCAGAGCCAAATCAGTAATGTAGGGGCAAAACTAGACGGAGGTAAATTGTTTTTATCTGGTATGGGGGGCAATAGCGTTAGGCTTTCACTAGATGGGGTGCAAATCGAGGCGCTTCGCAAGAAGTTTAACGAAGAACATTTATCTATAACAGATGCTGTCATTACGCTATCGCCTAATTTTTCGGCTCAAGGGGCACTTCCGTTGCCAAATTATTTGTATTTATACAACGATACTCAGAAAAAAGTTTTGCCAGATTATGCGGTTTTTCCTTTCAGCATAGTTAGTGAAAAATATAATCAGAAAGATAAAGGCTATGTGTTGCATATCACTCAATTTTTGAAAAACATTGTAGAAAAAGGTGAGCCGAAGGATGATTTGCGCTTAATGTTAGGGAATTATCCAAATTCTGGGCAATTATTCTTTACCCCATCAGCTTATAACGCGAGCAATAGTATTTATAATCCTTATCGATTAATTTTGGATCAATCAAACTTGAAAATAGAGGTTTCTTATACAAATCCATAGAAATAGATATTTTACATATAAAAAAGGGAATCTAAATGATTCCCTTTTTTTGTGTTTTTTTAGGTTTTATTCTATTTCTAGCAGAATTGGACAATGATCCGAGAAATTCACTTCAGGGAGGATTACACTGCGTTTAAGCCTAGATTTGAGGCTTTCGCTCACCATATGGTAATCAATTCTCCAGCCTTTGTTGTTTTGTTTGGCGTTTGCTCTGTAGCTCCACCAAGTATATTGCTCAGGTTGGTCATTAAACACGCGAAAAGCATCAACAAGATTGCAATGATTCATATAATGCGTCATCCATTCGCGCTCAACGGGCAAGAAACCAGAGACATTTTTTAAACGAACGGGATCGTGAATGTCGATCGCTTCATGGCAGATGTTGTAGTCGCCACAAATAATTAAATTTGGATATTTCCTTTGAAGTTGGTGAATGTAGTTGGCGAAATCATTGCAAAAATCAAGCTTAAAGCCTAAACGGTTGAGATTTGTTCCGCTAGGAACATAGAGGGAGATGAGGGAAAAGTCCTCAAAATCAGCACGAATGACACGCCCCTCGCCATCCATGCTCGGAATTCCCGTATTACACTCCACCTGTAGTGGCTCTTTTTTGGACAAAATAGCGACACCACTATAGCCCTTTTTGTTGGCAGGATTCCAATAAATGTGGTATCCTAGGGCTTCAAATTCAGAGAGTTCCACTTGCTCTTTATTGGCTTTTACTTCCTGTAAGCATACTATGTCTGGGGCTGAATTTTTAAGCCATTCTATAAACCCCTTATTTAGAGCGGCTCTAATTCCATTTACATTGTAAGAGATAATTTTCATGCTAAAAAATGTATAAAATTGTTTTTTGCAAAAATATCAAATTTAGAAGACAAAACCCTTTAGTTTAAAAATGAAATTTATTATTTTTTTTCTTTTTTTATGAAATTGTAAAAATGAAATAGGGCTATTGTCTAGATTTTTAGCTCAAAAAAAAATACCAAAAATTCTCTTTTAGAGAATTTAACAGCCTTAGCGCATATTCTATTTTTAATTTAAGCGATTAATTATCATATTTGCACAGATTATTAATTCATATTCAATATCTGAATGGTTAAAGTTAAAAACGCTCTATTTACCCTTTTACTTTTGGCGGGGGCATTGCCAAGTATGGCACAGAAAACAGCCGTTTCTCCATATTCTTCTTTTGGAATGGGAGAGAGCAGACAAAGCAATAATGCGGCAACTTTTGGTATGGGGGGCGTATATTCCTCATATTTATCTACTTATGGTTCTCAAGCCAATTTTATGAATCCTGCTGCCAACATTAATTTAAACTACACTAGTTTTAATTTCGAGGGAACTTTGAATGCATCAGAGTTTGATGATGGTGCAAATAAAGCGCAACGCAGTACGGCTTATATGTCGCAATTGAGCCTTGCTTTTCCGATGGGAGAAAAATTTAGAGGAGGGATTTCTTTTCAGCCACTATATTCCCTAGGCTATGATAATAAAGTAGTGAGCCAAACGGCGTATAACGCTTTCAAAGGCGATGGCGATCTTAATAGTTTGCAGTTGTTTACATCCTACAATGTGAGTAAAAGCTTTGCTTTGGGGGTTAAGGCTAGTTATTTGTTTGGGAATTTAAACAAATCAGAGGTACATGGGCCTTTTTTTGATAAATTTGATAAATATATGCCTTCTCAACTTACGACGGAGGTTGAAAATAAAAATAGAATCACGGGATTCACTTTTACTGGTGGAGCCCTTTATACCAAGAAGATTAAGGAAACAAAAAGATTCAGTATAGGGCTAAATTATACCTTAGGAAACGAACTAAATTCAGACCAAGATTATAGAATTTTAAATTATCTATTAAATCCTATGACAGGTGAGAAATATAGCCAGCAGGTTGTTTTTGAGCAAAATAAAGACACAAAAGTGAAAGTGCCGCAGAATATAGGCTTTGGGGTAAGCTATGGCGAAGGTTTTCGATGGAATATCGCAGCGCAAGTAGACTATACCCAAATGTCTAAATATAAATTAGAAAACGAGCATGTCCAGCTAAACAACAGATTTAAAGCATCTTTAGGAGGGTATGTAATCCCAAATATCAATAGCTATAAAAACTATTTGTCTCGTACCACATACCGAGCTGGCGCTTTTTACGAAAAAACACCAATCAGGTTGAATGATACAGGCATTGAAAAATATGGTATAGCTTTTGGAATAGGTTTACCTGTAGGCAAAGCATCAGACCCGTCAGAAATTAATATTGGCGTTCAGTTTGGTCAACAAGGAACCACCAAAAATAATTTAATTAAAGAGAATTTTGCCAATGTAAAATTGAGTTTTACGCTCAATGATACTTGGTTCCAAAGAAGAAAATACAACTAATAAACTAGTAATATTAACCAAAAAAGAAATGAAAATGAAAAAATTATTGACAATAAGTGCCGCAGTGCTTTTTGGTTTGCAGGGCTTGCAAGCTCAGAATTGTGATGCTTATGAAATTAAATTGAATCAATTAGTGCAAAAGAAAGGATACACAGAAGCGTATCCAGTATTGAAAGAAGCAATTGAAAAATGTCCTGGCAAAAAAGTAAATTACTATATTTTTGGAGAAACCATTCTTGATGAGCTAGCGCAAAACGCTGCCTCTGATGCAGAAAGACAAAAATACGCGCAAGAAATCGTGAATTTATTGCAGAAAAGAATTGCCGCTTTTCCAAATGATAAGCCTGCTTATTGGAAGGGAGAAATCATCAACTATGAATTAGCCAATAACCTTAAGAGCAAAAAAGAAATTTACGAAGAATATAAAAATTTGTTCAACGCATCGGAAGATGTAGAGAAACTTTCAACTTCTACAGTATTGAATTACTTTACAACGGCTCTAGAGTTATTAAACGAAAGTCAATTGCAATTTGATGAAGCTTTGAAAGTTTACTTCAAAACTAAAGAAGTGACCGAGAAAAACATCGAAATGCGTTCGCTAGAGTATGGTAAATTAGCAGAAAAATTGGATAGTTTACAAAACATAGATCCAAATAAAAAATTAACCAAAGCCGAAGAGCAAACAATGGCTAACGCCCAAGCGGCAAAAGATAGCTTCCTTGAAATTCAAGACTCTATGGAAGGTATTCTATCTCAGTACACCACTTGTGATAATATTGCGCCAATGTATGTAAAAGAATTTGAAGCTAAAAAAGAAGATATGGATTGGGTTATCAGCTCATATCAAGAGTTGGCTTCTAAGGACTGTTACGATACTCCAATCATGGATGCTCTAGATAAACAATACGCATACTTGTGGAAACTTAAAAATCCACAAGCTACAGAGTCTGCTTCTCCACAAGCCAAAGCAGGTGCAGGACCAGGTTCAGCTTACGCCGAAGGGGCAAGAGCCTTCTCTAGAAAAGACTATAAAACGGCAATTAGCAAGTTCCAAGATGCGCTTAACGATGCTTCAGGAAGTAAAAAAGGAGATATTGCTTACTATGTCGCTGTAAGTTACAGCAAAACAGGAAGTTTAAGCAATGCAGTAAACTGGGCTAAAAAAGCAGCTAGCTATAAACCAGGTTATGGTGCGCCATACGAATTGATTGCATCAATCTTCGGTTCAAATGCAAACAGCTGTGGTAGCAGTACTTACCAAAAACTTACTGCTTACTGGGTAGCTGCAGACTTTGCAAACAAAGCATGTGCAGTAGATAGTAGATCTTGTGGTAGAGCTAAAAAAATGGCAAGTAGCTACAATGCTCACGGACCAAGTTTAGAGATGTCTTTCCAACAAGGTAAGAAAAAAGGAGACAGAGTATCTGTTTCATGTTTCGGTGGAGCAAGCACTGTTGTTCGCTAATATTTAACGAAACTTATGAGACAACTCGAATTGTCCTTTAAATCATACAAAAAAGCAGCCCTATGCATAGGGGCTGCTTTGCTTTTTTTCTCTTGTGAGGAATCCAAAACTGATGATTTGGGAAAAATCAATCGAAATTTTGCCGACAGAACCACAATCAATGCACATGTAATTCATAAAGATTCTGGCATAATTCGTTTGGATTTAAAAACCCCACTCATAGAGGAATATACTATGATAGATTCGCCCTATACCCTTATGCGAAAAGGATTGAATTTAACTTTTTATAACCAAAAGTTAGAAGCCAATTTTTTAAGAGCTGATTGGGCTAAAATTCAGCAAAAAAAGAAATTTTACGAGGGAAAAGGCAATGTTGTGATGATTAACAACGAGGGAGATACACTCAAAACCCAAAAAATCTTCTGGGACAGCCAAAATAGAAAAATATATACCCATGATACTGTAACCATTGCTAGGGCCGACGGTACCAAAATTGTTTCCGAAAACGGATTAGAAGGGAGTGAAGATTTTAAACAATTCACATTTTTCAAGAATCATGGGGTAATCAATGCCGAGCAGAAAAATCAAAATCAAAAAAAATCTACACAATACCCATCTTCGGAGCAAGCAAAAGATAAAAATATATTACCTTTGGATTCTAAAATAAAAGAAGTTCAAGATTAATACATGAGTGCTACTATTCCTATAATTATAATCGCCATATTAGCTTCTGCTTTTTTCTCGGGTACCGAGATTGCCTTCATTTCGCTTAGCCGAATGCAGCTTGAGCTTGAAGCTAAAAAGGAAAACTGGATTTCTAGAAAAATGCTTTATTTGGCAGGGAATCCTAAGAAATTCATTGCTACGATGCTCGTGGGCAACAATATTTCGCTTGTGATTTATGGAATTTTTATGGGGCAACTTATCGTAAAGTATTTGCCATCCTATTCTCCAACGATTGATGTGCTTATTCAAACTTTAATTTCTACTGTAGTTATTCTAGCTACGGCCGAATTTTTACCCAAAGCTATTTTTAGCATTTACCCTAATAGATTGTTCAAAACATTTGTCCTTCCCGCGTGGCTAATCTATATCTTGTTTACGCCACTCACGACATTCATAATGTGGATTTCAGATTTGTTTCTAAAATTAGTGGGGCAGGAGCAAACAGAAGATGAAATTTTTTTAAAAGATGAGCTTAAGTATTTTATCTCTGAGCAATTGGTGGAAGCTGATGATGATGAGATTGATACAGAGGTGCAGATTTTCCATAACGCATTAGAGTTTTCTGAAATAAAGGTACGAGAATGTATGGTGCCAAGAAAAGAAATCGTTGCTGTGAAGATAGATGAACCGATTGAAGAAGTGCGAAAAAAATTCATAGAAACCGGATTTTCTAAAATTATTGTTTACCAAGAAAATATTGATAATATCATAGGTTATATCCATTCATTTGATTTATTTAAAAAACCTAAAAACATTCGCAATACTATGTTGCCCGTGGATTTTGTAAACGAAACATCATTAGCAAAAGATGTTATGGATGATTTAATTAAAAAAAGAAAATCAGTGGCCATTGTGCTAGATGAATATGGCGGAACCGCGGGAATGCTCACGGTAGAAGATGTAGTTGAGGAACTTTTTGGTGAAATAGAGGATGAGCACGATAAGGTAAAACTGATAGAGGAAAAAGTAAACGAAAATGAATTTTTATTCTCTGCTCGTGTAGAAATAGATTATCTAAACCAAGAATATGGCTGGGACTTGCCAGAAAGTGAGGCTTATGAAACACTCGGAGGGCTTGCTGTATCTGAACTAGAAAAAATCCCAGAAATAGGTGAAACCTTTGTAATAGACAATAAATATAAATTCGAAATCATTAAAGGGAATGATATAAAAATAGAAGAAATCAAGATAACTTTAATACAAGATTAAAATAAGTACTTTTTTCTTTTGCAAGAAAGTTGTATTTTTGCTGATTGTAAATAAAATTTTAATTAAAGCACATGGCTCTTTTAGAAAAAATAAGAAAGAAAACTTGGCTTCTAATCATTGGGATTGGATTGCCACTTGTAGCGTTTTTGGTAGGAGATGCGTTCTCTAGAGGTAGTATTTTTGGAAATCCAAACGAACTAGGTTCTGTTGCGGGAATCCCTATTACTACACAAGATTATAATTCAACATACGGTAGAATTAGCCAAAATCCACAATATCAAAATGCAGGTGAAAATGTAATTTCACAAATTGCTTGGAATAATCTAGTTTCAGAAAGAATTATTAGTAAACATGCAGAGAAATTAGGAATCGAATTTTCTGAACAGCAATATTTTGAGGCTGCGGCTATGTTTTTTAGCTCAATTCAGCCCAATTTGATTGCTCAAAATGGAGCCGTAAATGTAGAAGCTACGAAAGCATTTTTGAGCGAATTGAAAACCGCTGCTCAAACAGGAAATCCACAAGCACAAGCAATTTACCAGCAATGGGAGAATGCAAATCCACAAGCTGCAATGCTCAGAGCTAGTTATCTTGACTTCGTTAGTCGAGGTGTGTTGGCAACAGATGCAGAAGCTCAATTTGCATATCAAGCCAATAGCACAGAATCACAAATTAGCTATGCATTTGTAGATTATGCCACTTTCAAACAAAAAAACAATATTCAAGTAACCGATGCACAAGTGTTGGACTACCTTAAGGCGCATAAAAAGCAATTCAAGCCAGAAGCGTCTGCTAACATAGCATACGCTTATTTCCCAGCGGTAGCATCTAATCAGGATACACAAGAAATTGTAGCGGGATTAAATAAATTTTTATCTCAACAAATTGTAACAGATCAAGCAGCCGGAATTACAGATACAATCCAAGCATTTGCCAATGCTAAAAACGATTCTGTATATGTGTCTAGATTCTCTGAAGATGTTTTCGACCCAACTTATTATACTAAAAGTCAGATAGAAAGTTTGCAAGATGCTAATGTTCGTAACCTTTTATCTAACCTAGAAGTGGGTAAAGTTTATGGGCCTATTAAAAATGGAAATCTATACGAATTGATTAAAGTTACAAGTGCAAAACCAATTGCAGATTCAGTAAAATCAAGCCATATTTTGATTTCATTTCAAGGAGCACAAGGTGGTGTTTCAAACAGATCTCCACAAGCAGCCCAGCAAATTGCAGACAGTATCTTGAATGTAGTGAAAACAAACCCTGCTAAGTTCAACGAATTGGCCTCTACATTCTCAGATGATAAGGTTGCTGCAAAGGAAAATGGTTCAATCGGCTGGGTAGGAAGATTCCAACAAAACTTTGACCCAAGCTATAGAGCATACATACTCTCTCATGACAAAGGCTCATTTGGAGTAGTGCCAAGCCAATTTGGTTTCCATGTAATCCGCATCGACGATGTGAAATCAAAAATGGGATACCAATTTGCCGTAATCAAGAAAACATTAAAAGCGTCTGAAGAGACACAAGAACAATTGTTCAATAAAGCAAATCAATTGGCGCTTGATATGCAAGGAAAAAACACCAACGATTTCGTAAACGCAGCTAGAAAAGCAGG
Source organism: Ornithobacterium rhinotracheale (assembly GCF_022832975.1). Taxonomy (NCBI): domain Bacteria; kingdom Pseudomonadati; phylum Bacteroidota; class Flavobacteriia; order Flavobacteriales; family Weeksellaceae; genus Ornithobacterium; species Ornithobacterium rhinotracheale. The sequence goes on along the minus strand of NZ_CP094846.1, from coordinate 67,095 downwards.
AGCTGAGGTAAACAACGCCGATGGTGTAACTCGTTTTGAGCCAAATGTTACAGGTTTAGCTGGAACAAAAAAATTATCAGACATTCTTGCTTGGGCATTCAATCCAGATACTAAATCCGGAAGTATTGAGCGTTTTGAAACATCAAACGGTGGACAAATCGTTGTATTCCTTTCTAATAAATTTGATAAAGATCAATACAATGTTGCAGCCTATAAAGGAATGCTTGCGCCAATCATCGAGGCAGATCTAGCTTACAATAAAGCAAAAGAATTAGTAGGAAATGATAAAGATTTAAATTCAATAAGTAAAAAGCTTGGAGGGCGCACAGGGCAAGCCACTGGCGTTACTTATAATACGGCGAATATCGAAGGAATAGGAGCCGAGCCTACAGTGGGGGCTGCTGCTTTAGCCTTACCAAAAGGAGGTGTTTCTGGTGTTCTAAAAGCTGTAAATGGCATTTTTGTAGTGAAAGTAGATAATAAAACTATTGGAGCTAAAAAAGAAGATTTATCCAATGAACGAAGAGTAATGGAACTCCAAAATATGGGAATGATGCAAAATTCATTATTGCAAAGCTTGATAGAAAATGCAAAAATAGACGATAAGAGAGCGGAAAGACTTGTGAAATAAAGTTGTTTACATAAATAGTAGAAATCCCTTTTTCAAAAATATATGGAAAAGGGATTTTTTTGTTTAAATAAATCATTAAAATCAAATTAAAAATATTTTTACATTCATTATTGCTTAAATTTAGTAATTTTGTAAATTAATACAAGTATATAAAGATATGACATGTAGCGGATGCAATACAAGCCAAGGTTTACCAAAAGGCTGCAAAAACAATGGTAGCTGCGGTGTCGATGGTTGTGATAAATTATCGGTTTTCGATTGGTTGAGCAATATGAGACAGCCAGCCGAAGAGCTTGTGTGTAATATAGTGGAAATACGCTTCAAAAATGAAAGAAAAGAATTTTACATCAATATAGATAATCTTCCGCTCAAGATTGGGGATGCCGTAGCCGTAGAGGCTAATCCTGGGCATGATGTGGGGATAGTATCCCTAGCAGGAGAACTAGTTAAAGCTCAATTAAAACATAAGAAAATTAATAATACTCATGAGTTGCCTAAAGTGTATCGATTTGCTAATCAGAAAGATATAGATGTTTGGCAGGCATGTAGAGAAAAAGAACAGGCAATGATGATTGAGGCTAGAAGAATCTCAAGAGGAATTGGGCTTGAAATGAAAATTTCAGATGTTGAATATCAGGGAGATGGCACAAAGGCAACATTTTATTATACCTCAGAAAATAGAGTAGATTTCAGACAGCTCATTCGAGAATACGCATCAGCATTTAAATGTAGAATCGAAATGCGCCAAATTGGCTATCGCCAAGAGGCCGCTAAACTCGGCGGGATAGGCTCATGCGGTAGAGAGCTTTGTTGTTCCACATGGCTCACAGATTTTAGGAGTGTGAGCACGGCAGCAGCGAGATATCAGCAACTTTCCATTAATCCACAAAAGATTGCAGGGCAATGTGGTAAATTGAAATGTTGTTTAAATTATGAACTAGATTCATACCTAGATGCACTCAAGGATTTCCCGAAACATGATATTGTTTTAAAATCAAAAGCAGGAGAAGTCTATTGTGCAAAAATAGATGTTTTTAAACGAGAAATTTGGCTTTCATATGTAAAAGCCGATAATGCTACTTGGTATAAATTTGCCGTGGAGCAAGTGAATGATTTTTTGGCTCAAAATAAAAAAGGAGAGGCAATTGATTCTCTGGAAGATTTAAATAAAAAATTCAACCACATAGAGGATTCGCTCTTTGGCACAGGTTTGCTAGAAGAAAACGAATTAAATCGTTTTGAGGAGAAAAAAAATCGTCGCCGTCGAAATAAGAAAACGGCTCAGCAACCAAGCAGCAACAATAAGAAAAATTCAGGTAAAAAGAATTTTAGAAAAAAACGAAGAAAACCTAATCAGAACAAAAATGAAAATTAAGTTTTTAATAGGTATTATCATCGCGTGTTGTTTGTTTGCTTGCCAACCGAAAGGTTTAATTTATCAACATTCGGAGCCACTCAATAATGCTTGGCATGCCAAAAAAGCGGTAGTTTTCACCATTCCAGTCAAGGAAACTAAAAATGGAGTGGATTTGTCGTTTGTGCTGAGAAATAACAACGATTATCCGTTCAGTAATATTTATTTTTTTACCGAATTTATTTCCCCAAAAGGCGAAAAAATGATTGATACCTTGGAATACCAATTGGCATACCCTAATGGAGAATGGATTGGCACTGGAATGGGGGCAATTAAGCAAAATACATTAATCTATAAAGAAAATATAGCGCTTAAGGACACAGGCGTTTACCAATTAAAAATAAAACAAGCTATGCGCCAAAACCCGTTGATGGGGCTAGAGGACATTAGTTTACTAATACAAAAAGAAAAATAACCTATGGCTAGTACAAACAATGTAAAAAAGAAAAAAAAGAATCCATGGATTTTGCGTGGAATTTTATTTTTTTGGTTTATACTCTTAGGAGGTCTTATCTCGATTGTTGCCATCTTATACGGGACGTCAAAGGGAATGTTAGGCCCTCTGCCAGACGTACAAGAACTTGAAAATCCCGAAATCAATGTAGCATCAGAGATTTATTCTTCCGACGGAAAATTGATTGATAAATTTGAGAAAGAAAAGCGCATACCAGTAACTTATCACGACCTTCCACCTCACTTGGTCAAAGCACTTTTGGCGAGAGAAGATGTCCGTTTTATTGAGCACTCTGGTATTGATGGAGAATCTATCATGCGCGCCGTGGCTAGTGGAGGTAAAGACGGTGGTGGGAGTACCATTACCCAGCAGCTCGCCAAGCAATTATTTACCCAGAAAGTGTCTTCAAATAAGATTGAAAGGGTAAAACAAAAACTCAAAGAGTGGGTAGTTGCACTTCAATTAGAGAGATTGTACACCAAAGAGGAAATCATCACGATGTACCTCAATAAATTCGACTTTATCTACAGAGCAAATGGAATTGAAGCTGCAGCACAAACCTATTTCCAAAAACACACCAAGGAACTGAGTGTTCCCGAATCGGCTGTTTTGATTTCAATGCTAAAGAGCCCAGTGCTTTATAACCCCAAAAGCAATCCTGAAGGTTCTCTACATGAAAGAAATGTGGTGCTAAGCCAAATGTTTAAATATGGGTTTATAACCAGAAATGAATTTGAAAGATATAAAAATGAACCTCTTGGGCTAAACTTTAAAATGCTTGAAAGCAGCGTGCAAGAAACCTATTCAGCTTATTTTAAATATGCAATGCGTGTCGAGCTACAAGAATATTTCAAACAATACGAAAAAGAACATGGAATCCATTACGATTTATACCGTGATGGATTGAAAATCTATACATCGATCGATTCAAGAATGCAAAAAATGGGCGAAGATGCCATAAAACAGCATTTAAAAAGCGTTCAAAAAATGTTTTTTGCAGAACAGCGTGGAAACCCTAAAGCCCCATTTTATAACATCTCAAGCGAAAAGCGTCAGCGTATTTTCGAAGCCGCAATGCGCCGTACTATCATGTATAAAAATAGAAAAAATGCGGGCATGACTGATGAGGAAATTCTAGCCGAATTTAATAAACCAAGAGACTCGGTACAATTCTTTACTTGGGACGGAAAAAAATACGAAAAAAATAAATCTTGGATGGATAGTATCATCTACCATAAGCATATCATCGAAGCAGGGCTTATGTCCATGGATCCAAAAGACGGAACCATCAAGGCTTGGATAGGCGGTGTAGATTGGGATTATTTTAAATTCGATCATGTGAAACAAGCGCGTCGCCAAGTGGGGTCAACCTTTAAGCTATTTGTGTACGCTACAGCCATACACCAGATGAACTACCCGCCGTGTCACATGGTATCTAATGAGCCGTTTTCATCTGGAACATGGAGACCTAAAAATGCCAGTGGTAGATATGGAGGCTCGCTATCGTTAAGAGATGGATTGGCGCACTCTGTCAATGTGATTTCTGCGCGTCTTATCGCAGAAAGTCGCCCACAAGCCGTTATACAATTGGCCAAAGATTTAGGAATAAAATCACCAATACCAAACAATTTAACGATAGCGCTAGGTTCAGCAGATTTAACATTGTATGAAATGGTAGGGGCGATGAGTACCTTTGCCGATGGCGGAATCTATATTAAACCAGAAATCATACTTTCCATTGAAGATAAAACAGGAAAAATAATCAAAGATTATGAGCCAGAAACAAGGGAAGTTTTAAATGAAGACGTAGCCTATACTATGATAGATTTGATGAAAGGGGTCGTAGATCGCGGTACTGGTAAGTCCATTAGAAATTATGGAATTTCTGCAGAAGTAGCAGGGAAAACAGGTACCACCAACGAAGGGTCTGATTCATGGTTCATTGGTCTAACACCAAATCTTGTAACGGGCGTTTGGGTAGGAAACGAAGATCGTTTTGCCCACTTTAGAGGGTGGCAATCTCAAGGGGCGAAAATGGCACTACCTATTTGGGCATATTATATGAAGAAAGTTTATAGCGATGGCGCTAATTTAGGCGTTACCCAAAGTGATAAATTTGAAAAACCTGAAGGTATCGAGAAAAAATGGGATTGTAATTCGCAAGGATTCTATAATTTTGGAAACATGGGATCCATGCACGATAATAGGACAGGAGCTAGACAACATGGCGAAAGAGAGCAATCTGTGAATGAAATATTGTCATCAGATAATGATACAATTTCCTTTGATTAAAGATTTTTAACTAAAAATATTTACCCTAAAATTTTAATTATCCAACTTTTAGTTTTATATTTGGGGTATATGATGTTAGGCATCTGTAATGATGCTCAACAGTTTTTTCATAGGTTTAGGTTAATTTAATAGGTTTGTCCCTTCTTTTCATACGAAAAGAAGGGTTTTTTTATGCATTTTTAAGTTATTTAAGTCCTTTATCCCAACAAAAAAAGGAGCTTTAAGCCTTTAGCCTAAAACTCTTTATTTCAAAAAAATCGATTTTTCGGTATTTTTTATTTCACCAAGCCAGCTCTTTTAAGCAAAGCTGAATTACTTGGTTTTTTTCCACGAAAAGCAACATAAAGCTGCATTGGGTCTACCGTGCCACCGCTGCTGAGTAGCGTATAAAACTTCTTAGCGATTTCGGGATTAAAGATGCCATTTTGTTTAAAATAGTCAAACGCATCTGCATCTAGCACCTCTGCCCATTTGTAGCTGTAATAGCCAGCCGCATACCCTCCTTGGAAAATATGACTAAATGCCGTACTCATATTAGTGCCTTCCACGCTAGGATAGAGTTGAGTTTCTGCCATGTTTTCTCTTTCAAAATGTGCCAAATCTGTAATTTTTTCGGGCTCGGTAGTGTGCCAAGCCATGTCTAGCAAGCCAAAGCCGAGTTGTCTTAAAGTTTGGTAGCCCTCCATAAATTGCGATGCTGCCACAATTTTATCAATTAAATCTTGGGGAATCACTTCCTCCGTTTGGTAATGTTTGGCAAAAAGTTGTAGTGCTTCTGGCTCGTAGCAGAAATTTTCCATAAACTGCGATGGCAATTCTACAAAATCCCAATACACATTGGTGCCTGCTAGGCTAGCGTATTGCGTGTTGGCAAGCAAGCCGTGCAAAGCGTGTCCAAACTCGTGGAAAAGCGTTGTAACTTCGCTAAAAGTAAGCAGCGAAGGTTTCTCTGCCGTAGGCTTGGTAAAATTGCACACAATCGAAATTTGTGGGATTTTGTGTTCCCCGTCGAGGAAGTAGCCATCTCGGTAGCTTGTCATCCAAGCACCAGGTCGTTTTCCCGCTCTTGGGAAGAAATCGGTGTATAGAATGCCGATAATTTCATTTTCCTTCATCACATGGAAAGTACGAACATCGGCGTGATATTTCTCGATGTCGTTTACTTCTTTAAAGCTTAAATTATATAATTTTCCTGCGATTTCAAAAGCGCCGTCTATCACTTTTTCTAGCTGGAAAAAAGGTTTTAGCTCTTGGTCGCTTAGGCTAAAGTTTTCTTTTTTGTAAGCTTCGGCAAAATAAGCGTGATCCCACGGCATCAATTCGTTGATACCTTCTTTTTCTTGCGCATAAATGCCTAATTTTTTGATTTCTTCTTGCCCAAATGGTTTTGCCTTTTGCAACAGGTCTTCCAAGAAATTTTGCACATTTTCTGGCGATTGTGCCATGCGCTCCTCCAGAACAAAAGCCGCATGATTTTTATAACCTAGCAAATGTGCACGCTCGGCACGGAGTTTTATAATTTTTAAAACATTTTCTGCATTGTTGAATTTATTTTCCGCAAAGTTTTTGGTGCCATTTGCGCGGTATAGTTTTTCGCGTAAATTTCGGTTTTTGGCATATTTCATAAAGCCCAAATAGCTAGGCATTTGTAGTGTGATAGCCCAGCCGTCGAGCGATTTTTCTTCTGCGGTTTCTTTGGCCGCATCAATTTCGTCTTGCGGAAGTCCTTCCAAATCTTTTTCGTCTGTGATGTGCAAAATATAGTCGTTGGTAGCGGCTAAAACATTTTGCCCAAATTGCAAAGAAAGCAAAGACAATTCTTGGTCGATTTGTCGCAATCTCTCTTGGTCTTTTTCCGAAAGCAAAGCACCGTTTCGGCTAAAGTTTTTGTAAGTTTTGTCTAAAAGTCTTTGTTGCTCGGGCGTTAAACCTTCAGGTTTGCTGTCGTAAACTTTTTGAATACGCTCAAACAAAGCTTTGTTTAAACTAATGTCGCTGCTAAATTCAGACAAAAGTGGCGAAATCTCTTGGGCAAGTGCCTGCATTTCATCATTGGTTTCTGCTGAGTTTAAATTAAAAAATATAGAGGAAATACGATTTAGTTTTTCGCCGCTTAGGCTTAAAGCTTCAATTGTATTGAAAAAATCGGGCAAATTCGGATTTTCTGTAATCGCATCGATTTCGGCTTTAGCTTCTGCAATGGCTTGTTCAAACGCAGGTTTGTAGTCCTCGAGTTTTATTTGCTCAAAAGGAGGCGTTTGATAAGGTGTTTTAAAAATGTCTTGAGTTAAAATATTTTGGCTCATACTTTAGTTAAATTTTTTCGATGTACAAAGTTACATTTTTTATGCCGAAATCATTGGGCATAAAAAAAAACGCCACCCTTTTTCAAGCGGTGGCGAACTAAAAAAACATGATAAATCAATCTTATTTTTTGATTGAGAAAATTTGATTATTACCTTTTTTTTCATACTCTGTAATGGCATCTTTGTAGCCTAATTTATAAGATACTGTCCATTTATTTCCTTTTTTGGTGGCTGTTATGCGGTTGCTCGGCTCATCCATAAGATACACACCGATTACTCGTTTATTTTCATCGCTTACTTCCAAAACAGGCGTAGCGTTTACCAATAATTCTTTTCCAGACCAGTTAACATGAGTCAAATCACCATGAATTTGGAATAAGATGCGATAAGTCTTTTTATCTGATTCAAACTCTCTTCCATCAATCGTTTTAGCTGGGCAAGTTGGTGGTATAGTTTTAACTTCAAAAACCGTGTTTTTTCCCGCTGATTGTTCCAAACGATTATAATTCTGAACTAATTCAAACTTTTGATTATTGTAAAAGTTTGAATAGGTTGTCGAAAATTCACAACGCTTGGTGATTTTTCCGCTATCATCGTCAGAGCTGCAACTTACTAGCGCTACCGATGTTATTAAAAAAAGTAAGAATTTTTTCATGTATTAAATTATTTCTCAAATAGCTTATTGTATATTTTACACAAATCAATACTCGTGCCAAAAGAATAAAAGTAGGCAAAAAAATTTAATTAAGATGAAAATTTATAGAATATGCTCGGTGCTAAGAGCATTTTTTTTAACTTTGTAAGCAAGATTTATAAAACAGATATGGCAAAGAGACATACAATTACAGCAGCACTCCCGTATGCCAATGGACCAATTCATATTGGGCATTTGGCGGGAGTATATGTTCCAGCAGATATTTACGCACGCTATCTTAGAAGAAAGGGCGAAGATGTGGTGTTTATTTGCGGATCAGACGAGCATGGGGTTCCCGTAACTATTCGTGCCAAAAAGGAAGGCATCAGCGTACAAGAAGTGGTAGATCGCTACCATTTTTTGATCAAAGATACTTTTAAATTTTTAAATATTTCTTTTGATCACTACGATCGCACTTCGTCTCCGCGCCACCATGGCAATGCAGCGAGATTTTTTAAAACTTTGTATGACAAAGGTATTTTCTTGGAAGAAACTTCTGAGCAGTTTTTTGACGAGGAAGCGGGAGAATTTTTGGCAGACCGCTACATAGTGGGAGAATGTCCTAATTGCCATAATGAGGGAGCGTATGGCGACCAATGTGAGAAATGTGGCTCGACTTTAAGTCCAGAAGAATTAATCAATCCTAAATCGGCATTGAGCGGTAGCGCACCGATTAAAAAGGAAACCAAAAACTGGTATCTTCCGCTAGATCAATACGAAGATTTCTTGAGAGAATGGGTGCTGAAAGAGCATAAAGATGATTGGAAAACCAATGTTTTAGGGCAAGTGAAATCTTGGATAGACGATGGGTTGAAACCACGCGCCATGACACGCGACCTTGATTGGGGAATTCCCGTTCCGCTAGAAGATGCGGCAGGAAAGGTGCTTTATGTATGGTTCGATGCGCCTATTGGCTATATTTCTGCTACGCAAGAGTGGGCGGAGAAAAATGGAAAGGACTGGAAACCTTATTGGCAAGATCCAGAAACGGAATTAATCCATTTCATTGGAAAAGATAATATCGTGTTCCACTGTGTGATTTTCCCTGTGATGTTGAAAGCGCACGGCGATTATATTTTGCCTAAAAATGTGCCTGCCAATGAGTTTTTAAATCTAGAAAACGATAAAATTTCAACGTCTCGCAACTGGGCAGTTTGGGCACACGAATATGTGCATGATTTCCCAGGGAAAGAAGATGTTTTACGCTATGTGCTGACAGCGAATCTGCCTGAAAATAAAGATAATAACTTCACTTGGAAAGATTTTCAAACTAAAAATAATTCGGAATTAGTAGGAATTTTGGGTAATTTCTTTAACCGAGTAATGGTGCTCACACAGAAATATTACAATGGCGTGGTGCCGGCTGCAAAACAAACTTATCCCGAGCTTGAAAACTTAAGACAATATCCGAAAAGAATCGGGGAATATCTTGATAAATTTGAGTTCAGAAATGCCTTGAAAGAATATATGAATTTGGCGCGTTTAGGAAATCAATTTTTGCAAAGCCAAGAGCCTTGGAAAAAAGTGAAAGAATCTCCAGAAGAAGTGGAAAGCATTATGAATGGGGCGATTCAAATCGCTGCGATGCTTACGCAATGTGCAGAGCCTTTCTTGCCTACATCAGCAGAAAAAATGATGCATATGCTCGGTATTGAGCCGCAGCCATGGCAATCGCTTTGCGAAACAGATACTTTGATTCCTGCTGGGCATCAATTAGGTAAGCCGGAATTGTTATTTGAGAAAATTGACGATGAAGTAGTGGAACTACAATTGGCTAAATTAAACGAATCTAAAAGATTAAATAAAATGACAAACCCTAACGCAGAACCACAAAAAGCAGAAATTACCTTTGATGATTTCCAAAAAATGGACATTAGAATCGGTACTATTTTAGAAGCAGAAAAAGTGAAAGGTGCCGATCGATTGCTTAAACTTAAAGTAGACACGGGGCTAGATGTGCGCACGATTGTGTCGGGCATTGCTGAAAGTTTTTCGCCAGAAGAAGTGGTGGGCAAGCGTGCGAGCGTTTTGGTAAACTTAGCACCGCGAAAAATCAAAGGAATCGAAAGCCAAGGAATGTTGCTTTTCTGCGACAAACCGAATGGGAAATTAACTTTCTTAAATCCTGAAGACGAGGTGGATAATGGCGTTGCTGTGAATTAATATTTTTAAATAAAACAGAAAATAAAAGCACTCTTCGGAGTGCTTTTTTATTTGGGAAAAAGTTCATATCTTTAAAGAAAAATGAGAGAAATTCCCACCATTATCAAATCGCTTATCTTTCTAGTAGATTTAACCTCGTTGCTATTTTTATTTGTATTGCTCTTTTATCCCACCATGATCGGCGCGGAGTTCAATGCGATTGTGATGAATATTTTTATAATTAATATTTTAGCATTAAGCTATTTAGTATTTCGTCTATTTTCGTTTAAAAACATAAGTAAGCAAAACCGAATCAATTGGATTTTATTGCTCGCTTTTATAAATATTCCATTTTTGAAAAGCTACTATGCGTTCCGCAAAGATGATGAGTTTTTGGACGATGAAAGAAATGAAATTTAACAAGGCTTAAATTCTATTATTCTTTTTAAAAAAATAAAATTTGTTCTTTTTGGCTTAAAGTGTTCCTGCTTCGTCGGTGTCTTTTTGCCCCATAAACATTAAATAAGACTTCAAGAAATCGTCGATATTTCCGTTCATCACGCTATCTACATCGGAGGTTTCTTCGCCCGTGCGCACATCTTTCACCAATTTGTATGGGTGCATCACATAATTTCGGATTTGGCTTCCCCATTCGATACTTTTTTTATTGGCTTCGATTTCATTTCGAGCTTCCATTCTTTTCTCAAGCTCAATTTTATACAATTCAGATTTAAGCATCTGCATCGCACGCTCACGGTTGGCAAGCTGAGAGCGTTCCACTTGGCACACTACCACAATTCCCGTAGGCTTGTGGGTTAATTGCACTTTGGTTTCTACTTTGTTTACATTTTGTCCACCAGCTCCACCAGAGCGAGAAGTTTGCATTTCCACATCGTTTGGGTTGATGTCGATTTCAATTGTGTCATCTACAAGCGGATACACATACACCGATACGAAACTTGTGTGGCGTTTGGCATTGGAATCAAACGGGGAAATCCTCACCAAACGGTGCACACCATTTTCTCCTTTTAGGTAGCCGAAGGCATATTCTCCTTCTATTTCGAGCGTTACTGTTTTTACGCCCGCCACATCGCCATCTTGGTAGTTCAGCTCTTTTACTTTGTAGCCGTTTTTTTCTGCCCACATTAGATACATACGCATTAGCATACTTGCCCAGTCGCAACTTTCTGTTCCGCCCGCACCTGCTGTGATTTGTAGCACAGCACTCATATCGTCGCCTTCCTCAGAAAGCATATTTCTAAATTCGATTTTTTCTAATTTTTCGAGTGCCTTGGCGTATTGCGCATCGATTTCTTCTTCAGAACCTTCGCCCAATTCTTTGTAAAATTCATACAAAACCTTCAAGTCGTTGGTAGCTTGCTCAATGGCTTGATAATCGTTTACCCAATTCTTTTTGGACTGCAATTGTTTTAAATGATTTTGTGCCGACTTAGGATCGTCCCAAAACTCGGGCGAAGCGGCTTTTTCCTCGTCATTTAAAATTTCGATTTTCTTTTTCTCTATTTCCAAATAGGTGTGCAGATTTTGCACGCGTTGTTCTAAATCCTGTAAAGTTTCGCTCTGAATCATGGCTGCAAAGATATTATTTTCTCAACGATTTTTAATTGAAAAGTTTTTTATCTAAATCTTGGCTCCAAACCATCGATGCGCTCGCCCGTTTGCCACTCTACAAACATGAAGAAGTTAAACAGCTTCCATTCAAAATTTAGCCCATAATTAATCTGCGGATTATAGTCAATATACACTTCGTAAATATTAGGATTGTACACGCGTGGCTGGCTATGGCGTGCATTCCAATTATTGACTAAAACTAAATTTCGCTGTTTTAAATACGATTCGGTAAAGTAACTTTCAGGAAAAGCCTTGGTGGCTAAAAAAGTATCAAAACCAGGGTCTAACACCTCGATATCATACTCCCCCTCTTCGTTGGGTTCTATTTTAAGCTCTTTATGATTTGCTGCAGGCTGTGTAGCACAACTCAAAAGGCAAAAACTGAATAATAAGGATATAAAAAATCTCATACACTGCATTTTATAGTATGCAATGTATGAGATTTTTTCTAAATGTATAAAACGATTTGTCTTATTTTTTATATAAAACTTCTACCCCAGATTGCTCAGAAAGCAATTTTCTACGCACTTCGTCTGGGTCACTATTTTTATTGATTTTTCCAAAACGCTCAGCAACGCCATAAGTTAACCAATACGGCACGATGCTCACCAAAAAAGTTAAACACCAAAAACCACACATTGCCATCGTTAAAAAGAATAAAAATCCTAAGAATTGTCCCATAATACTATGATTTATGGGCGTAAAAGTAAAGAATAAAATTCAGTTTATCAATAAAATTTTATATTTTTTTATCTAGCGAAAAAATTTTAGCGTAGAAATTTAAGTTTTTTTGTCCAAATGCATAAAAATTCCCTTACTTTGCAACCTGAATGAAGCTAGTTATTTTATCGCGAAGCGAATACATTTATTCCACAGCGAGGCTTATAGAGGAAGCCGAAGAGAGAGGTCATGATATAGAAATGATTGATCCGTTGAATTGCAAACTTTTAATGCAAAAAAATTCGCCACAGATTCTAGTAGAGGGCGATGACATTGGGCAAGTAGATGCCATTATCCCCAGAATAGGAACAACCTTTACCCAATATGGTGCGGCGGTGATTCGCCAATATGAAATGATGAACATTTTTACCACCTTGCACAGCAATGCTCTACTCCGCTCGCGCGATAAACTCCGCAGTATGCAACTTCTTTCTCGCGAAGGAATTGATTTCCCCAAAACGCTACATTTCTCCCCAGAAAACCAGTGGAATGTCGAGCAAATTGTAGATTATATGGGCGGGGCTCCTGTCATAGTAAAAGTGCTTGAAGGCACTCAAGGTTTGGGCGTAATGCTTTTGGACTCTAAAATGTCTGCCGTGAGCACCATAGAGGCTTTGCAGAGTTTGGGTGCTAAATTTGTGGTGCAAGAATTTATAAAAGAAGCCAAGGGTGTAGATTTGCGCGTTTTTGTAATCAATGATCGCGTAGTGGCTTGTATGCGCCGCGAGGGGAAAACAGGCGATTTCCGTTCAAATATTCATCGTGGCGGCATGGGGACTCCTGCCCATTTAAGTCCTCAAGAAGAGAAAATAGCCATTAAAGCATGTAAAACCATGGGGCTTAAAATTGCAGGAGTGGATTTGATTCGTTCGCGCAGAGGTCCGCTTGTTTTGGAAGTAAACTCTTCCCCTGGATTAGAAGGCATCGAAGGCGCTACCGATGTAAACATTGCCGAGGAAATGATAAAATACACTGAATGGGGCGCTAGCCGAAAATCGCTAAAAATCGATAGAAATAATGGCTAAAAAATTCGTTTTTTAGCTATTTTCCCATTGTTTTTTCAGTTCGCTGATTTCATTCTGAAGGCTAAAATCAGTCGTGAAGCTAAAAATATTTAATCCGATATTTTCAATCTTTTGTCCGAGTGTGGCATAAAAATGTGCCAAATTCGGATTTTTTTCTTTGAGCGAAACAGCTAATCTAAAGCATTCTTTGGCAAATTCAAGATGATTCTGCTCCACTTCGCGAGAGGACAAAAAGCGTTCTTGCATTTCGTGGTTTTCGGCAAAAGCCTTGTAAAAATGTTGCAATCTTTCTTGCAAATCTTCGGTGCCGAGCAAATCTTTTAATTCCAAATTGTCGTGCGTGAGCAACATTTGTAGAAAATCGATGAGTTTTTTTATCTCATATTCAAAAAAATCTTTGAAAGCCATAAGTTTTTAGTATTAAATTTTAGGTAAAAATACAAACTTATAAATTACAATCCTTATTTTTGTTGGATTAGAAATTGAAATATGCAAACTTTCATTGCCAAAACAGAAAATGATTTACCACAAATTGCGCAGGCAATCGTGGCTGAGCTAAACAAACCTGTGGTTTTGTTTCGTGGAGAAATGGGCGTAGGAAAAACAACGCTCATCACTGCGATGTTGCAAGCTATGCAATCTGAAGATGAGGCGAGCAGCCCTACTTATGCACTGGTAAACGAATACGAAACCGAAAAAGGAACTGTGTATCATTTTGATTTCTATCGCATCAATTCCGAAGAAGAAGCCTATGATATGGGCTGGGAGGAATACGCTTATTCGGGTGATTTTTGTTTTGTGGAATGGCCAGAAAAAATCGAAAATCTTTTGCCCGAAAACCACCACACCATCAATATTGAAAACCACGACGGCGAACGCCACATAAGCTTTACATAATGGGAAAAATATTCACACCTTTTTCTAAAGAAGATTTAATGCCAAAGGAAGAAATGCTTGCCGTTTCTACTCAAAAAGGCAAACTGCAAATCGGGATTCCTAAAGAATCGCATTTCCAAGAACGATGCGTGGCGCTCACACCCGATGCCGTGGAAGTTTTGGTCAAAAACGGACATCACATTTTGGTGGAAACAGGTGCAGGCGAAGGTGCTAATTTCACCGACAATCAATATTCTGAGGCGGGCGCAGAGATTGCTTACGACAGCAAGAAAGTTTTTGCACAGCCCGTGGTGATTAAAATTATTCCACCTACCGAAAAGGAAATCGGGTTTATGCAAGCTCAAAGCATTTTGATTTCTAGCGTAATGCCCAATACGCTCCAAAAGAGATATTTTGAAAAACTCGCTGCTAAAAAAATCACAGCCATCGGTGCTGAATTTTTGCAAGACGAGCACGGCACTTTCCCTGTAAAACGACTACTTTCCGAAATCACAGGCACCACCGCTGTTTTGCTTGCGGGCGAATTGCTCGCCACACCGAACAACGGCAACGGCACTATGCTTGGTGGAATTGCAGGCGTGAGACCTACCGAAATCGTGATTTTCGGTTCGGGTTCCATTGCGGAATATGCCGCTCGTGCCGCTACGGGATTGGGTGCCAGTGTGCGTGTTTTTGATTCTGCAATCACCAATTTAAGACAATTGCAAATTGATTTGAATCAGCGTATTCCCACTAGCACGCTCGACCCAAAAGAAATCCGTAAAGCGCTGATGCGTTGCGATGTTGCCATCGGTGCGATTGAATGCGACAAAAGAACGCCGAGCATCGTCCCAGAAGAATTAGTTAGCCAAATGAAAGCGGGTGCCGTCATCATCGAATCCAACATGGGCAATGGCAGCTGTTTTGACTCCATGGAACTCACCACGCACGAGTCGCCTACTTTTACCAAATACGATGTCGTGCACTACGGCGTGGCAAACATCGCCTCTCGCTACGCACGCACCACGAGCAAGGCTCTGAGCAATTTCTTTATTGAATATTTAATTAAAATTGCCAAAGACGGCGGTTTTGAAAAATTGATTTCGCAACAACGCGGGTTGCAAAGTGCCATTTACTTATTCAAAGGACGACACACACATCCAGAAATTGCCGAAAGATTTAATTTCCCTTACACCAATTTAAGTTTATTCATTATTTAAAAAAAAGCATTTATGAGCGATTTTCAGCGAAGATTTAAATTTTTTGGAATCGGAATTTTATTGGGCATTTTTGTTGTCATTTTAATGTTTGGGAAAAGAAATTCGTGCCGAAACTATATTTCCAATTATCTGCCCAATGGGCGAGTGCTGAGCGAGGTCTCTTTTTTACCTAAAGAATACAGCTCACAAGCACAAGAGCAAATGCAAGCACTCGGGATAGATACAGCTTTCTTTAATCAAAAAATATTAAAAAAGGGAATCATTGATTTCGACCGAAGTGCTCCACGCCAAGAGCCTTGTGGTGCATACATTATGAATTATCAAGACAAAGAAAAAAGTGTAGAAATCATATTTAAAAAATGTAAAGATAAAGTGCTGATTGAAAGTTTTAAAAATGAAAAATAACCGAAATTCTCGCCACTTCACCGAATGGAGTATTTCTATCGTGGGCGTGTATCTTTTCATTAAATATTTAATGGTGAAATCATCGGTTTTTGCTTATGATTTTTATTTTTCATTGGCGTTAATTCTCATTGCCATCAGCGCAGATTTAATAATCTTGTATAAAAACAAAACAAAATGATCAAAGGTTTTTCTAAACTAAATAAAGACGAAAAAATTAAATGGCTTACTGAAACTTATTTTGCCAATCCAAGCGAAGCGCAAAAAGTTTTAGCCCAATACCAAAATGATGATGCCGCTTTGCAAAAACTGCACGATGAGTTTTCGGAAAACACGCTCACCAATTATTATTTACCATTTGGCGTGGCTCCCAACTTCATCATCGATGGCGAAGAATACACTATCCCGATGGCTGTGGAGGAAAGCTCGGTAGTGGCGGCAGCGTCCAAAGCGGCTAAATTCTGGAGCGAGCGCGGGGGCTTTAAAACTCAGATTTTGGGCGTAAAAAAATTAGGGCATGTCCATTTTATGTTTGAAGGAAACTTTGCGCAATTGCAAGCTTTATTTAATGAAAGTTTGGAAAAACAACTCCGAGAAGATACCGCCAGCATTACCAAAAACATGGAAAAACGCGGTGGCGGAATCCTTTCGCTCGAATTGATTGACAAAACGGCTGATTTGCCAAATTATTATCAATTAAAGGCAAGTTTCAATACCAAAGATTCTATGGGTGCCAATTTCATCAATTCGTGTTTGGAACAGTTTGCACAAACGCTGGAACAATCGGTGCAAAACAGCGATAAATTTTCTGACCAAGAAAAAGATTCTTTGCAAATCGTAATGTCGATTTTGTCCAACTATACGCCTGAATGCATGGTGCGTGCCGAGGTGGAATGCCCCGTGGAGCAAATGGGCGAAAAGGACATTGATGCCACCGAATTTGTAGAAAAATTCAATCGTGCGGTACGCATTGCCGAGATTGAGCCTTATCGCGCCACCACGCATAACAAGGGCATAATGAATGGTGTAGACGCCGTGGTCATCGCTACGGGAAACGACTTTAGAGCCGTAGAAGCTTGTGCACATGCCTACGCCTCGCACAACGGAAAATACAGTAGCCTAAGCCATTGCGAAGTAAAGGACGGAAAATTCCGTTTTTGGATAGATTTACCGATTGCCTTAGGCACCGTGGGAGGACTCACTTCGCTTCACCCTTTGGTAAAATGGGCATTGGAATTGCTTAAAAAGCCTACCGCCGAGCAATTGATGCGCATTGTAGCCTGTGCGGGCTTGGCTCAGAATTTTGCTGCTTTGCGCTCGCTGGTAACGACGGGAATCCAAAAAGGGCATATGAAAATGCATTTGCAAAACATTTTAAACCAATTGGGTGCAACGCCAGAGGAACTCGCCACCATTACCGAGCACTTTAAAGACCAAACGCTTTCGCACAGTGCGGTGGTTGATTTATTTCATAAAATCAGGAATTAAGGCATTTTTTCATTTACAATTAATTAAAAAACACTTAAATTTATAGAGTAAAAATTTCTGAATACTATGCGTAGAATTTTTCTCTTTATATTTTGTTTGTTTTTTATAAAAAATTTTGCTCAAAATAGATTTCCCGATGCCTCGGTGGCACCATATGGAAAAAGTCCGTATCGGGAAAATATTTATTGGGTGAATTGGGATATTAATAATAATGGTCTCATGGATGAAATAATCATCAATGATTTGGCTCGTCCCGAAACCATACGCGAATTTACTACGCCTAATGGTATGCATTATACAATTAAGCTAAAGGTGATTTCTCACAATGATTTGTTGCCATCTAGCATGCCTTTGCTTAAATCTTACACTCCAGGGAATTTTCCTTACGATGATTTAAAATCAAGTTTTAATTGGTTTGTAAATGGAGATAACACGGCTCAAGATTTTGAAGGTTGTGGTGTTTCGTCCAATGGCACTTACAATACAAATTTTTTTAACACAAAACTAAATGCACACAACTCAGTCATTGGGATTGTGGGAAGAGATGGAGATGAGATTGTTTGTGAAGTAGAATTAATTGCCCAAAACCAAAATGGCGTGAGGGTTTCTCCAGAGGGTATTGTGGTTTCGGGAGCGGAATCACTTGCGGCCGATCGCCCTAATGCGATAGAATTCATAGAAATTGAAAATTTGACCAACAATAAGCCTTGGCGTATTTTAGAAATGCCCAAAAATGATTATCGTGGCGATAATTATACGAGTCTAAATGAGATCAAAGCAGATGTTGCCAATCAAGGTAAAAAGGTGCGCTGGTACAATGGCGCAATCAATAACTTTAGCGAAGGAGCGGGCGACATCTTGTGGTACGGAGAAAAAGTATCAAAATTTAGATTTTCGCTAAAAGGTGGCGGAAAACAAGCCATAGCCATAGGATTCTATACTTTGCAAAATTATGGCGATGCGCCCAAAGATTTGGGTGAAAATGTGGGCAATCAAGTGACTTTAAGTTTTAAAGGTGAAACAGGCGTTTTACAAGATGGTAGAAAAATTGCTGTAAAAAACACGCCATTGGCCGTTCGCACCGAATTCCCATTTAAACTTGGAAAATATCTCTATACCGAAAGCCGACAAGTCTATTCCGAGGATGCACTCGGGAGCCGTACCCTACACCCTAATGAGCCCGATGATGACGATGGATTGGTGGATTATTTTTTAGACAAAAAAGGCGATAATTATGAATTAACTTTAAAAGTAACCGCATCGGCTAAGATTCCTGCGTATGCGGCTGCGTGGTTTGATGTGAATGGAGATAGAGCTTTTGGACAAAACGGAGCTGTTCAAAAATATGAATACGCACAAGTGCAAGAAATTCCTGCAAATAGCGAAAACAAAGCGCTTTTATTTAAATTTACTTTCCCGACAAGTGCTTTTCAATCTCCAAATGGAAAAAATTATCTACGATTAAGAATTGGTGGTGATAAAACGGAGCTGAGCCCGAGCGATTACGCCACACGCATCTCGTCTGGTGGGGAAACCGAAGATTATTTATTGGCACTTAATCATATTTCTGGCGTGGTGAATCTTGACGATAACGACAACGGAAAACAAGACGAAGACGAAAAGCTAATCCACGAAGGCGATTTCAAAATGGTGCTAAAACACGAAGCGAGCAATCGGACTTTTGAATTTGATGTAAAAAACGGAAAATTTGATTTTTATCATCGCTTGATTAGCGGACAAAAATATAGTTTAACGCTAAAGGCAGCAGATGCGGTTGCACAACAATATTCTTTGGGCAAGTTGAACCCCAATCCAATTACAGACAATCCATCGCCTAATCAAAATGCGGTGCTTCAGCCCACCAAAAATGCCCAAAATATAGGTTTTTATGAATGGACTAAATTGCCGAGCCAAAACGAAATCAAAAATGCGAATTTTAATGTTTTTAATTATTCTTGTGATTTGCCACGCAACCAAGTGCATGCCAAAGATTACAGAATTATCGTGTGCCAGAGCGAAAACGCGATTAATTTAGCCCAATACAAAGACTCTATTACGACATCTAAAAATGCCCAAATTAAGTTTTATTATTCCAAAGAGAATGCCTTTGACGATGTTAATGCCATTGAAAATGATTTGGCTTTTAATGTTGAAAACCTTCAATTCCCAACGAGCATTTACGCTAGAGTCTACAACCGAAAATCGTGTTTTGAAATTGCCAAAATCAGTTTGTTTTTAACGGAAGAAAGTGGCACCGAATCGCTTTGTGTGGCGCCTGGGCATATTTTTGAAATCAAGGATTTTTATTACAATATCCGATGGAACGGGCTCAAAGGAGAAGACGCTACCAACAACAATCCGAGCAGTCACAAGGTGCGCATTACGCAACCTGGCACCTACCATGTGTCGGCAGATGCGAGTTTTTCGTGTCATTTAGACAAAACTTTTGAAGTGAAAATTGAAGCGCCTGCGCCAATTATCGAAGAAGTAAAATACAACAATGGCATCGTTCAGATTTTGCCTAAAAATACGAATTACCTTTACAGCAACGACGGCGAACATTGGCAAGCGAGTAATGAGTTTGGCTATACGCGTGGCGAGCAAGTTACTTTTTATGCTAAATATAATGAAGATTTTTGCTCCAACGAAAAGGCGAATTTTGACTATTTTCTTGAAAAACCAGCACTCGACCGAATGGGACCAAATACCAATATCATCACACCAAACGGCGATGGAAAAAATGATGTTTTTGTGCTGAAAAATTTAGATTTATTTGATAATTTTCGGGTAGAAATTTACGACCGCTACGGCAAACTTTTGAAATCGCAGAAAGGGGGCACTTACTTTGAATGGGACGGCACCTACCGCCAGCATAAATTGCCGAGTGGCACCTATTGGTACTTGATTTATATCGATGAAAAAGTGCAGAAAAAGGGTGAAATCATAATTAAAAATTATTGATAGAATTAATTGTAAGTGCCGTGTATTTTGTGCTATGTTTTTATTGGAGGTTTTTGAATAATCCATTTATGTTTAAAAACCCCAAAAAATAATTAAAATTTGGAATTCAAAGACATTAAAGATTATTTTTTAATCAATGACTTTTTGGTTGTTTTGTGCGTTCCAGACAAATAATGCCAATATTGTGGAAATAACGGCAGCTCCAATCCAAAACCAATTAATGTAAGTGAAGTCATATATTTCTTTTCCATTAACGATTTGCTTGTTGCCTTCAATTAAAATACCACTTACAATGTCCTGGATTCCGGCTCCGATGTAGCTGGCAATACCAACAACTCCTAGCGCTGCCCCTGATGCATTTTTAGGTGCGATATCTACAGCCATTAAGCCTCCTAAATAGCACAATAATACCCCAATACTTGTCCCAAATAATAACATTGCAGTGACATCTACCCAGAAATGAACGCCAGGAACTAAAAGAAATAAACATAAGGCACTAATATTCATGATGCCGAAGATTAAGGCAGGTAAATTTCTCTGTCCCCTAAAGAATTTGTCAGAGATCAATCCGGAAAACATTGTTCCAATAATTCCGCAAATAGAACTAATTGAAATTATGAAACTTGCGTCTAATGTACTGTAGCCTTTTTGTGCTTCTAAATAAAATATTCCCCAGCTATTTACAGCATATCTGCTAATATACATAAAAGCGCTAGAAAGGGCTAAAATCCAAATAGCGGGCATGAGCAAAACAGTTTTTTGAGCTTTGCTAAAGTCTTCGCTTTTCACATGAGCTTGTGCGGTATTAATTGCTGGTAATTCCTTGCTTTGAGGTGTGTCATATAGAAATAATAAAACGATTAGTCCCCCTAAAATGCCTAAAACACCAGCGCTGATAAATCCCATTTTCCAACCAAAAGCACTAACTACCGAAGCAATGACTATAAATGTTAGAGCTTCTCCGATATTGTGGCTGGCAGACCAAAATCCGTAGAAAGAACCTCTTTGTTTGTCGTTAAACCACCTAGAAAGGCCTACTACACACGATGCAGCCCCCATAGATTGAAACCAGCCATTAATACCCCAAAGTATTGCAAAGAATATAAAATTATTTGTAAAACCTAAGCATAGGTTAGCTATGGCAGATATAAACAGCCCAAGGCTCATGAATCTTCCAATATTACTTCTGTCGGCCATGAATCCGTTGGTGAATTTGCCAATAGCGTAGGTGAAGAAAAGCACCGAACCAATGATTCCAAGTTCTGTTTCTGTGAAAATTTGATTATCTACGATTGGTTTTTTTACAACATTTAAGCTCAGTCTACATACATAGTAGATCCCGTAGCCTAAAGTAGCAGATAAAAAAACACTCCATTGTAATTTTTTTTGTCTTGCAGCTCTTTCTTGTTCTGTTTCTCCTTGTCTTGGAGGTTTTGGTGCGCTAATACCAAAAAAATCTGTGATTTTACCTATCATTTTATTTGAATTTTGTCCCTTTTGTGTTTAAGATGTAACAATTAAAAAGCGTTTTACCCAACCCCAAAAGCCCTTTTTTATTTTAGAAATGTAGAAGTACATTTGCTTAAAACCAATGACTAACAATGGAATGTAAAGATGATTTATTTTTACTACAAGAGATTAAATTAGGAAATGAAAAAGCATTTAAAATATTATTTACAAAGTATCGTCCTAGATTGACTAATTACGCATATAGGTTTGTAAATAATCAGACGGTTGTTGAAGACCTGGTTCAAGAAACTTTTGAAAAAATTTGGGAAAAACGCCATACTTTATCATTAGTTTCCGTTTCCTCGTTGCTCTTTACGATTATCAGAAATAAGTGCATAAATTACTTAAAAAGGCAATCAATCCTAGAGATTAGCTCTATAGAATATCTGGAAAACTTGGAAGGAGAAGAGAGATTATATAATCTTGATTTGAGTTCGGGAGCAGAGATGCCTCTTATGGTTGAAGAGATGAAGGAGCAAATAGAAATGGTTCTAAGGCAATTGCCTAAAAGAACAAAAGAGATTTTCTTATTGAGAAGAGATGAGGGGTTGAAGAATCGAGAAATTTCAGAAAGATTGGGTATTTCCACCACTGCGGTAGAGAAACACATGTCTCGAGCGTTGATGGTTTTTAAAATTCATTTTAGAGAAAAATATCCGACTGAAATTTATGAACTAGCAATTGCATTATTGCTTACCATGTATTTTGTGCAATAAGACCAAAGAAAGCGTGCTTTATGATAAAAATCAAGTTGGGTAAAAATAGAGTGAAATTGTTATACAGATAAGAAGGAGATGAAAAAAAATATAGAAATAAGAAGAATAGCAGAATTGTATTTCGATGGGGAGATTTCTCCGTCAGAGGAGCGTATTCTATATAAATTTTTAAAGAAAGAAAAAAATGTTCCAATATTTAGAAATTGGGGAAATAGCTGGTTGGAAAGTAAAAATCGTAGTCTTGTGGATGACGAGCATTGGATGCGTTTAAATAAGAAAATACACCAAGAAAATCAAAACAACACACGATTTATTTTGCCCCACGAATGGATCAAATACGGCATCTCGATTTTGATTATAGCCGTGGGGCTTTTATCCGCTTTTTGGGTATTTTCTTCAAATAATCAAGTTGAGAAAAATTTTATAGCCTCAAGTGGGAATCAAAGTAAGGTTTTGAAATTTAATGATGGCTCCGTAGTTTTTCTACAACCGAATTCAGAAATTGAATATAATTCAAGTTTTGGAAATGATAACCGAATAATAAAGTTGAAGAGTGGTATTGCTCGCTTTGATGTTAAACATAGAGAGGGTAAAGAGTTTCGGGTGAAAACAACAAAAGGAGATATTGTTGTTCGAGGGACAAAGTTTGAGGTTTCGTTAAATGATGGGGAAGATTATTTAGAAACCAAGCTATTTGAAGGTAAAGTAGTTTTTGTAACGGATCATGGGGCAATAGAATTAAAGCCAGGAGAAACATTGAAACTATCTAAAGATAAGGATGCTGTTAAAGTTACAAGAGCAGATGATGAAAAAGAAACAAGGCTGATTTATGAACAAATCACCCTTGTGGAATTCATTAGTGAACTTGAAAAAAAATATAACCAAAAAATAAACGTCGACATTCAGAATCATGACATTGCGAATAAGAGACTGAATATTTCATTAAAGAAAGATGAATCTTTAAATGATGTGTTTGAGTCATTGAAATTTATTGTTCCTATGTCATATAAGAAAGTTGATGGCGTATGGGAAATAAAATTCTAAAATAACAACATATGAGTTTAAGAAAAAAAATTTTTAATGCATTAGCGCTCTGTTGTGTGTGTTTGCTTTTTAGCAACTTAGAAGCTCAACAGATTACCGGGAAGTACAAGGATACTCCAATAAAAGATGTGCTAAAAGATATCGAAAATCAAACAGATTATTCGGTAATCTACGATGTAGCTATTTTAAAACAAGCTAAAAATGTTACCGCTGAGTTTTCTCAGACACCATTAGAGCGTGTTTTGAAAAATATTTTAGGTAATAATTTAGATTATTCACTTAAAGGCGAAATAATTAGCGTCTTTGAAAAGAATAAGAAGAGTGAAAAAAAGTTAAAAAATATCAGCGGAAAAGACAATCAATGCCGATTTTGATGGATTATTTACCATTGATGAAATTCCTGAGTTTTCTACAATTATTGTTTCTGAAATGGGACATGAACCTAAGGAAATTAAAGCATCAAAAGAAAGTATCAAGAAAATTATTTTAGAAACGGCTAAAGAAATGTCGGAAGAACAAAGAGAATTAGCTGAGCTTTTTTCTAAAAAAGATACTGTTAAGCTTAATGAGGTAGTGGTTGTAGGGTATGGTACTCAAAGAAAGGGAGACTTGTCTACGGCTGTTTCTTCTATTAAGGCTGAAGATATAGTAAATAGTAATACATCAGATTTTAGACAAGCCTTGTCGGGTAAAATGGCTGGTGTGCAAGTTACTATGCCAAGTGGAGATCCAGAAGGACCTGTGAGTATTAAGGTAAGAGGTACAAGCACAATTAATGCGGGAAATGATCCTCTGTATGTTGTAGATGGGGTGCCAATGCAAAGAGGAATGGGAAATATCAATTCCAATGATATTGAATCAATCGAAGTTTTGAAAGATGCTTCTGCTGCGGCAATTTATGGATCAAGAGGCTCGAATGGCATCATTTTAATTACCACAAAATCTGGAAAAGGAGGTAAGTTGAGAATTGATTATAGTGGCTATTACGGTGTTCAGAGTGTTTCTAAAAAGTTACCAATGATGAATGCTTATGAATTTGCTGAATTTGCTGCCGATGGACATAATAATGCATATTTATCAGAAGTTAAAAATGCGTCACCATCAGACCCAAACGATAAGAGAAAAAAAGGGTATCAAAAAATTCCACCAATATTATTTCCATACTTAAAAGGTGAAGTTGGCTTGGTTGATACAGATTGGCAAGATGCTATTTTTAGAGAGGCTTATACTATGGGGCATAATTTGTCTTTTTCGGGAAGCTCTGATAAAATTAAATATTTTTTATCTGCAGGGTATATGGAGAAAGAAGGGATTATTTTAAATTCTGATTTCCAAAAATTCAATGCTAGAATGAACCTATCAGCAAATTATAACAAATTGAAATTTGGAGTAAATTTCGCACCATCTTATTCTAAATCTAATAGAGTAGACGCATCGGATAAAGGTGGAATTGTTCAGTCTGCATTAATGATGCCCCCAATTTTCCCAGTTTATAATGAAGATGGAAGCTTCAATTATCAAGGTAATGGTTATTTGAGGATAGGTACAGACTATCAGCACAATGAAGTTTTGAACCCTGTAGCAATGGCTGTTTTGCCCAAAAATTTAATTGATAGATTTTCCGTAACGGGTAAACTTTTTGCCTCATATGATTTATTGAAAAGTTTAAACTTTAAAACTTCGTTTGGAGGAGATTTTTATGGAGCGCACAATGATCAATACACACCATCAACGCTTCCATTTAAAGGTAAAGAGTATTATGACTCCCCATCTAACCCTGTAGGTTATAGTTCGTCTAGCTTCTTTTTCAATTGGTTGTTTGAGAACCAGTTAACATATGATAAGCGATTTGGCAAAAAACATAAATTAAATGCAATTTTTGTTCAATCAATGCAAAAAGAAACATTCAAATATGATAATGTGAGAGCGACTGACTACCCTAATGATTATATAACTGTAATAGATGGGGGTATCGTGATTGCAGGGAGTTCAAATATAACAGAGTGGACGATAGCTTCTTATTTGTCTAGGGCTCAGTATAATTATGATAATCGTTATCTTTTATCATTAGCGATAAGAGCGGATGGTTCTTCTAGATTTGGAAAAAACAAGAGATGGGGGTATTTTCCGTCTGCGTCAGCTGCATGGAATGTAAGCAAAGAAAAATTCTTTAAGAGAGCACATAATTTGTCATTTATTAATAACTTAAAGTTGCGAACTAGTTATGGTGTGACAGGGAATTTTCAAATTGGTAACTATGAACATTTAGCTACAATGTCATTAGAAAATTATATTTTGGGAGATGGCTCAGGATCATTAGTGTTCGGTTATAAACCTGATAAAATTGAGAACAAAGATTTAGGATGGGAGAAGAATAAAATGGTAAATGGAGGTTTAGATCTACATATGTTTAATCATCTTTTAGATTTGACAGTTGATTATTATTATTCTAATACTGAAAATATGCTACTTTATGTGCCTGTACCATTAATTACAGGATATAGTACATCGCTAACAAATATTGGTAAAGTCAACAATAAAGGGATTGAATTAGGATTAAGTTCAAGAAAAAACTTTAACGATTATTCTGGAGTATCGTTTAATGCGAATTGGTCTAAAAATATAAACAAGGTTGTTAGTTTAGGTGAGACTGATGCTGCTATTATTTCATCGGGTAGTGTTGGTCACGCTTATTATATAACTGAAGTAGGAAAGCCGATTGGAAATTACTATTTACCAATTATAGATGGAGTTTTTAAAAATGAAGAAGAGCTCAATTCATACCCACATCTTAAAAATACAAAGGTAGGTGATTTTAAATTTAGAGATGTAGATGGTGATAATGTAATAGACCTAGATAAAGATAGAGCCATAGTTGGTAACTATATGCCAGATTTTACTTATGGTTTTGGAGGTAAGTTTTGGTATAAAAATTTAGATTTTAGTTTCAATTTTCAAGGGGTTTACGGAAATGAAATTTTAAATCTAAATAAGAGATATATAGATAATTTAGAAGGGAATTTTAATGGAACAACCATAGCATTAGATAGATGGAGAAGCGTTGATAATCCAGGGAATGGGCAGGTGAACAAAGCAAATAGAAAACAGACAGGAAGTAATGGAAGAACATCTACATGGCACATTGAGGATGGTTCGTATTTAAGATTGCAAAATGTTTCTATAGGATATACTCTTCCTGAAAACCTAACCAACTCTTTAAATATTAAGAAATTAAAATTGTATTTTACAGGGCAAAACTTGTTTACTATATCTAAATACAGCGGTTACAATCCTGAGGTTAATGCTAGGCCAGGAAGTTCGCTTACGCCTGGAGAGGATTATGGTACTTACCCTTTAGCTAGAACATTAATTTTTGGAGTTAATTTATCATTATAATAGTCATGAAAAATAATATAAAAACAATAACATTCGCAATAATCTCATTACTAACTTTTAATTCGTGTAATGATGATTTTTTAGAAACAACACCAAATAATAAATTGGTTATTGATAAAGTTTATAAAACTAGTAAAGACTTTGATGTGGCTGTAATAGGTTGTTACTCAAAACTTCAAACACAGGTTGATTTTTATACTGAATTCTCTGAATTTAGAAGTGATAATCTTATGTTGACAGCCCCTACTACTGGGACACAAGATCGATATGATATTGACCATTTTGTAGATAGACCATCCAATGGATTGTTGTCTAAATATTGGGCTATATTTAATAATAACGTATATCGTTGTAATCTCATTTTAGACCGAATTGATCAAGCGAATTTTGATGAAAGCCTAAAAAAACAATATAAAGCAGAAGCAATGTTTGTTCGGGCTTTAGTATATTTCAACATGTACAGAGTATGGGGCGGAGTCCCTGTTACTAGAAAGGTTGTGACACCTAGTGAGGCATTAAAAATTAAAAGAAGTACAGACGATGAGATGTTGAAATTCATAGCTGGTGACCTTAAAATGATTATAGATGACAATATGTTGCCAGAAAAATATGATAACGTAAATGTAGGTCGTGCGACATCGGGAGCAGCAAGAGCTTTACTTGGAAAAGTTTATTTAACATTTCACAAAAA
The DNA here is from genome assembly GCF_022832975.1 of Ornithobacterium rhinotracheale. Classification (NCBI taxonomy): domain Bacteria; kingdom Pseudomonadati; phylum Bacteroidota; class Flavobacteriia; order Flavobacteriales; family Weeksellaceae; genus Ornithobacterium; species Ornithobacterium rhinotracheale. The sequence continues at coordinate 39,482 of NZ_CP094846.1, read as the reverse complement.
TACAGAAGCTGTAAATGTTCTGACCCCTTTGGTAAATAAATATCAATTGTTGGAAAATCCTTTAGATATTTTTGATGTAAACAATAAAACTAACGATGAAATCATATTTTCTGTTAGATTTAATAAAGACATTCTTAATGAAGGACATAATTATTGGTTTCATATAACAAATAGAAAAGATGAAAATTATCAAGTACCTAGTTTGAAGTATCTATATACTGATGAAGATAAAAGAAAACCATTGCTCTTATACGAACAAGCTGAAAAAAGAGTTTATTTGATGAATAAATTTATGGATGTAAGAAATGAAGCGTATAAGCAAGTTGGAAATGATAAAATTTTAATCAGATATGCAGATGTTTTATTATCTCTTGCAGAAGCGTTGAATGAAATTTCATATAGTGAAGAATCTATAAAATATTTAAACGAAGTACGAGTTCGCGCTGGATTAGAAGTTTTAACTACATCAGAATTGTCTAATCAAGAATTAATTAAGAAAATGATTTTAGATGAAAGGCATAGAGAGTTTCCGTACGAGGGGCATAGATGGTTTGATTTAGTAAGAATGGGGTATGCAAAACAAATAATGAAAAAAGCTCAAGATATAGATATAAAAGATTATCAGTTGTTATTTCCAATTCCACAAAGTGAAATTGAGAAAATAAATGATAATAAAATTTTATGGCAAAATCCAGGTTATTAATTCAATGAAAAAGTTTTTAGCTTTATTATTTGTTTTTATATTCGTAATTTCATGCGGAGACTCAGAAGGGGTTCCTGATGCCAAAACGGTTGTTTCAAATAATCACAAACTTTCCGATAGGTTATGGGCTACAAATCCGTGGCACATGCATGGGGGAGAGAGACTTTTGGTTTATAATGAGATTCAAAAATTGGCTGATAATTGTAGTTCTGATTTCTTTAAATCTTACCTTGAAAGTACAGATGATGCAAAAAGATTAGAAAACAGTAATGCTTTGCTAGATTATTACTCTAAAAGTTTAGATAAAGTTATCAACGAAATTCAAAATGTGCATGTTGAAACAGGTTCTGTAGTTATATGGATGTTATATAATATGGGGTATGTTGTAAAAACTCCGTCTATGTGTTTTGGAATAGATATAATGCATAAAGATGCTAGATTATTAGCACCATATTTAGATTTTCTTTGTGTAACCCATAATCACAGAGATCATTATGATAAACAGCTCATTTCAGAGATGCTAAAGCATAAAAAACCAGTTTTGTCAAATTTTATTGAAGGAGCAGGTGTTTATAAATCTAAAATTCCAACTGATTATCAAATTGGAAATTGTAAGATTAAGGTTTCAATTACAGATCATAATAATTCGAAACTATTCAATTTCGTATCTGTTTTTTCTATAGATTGCGGAGTAGATGCAAATCATTTTAAATTAATGCATGTTGGCGACTCTAATTACAAGCCAAAACAGTATACTAATATTTTTAATAAAGTAAATCTTTTAATTCCGAGATATGCGCCAAATCCATTGACTGAAAACAATATTTTGGGAATTGGGCAAGGAAAAGTAATAGCTCAAAACATTTTTTTATCACATATTTTGGAGCTTACTCATGCGGGTGAATCTCATTCAAGATGGTCATTTAAATCTGCTTTGGAAAGAGCTGACAAATTAAATAATGAAAATGTTATAATTCCTTTTTGGGGAGAAAAATTTATATGGAAAAATAACTCTTTCGAAAAAAAATAAATAATAATGAAAAAAAAATTAATTATTCCGTTTATTCTATTAGCAATTAGCGCAATTGCGCAAACGCGAGTAGATTCTATTAGGGTAAAATTGTTTAATCCTAATTTACAACAAGTATTGGTAGCCGCTCATCGTGGGGATTGGCGTAATTCTCCAGAAAACTCATTGGCAGCAATCGAAAATGCGATTAAAATGGGGGTTGATATCGTTGAGGTTGACTTGCAAAAAACAAAAGATGGACATCTAATTTTAATGCATGATAGTTCAATTGATAGAACAACCACGGGAAAAGGCAAAGTAAAAGAAATTACTTTAGATAGCATTCGCAAGGTAAAGCTAAAAAATGGTTGTGCGATTCGTACCATACACAATGTGCCAACATTAGAAGAAGCTTTGATTTTAGCTAAAGGAAAAGTGATGTTGAATTTAGACAAAGCGGATAGATATTTTGATGATGTTTTTGCCTTACTTCAAAAAACAGGAACGACTAATCAGATAATTATGAAAGGTGGTAAATCGCCTGCAAATGTTCATAAGAAATATGGTGAATATCTCAAAAAAGTCATATATATGCCTGTTATAAATTTAGATAAACCAAAAGCTAAAGAAATGGTGGTTGACTTTGTAAAGGATATGAAGCCAGTTGCTTTTGAGTTAGTCTTTAAAAGCAAGGATAATCCGTTACCTAAAGATTTAAAACAAGTATTGAAGGGCAAATCACTAATTTGGTATAATACTTTATGGGACACTTTAGCTGGTGGCTATGATGATGATATGGCATTGCAAGATAGAGATGCTGCGTATGGATATTTGATAAATGAATTAGGTGCAAGAATTATTCAGACAGATAGACCAGCGTATTTATTAGAATATTTAAGAGAAAAAAAATTACACAATTAGTAAATCGTACTCATTGGATTCGTTTTTCATTCATTTAAGCAGAGCTCATCCGTTTTCGGATGGGCTTTGTGTTTTAAAAAAGGAATTAAAAACGCAATAAAGCAAGTCCCGATTGCTCCTATAAAAAATATTCCCCTCAAAGTCACTGCTTTAAGGGGATTTATAAAAGGTGGTCCCACCTGGGCTCGAACCAGGGACCCCTTGATTATGAGTCAAGTGCTCTAACCAGCTGAGCTATAGGACCCCGTTTGAAACGGACTGCAAATATAATTCTATTTTTTTTCTTATCCAAATATTTGGATTCATCCTATCATACAAAAAAGCATTTTGCCCTATTTTAGAAAAATGCAACCTCCTTCCTCCTAAAATAAACATATTTTGAAATATTCAAAATATAAAGCTATAAAATCCCATTATGATTAATATCAAGGTAAATTTGACATAAGAAGACACATTAAAATTCATATAAAATTTGTAAAATTGAAGTTTGAAATAATAAAACAAATTCAAAACAATGAACACAATTATTGTATTAGTATTTATTGTTGGCTATGTTTTAATCACTTTAGAACATACTATTAAGTTAGATAAAACTGTGCCAGCACTTATCATGGCAGCCGTTATGTGGGCTTTACTTTCGACTAATTTGCTCACCGTGTACGAAATCAATAATGGGCTGGTGCCTATCTTCGAGCATCTTGGTATTCCAGATGTGAGCGAAGCTAAACTTGAGGCAATAGAAGAAAGTTTACTTCACCATTTAGGAAAAACCGCCGAAATTCTATTTTTCCTTATCGGAGCCATGACCATTGTAGAAATCATTGATTTGCACAGAGGTTTCGAAATTATCAAAGATTTTGTAAAAACACGCAGCAAGCGTAAACTACTTTGGATTGTAGGGGTCTTGGCATTTTTCTTATCTGCCATTATAGATAACCTTACTGCAACCATAGTTTTAATCACCATTTTGAGAAAAATAATTCCTAATAAAGAGGAGCGTTTGTGGTATGCCGGGCTTATTGTGATAGCTGCCAATGCAGGTGGAGCATGGTCTCCTATAGGAGATGTTACCACTACTATGTTGTGGATTGCAGGAAAAGTGAGTGTGGCTAAACTTATAGAATATTTGGTGATCCCTGCGGTGTTGTGTTTTGCAGTTCCATTTGCGGTAGCTTCTTTTTTGCCTGCATTCAAGGGGCAAGTAACGCCAGAGGAGGAGGGAGATCGCCAAAAACTACCAAGTAGTGCTGTGATGTTATACCTAGGTTTAGGAATGATTATTTTTGTACCCGTATTTAAAACGTTAACCCATTTGCCACCTTATGTAGGAATGATGTTATCATTAGGAGTGGTTTGGTTTGCTGCTGAGTTTGTTACAAACTTTAAGTTTGACTACAATGACTGCAATACCATGGAAGAGGTTCATCAAAGAAAAAAACAATTCTCTGTGCACAGAGCTTTGGGCAGAATTGAAATGTCAAGTATCCTATTCTTTTTAGGAATTTTGATGGCAGTAGCCGCATTAGAAAGTTTAGGAATGCTTTTTAACTTTGCTGAATGGCTTAATACCACCATACCACAAGAAGAAATCGTAGTATTATTGCTAGGTATAGGTTCTGCAGTTATAGATAATGTTCCACTAGTTGCCGCATCAATTGGGATGTTCAATGATCCTATGGATGCCGAGCTATGGCATTTTATAGCATACGCTGCAGGAACAGGAGGCTCTCTACTTATTATTGGTTCTGCCGCTGGAGTTGCCGCTATGGGAATGGAAAAAATAGATTTCTTCTGGTATGTTAAAAATATCTCATGGTTGGCTCTTATAGGATTTATCGCAGGAGCATTGCTTATCATTACATTCAAACATCTAGGAATGTATGATAGCGTGGAGCCTGCCGTAACACTATTACAACAGTTGAAATAGCATGTTAGGTGAAATTCATTTAACGAACATTAAAATTTACGCATACCACGGCTGCTTGCCCGAAGAAAATGTAATCGGTGCATGGTATGTGGTAAATTTGCGTGTGGAAGTAGATTTAACGCAGGCAGGAAAAACCGACGATTTGAAGTATACCATAAACTATGCAGATTTGTCAGAAATAATTCATCGCCGAATGAAGCAGAAAAGCAATCTTTTGGAAAAAGTATGCTATGATATTTTAGCCGAAATAAAAAATTACTCAGACCAAATAGAAGGAGCTGAAATTCAATTGGCTAAACTTGATCCGCCCATGCCTGGCAATATCGAAAGCGCAAGCGTGAAGATGTACCAGAAATTCAGATAAAATCCATTTTTATTGATTTTTACAGTAGATAATCTGCTTAGAAAAATACTTTAAAATCAAATTTTTTAAAACAAAAAACTCCCGCTGATTCACAACGGGAGTAAAATTCTAACACATGAGGACAAATACAAATTTAGCGCTTGTATTTGTCTTTTATTTTTCAAATCGTGTGCCAAAACATACCAAAAATAATTATTGGCATTAATTTATGATGGAACATTGAATGTTTAACAAATTGTTTGCTTTACACTTTTAAAAAATCAATTTTAAGCCTGCAAAAGCATTGTATAATTTGTATCTTTGGCAGACCGAAACATAATTAGCTATGAAAGTCCATTTTATCGCCATAGGGGGAAGTGCCATGCACAATTTAGCCATCGCTTTGAAACAAAAAGGCTACCAAGTTACAGGATCTGATGATTCGATTTTTGAGCCATCAAAGTCGAGATTAGAGAAATATGGCATATTGCCTCCTGAAATTGGATGGTTCCCAGAGCGCATTACGCCAGATTTAGATGCTGTAATATTGGGGATGCATGCCCAAAGTGATAACCCAGAAATGCTAAAAGCGCAAGAATTAGGTCTGAAGATTTATTCGTATCCAGAATTTTTGTACGAGCAGTCCAAGGACAAAACACGCGTAGTCATAGGCGGTTCGCACGGGAAAACCACCATCACCTCGATGATTTTGCATGCTTTGCATTATCATGGGCGTGAGGAGGATTATATGGTAGGCGCTCAATTAGAAGGATTTGAGGTAATGGTGCGCTCGACAGAAGAAAGCGATTTTATGATTATGGAGGGAGATGAATATTTGTCATCTGCGCTCGATCGTCGCTCAAAATTCTTGTTGTATCAGCCCAATGTGGCGCTTTTGAGTGGCATAGCATGGGACCACATCAATGTTTTCCCTACTTTTGAGAATTATGTAGAGCAATTCGAGAAATTTGTAGACAGTATCGTAAATGGCGGAATCATCGTTTACAACGCAGAAGACCCAAATGTGGTGCGTGTCGTGTTGAAATCTCAAAATCCTATTCGCAAAATTCCGTATAAGACGCCTGCGCATTATATTGAAGACGGTATCACTTATTTGGAAACTGCAGAAGGCCCAATCCCTTTAGAAATCTTCGGAAAACATAATTTAAGCAATTTAGAAGGCGCTCGACATATTTGCAATCACTTAGGCATGATGGATGAAGAGTTTTACGAAGCTATTCAAAGCTTTAAGGGAGCATCTAAACGCCTTGAACTAGTCAAAAGAAACAAAGATTATGTAGTGTACAAAGATTTTGCTCACGCGCCATCGAAAGTGAGCTCTAGCACTGCAGCAGTAAAGGAACAATATCCTGCCAATGACTTAGTAGCTTGCCTTGAATTACATACCTATAGCTCGCTCAATCCTGAATTTTTGGTGCAGTATAAAGATTCTTTGGCCAAAGCCGAAATAAAAGTGGTTTATTACAACGAGGAAGCTTTGCGCATCAAACGTCGTGAGCCTATCGAGCCAGCCTTTATCAAAGAAGCGTTTAATGATCAAAGTTTGATTGTTTTTACCGAGCCACAAGGACTCAAAAATTATATTGAAACCTTACCAAAGGCTGGAAAAGTATTTTTGATGATGAGTAGCGGAAATTATGGAGGACTAGATTTAAAAGAAATTTAATGATGTTTAGAAAAAGAAAACCATTTATTAGAGCCCTGATTTTTGCATTGATTATGATGGTTTTAATCAATGTGCCACATGTGTATCGCGAGGGCTGGACAATTGAAAATATTATTCAAACCCTTTTTGTGTTCCTTTTCTCGCTTGGCGGAATGTATTTGTTCTTTAAGTATGGGGAAAATAAGGATTAAAAAATAAAAAAGCTTCAAAATTCAATTTTTGAAGCTTTTTTTGTGAGATGCTGAATCAAGTTCAGCATCATGATACTGTGTTTTATTTTTTGGCTAAAGTCGTTATGATTGTGTCTCTCTAGGCTCTACTCAGAGTCTCTGTGTGAAAATTTCAATTAAAAATCTTTCTGCTTGGTATCAATGATTATAGTTACAGGGCCATCGTTTAAAAGGCTTACCTGCATATCCGCGCCAAATTCTCCCGTTTGCACAGGCTTGCCCAGTTTTTGCCCTAAAACCGAAATCATTTTTTCGTAGTATGGAATTGCTAAATCAGGCTTAGCCGCTCGTATATACGACGGGCGGTTTCCCTTCTTGGTTGCGGCATGTAGCGTGAATTGGCTTACGAGCAAAATTTCGCCATCGCAGTCCAAAATAGAACGGTTCATCACACCATTTTCGTCTGGAAAAATACGAAGATTCACGATTTTTTGGCTCAGCCATTCAAATTCTTCTTCGGTCTCGTCGGCTTCAAATCCGATTAAAATCATCAGCCCCAATCCAATTTTCCCGATTAATTGTTCGGCAACTTCTACTTGTGCGTGTTTAACTCTTTGTATGACTACTCTCATTACTTTCTGCGATAAAATTTAAATAACTTTCAAAACGGCTTGGTGCTATTTCTCCAGCTTCCAAAGCCTCTTTCACAGCACATTTAGGCTCGTTGAGGTGCTTGCAATTATGGAATTTGCAATCTTGTTTTAGCTTAAAAAGTTCTGGGAAATAGTTTTGGATCTCGTCTTCTTTAAAATCTGCCAATCCAAATTCCTTAATCCCTGGCGTGTCGATAATGTAGCCGCCAAACGGCCAAGCGTACATTTGTGCAAAAGTGGTGGTGTGCTGCCCTTTTTGATTAAAGGTAGATACCATTTTAGTTTTTAAATTTAATTCAGGATTTAAGGCATTTACCAAGGTAGATTTGCCCACGCCAGAATGTCCCATAAATACGCTTGTTTGGTCTTTGAGTAGGTCTTTTACTTTATTGAGCCCAATGTTTTCGGTAGCAGAAATTTCCAAAACTTGATAGCCAATATCGGTATAGATTTTCTTGAGAGTTTCAAACTCTGGGCGTTCCTCTGGTGTGATTTCGTCTACTTTGTTAAACAAAATCACGGGATGAATGTGATATGCCTCGGCTGTAACCAGAAATCTGTCGATAAAGCCCGTAGAAGTGCGTGGATTTTTGAATGTAGCAAGAATCACTGCTACATCTATGTTTGAGGCGATAATATGTGTTTTCTTAGATAAATTTACCGAGCGCCGAATAATGTAATTATGGCGCTCGTAAATTTTTTCTATAAAAGCAATATTGTCTTTATCTAAGCTAAATTCCACTTCGTCGCCCACCGCAATCGGATTGGTGTGTTTGATGCCTTTGAGCCTGAATTTCCCTCTAATTCTTGCCTCAAAAGTTTCGCCCGAATCGGTAGCGATGCTGTACCAGCTTCCCGTGGATTTTATTACTCGTCCTTTCATTGAAATTAGGCTTTTTTATCAGCCATGATTTCGTTTTGCATTTTGATTGATTCTTGGTGCACGGCAGTCAAGAATCGATTAACAAACTCCTCAGACAAGCCAAATTTAGTGGCTTTTTCCAAAATTTGTTCTTGGATCAAATTCCATCTCTTAGGCTGGAACACGGTAACATTGTGTTCTTTTTTAAGCGTACCGATGGCTTTTGCAATGTCCATACGCTCGTTGATCATTTCGAGAATGCGATTGTCTGCCTCGTCGATTTTATTTCTCAGTTGAGCCAAAGTGGTGTGGAAGTCGGTATCAGCATCGTCTTCTTTTCTCACTTTTAAGCTTTCAAGAATTTCGTTTAATCTTGCTGGCGTAACCTGTTGGCTAGCATCGCTCCACGCTTCGTCTGGTGTGTGGTGTGTTTCGATCATTAAGCCTTGGAAGCCGAAGTTCATCGCTTTTTGAGAAATTTCTTCGATTAAATCTCTGCGTCCTGCAATGTGCGAAGGGTCGCAAATAATCGGCATTTCTGGTAAGCGATTTTTGAAATCAAGTGCAATTTGCCATTGTGGTTGGTTGCGGTATTTAGTCTTTTTATAGTCAGAGAATCCACGGTGGATTACTCCTAAATTCTTGATGCCTTGCCCCGCCAAACGCTCCATGGCACCAATCCATAATTCCAAATCTGGGTTAATTGGGTTTTTTACCAAAACGATTTTGTCCGTATCTCTTAAAGCTTCTGCAATTTCTTGTACTTGGAAAGGGTTTACCGTAGTTCTAGCCCCAATCCATAACATATCTACATTATACTCAAGTGCCAATTTTGCGTGATTGGCATTAGCGATTTCAGTTCCGATTTTAAAGCCAAACTCCTCACGCACTTTAGCCAGCCAATTGAGCCCAATAGCACCCACGCCTTCAAAGCAATTCGGCTTAGTTCTTGGTTTCCAGATTCCTGCTCTAAAGATTTCGACTTTATCCTTAGGTAATTCTTCAGCAATTTGTAGCATTTGTTTTTCGCTTTCGGCACTACATGGCCCAGCGACAACAAGCGGTTTTTTAAAACTTTCAATCCAGTTATTAATTTCCATAGGTTTTCATTAGTTTATTAAATGAGGGGCAATTTAATCATTTTTTTGCTTTTAAAAGCTTGATTTTTACAAAAAAGTGAAGATGAAACCTATAAACTAAATTTGATTTTCGCCAAAATTTGAGAAGGTCTTAATTGGTAAACATTTTCGGTGGACGAAAGTGGCGATGAAAACAGCGTTTTGTATTCTTTTAGGTTAAAAATATTATTCCAAATAATTTCAAAATCGATTTTGTTTTTTTGGAGGGTAAATTGGTATCTCAAATTTGAAAAAAGATAGGTTTTATTACCGCTGAAAAGGCTGTTTTTCACCCATTCGGTTTGGTTGATGATGTTGTGCTGTTTCCATGGCGAAATGATAAATTCTACCCAATGGCTTTGCCCGATGATGGCTTGTTGTTTTTGTCCGCTCCAGCTTGGTTGTGTGCGCGAAAGATTGATGGTGTATTCCGCTTTGAATTGGTCGAAAAACTGCGTTTGTAGTTTGGCTTTTCCCAGTAGCGTTTCGCTTCGGCTCCAGTCTTTTTTTTCGTTGAAAATTTGTTCAGATTTGTTTTCGCTCCATTGTCCCGTTATCGAGAGATTGGTTTTGATGTCGCTAAAATATTTATCAAATCGTATGGTTACGCTTTGGGATTCAGAAGTGTTGTCTTGCTCTGTGGCATCGATAAAAGTGGCGCCGTTGTCTTCCAATTTTGTGCTATAAATCAAATTGCTTTTGTAGTGCGAACGCTTGTATTTGGCAAAGGCAAAAATGCTTTCCAGCGGGTTTTTATATTCAAGATTAAGCCCATAATTAAAGGATTTGTTTTCGGGCAAAATGCCTGGCATGCGCTCAATTCTTCGGTAGTTTTTCAAGATATAAGCGTAGTACAAATTGCCGATGTTGCCCAGCGATTGATCCCAGTTTACATAAGCCGAATATTTCCAAAAAGATTTAGCGTCATAGTACACCGAAAAATAAGGTTCAAATCTCGTTAAATTCTTGTGGTGGTCTTGTTGCAAAGGTGCGTCTTCCCATTGCATAAATTGCTGAGTAACGGGCAGCGAAAGGCTAAACAACCATCGGTTTAGCTTGGTTTCCAACCTTGTTTTAACATAAAAAAGCGAATTTTTCAGTTTTAAATGATTGTAGAAATCATCGGACAAAGCAGCTTGATTGTCCACCGCAATATCCGTGTTTAATTTTTTGTTTTCAAGGCTAAATCCAAATTTATTGCTAAAATTAAATTTCCCCAAACCTTTATTGAATCCCAAATAATTGTTGGTGTAAAAATGCTTTAAATTCATATTTTGCGCCAAATATCCATCTATGGATTGCGGGAATAATTCTTGAAAAACGCCAGGTTTTATGCCTAAATTCTGCGGTGCGCTGGCATAAGAAATATTGGAATTTACACTCAAAATTTGCTTGCCAATGGTGAACATGGTGCTCAAATCATTGGAAATTCCAAAATTTTTGCTGTTCAGATTTTGATTAAAATTCCCTTGATTGGATTGCAAGAAAACATCTTCGCCGTCCCAATGAGCTTTGTAATTCAATGTATTGTTGAAAAAGTAATTTTGCACATTTTTTTCGATTTTCAAAGTTGAGTTCAGCTCATTGGTAAAAACACGATTTTTCATGTTTTCAAAAACTTTTAAGCCCTGCCCATTGTTAAAGTATAGCGTACTGGACTCGCCTTCTATCTTTTGAAAATCATTAAAATACGAATTATTGAATCGTATAATGTAATCATTTTTAAATTTCTGAATATAATTAAGCGAAACTAAATGTGCATTGTTGTTGTTCCAGTACAAGGGCGAGACCGCGGGTGGCGTGGCTTCAGGCAAGCTGAGCCAAGTGTTCTGTTGCGAAGTCGGTGCCGCGGCTTCTAAATCCGAGTTGATGAAAACTTGATTTTGTTGTTCTAATTTTTCGCCCGTGTTCGTCGTTTGGTACGAGAGCAAATATTGTCTTTTTTTGGAAAAAAACATGGGGCTTAAGTTAGCTTTCCACAATAGCGGACTGCCGCCTATGCCTAATTCTGCCGAGCCCGTGTGCGTGAACTTGTTTCTAAGCTTAATGTTTAGTGCTGCTTTGTCCGAAAACACCAAACTATCCAGCATTTTTATAGGCTGGTGGTTCTCCAGTACTTGCACACTCGCTACTTCTTTGTGGGGCAGATTTTGATTGATGATTTTATATTTTCCGCCCACAAGGTCTAAGCCCTCTACATAAAATTTGTTGATGGGCGCGCCTTGGTAGAGCACGCGTCCACTTTTTTCTACCTCAATGCCGGGTATTCTTTTTAAGATATCTTCCAGATTTCGGTCTTGGGATTTTGCAAAACTTTTGACATCATAGCTTATCGTGTCGCCTTTTCGGCGAATGGGCGTGGATTTTGCCACAATTTCTTTAAGCTGAATGATTTCGCCCTCTAAAGTAAAATTTTTAGTCTGCGATTGATTTTGGATTTTGGATTTTTTTTCTCCAAAATTCATAGCACTCACTACAATATAAAGTTCCTTGAGCGGAGAATTGGTTTCAATTTGGTATTTTCCATTTTTGTCCGAAAAAGTGTAGGCAATAATCTCCTCATCTTTAGGCGAAACAAGGCTCACGCTTGCCCCGCTTATGGGCGTTGCATTTTCATCGGACAAAGTTCCCTTTATCACACTTTGTGCATGCAATGCCCACGAGCTCAGGACTAAAAAATATAGTAAAAATGCTTTTTTTGTCAAGATTTATGCTAATTAAGATTTATCAATTGGGTTGTAAGGGCGATTATATTTTGGGCTTTCATAATTATTTTTTAAGGCTTTTTTAGCTTTTTCTTCAGAAGTTTTAATTTCATCGTCATAGATTCGTTTGTAAATGGCTTGTGGCTTATTGTCCATACCTGTGGCAGTGAAGTGGTGCTCATCCTCGGTGTCATAAACTTCCAAGATTAGCCCTGGCAGTCCATTAAACACATAAGGGCCATATGATAGCGGAATGTCTTTAGCAAACCAAGCTACCCATTCTCTGCCTCCGTGTTGGGTGGTAGCTTTTTGTACCGTGTAGCCCAAAATCTCTTTTTTATCCTTTTGCAGTTGCCATTTTAGCGTTGGAGTAGGAATGGTGTACTCTAATCCTGAAATATCCATGGCGTTTTGTATAGTAGTTTGTTTTGTTTTTAAATTATTGAATACATTGCTATAATATCCAGCACCGTGCATTGTTGCAAGCAATTTATTCATATCGCTTGTATTTGCCGTTCCTTTTTTTGCAAAGGCTTTAAATAGAGAGTCTACTTTTATTATAGTTTCATCAGTGAATTTTGTTAAATCCTTTCCTATTTGTAAAACAGTGAGTCCTGTTTTGGTTTTTTCTTTAAGCTCTGGATTGGGTACTTTGGTGTAAGTGTAATAAATATTTTGGGAGCTGTTGCCCAACGCTGTTTCATTATAAGGATCGGCAGGCATATTTACATCGCCTGAAATTACCGGCTGGGCAAAAGAAATTGCTGAAATTAAAAAAGTGCTAAGTAATAATAGTTTTTTCATGGTAATTAAAATGTTATGTTATTTCTAATAATTAAAATTTTTCTATGGGGTTGAAAGGGCGTAATAATCTATCTTCAAAACTGATTTTGATAGCTTTTAGTGCTTCACTTTCGGTGGTTTTTCGTCCTCTTGGTTCCTCATAAATTCTTTTATAGAATGGGCGTGGGGTGGTGCTCATGGCTATGGCTGTAAAGTGGTGCTCGTCTTCGGCATCGTGCATTTCCAAAATTAGCCCAGGCAAGCCTCCAAATAAATAAGGCCCATATGATAGCGGAATGTCTTTAGCGAACCAAGCAACCCAATCTCTGCCTCCGTATTGGGTGGTGGCTTTTTGCACCGCATAGCCCAAAATCTCTTTTTTATCCTTTTGCAGTTGCCATTTTAGCTGTGGCGTAGGGATTGTGTATTCTAGTCCTGAAAGACCAATTGCATTTTGTACGGTAGTTTGTTTTGTGTTTAAATCAATAAACACATTGTTGTTAAACCCCACTTTGTTTAAAAACTTCCCAGCTTTGTTAAGGTCGCTTGTGTATATGTCTTTTTTCGAGAAAGTTTCTCTAAGAGAGTCATCTTTTAAGATAGCTCTGTCGGTAAATTTTAAGAGTCTCTCACCCATTTGCAAAATGGTAAGCCCCATTCTTTGATTTTTTTTGTTTTTGGGATTAGGTAAGGTTTTATAAGCATAGTAAATGTTTTGTGTGTTTTTGCCTAATGATTTTTCATGGTAAGGGGTTGCCGTAGAAATAAAATGTTCAGATTTATGTTGTCCATAAACCATAGGATTGTCATAGCCTAATTTGGTTTTGTTATAGGGGTCTTCAGAGACATTTAGTTGTAGTTCTTTAGCTGGTTGAGCTAAAAAGAATAGCGGATATAAAAATATGCTGAGAAAAAATAGATTTTTCATTATGATTGTTAGGGAGGTGTTAGGGTTGATGAAAAACTACATAGCTTATTGAAGCTATGTAGTTTTTCCAAAAAAAATTAAGGGCAATTTTGGTTGTCCCCGTCCCAAGCATCCTTAACCATGTCCATCACTGTTTTGCCACAAGCTGTTCCTGTAGCACCGCAAGAATAAGTTACAGGTACGCAAGCTTGTGAGCTGGCGGTCTTCTTGCATTGCAATACCTTTTCTGTTTTTGCAGGTTTTTCTGCTTTTTCCTTTTCGCCTACGCCGTTTGAGGCTAATGCGAACGAGCCTAATAATACAAAGGCTAAAAATGTTGTTTTCTTCATGTTTTTGAAATTTTTATTTAATATTAATGCGAATATAGAAAATAAGAATTTTAAATACAAAACTAAAAATGTTAAAAAATCGGTTTTTTAACATTTTTAGCTATGAAAATTAATTGAATTGTATTTTGTGAAAGAAAATACTACAAATTCCCATTTTTATACTTGCCTAAAATCTCAATATCTTCTGCCATGAGCTGAATGATGTCTAGCACCTTGGCAAAACGCTCGTGGTGGTGTACAATCACATCTACATAAAACTCATACTGCCACGGCATATCCACGATAGGCATCGATTGGATTTTGGTCATATTGAATCCATGCACTGCAAATTGCATCAAGATATTGGCAAGGCTTCCCTTTTGGTGCGGGAGCGAAAAGCGTAAAGAAATTTTATTAAAATCTTGATTATCAGGTAATTCTCGACACAGTAACACAAAGCGCGTATAGTTGTCTTTGTTACTTTGTATTGCGGGTTTTATAATTTCTAAACCATATAATTCTGCGGCAACTTTTGAGCCAATGGCACCCGCGTGGTGCAAATCTTCGGTTTTGATTTTTTTGGCAGAATTAGCCGTGTCCACATAGTCAATTCTACGGATTTTGGGATATTGATTTAGGAAATCTTCGCATTGCAAAAGTGCCATGGAGTGAGAATAAATTTCGCTTAAATCCTCGATTTTTACTCCTGGAATCACCATTAAATGGTGCTCAATGGGCATGTAGAGTTCGCCCACGATTTTTAAATCATTATTCTTGATTAAATTGTAATTAGGCAAAATGCAACCCGCGATAGAGTTCTCGAGCGCGATGAGCCCATAGGTGCATTCACCTTTCACGAGTGCTTCGGCTACGCCTCTAAAGTGGTCTTTGTCCAAGATTTCGTAGCTATCGCCATCAAAGAGCATGCTCGCTGCTTGATGATGAAAAGAGCCCAAACCTCCTTGTATTGCTATCTTCACGCTATTTTAATTTTAAGACAAATATCTAAAAAAATTAATAAACAAGCGTTGCTTTTAGTAGCAAAAAGGCGATTTGGGCGTTTATTTGTGTGTTTTCTAAATTTAATGTTCTAAACCGCAATCACTCAAAAGCTCGACCAATTGGTCTTCGGTCATTTTTTCGGTAGCTTCCTGAGCCTCGTTGTAGGACGAGTATTTTTGTTCTAAAACATTTAAGCCGCACTCGCATCTTTCCTTGGTCTGTTCAGACGGGTCTACTGCGGTGCAAGATTGCATAAACTCTCTGCGGTCTTCATCTGTCCAGCCTTTTTTCTCATTTTTACACGAAATTAAGCTAAGTGCTGCCGCTGCAACGAAAAGTGCTTTTTTCATTTATTTCATTTTTAAATAAGCATTCATCAATCCATTGGTAGAGCTGTCGTGGTCTGTTACGGTATCTCCCGCATTGATTTCCGCTAAGATAGCTTTAGCCAATTGTTTACCAAGTTCTACGCCCCATTGGTCGAAACTAAAGATGTTCCAGATGATACCTTGAACAAAGATTTTTTGCTCATACAAGGCAATCAAGCTACCCAATGTTTTTGGGGTTAATTTTTTATACAAAATGGAATTGGTAGGGCGGTTGCCATCAAATACCTTGTAAGGCAACAAGAATTCGATTTCTTCTTTGGATTTTCCTTCTTTTTCGAGTTCCGCTCTCACTTGTGTTTCGGATTTTCCAAAAGCAAGTGCCTCGGTCTGAGCAAAGAAGTTTGCCAAAAGTTTTTCGTGATGATCGCTCACATTGTTGTTGGAACGAGCCCCTGCGATAAAATCAGCTGGGATTAATTTAGTCCCTTGGTGAATTAATTGATAAAAAGCGTGTTGCCCATTGGTTCCTGCTTCTCCCCAAATGATTGGTCCTGTTTGGTAAGTCACTTTTTGTCCGTTTCGGTCGATAGATTTACCATTGCTTTCCATATCGCCTTGTTGCAAATAGGCTGGGAAACGGTGCAAATACTGCTCGTAAGGCAAAATTGCATAGCTTTCTGCTCCGTAGAAATTGTTGTACCAAATGCCAATAAGTGCCATCAAAACAGGAATGTTTTGTTTAAATTCAGTGGTTCTGAAATGCTCATCTACTTCGTAAGCACCGAGTAGCAATTCCTCAAATTTTTCGTAGCCCACAGCAAGTGCAATGCTTAAGCCAATCGCGCTCCATAATGAATAACGACCGCCTACCCAGTTCCAGAATTCAAACATGTTTTCTTCTGCAATTCCAAACGCAGTAACATCTTTGGCATTGGTAGAAAGTGCTACGAAATGTTTCGCAATGTCGCTTTGTTTGGCTCCGCTGTCCAAAAACCATTTTTTAGCCGAATTAGCATTGGTCATGGTTTCTTGGGTGGTAAAAGTTTTAGAAGCCACGATAAACAAAGTCGTTTCTGGATTTAGTTTTTTGGTGGTTTCTGCGATGTGTGTGCCGTCTACATTCGATACAAAATGTATGTTTAAATGAGTTTTGTAATGTTTCAATGCCTCGACCACCATCACGGGACCAAGATCCGAACCGCCGATTCCTATGTTTACCACATCTGTAATCGCTTTGCCAGTATAGCCTTTCCATTCGCCAGAAATCACACGGTGGCTAAAGTCTTTCATTTGAGCTAAAACTTTGCGCACTTGCGGCAATACATTTTCGCCATCGATTAAGACTTCCTCGCCTTGGTTGCGTAGTGCAGTGTGCATCACGGCACGGTCTTCTGTTTGGTTGATGTGCTCTCCCGCAAACATAGAATCTATCGCATCTTGCAATTGGCATTCCTCGGCAAGTTCCACGAGCAAGTCGATTGTTTTTTGATTGATTCGGTTTTTGGAATAGTCAAACAAAAATTCGTTCCATTTTACGCTAAACTCATCAAAGCGTTGAGCGTTTGCTGCGAATAAATCTTTTAAATGAAGGTCTTTGGTCTCTTCGTAATGGGCTTGTAGCTTTTTCCAAGCCTCGGTCTGAGTAGGGTTTATATTTTGCATTTTATTGAAATTTGATTTCTATACAAATTTAGTTATAATTTAAATCGAAAAAAAGCAAAAAGACTAATTTCCGTAGCGTGTAGGTTTATAGAATCTAAGCATAAAATCGATGTCTTTTTCGCTGAAATCCTTCAAAAAATCGATTTGATCCGATTTTTTCTCTTTCATTAATTGATAATAGAAATCAAAAAATTCTCGAGAATAAGTGTCTGCCATCATCAATTTCATTAGCAAAGTAGGGTTGGCAACTTCTTCCTTGAAAGGATTGTCGTCCACCTCCAATTCGGTAGCAAGATTGCTATAAAACTCAAGCCCAAAATTAGGATTAAAGAATAATACCGCATTCTGGATGTGTGTACTGTTTTGAATTGATTGTACCAGCGTTGCAATATCTTCGTTATATTTTTCGATTTTTTGTTCGTCGAGCGTGTCAAAAAAGTCATTGATGAAATCGATTGATTCTTCCGCCGAAAGGATTTTGTAAGGAACACCACCTGTTTTTTCTAAAAATACCTTTTCTTGTTTTTTGATATTTTTTAAATATTCTTTTTTATCCTTTTCATCTTGAATGGCTTGGCGTGCCACATAATCGCGTTTGGCATTTTCTACCAAATTCTCGTCATAATTAAAGGCATTGATGATTCCCGTGAGGGAATACTTGCCTTTCCATGGACTGATGCCTGCATACAAAATTGCATTTTCAGGCATTTTTTTGTAGTCCTCAAAATTATCTTTGCTTACCAAAATGGTTTTTCCCGAGCTTAAATGCTTCATTTCCAAATCCTCGCCATTTTCGCCTTTGTAGAGCAACGCTGCGTGCGAGTTCAATCCCATGTTTTTGATGTCTTGCGCTTCCTCTTTTTTGCCATAAAGTGCAGCCGCCCACTCGGTGCCTCGTTTAGCCAAAAGCTTGGTCGGGAAGTTTAAGACAAATTTATCTCTATGGTTTTTATATAATTTAAAATCTTGCTGATTACCCGTTTTCAAGGCAGCGGTGCGCATGTAGAGCTCAATCCCTGTGTCTTGGGTAAAAAGGTAACTGCGTGTTAAAATCTTATCGATGAAATAGCGCACTTCGTCCAAGTTTTCAGGATTTTCAAGTTTAAAGAAATCTGCAATTTGCGTGTTTTCTGGTGCGTATTCGTACTCTTGGTCAAAGACTTGCCACACATTTTGCGCCAATTCCTTTAATTCTGGACTATACGGATTCACAAAAACATCTTGTTTCTGTAAATTCAAGAAATACCAAACCAAAAATTGAACATCTTGAATGTTGATGTCTCCCTCGGTGTAGTTTTTGGCCACATAAAATGGTAGACTTTTTTTATAAATTTCTTGGTGTAGCGCGATAAAAGCACGGAACAAGCCTACATTTGAAATCACATCTTCGAAATACGAAGTCAAGAAAATTGCCAAATCTTTAAAGCTTTCTTTGTCCAGAAAATGACCGATAAAATCCGAAGATTTTTTCAATTTTTCTAAAACTTCATTTGCGGCTTCTAGGTAAAACAGCTCTGTGTTGGTTTGTTTGGTGTAAGGCTTGGTGGTCATCCAGTCCTTTATATATGCTTTGCTCATAGTTTAAATTTGATTCTAAAAAACGAATATACTTAAGTTTTTTCTTTTTTGGGTATAAAGAAAGGCAAATTTCAAACCAAAAATACCTTAAAATCGAAATTTAGGCTATAAAAAAAGCCTCTTCGCAAACTGCGAAAAGGCTTTTCTGTGACCACGGAAGAGTTTTTTTTAGTTAAAAAGCCAATTGAATTATAATATATTACAAAAAGTTGGAGGCAAAAATGTTACTTTTTGGTGGCAGAATCACTTAGTTCGTTAATTTTTTCTTTTAGTTGCATTAGCTCCAGCCTCATTGCATTTATTTCATCTGCAATAATTAATAAAATAGCTTGCTCTAAGGAAATATCTCTATCCTTTTCAACTTGCTCAGCCAGCTCTAAAAAGCTGTCTCCTGTAACTTGATTTAGTTCACTCATAATATTATGGATTAAATAGATTATTCAATAATAGGCTCAACATTGGCTTGTACACCTTTTTTTGTACGCTTAAGCTTTTTTTTAAGTTTGTCGTTTTCTTCCAATAAGCGTTTGTTATCCCGTTCCAAAAGCTCTATTAATTTGTCTTTGGCGTTGCCCTCGGTTAATCCTTCATTATGACTAAATGCAGGAATCAACACCTTGTCTAAAAAATCTGGATATTTCTCGTTGATATTGAATAGTAATGAGATTTGAAAATTTGTTCCATGTTTTAAAATTCCATTAATCTTAGATTGACCTTCACCTATTCTCTTAGCGAAATCTCGTCTACTTAAATCTTTGTTTTTTATAAAGTCAGACATTAGCCTATGAATTTTATTGTCCATTTATTTGCTTATTTTGATACTTTTTATTTACTTTGTCCAGGCAAAGCGAAATGACGAAGCGCCCGTTTATTTTATCCTTATAAATATACAACATGAAACTAAAAAAAGAGTTAAAAGACAGAATTTTAAATGATAATATTTTTAGCCTACAATTAGCTATGGAGTTGAATGTTAGGCAGGAATGGGTATTAAAGATGGCAAAAAAAGATAGCAAGACATTGTTATTACCTCCATCAATATCGTTTTTTAAACAAAATGGATATTCTGAAAAAGAGATAATAGAAAATTAAAAATTAGCAATAAAATGGACATAACGGGAATTTTACTTAAAAAAGGAGAGATTAAAAATCTAACTGAGAACTTCAGCGTTCAAGAATTTTATTTAGATGCTTCCACCTACCATCCTTATACGGGTGAGAAGTTTGATAATATAATCAAACTTCAAGTTTCAAACAATAAAATAGCGAGTCTAATGCCCATACAACCAGGGCAAAGAATAAAAGTGAGCTTTTCTCCACGAGGAAGGTTCTACGAAAAAGATGGCGAAAAAAGGCACATCCAAAATTTAGATGCGTGGAAGATAGAATTGCAAGACACACAAGGTTCGCTGACTAAGGAGCCAGACTTTACCCCCGAGCCCATTACTAACGAGGAAGACGATTTGCCGTTTTAAAAAACAATAACGCATGAGTGGAGATTTATTGACGATCGCAGATGCGATACTTGAAAGAACGAGTGGCGGGCTGGATATCATTTTTGAATTGTATCCGAAGGCCAATACCAAGAAAAATTTTAAGCTGCGTGATGAACGCAC
This sequence comes from Ornithobacterium rhinotracheale, assembly GCF_022832975.1. Classification (NCBI taxonomy): domain Bacteria; kingdom Pseudomonadati; phylum Bacteroidota; class Flavobacteriia; order Flavobacteriales; family Weeksellaceae; genus Ornithobacterium; species Ornithobacterium rhinotracheale. The sequence goes on along the minus strand of NZ_CP094846.1, from coordinate 19,178 downwards.
CCCGAGCGCATCGCTTAAAAAGCTAAATGATGGCAATTGGGTGGTAACCGATTTTGGTAGCGATTCTAAGCCAAAGAATGCTATTATGCTCTTTGCTGAAGAAAATAGCTTTGAATATTCGAAAGCTGTATTTGTTTTGGCGCAAAGATACGGTATCCCTACCTCTGATAGTGAAAATGAACTGAAATCGGATTTTAAAACCTACCCGATTCACGATTACCCGCATGAATTGAATGACGATGGGTTTTGGGTAGAAACTTCAGAAAAAATACCCGAACGAGCATTGAAAGTGCTGGGACCTTTTGTAACCGAAGATACTTGCAAAAAATGCAACTGCTTTTATGTTAAGTATTACGCTTTCAAAAATGAAAAAGATGGAAAAGAGCGCATTATTCAGATATCTTCTACAGAAGATTATCCGATTTTTGCGTTTATCAATAAGCATGAAAATAAATCTTTTTATAAGATTTATCAGCCACTGAATAAGGATAAAGGATATCGGTTCGTGTATTTAGGTGGGCGCCCGTCCAACTTTATTAACGGCTTGGAACGATTAAAGAAAGTTTATGCTAAAAACACAGAGAAGTTCCACGCTGAAATAGAAGACGAAACCAGTAAAAACAAGCCTAAAGAACCAGAAAAAATCTCAGAAGTTCTGATTTGTTCTGGTGAGCGTGATGCATTGAATGCCACATCATTGGGACATTTTGCTATTTGGCACAATTCCGAGACAGGTAAGTGGACACCCGAAATAATGCAGCGAATTTTTCAAATGGTGGAAAATGTGGTAAATATCCCAGACCTTGATGCTACGGGTGTGAAACAAGGAAAGGAATTGGCTAATCAATATTTAACCATAAAAACACTATGGTTGCCAAGCTGGCTCAGAGAGGTAAAAGACTGGCGAGGAAATCCACGCAAGGATTTCACGGATTTTTGCGAGCGCACAAAATCCGATGGCAAAGATTCTTTGATTAAATCTTTAAAGAAAATGTTGGAAAATGCCTATCCATTGCAATTTTGGACTGTGCGCACCACTGAGAAAGGCACACGCTATGAAATCTCAAACACATTGCTGTATAATTTTCTGCAAGAAAATGGCTTTTATCGATTCGAGGAACCAGGTAGCAAGCGAGGGTTTAAATTCATTAAAATAAATGAACACATTGTAGAAGAAGTAGAAGTTGAAAATGTGTATGCTTTTTTGAAAAAATTTATGGAGCGACGAAACACACCCGTCCCATTGAAAGATACCATTATCAATACAACCAAGATTTCTGAACAGAAGTTGTCTTGGATTGATATGATTGACTTGAATTTTAAAAACTACGATGAACATTCTCAACAATTCCATTTTTCAGACAAATCGTGGTCTATTAGTAAAAATGGAATTATCGAGACAAAAGAAACTAATGGTTTTACCTGGATTGAAGAAATCCTTGATGTTAAAGCCAGCAAAGAGCGTGAAAAAGAATTAAATCCTAAATTTTTCAAGGTAGAAAACGACTATTTTACCATTCATAAAAAAGGAGATGATTACGACATTGAAATACATGAAAAAAACTGCGAATTTTTAAATTTCCTAATCAACACAAGTCGTGTGCATTGGCAAAAAGAATTCATTAATTCTTGGGTTGGCGAGAATGATGATTGGCAAGATGCGTATAAATTAGAGGAAAATCAAGCATACAGAAATGCACATAAAAGCTGCATCGATGGCGAACGATTAAGCGATGAGGAAATTCAAGAGCAAAAAAGGCATTTAATCAATAAAATTTTTGCTTTTGGGTACTTGATTCACGGATACAAAAACCCAGCTAAACCCTGGGCAGTATATTGTTTGGAAAATGGTGTTGTGGATGATGAAGATTCAAAAGGTGGAACTGGAAAGTCTCTTTTTTCATTGGCATTAAGCTATATTCTTAGAACAAAAATGATTGCCGCTCGAAAAAAAGATTTAATGAGTGACCAATTCGTGTACGATGGGATCACAGAACAAACTCGATTGGTTTTGTTCGATGATTCTGATAGAAATTTCGATTTAGGGAATATTTATTCTGAGATTACGGGTCCATGGCAAGTGAACCCTAAATTTGGAACTCGATTTACCATTCCTTTTTCGTCATCTCCCAAAATCATTATTTCATCGAATTTCTCACTTAGAGAACAATCTGCATCCTCGCAACGAAGAATTTTATTTGTAGGATTTTCAGACTATTTCCATGTAAAAACCGATGAATTACCTGGTAACACTCCAGAACAAACATTTGGACACGCTATGTTTAACTCTTGGAAAGAAGATGAATGGAATAAATTTTTCAATCTAGCGGCTCAATGTGTGAGATTCTTTCTTTCTTCTGAAGAAAAGATGGATCCACCTATGGATTCGTTGAATCAACGAAATTTGATTGCCAATTTAGGGCAAACCTTTATCGATTGGGCGGATGAATTCTTTAGATTACTTACGCCAGATGCCTATGGTGTCGTGGAATTTGAAAAGTTGGTTACCATTGAAAAACTGAAAGAAGAAAAGAAAGTATTATCTAACATCAACAGCACTAAATTCGTAAGGAAACTTAAAGATTACTGCAAACTTATGGGCTACATATATATGCCTGGAAATAGAAGAATCCAGAGAGTATCTATCGTGGACCCAACAAAAGTAGTAGACTGGATTGCTGTAGGTATACCAAAAGATGAAAACGAAGACAATATAATAGATACTCAAGATGAATTCCCATACTAAAAAGAAGAAAGTAACCGTACCCTTAGTTATTAGCAGCGATGCAAATCTGCATGTGACTTTTGATAAGTTGGGCTTTTTGGCTGATGTAGTTGCTGACCTTGCCCAGGAAGTTTCTGGTAGCGTCTACAATGCGCAAAAATTAAAGTTTCATTTAAATGCGCTGAAAGCTGAAGCTGAGAAGAAAGTAGACGAGCATTTCGATATATATAAACAAAGCAAGCGGGGCGAAATTGTTCCCGAGATGTCTGGGGAAGTGGTCTACATCCATATAGCCAAGGCTTACAACTTCATAATGAGCAAAGCGCCACACGAGGTGCTTTCCATCGCAAAAACGATTCAGATATTGGAAGAGCGTGGAATCGATTACACACAAGTATGTTTTGAACCAGAAAATATTAGAGAATAATGGAATTATCGTTATTTAAGATAGGCGGAATAACTGGAACAACTTACATAGCCGCAAAAGATATGGAGCGTGCCATTATCGGATATGAATTAAAATTGAAAGATACTGTACATAATATAGAACTGGTAGACATAGCAACAATTCTTACGACGAAAAGTCTTTTTAGGCTTTTTTCAATTGAATTAAGTTTTGCAGATATGGGAACTGATACCACTAGCCTTAAAAAGTATGTTGCGGCTGAAAATATAGGGCAAGTAGCAGCAGCATTCCCTGCAGCGGAGAAGATAAAAGAATATGCAACCGAACACGACTTTTTAGTTGTGAACTCCGTGAATTAAAACTTCTTGATTCTCGAAGTTTTAAGAAAAACAAGGAATAAATTTAAAAAACAATTATTATGAAATTAACACTTGAAGTAATTAAAAAGTGAATGTAAAATAATGGATAAAATAGATGATAAAAAAATATTAGATGTTTGTTGCGGGGGCAGAATGTTTTGGTTTGACAAATACAATCCAGATGTTTTGTTCTCTGATATTCGGAAAGAGGAACATACATTATGTGACGGAAGATATTTTGAAGTAAAACCAGATATAATTGCAGATTTTATAGACTTACCTTTCAAAGATGAAAAATTCAAATTAGTTGTTTTTGACCCACCACATTTAAAGCAATTAGGAAAAAATTCTTGGATGGCCAAGAAGTATGGAGTTTTAAATTCTTCATGGGAGGAAGATATACATAAAGGATTTAAAGAATGCTTCAGAGTATTAGAAAATAATGGGATATTAATTTTCAAATGGAACGAAATTCAAATCAAGGTTTCGCAAATTATAGAACTTGCTGGTCAACAACCCTTATTTGGTCACAAGACAGGTAAGCATGGCAATACAATATGGCTTTGTTTTATGAAACAATAAAAACAATTATTATGAAATTAACACTTGAAGTAATTAAAGAAGTAGATGTAAAATATCTCTTGGCTAAATGCAAGGTGAGATATTGGGAAGACGCAAAAGTAAATGGCGTTAAGGATACCAATGGAGACTTAATTCCATGTAGAGATGGGGAAATTTGGGCCCCTTTAATTGATGTAGATAAAGGAGTTATTGTCAATTGGGAAAAAGGGAAAGAGGCTTTAATCTATTACAAAGTTTGTGATGAAGGCACTTATACTTTTTTAGATGAGAATCATGATGAATTTACTAAAATTGAAGGATATGTACCTTCATTTATGAGTCCTGCAGCCGAAGGTTTTGGTGATTTTGTAATGATGAGAGTAGATGAGGAAGGGAAAATAAATAAATGGGACTATAAAAAAATACTTAGGTATTTTCAAGACTAAGGATATAATGATAAAAATTATATTCGATAAACAATATTCATGAATAAAGTTAAAACAACTCAAAATGAGTAAAATTGACATTATCGATACGCTTTCTGAGGTGTTGGAAGAAATTATGAGCGACCCGAATAGCCGTAGATATGCGCAGGAATGGATGCTGCGCAATTTCGGTGGATTTAAACCAGAGGTGTGCACTTCCACAGATGTGCGCAAGCAAGAATTATTGCTCAAGCTTGCGCAGAACCTAGACCAGGTTGAATTATCGACCTTGGAAGAATTAGCGAGCGGAAGGTTCCAAAAATACGACCATAAAGAGAGAATGTTCGACTCTCCTATCTAAACGATAGATTCCATCAAGAACTCGGAGTAGTCGTATGGATAAGCTCTGCGGGGGTTCGATTCCCCCACTCGCTACAGCGTTAAAATAAAACACTCCACTCAAGTTTTTACCTGCCCAACGGCAGGTTTTTTTGTGCTTCAGAATTCACTGCTTTTTTCAAACTCTTTTTACTACGATGACGGGGGTGGCACACCTATGCCCTCAACTCCCTTTTACCCTTTTTTATTTATGAAATGGATTTTTGTTGTGAAATTTGTGAAACACGAAAATAAGAGCGTTAAGAGTTTGATTATTAAGTATATATAATTCACAACTTTTTTTGTGAATGAAATCAATATTCACAAAATAAAATTGTGAATAAAAGAGGAAAAAAGCCCATCACAAAAATTCACAAAACTCAATTTTAGCCATTCACAACTTTTATTTCTAAAAATGTTAGATTTTAAATATTGATATTCAGTAGATTACATGTCAAAAAATCAAATTCACAATTTTCACAACGATTTTCAATTTCTATTTGTTGGCTTGCGGGATTTTTTTTGACGCATCAATGTTTTTGACCTTTATTTACTGTTCATTTATTTGTATTTTTGCCTTAAAACAAACACATGATATCCATTGAACTGAACATTCCTCCTTATCTACATAAATATCTCTCCAGATTGTATGGAAAGTATTTGTATGCAGATTTTAAAACTCCATTTGGCGTGATGATCTTAGGCATCTTGCGTAAAAAGACGAACAAACAAATGAATCCGCCCAAAAATAAAGACAATCTCATGCCCTACACGATTAAAATGAGCTTGAGCATGTTTGAGAAAGAAGGTTGCCATATTTTTGAACAGGACCAAATAATAATTGCCAAAACAATTAATATTTGGTTCCGAGAACAGATGTACACCAATGCGGTAATTAATAATTTGGCTAAGGGCATTCCATACAAGGAAAGTATTGTCAATTTTTTGGAGGTATATGGTATTACCGAAGAAGAACTTTCTCTGGATTCGGTACTCAAGGATTTTGGAAGAAAAAAAGCAGACATACTGGATAGAATGCTTGTTGATTAAATAATAGAAATTTCGCAAAATGGGAGAAAAAAACGCATTTTTTTGCAATATTCCAGAGGAAAAAACTCGAGCCTCTCGTTGGTTGGTGCTTCTGGACAAGTCTGTTTTGACTTATAATCAAAACTATAATGGACGATTTCCAGACATTGAAAATTACCTTTTGAAAATTCGTGTCAATACAGATCACACGATAAAAAGAGATGTTTCATACAAGGAAAAAAACTTCAATCGATATCATGATATAAAAATTGTCTCACAATTTTACCCTATCTCAAGTAATGAAATCGTGGAAATTAGGCGGTTTGTCAAGAAAAACGCATACATAGGCGTTCTCATCACAAACGATGATTTTCAAGTTTTTGGAAATTCATCGGAACCGATGACTTTTAGAATTGATGATAAAATTAAAGACAACACCAGCGGCCAAGACTACTATGAATTGATCATCGAAGGGAAAACTACCGTTTACCCAACTATTAATAAACTTCCAGAAGACAGCATTAAAAAGCAATTATTTAAAGTCCTTTTATTCGGAAATCCTATGCGATAATTTCGCATAAAAAAAGGAATGAATAACAATTTACTTTTTCAACCTTTATCAATGCATAAGCCTTTTTTTCTAAGTACATTCTCTAAATGGATGCTTGCTTTGGAAAAAAAGGATCTTCCTATCAGCAATTGGGACGAACTCTATTATGTAGAAAAAATAAATAAGCAAGACACGGGTTCTGCAAAATCTCCCAAGCCCATCATCATGGATGTGATGGGACCAATCACAAAGTATAGTGATTGGTGGATGGAAACAATAGGCACTCAATTTTTAGGGCATGTGATCAGAGCTTTAGACGAAAGCACTGCGGTATCACATATTATTTTAAATATTGATTCTGGTGGCGGAATGGTAAGTGGAACCCAAGAGTTCTGCGAAAAAATACGAAGCTGTTCCAAACCTACCATTGCTTTTACCAATGGCTATGCTTGTAGTTCGGCTCAGCAGATTTTTTCTGCAGCAGATTTGGGCGTTGTATCTCCCTATGCTGATTTAATGGGAAGCATAGGGACGATGATTTCATACCAGGACTTTTCAGCTATGTATGAAAAAATGGGTGCTAAAATTTATGAAGCCTACGCTCCGCAATCCACCGAGAAAAACAAAGAATTCCGTGAATGGGAAAAAGGCAATGAAAAATTTATCCTGGAAGATTTGAGAAAGCACGCAGATAATTTCATCAATTCGATGAAAGAATATAGAGGGGATAAACTCAAAGACGACGGCTTAATTTTCAAAGGAAAAACTTATAGACCCGAGGAAGCCGTAGAAGTCGGTTTAGCCGATGAAATGATGACACTGGAAGAATTAATCAACAACTTATAAATATGAAATTTAAACTTTTATCATTGGTATTGGGAGTAACAGCTCTCGAATTCAACACTCCATTAATGGGAGGAAAAAAAACGACTAAGCTTGATGAAGAGCAAGCCGAAAAAATCGAAGAGGCTTTAGCACTTACTGACAAGTATAAAGCCGAAAATGAAGAACTCAAAGCGCAAGCTGAAAAGATGAAAGCATCACAAGAAGAAATTCAGCAGGCTTTAACCGATGCGTTAAAATCAAACAATTTGGATGCGCAAGAAAATATGGCAGCAAGCATCGAAGCTTTGGGTGCTCAATGCAAAAAATACGCTGAATCAAAAAACAGCCATTCTTTTGCACCAGTGCAAGGTTCGGACGACGACCCCAGAGAAGATGACGAGCCTAAATTAGAAGGTGGCTACATGGACCCAAATGATGACATTTATCAAACACTAAAAAATTTATAGAAGATGCCGAAAATTAATATTGAACAAATTCAAAAAGAGGTTTTGCGTTATGTAAAAACGCAACCTAAAGTGTTGCAAGCGGCAATCATGTCAAAAGACATCACGCTTAACAAACACGCTAGAACTATTACCAAAGTGCGTGGAGAATATCCATCTATCCATTCACTAATAGGGCATGTAGTGCAAGGTTTTAATTCTAAGAAATGGACACCGTTTGGGGACATTCAGTTTAGAACCAAGGTGAGCAAAAACTATCATCAAAAAGTAGATTTCCAATTAGACCCAGCCGAAATCATTGGTTCTGTTTTGGAGGATTGGTATGATGAAGGTAAGCCATTAGAGCAAAAAGCTATCTCTAAGCATGCTATTGATTTGCTCAAGCAAAAAATTATTTCCGATGTGGAAATTTTATCTATCACAGGGGAATACAACGCTGCTAAAATTGGTTTAGATACTCCTGAGTTTGGTTACTCAATGGATGGATTAAATACCATCGTGAAAAACGGACTGAAAAATTCAGACAATCCATTCTTCCTAATTCCAGGTAACGAAGTTACCGAGGTTAATATCTTAGACGAAGTATTGGCATTCGAGCGTGCTCTACCTAAAGTAGCTAAAAATCAAGTGAAAAAAATCTTCATGTCAGATACTCAGAAGGAAGCGTATCAATTAGCGTATGAAGATAAGTACGGACAAAATCAGTTTAATACTGACCAGTTCCGCACAAGATTAGGCAAAAGAGAAATTGTGGGATTACCTGGCTACACAGGTCCAATGTTCGCTACCGTAGAAAACGGACTAATCCGATTGGTTGACATCATCGACAATCCAGCTACGATTACCGATGTTCAGAGAGATAAGAGAATTTTAAACATTCTCGGTGAGTTCACACTAGGTTATGACTTTGCGATTAACGAGTTGACATTCGTTCATACTTCTGAAGGAGGAAAACAAAGAGGTTTGAACAATGCTGAATTGAATGCATTGTATTATCCAGAAGAAAAATTAACTGCATAAAAAAATCAAGAATTAGTGCCTTAGGGTGCTAATTCTTTAAACCTTTTAGATATGGCAAAAAAGACGAAACCCACAGAAATTGAAGAAAAAGCAGAAGGTGTAACCACCCCAGCTGAAGAGTTAAGCACCCCAACCGAGGAGTTAAGCACCCCAGCTGAAGAGTTAAACACCCAACCTGAGGAGTTAAGCACCTCAGCTGATGTTGTGGAAGAAAATGAATTTATAGCTTACCAAAAAGCTCCTTTTTTGGGAACCTTTATTTTTAGAGGTAAAAAATATAAGTTCAGAGATGGTGCGCCAGATCCCGTGCGCTACAACGACGAAATTATGAGTTTAGAAGAGTTATCCCAAAACGAGGATTATCTCTTAGAATTAATTGCAGGAAAATCAACCTTAATAGAAGAATACAATGGCTAAAGACACATGTTTTGAAGGGGTAACCCCCGAGAATATAGACAACTGCCCCAATGCAGAATCAGCATCGGGCTTGAGCTTGAGAGCGCAGTATATTCCTGCCGCTTTCATTGAAACTATGGTTTTGCCCGCTAAAACGGGTAAACTTGAAGAAATTGTAAAAATCGCAAGCGGAGGAATTACGCTAAAAAGCGATAAGAAATGGAAGGGCATTGACCTGGTAATGGATGAAAACGAGTTAAAAGAAGTGCTCGTAGGTGGAAAAGGCAACCAAAAAGGACAAGTCGAATTGACTATTCAAATTCCTAATTTTGGATTAAAGCCACTGGGATTTAAACGCCGATTTGCTAATGTTCCGATGGTTTGGAATATTCCAGATTCCAACGGAAAAAACTGGATTATTGGTACCAAGTTCAGCCCTGCGATGATCGAAAGTGCAGAATCCACTACAGGGAAAGCCTACGAGGATAAAGCCACAAATACTTTCACTATCAAAGCCAATACTTATGTGTATTTGTACGAGGGCGATATTGTGGAAGGAGAAGACGCTTAATTCCTATGGAAAATTTTAAAAATTTATCCCCTGGGAGCGTAATCTACCGAAATGGGCGTGAGCCAGTAGATTTAAGAACTTTGCCAAGTGATAAATTGTGCTTGAAGCTCTATTTGCAAGGCTTCAAGCACATTGCCATCACTAAGGAAGGAGCTGCATTATTGCAGAAATGTCCTAAATCAAAACTTGAGGAATTAATTCAACTCAAAAAAGCAGAAAAAAAGACATCAGAAGTAAAAATCTTGATGGAAATTTTGAAAGCCAATGACAAAAAGTGAGTTTGAAAAATTAAAAAAGCAATATTTAATGTTAGGAGGAGACGAGCGATTATTGAAATCGCTCCAATCTCCTACTTTAAAAAACGAAGCCAAATTAAAGTATGAGCTCCGTAAGCTAAACGCTGGAAATAAAGTAGTTGAATCCACTATTAATCAAAAAGAAAAGGCTCCAGATTATCGTCCAGAGATGCCCAATAGGGATTTGATATCGCAATATCCGCCAGAACTGCACGAAGTCTACATTCAGCGTAAACAAGCTTTTTTAGAAGTCTGTTCGCTTAAAATGAAGTTGAACAAAATCCCAGAAAATTCAATGCTACAAGCGGCAAAATTGCAGTGGGAAATTTGGGACAAGTTCCAAAAAATGGACAAGGCTACCAAAGTTTTAAACCATTTTCGAGAGCATAAGCGAATTATGCCCACGGAAACAAAAGAAGACTTTAGCCAAATTCCAGAAAAAAAACTAACACTCAAGCTCAGAAACTTGAGAAGCAACAAGTCTAAGAGGATGCGGACGATAAAAAAACTAAAGGAAGAACTGCCGCCGCCAGAAGACGCTAATTTTAAAACTAAACTAAACATGCTCAATAAGAAGTTGGAGATTCTTGCTGAGCTTGATTTACAAATCGAAAAACTGACAGAATTAATTAACGATGAGTAAAAAAAATCCTGACTATTAATAAGTCAGGATTTTTTTTAAAGTTATTTTTTCCTTATACCATACCAAGTTCCATTTTCATAAAAATGTGCATGGTCATTTCCTGCTTCTATTAACTCGTGGATATTGCAAGGGATATTTTCTGCAATTTCCTTTAACGAAGATAGTGTAGGATTTTTAAGCCTTTGATGTAAAGACACAGGAGAAATCCCAAGTTTCTCCGCTAATTCTTTTTGTGTAATTCCGTAATTTTTTAATACTTCTCTGATTCGTTCCATGTTGTTTGTGTTTAAAAAATTGTTTTTCATAGGGGCAAATATAGATATAAATTAGCATATATACTAATATTCAATGTAATTATTAATTTTATTTTTCATATATACCCTAATTTTTATATAAAAAAACTTGTAAAATAGTATATAAATATATACCTTTGCAATGTTGAATTAATATAGAAAGTTCTATGAAGTACAAAGAGTTTTTTAAGTTTATAAAAAAGAATGGTTGGCGACTGCAGCGACAGGGAAAGGGTAGCCACGAAATATGGGAGAAAAATGGCGAGCAAATTAGTATTCCTAACCACGGAAGTAAAGAAATCCCTACAGGATTAGAAAAAAGTTTAAAAAAACAAATGGGGCTGAAATAAGCCCCATACGAAACATAAAAAATATGAAAACAATAAAAATCATTATAGAGAAAGCAAAAGACGGCAGTTATGGTGCTTATGCCGAAAATGTAAAAGGTATTTACGGAGCAGGTGACACTCCACAAGAGTGTAAACAATCTATAGTAGAGGCTATTGATACTATAAAATCTTATTTTGAAGAAGAGCAAATTCCTAAGGAATTAAAAGGAAATTATGAGTTAGTTTTTAAATTTGATATAGAAAGTCTTTTACAATATTATAAAGGAGTTCTATCTAACCCAGCTTTTGAAAAACTAACCGGCATTAACCAAAAATTGATACACCAATATTCTACAGGTTTAAAAAAACCAAGAAAACCACAGAGGGAAAGAATTCAAAATGGATTGCATCAATTAGGGAAAGAATTACTGGCAATAGAACTTTAATATTAATTCAACACTTTTATTAACTATTGCTTTTTAAGCCCCGCAAAAGGCGGGGCTTTTTCTGCTTTACCCTAATTTTCACACAAAATATTTGTGTAAATAAATTTTATGTGTATATTTGCAGTGTTAAATCACTCAAAAATGTACAGTTTAAAATCAATTTTATTGTTAATACAGCGGTGTCAAGTACCGGTAACGGCTTGGGGTTTTTCTTTTTTGAGTGAACCTAACAGCACCGCTATTTTTAAAAATTTTCATTATGTTAAATCACTCAAACGAAAACACACCAATCGTGAACAATAGTAACGAGGTGCAAAAAAGCAAAGGAGAACTTTTAATGGAATGGGCAGACCTATTGGATGGTCCAGAGCAAATGGCTCAAGATTTAGAAAGTTTTTTAAATGTAGTTATCCATCTTTTTTTGGAGGAAAAAGAATGCCAAATGTACAGGGAAAGTATTTCTTATGGTAGGTTTTATATCTTAGAAATGTGTAATGTTCTGAAGAAAAAAAACAGCACTCCCAAAGATTTTGAATACTGGATTTTTAGTGCTGGTGGAGAAGATTTTGTAAGAACTCAGTTACAAAAATTCTTAGATAATGTAATTAGCATTTATTTGAACAATAAAGATTCTTACACCCAACAACAGGCTATTTGCGAGGGAAGATTTTATCTGATGGAGTTAATTAATGTTTTAAAATAATAGCTAACATTCTTATTTTTTAATTTTCGTGAAAATAAGCCTGATTCGTCGGGCTTATTTTTTGGAAAAAACAATCAAAAAAAATTGATTAAATATTTCATAATCAAAAAAAATTGATTATCTTTGTAGTGTAATTACAAAACAAGCTAAATATGATACAAAAAGAAATTACCGAGGAAGAATGGGATTTGATAAATGCCATTCGTAACTACAGAAAAGCTTACCCAAACGGAGCTAAAATGTTGAAAATTGAAATCCAAGATTTAGTCGATGAATTAATGGATTTAGATTATCAAGAGCAAGAAAAAAAGAAAGAGTAAAACAAACAGCACCCCTCGAAAGGGGGGTGTTTAAAACAACAATATCATGGGATTTATAGTCAATAAGCAAGAAGAAAAACTAACAATGAAACAGCAACTATGGGATATCATAATTGATGTTTCCTGGGGTGAAATTTCAGAAAGATACTTCAAAAAAAGTCGTTCATGGCTTAGTAAAAAGATGAATGGAAAGGGTTTTAACGGAGAACCGAACGCTGAATTCACTTCCGAAGAAAAAGAAATTCTAAAAGGAGCGTTAGTTGATTTATCCGATCGAATAAAAACGGCAGCTAACAATATCAAGTAATTAATATTTACTTGTTTTTTAATTACACCTTGCCTCGCCTTTTGGCGGGGCTTTTTTATGTCCTTTTTTTTAGAGGAAAAAGCCTTGATTTTTGCCATATGAATGTCGTGAAATTCACCAAAGACAGCACTTTGCAACGGATTAAAGCCTCGTATATTGAGGAGGATTTTAAGCTCACGGAACACGAGGAGGCTATCAAAAAGCGCCTGCTCCACTTCCACTCTTTGCGCTTTGATAAGAAGTATAGTCGCCATCAGGCAGTAAAAATTCATTGTCGAGAGATGGGCGTGTCAAAGGCTACGGCATATCGTGATGCGGCGCAATCAGAATTCATCTTTGGGAGTATTCAAAAGGTGGAAGTAGAATTTGAGCGTGCTATTTTGATGGAAAACTACTGGATGCTATACCAAATGAGCCTCAAGAATGGGGATACTTTTTCAGCCAATAAGGCACTGGATTCGTACAAATCGCTTGTTAACTTTAATGCAGAGGCAGCAAAAGTAAATCCAGAAAAACTGGAATCTGTAGATATCGAAATTAAGCTCAATCGAGAGTCGAATAGAATATTACGCAAGGCGTATGATCAGCTTGGGGTTATCGACTTGAACAATGTCGATGTGTCTGATATTGAGTATAGAGATGTAACGGATAACGACGATGAAGAAGCAGGAAGTTAAATTAAACACCTTACAGATGGTAGCTGTAAAAGCACTAATGTTTGGCAAAAAGAGAATCTTCATTGAGGCTGGGCGTGGTGCAGGGAAATCTACTATTCTAGCCTATTACATATTCATTGCCGTAAAAGAAATGCCCAGAGCTACGGGGATTTTGGTGGGAGCTACTTTCACGCAAATAAAATCCAGAACCTTTATGTCTACTAAGGAGGGACTTGAGCTATTTGGCTTGTATGAGGGTGTAGATTATGTGGTGGGGAGATGTGGCCGTGCCCTAGGGTTCGAGATGCCATTTCAATCTCCAGACAACTGGGCCAATGTAATTCATTTTGCCAATGGACATATTATGGTTTTAGTTTCTTTGGACGACCCAAATTCTGGGCGTGGTTTGAACTCTTATTATGTAATCGGTGACGAGGCAGCTCTGTTACGCCAAGAACGATTATTCGATAATGTTTTGACCACGAACCGAGCCAAAAAGGTTGAATTTGAAAAAGCAAAAATGCTCAATGCTCAAATATACACTTCTACCGTGGCGCTCACTCATGTGGGAAAATGGTTTACCGAGGGAGAAAAACTAGCCAAAAACGCGCCAGATAAATACGCATTCATCAAAGCAAATGCTTTGATAAACAAAATGAATTTAACAGAAGGCTGGTTTGATGATATGCGCGAGCATGCAGAAAGCGAAGTGAAGTTTAATGCAGAGATTATGAACATACGACCTCCCGCAGTTCCCGATGGCTTCTATGCCTCATTAAGCCCTAAGAACTTTTATTCTAATGAAATCAAAGATGCGGGAAGCATAAATTTAACTACGAAGATAGATTGCTTGCTAGATCAAGATTTGATTAGAACCCTCCCGCTGGAAGTATCGCTAGACTTCGGGGGGAGAATCAATGTAGCCGTGGTGAGCCAATACCATAAGCTCTCAAACACTAGAAAGTTTATCAATGAGTTTTATGTGAAGAATCCAGACATCTTATCTGATTTAATAAAAAAAATAATTGATTATTATACACCAATAGTTCATAGCAGTAAAACAATCTACTTGCTGCATGACCGTTCTGGTTATAAGACTGAGACCAACTCGAAGACTACCCTTGCTCGAGATGTAGAGGACCAATTGAGAAGTGCTGGCTGGAAAGTATTTAATAATACGCCAAACACAAATAATCCATCTCATACAGATAAATTTAATTTAATAAATAGAATTCTCGCGGAAGAAGAATCTACGCTTCCAAAAGTGAGAATAAACCAGGACAAATGTCCCAACCTGCTCATATCTATGGAAAACGCTGGACTTAAGCATAAAGACGACCAGTTTGAGAAGGATAAAAGCTCGGAAAGACAATCAATTCCGCAGGAACACGCCACTCACTTGTCTGATGCCTTCGATTACAGCATTTGGTGGAACTATCACAAATTGCTGGACCCTTACGCTCAATCGAGCTACTTGGTCTCAAGTTTTTAGTTTTTTCAGAAAATCTCAAATTTCACAAAAGCCAACTTTCACAAGTTGGCTTTTCATATTTCCGTAAAAACAAAAAAAGGCAATCGTAGAAAGAGCTTAGGCGGCTGAGGGGTTCAAATTTGCAATATGAGAAAAAACCTAACTATTTAACATTTAAATATTTGTGTATCAATTTGTTGAAAAAATATTTTTGAGAAAAACCTATGTAAAAAGCGGCTTTTTTTTCGTGTCCTTTCTATTTGCGTGGCGTTAATTCATATTTGTAGGGTGAAAAATTTTATGTATTTGCGGGAAGTTCTCGAGGCAATGAAACAACGGACTTCAAAAAATGAAGGGGTAAAATTCAACCTTAAAATTTGGCAATTCAACAAACAAAACAAATCTGCGGGGCGGGTGGTTGAATATCGTGGGTGTGAATTGATGACGCCCACAAAAAAAACGCAATACCTGCGGAACCCGAACCACTTCGAAAACAGAACCAGGAACATTAAACTACCAGACGGTAGTATAAAAACAATACATATTATTTTCATCAAGGAATATAACGGAAAACCAGTTTTATATTAAATGAAAAAATTAAATAACGGCTTATACGCCATTGGGTCAACCTTGGCGGTAACCGACACTTTTAAAAAGGCGCAAATCCCAATGAACGAGGAAAATGCCATCGATGACATTTCTCCTTGGGGTGATGACAATTTGTATCCGCAGGAGTTTCTGCGGAAGTTTGAAAAAACAGATGCCGCCATTGGCGGGGTAGAAGTTTTAACCACAGCGCATTATGGTAATGGTTTCAAACTTTACCAGGAAGTCGAGACCGAAAAAGGCGTAGACACCAGAGAGCGTTCAGTGAACGCATTCCCAGAAATCAAAGATTTTTTTAAAAGGACTAAGTGGAACTTATTCATGGCGGGGCTGATCACCGATTATGAGATTTTTAGATTAGCCTTTCCCGAATTCTTATTATCTCCAGACGGAAATAAAATCATTTCAGTAAAAAGGCATCAAGCAGCGTGGTGCCGTTTTGGAGCTCCAGATAAAAAGAAATTTTTTGTGGACAAAGTATTCATTAATTCGAATTGGGAAGAATACAACGAAGCGATGAATGTCAAAGTGCCAATGATTCCAGAAGTGGGCGCATCGGTAGAAGAAATTAAGCAATACGCTAAAGAGAAAAAGCTCACTCGCTTCATTATTCCTGTGTCTACGATTAAGACTTCGGAGAGGTTGTACCCACGGGTGGGCTGGCATTCCGCCTTCAATAATGGATGGACGGAGACGGTGCTTTCAGTGCCTGAGTTTAAGAAGTACATGTTTGCGAATCAATTGCACTTTAAATATGTAGTTTATATCTCCGATGAGTTTATGACTCGCAAATATGGAAGAAATGCATGGGACGATATGTCTACAGAAGAAAAAGAAAAAAAGCGAGACGAAGTAGTAAACACCATCGATGAACATATGAGTGGTAACGAGGCAGCGGGGCGTTCGTTGATTTCGCCGTATTTTAAGGATATGAACGGCAACTTGATGCGTGGCATTGAAATCGTGCCGATTGATGACAAAATTAAGGATGGAAACTTCCTGCCAGACGCAGCCGCAGGAAACTCGCAGATACTTTTTGCCATGGGTGTAGACCCCTCGCTCATTGGTGCAGGAATACCAGGCGGTAAAAACTTGAGTGGCTCTGGTTCCGATAAGCGAGAAGCTTACACCATATTATGTAGCAAGATGCCTTTTAAACGCATGCACTTGCTCGAGGTTTTTAATTTCATTCGAGACTTCAACGGCTGGGACGAAACTTTGATTGGCAACTTTCCAAATCTTAACCTTACGACTTTGGACAAAAATCCCAACGGACAAACTGAAGTAGTAAATTAAAAACTTAAATATGGAAGATTTAGAAGAATTTAAAGTATTAAGAGATAGCGTAAACGGCGTTGTGAAATATGCACGCATACCAATTCGCAGAATTCCACCATTAAAAGTAATAAAAGCACAAATCTATGGAGGTAATAATGAAAAAGTAGGAGAAGCAGAAATTAAATTATATCCTTTTTTAGTTAATGATTTAAATGATGTTATTTCTCTTTTTGAAAAGCATTTAATGTGTGGATTAAATGCTGTTGGACTTATATTGGATATTGGAGATAAAGGTGTGATTAATTTCAAAAACAAAGAGCTGCAAAAGTTAATATGCCACTTAAATTGGAGAATGGAAAATGATTTTTATTTCATTCTCGATTATGGTGATGATGATATTTATTACACGGAAGGGATAAGTTTTGATGACATTAAAATAGGACCAACTTATATAAACGCAAAATCATAAAATAGAAATTTCGCAAAATGGAATTATTTAAAACCAAAGAAGACTTAAACAAGGAGATTTTAGTACGCCGATTAATCGATATTGAGTATTTGACGCCGTATGAAGAAGTGGCTTTGCGCAGAAAAATACATCCTTTCATCCCTGTAGAACTTATCGATGAGATAAAAGAAGCACCCGAGCACGAAAAAGCATTCTCATTGATAAAAAAAGCAGTAGCGCACTACACGCTACCACTGGCTATGCCATTTATCAAAGTAAACATCAGCAACTTTGGGGCTAGCAATACTCGAGACCCAAAGACTTCAAACGCCAACTGGTGGGACATTCGAGACATGGCACTCAGCGCAGCGCAGATTGCAGACGATGCACTCACAGATGCCGTGAACTTGCTCAAGCTCACCCCTACTACACACCAAATCGTGTCGGTGCAAACGCCTGGGAAGATCTTTGCATCTCCAGACGATTTTTTCAAAGCCACCAACATTCATTTGGGGTGGGATGCTTTCAGCCACATGAGTGGAATACTCCGAGAGATATGGCTACTACTCATAGCCAAAAAGCTCAAAGCCTGCTCCATAGAAGACATTATGCAGAACGATTTATTGGCGGAATGGCTACGAGCTTGCATGGCCAACTACGCATTGGCCGATGACGCCGCAGCGGGAATGTTTGCTTTTACGGGATCAAAACTACTGATGATTTGGGAGCAATTGCCATGGCAAAAATCGGCGGTGCTATCGCCTACGGCATTAGCCGCATTTAGAGATAGTCGCTGGCGTAGAGGAAACGAATATTTTAAGCTGTTGCTGGATTATTTAAAGGCTCATCCAGACGATTTCCCATGTTACCAGGACGGGGACGATGGCAGCCGTGGACTCATAGCTAAAAAGAGTGGTTTATACTTTTAGCCTGTCCTTTAACGCAGGGATTTCAAACAATAATTTTGCTTTAAAATAAGTACAATGGGTTACGAAATTAAGAGAATAGATAACGACGATTTAGCCGATTACGCATTCCAGATAAATGGCGCATTGGCACTGAAAAACTACTCGGCCAGTGTCGAAGGTTCGCGGTTGCGCATTGCACATACGCAGAACGCGGCGCTCTCTATATTAGAATGCGAAGTGAGCGAGGTGGAAATAGATGGCAGGGTGTATGATAACCCCGCTGATGCTCAGCGTGCGCTGGAATACATTGTATATTCGGATTTGCCAATTCTTGTACTTACGCGGGAGGAGAGAGATCGCTTTTTAGAGCTTGATTCTGTAAAATTGGAAAAAACATCATTCGAGAGCTTCAAGACTGAAAACACGGAAGCACTTAACCAAAAAGTAGATAAAGAAGAGGGCAAAGGGCTTAGCGCTAATGATTTCACGAATGAGTACAAAGAAGTACTGGATAATTTGCCCGTGGAGCTATCCACGGAGACGGCTATCAAATTTGACCGAGATAGGGACTACGGCACACGAGGACGGCCACTAGACACCTTTACGATAGACTTAACCAATGCCAAACGCGGTGTGGTGAATGTGATTTTTTTTAATGGTGCTCGACTACCGACACACTCGGCAATTGATTGGAGTGGTAGTGCGGTGAATTTTATTGCGAATACGACGTATAAGATTATTTTGATGTATGTGGATAGTAAAACG